>JABDBP010000042.1 GCA_013288565.1 Alphaproteobacteria bacterium | reverse complement strand
ATCTGGCGGGTGAGTTCGCTGCCGATTGATCCGCCAGCACCGGTCAGCAATATGGTTTTTCCTTCGATCAGCCGCCGCATTGCTTCGCCGCCCTGCACAGTTTGCGTCCGACCGAGCAAATCCTCAACCACAATCGGCTGCATTTCTATTTTATGCCCGATATTATCCGTGAACTCGGAAATGCGCGGTAGACGGGCCATCGTGCATCCGTGCCTATCGCAGATTTTTAGGACGTATTTTACCGCGAGGCCGCTCAAATAATCCGGCGCGATGATGATTTTGCGTGGGGATTTCAGTCCGCCATGCAGCTTTTTCAAGATGCGCGGCAGTGCGCGTAAATTCCCTAAAACCGGAACGTTATGTATAACATTGCCGATTTTGCGCCGGTCTTCATCAATGATGCCGATAACGAAATAGGAGGCATTTTCGCGCAGGAAAAATTCGCTATATTGATTGATGCCGATCAGCAGTACCGGGATTTTTTTTTCGTCTCCAGCACGCAAAAAACCAAGATTTTTTTCCCGGATTGCACGGTATAAAAACCTGGGTGCGCCAACCAATGCCAGCAGCACGAACCAGTTTATCGCCAGCATCGAGCGCGGCATTCCTTCCAACCGGTTGGTGAGGAACATCATTGGCAGGAACAGTAATATCGCAACCGTCACCGCCTTGGTTAGCGTTATCAAATCGGCAGAAGAGGCATAGCGCCAGGAAATGCGGTATAGCCGGAAAAACGCAAAAACCGCAACGCATACCAGAGTGAATATAGTGGCACCGGGAACCAGAAAATTCCGGGCTTCGGAAAAATCGCTACCGAGTCGGAGGTAGAGGCTCAAGAAAAAGCTGATGGCCGCCATCGCTGCGTCATGCAGGATGGCTATATAAGCGCGGTTTATCACGAATTTCTTGAATTTCCTGATGGTTTTTTTCATGTGGCGCTTTTTTGGAAATATAGCAAAACCAGAGCGGTCAAACCGTATCCAGCGGCGAGGAACAATAATTTGTAATCCGGATGGAAAACCGCTGCTGCTGTGAGGCCGATAAGCAGCGCATCCAGCGCTAAAATAATTTTCACCACCTGTGCGTGGGTTTCCCCACCTCGTACCGCCCGCTGGTAAAAATGCTCGGAATGCGCCTGCCAGATTTTTTCGCCATTAAACAACCTTTGCATTATCGTATATCCGCTATCGGCCAAGTAATAGGCCGGGAGCAGTAGCGCCTCAACCCAATGTCCGCGTAAGCCGATTTCCAGGAGCAGCCAGCCTAGGATGAACCCTAGTGTTACGCTACCGATATCGCCTAGGAATATACTTGCCGGATGCCAGTTCCAGATGAGGAAGCCAAGGCTAGCGGCTACTATAATCGAGGCGTAAAACCCGATTTCTTGCGGCATATGATAATCCAACACCGCAACCAACGCAATTCCGGCAGCGACCATAACGCTTTCACCACCAGTGATTCCGTCGATTCCATCCATAAAATTATAGAGATTAACGAACCATATCCAGGAAATTGCGATTGGCAGCCAGAGTAGGGGAGGGATGGCCAATCAATCCAGGAAATTGCCGCTAACAGCAGCGTTCCGGCAAAGATTGGCCAGATATAGAGGAAATCATGGTTTACGGTGAATGAGAGATAAAACCAACCGCAGAGAATTGCAAAAATCACTGCCAGACCACCGCCGCGCGGCACCGGGCTAGCGTGATTACTGCGGCTATTTGGCACATCCATTATTTTTTTCCGTTGCAGGGATTTCAGGACAATCCCGGTGCCAACGCCAGAAAGGGCGAAACAGGAAAGAAAAAGCGCTACATACTCTATCTTCGACATGCGGCGGAAGGTAGCGTTATCGGCGGAATTAATCAACCATCGACTTGCAATAATATCTCCGGTTCGCTATTTCAATTGAGATGAGAAATCTGCTGGTTTTCGCATTCCTATTGGTTTTTCCGTTGGCCGCTATGTCTGAGGATATGGAGAACGTAAGGGCTTATCCGGTGTATTGGCAGGGTGTGGATGTTGGCGAATTAGTGATAAAAATTAAGCGGCAGGGGAATGATTTCCATATCGAGGCGCATATCAAATCAAAAAATATTGCTGCCATCATTTCCGGTTATTCCAGCGATACAGCCAGCAATGCGACTCTTATCGCTGAAAAAATATCACCGGTTTCGTTCAAAACCAATTTTGAACTCAAGAAAAAACCTCGGCATATCGAGATAAAATATGGCTCCGGCGGGCAAGTGACATCCGAGCAAAATAATCCGCTGGAAGACCGCAACAAAAGACCAGAAGTAGCAAAAAGCCTGAAGAACGGTGCATATGACCCGCTTTCGGCGGCGCTGCTGGCGCGGGAAAAATTAAGGCAAATGCGCGATTCCGGCCAGCTCGAAAAAGGCAAATCCAATTTCACCATCCCCATGTATGACGGGCGGCGCCGCTCCAACCTGGAATTCACCGTTTATGGCCGGGAAATGTTGAAACTCGGCGGTAACAAAATCAGCGTTATTCACATTGGTTTCATCGATAACCCGGTTGCCGGATATACGAAAAACGAAATCCGCGATTTGCCAACGGAAAACCCGGTCATCAACGCTTATATTAGTGACGACGAGTTGTTGCTGCCGGTAAAAGGCGACGGTGAAACCCGTATTGGGTTTGCCACTGGCAGCTTGTTGAAGGAATGCCGGAGTTTCAGTGGATGCGGAATTAAGTATTAGTTTTCTTCGCCACCGCGACCATTGCAGGGCGGAGCAGCCGATCGCGTATGGTGTATCCCGCCTGCATGACACTTGCTATCGTTCCCGGCGGTTGCTCCGACTCCACTTCCGTCACTGCCTGATGGAAATTATGGTCGAATTTTTCTCCTATAGGATCCAGCCTTTTTATCCCGTGCTTCTCGAACGTTGCTAGCAGTTCCTTTTTTGT
>JABDBP010000041.1 GCA_013288565.1 Alphaproteobacteria bacterium | reverse complement strand
CCGGCTGTTTAATTCGTAAATAAATCACGCCGGCGCAGACGATAATGAAGGCGAATAATGTTCCGATGCTCACCATTTCTCCGAGTTTTCCGATGGGAGTAACGGCGGCGGCAAGTGCGATTAAAAACCCAAAAATTATCGTCGTTATATATGGCGTGTGGAACCGCTTGTGTACTTTGCCCAAGAATTTAGGCATTAGCCCATCCAGCGCCATAGCATAGGAAACGCGCGTCTGGCCGTAGAACAAAACCAATATCACCGAGCTCAAGCCCAGAATCGCGCCGACTTTTACTACCAATGCCAACCATGGCATGCCGATTTTATTTACACCGACGGCAATTGGATCGGGCACGTTCAAATCGCGGTAATTGACGACACCGGTCAACGTGCCCGAGACCAGAATATATAAAAACGTGCAGAAAAACAGCGAACCTAA
Source organism: Alphaproteobacteria bacterium (assembly GCA_013288565.1). Classification (GTDB taxonomy): domain Bacteria; phylum Pseudomonadota; class Alphaproteobacteria; order Rickettsiales; family JABDBP01; genus JABDBP01. The sequence goes on along the minus strand of JABDBP010000041.1, from coordinate 3,297 downwards.
AATGCCGATTGCCATATCGCGGCGCGGATTTTTAGCCTCCTGCGCGGCGGTGGAAACGGCGTCGAACCCGATATAGGAAAAGAACACAACAGCAGCGCCAGTTACCACGCCGCTTGGCCCAAAATTTCCCATTTTACCAGTGTTTTGTGGGATGAAAGGATGCCAGTTGGTAACATCAATGTGCGAAACGCCGAAGAACAGAAATGCGAAAATCACCAGCAGTTTCACGAAGACAATTGCGTTGTTGAACTTCGCCGATTCCCTGATGCCGATAACCAGTAACACGGTTATCGCCATGACGATCAAGAATGCTGGTAGGTTGAACAATGCGGTTGCGCCGCTTGCCAATTTTGTACCGAGTGGTGCGGTGAATTGCGGCGGGATTACCAGGTGCAAATCTTTGAGTAGACTTACCACGTATCCGCTCCAGCCGACGGCGACGGTGGCTGACCCAAGCGTGTATTCGAGTATCAAATCCCAGCCGATTATCCAGGCGATTAGCTCGCCGAGCGTTGCATAGGCGTAACTATAGGCGCTACCGGAAATCGGAATGAGGCTCGCCAATTCGGAATAGCAGAGTCCGGCGAACGCGCAGACTATGCCGCCAAGGATGAACGAAAGCACGATAGCTGGACCGGCATGGGTAGCGGCGGCGGTGCCGGTCAGCACGAAAATTCCGGCGCCGATGATCGAGCCAACGCCAAGGCTGACCAAATTTAATGGCCCGAGCACGCGTTTCAGCGAATGCTCGGTTGGAATTTCCTCATGCAGCTCGGCGATTGGTTTTTTTATGAAATATTTTGAGAGGTTCATTCTGATTCTTTTCTAACATTGGTATAAAGCAGCACTGGCGCAGAAATGTAGACCGATGAGTAGGTACCAACGATGATCCCGAACAGCATGCCAAAGCTGAAACTTTTCAACACTTCCCCGCCGAATAATCCAAGCGCCAGGCAGGCGACAAAAACCGTTCCGGCGGTCAAAACCGTGCGCGAGAGTGTTTCATTGACGCTTAGATTTATCAATTCCGGCAATGATTTTTTCTTGTATTTCCGGATATTTTCGCGGATGCGGTCATAAATCACCACCGAATCGTTGATCGAATAGCCGATGATGGTGAGCAGTGCCGCGATGGTGGTGAGGTCGAATTCCAGGCGAGTGACGGCATAGAACCCGATGGTGGCGATTACGTCATGGAACAGCGCGACCACCCCGCCCAGGCCGAATTGCCAATCAAACCGGAACCAGAGATAAACCATAATGGCAAGCATCGCCGCTGCTACCGCGTAAAACCCGCGCCGCGCCAATTCACCGCCGACCTGCGGCCCCACGAAATCAACCTTACGGTATTCCAGCCCGGGGAAACTCGCGTTTAGAACATTTTTTACCTCGTTTATTTTTTCCTGTTGGTTTTCTTCAGGTCGGGCCTGGAACCGGATTAATATAGAAGCGCTGCCGCCGATGTTTTGTAAGCTGGCACCCTTTATTCCGGCCTTATCCAGGGCACTGCGGAACTGCGCAATATCGGAAGTCCCGGCGGTTTTCACTTCCATCAATATTCCACCGGAAAAATCGATGCCGTAATTAAGCCCACGTACCGCCAACAATATGAAAGTGCCGACTATAAGCGCTAGGCTGAATGCGAATCCGAGCCAGCGCTTAGAGATGAAATCAAATTTTGTCTGTTGTGAAATGAGGGTGATGGGAAATTTCATGCCGGACATAATAGCCAGGACTCAAGCTTTAGCAAGTTTCTTGCGCCGCCATTCAAGGCCTGTTATCGCGGTAAAGGCCAGGAAAGCGGGGATTAGCGGCAGATATTGATTCGGCTGGTGCTGCCGCACGCCAACGTTTTTTATGGTGAATTCCGGATCGAGTCCCAAATCCTCAGCGGCACTTTCCGAAGCAACTTTTTTTATTTCTGCAAAACCTTTCCTAGTTTTCAAATAAAGCCCGCTGTTTTTCAATTTCTCCTCGCCCGATTTTCCATCCCCAAGTGGCAACAGAAAAACATATTCCCTGATGGCGCCGAGTTCATCCATTCCTTCTGTGAGTATTTTTATCTTGCGACCCGGCTCAATATTTTCGGAAACCTCAAAAATTTTATCGCCGCTGTAAATTCGGTAGGCCGGGTAAAACAGGTTTATCCAGGCTTTCGGGTATAGTACTGTGCAGGCGATAATAATAACCAGAAAAGTTTGGCGCCAGGAAATTTTTGTGAATAATTTTCCTTTTGCGCATGCAGCGATAATCAGGATTCCGGCTGAAATCCGCAGGAGGAAAATTGCTGCACGTGGGAAATGATCCAGCGAAACCAGGTTTTGATCGAGGATTATCATAATCGCCAGTACAGTGAAAATCATGAGATGTTTCAGGCTTTCTGCGGCGATTCCGATGTTCAACGAATGCTTATTGCCAGTTTTTATAAGCCGGAATTTCATTCTAGGCAACAGCCCGGATACGATAGCGCTTGTATAGAGGAGAAAAATATTTATGGTGGTAATATCCAGGAAAAAACTGTTCTGCTCAGACAAATCTTTTAGCGCTGGGGCAAGCAGTATTGAAGACAGGGCGAAAGTAAAAATGACATTCCTTAGAAAAATCTCCAGGAGGAAAATTCCCGCTAGCGAGAGAATTATTCCGGCGGTCAGACTGCTTTTGCAGAAGCTTTCCAGTGCATAGCTGATCAACGGCGCAAGCCCGGAAATGGAAAGCGAGCCAAGGCTTAAGCCCAGCAGCGCCATCGCGATGGTGAATGGTGCCATTATTTCTGCTGCCCGGATTACCACATCACCGATTTCCTGCCGTTGTGGTAGCAGTAGTAGGTTTCTGAACTGCCGTATTTTCGGGAGTTTCGGGATTTCCTGCGTCCTTATATAAACTGCAACGGCAAGGGTTATTAGTGTCAGGGGCAGGATTTTTATCAGTAGCAAAACCCAGGAAATTCCAGAATATGATGCCGCGAGAAAGATTGCGGTGGCAAGACCTGGAAGAAAAATCCGCAAAAATTCACGGTGTTTTTTTAAGAGTTGCTGGGCCAATTTTCCAGGCTCGGTTTCGGCAAGAAACGTAAAAACCAGAGCGAGCGGGAATAGGATGCGGCAGGCGATTTTTAGCGGGGCGCCAAACAATGATTCGCCGGACGACCAGTTATACTTCAGTATCTCCTTAAAGCCCATGCCCTTGGTTTCGATTAACCCGGAAACGAATGGGGAAACCAGAGCGTAAATTATCGCTAGACTCGAAAAAATCAGGAGGTTTGTGGTTAATGGAGTTTTTTTGTCATGATTTAAAAGC
>JABDBP010000040.1:3796-3979 GCA_013288565.1 Alphaproteobacteria bacterium | reverse complement strand
TTTTGATTATACGGTGTATGATACAACCGGGGTAAGCGATATAGAATTTCCGGCATATTTCGATCAAAATGTCGGCCATCTATTGCAACAAGGAGCCATGAGGGGACGGTTCGATATCTGTTTTTTGCGGGAAGAAGTAAAAGCCTCCGATTTAAGGAAAGGTGCCCATTTTATTGATACGCT
>JABDBP010000040.1:0-3786 GCA_013288565.1 Alphaproteobacteria bacterium | reverse complement strand
ACGCTCCTTAAAACCCCGATCCCATATGACGAATTATACAAATATCCGCCGGGACTTTTTAGCGGTTGCGCCGATAGGGGCAATGAAGGTCGCCCTTTCTTTATTTCCATGGAATTTACGCCGGAGCAGATTCATCACGCGCTCAGAGATCGTCCGTTGGATCAACAACAGCCGAAATACGACGATATCAAAAAAAAAAATACATAAGGAATATTCCAATCCGCTTTTTACTGCAAATCAGCCCGGAAAGATCCAAACATCCTTTCCTTCTACCACCAATTGATCTTTATCCGATGAATGGGGAGCATCGTGACCGTGTTCATATAAAACGCGAGCACCGCATCCCGTTCTATGTAAACAAATTGCTCCGCAATATGAGCCAGGCCAAAAAATATCTCGCGGACCCGGATGTGGAATATCAAACTACCAAAAAACCTGGAGAGATCGTTAAACCGAGCGATATTCTTGATATGTATGATGTACTCAGCGGATATTATCAGGGTAATAAGAGGCCAATTATCGATCTGAATAGAGATTCTCCGTATAACGACATAAGCGCGATCAGAGTACTTGCTCTCGTCGGAATGGGGGCCTGGAGGGTATGGAGCCCGGAAATGCGAAATGACCTGTTGGTGCCTTTTGAAGACAGCCCGGAAAACCGGGACGTTTTCCTGAGAGACATAAAACCTCAGGTTTCCTGCTTGCTTTACCCACAAATAGAAGCGAAGGTAATGGAAGGAGAGATTTTCAGAGTATGCCATAGTGCTCTTAAAACCATTTTTGCACCCATGCCCGGAAAAGAAAGATATGGCTGCTTGAATCTGGCACAGGAAGAAGTTGAATGTTTGCATTATCTAGATGGTACAAGAACGCAGGACGTCATTTCGCTTACCACTGTTGAAAGTTTTGTTGAGCTTGTGACGAAACCATTCAGGCGCAGGCTGGTTTCACCGGCAGATCATGAGTATCGCAAGCCAACTCCAGACATAGCCCCATCAATCTGGCTTGATGGATTGAAGGCACTGCACCCGGAAGCCTTTAATGAAAAACGTTACCCCGGACTGAGAGAATCCATTATAGCAAACCCTCTGTTAATCAGGCGTGTAAACAGCGCGCGCGGAAGATACGAGGAAACCAGCGGAACTGATCTGCAGCCTGGATTTTAAACCGTAAAATCTTTAACGAGAAGCGCGGAACCGGACTATGGGGCAGGATCGATGGCAAGAATAATAACCCATTATCTGAAGGGCTAACCACCATCATTCAATAACCCTTGCAATTGTAGCGTCCGGTTCTATATTGGCCGGTTTCCTTGCAATAAAACCCTTACTAATGTCCAAATCCGCAAAGAAACCCTTTTACAAAGACCTTTTCCTGCAAGTAGCCATGGCGGCTGTACTTGGGATATTCATAGGCCATTTCTTTCCGGCTGAGGCCGCTTCCTTAAAGCCGCTCGGCGATGGGTTCATTGCGCTCATACGCATGATGATCGGGCCGATCATCTTTTGCACCATCGTCGGCGGCATCGCCGGGATGGATAGCCTCAAACATGCGGGACGCGTTGGCATCAAGGCGCTGCTTTATTTTGAAATATTGACGGTGGTGGTGTTGGTAATGGGGGCAGTAACCGCGCACCTGTTCCTTTCGCATCCCAATATAGCTTTGACCAAGATAGCAATGCCGTCTGGGATTTTACCAACTTCGGGAGAAGTCCATACCACTCTGATCGAGTTCATAATGAACATCATCCCGCATACATTTTTCAGCGCTTTCACCGATGGGCAGATATTGCAGGTGGTTCTGACGGCGCTGCTATTCTCAGCAGGGCTAACCATGATGAATGGCAGCGGCGGGAAAATCGTCCGCGCCGTCGGGCTATTTTCCAACACCGTATTCAACATAATCGGGCTTATAGTTAAACTCGCTCCCATAGGCGTTTTCGGGGCGATGGCCTATTCGGTAAGCAAGTTCGGCGTGGCCTCGCTACAGAACTTAGGCTTGCTGATTGCCGTTTTCTTCTCGGCCTGCATCGTTTTCGTAATATTAGTGCTGGGCGCGACCATGCGGTTTTATTGTAAACTAAGCCTATGGCAATTCATACGCTACTTGGCCGAGGAAATAATGATCTGTTTTGGCACGGCATCCAGCGAAACCGTGTTGCCGCGCCTGATGGACAAGCTTATGGCACTCGGCTGCCCGAAGGAAGTGGTGGGCATGGTGGTGCCGACCGGCTATTCCTTCAATCTGACCGGAACCGGGCTTTACCTGGCGCTGGCGGCGATATTCTCGGCTTATGCGACGGGCGTAGATTTAACCCTGGGGCAAGAGGCGACAATTTTAGGGCTTCTGATGATTACCTCCAAAGGCACCGCCGCGGTTTATGGAACGGCCTTCATCATTCTTTCGGGGACTCTGAACGCAATGAAGATTTTCCCGGAGGAAAAACTGGCGGTGGTGCTGGCGCTGTTATTCTCCATCGACCGGATAATGGCGCCCGGCCGCGTTATCACCAACCTGATCGGCAATGGCGTCGCGACGATATTAATAGCGAAATGGGAAGGGATGCTGGATTATGCGACGGCGAGGTCAATACTTTCAGGGAATAAAGAGCCGGAGCTGATGGAAGAGGTATAGGCGCCCAGCCTATCTATTATTTATCCGATTTATTCTTAAGTGACTTTTCTATATCTTCTAGCAAGTTGTGGTTCACCCCATATTGCGACTCCATCCATATTTTTATATCTTCGGGCGGTTCTCGTCCCGGCCCGGAACAAAGCACTGTGCCTATAGATTCCAAATTAGATGTTCTATCAATTTCGCCATCCAATAATTTTTGATAGTCAGAGGGCGGAATTGCTATATAGGCCCAGAAACTCTGGCCATTAGGATCGCCGCCGCCGATAAGAGTGATGATCGCCACGTCTTTATCGGCTTTTTCAAGCAGCGGTTTTGGTATGCGATCATCCGACAAGAGAACGCCCACTGTGTCCCTTGGGATTTTCCACTCCGAACCTCAAACGCGAATCTTTGAACTTTACCGTATCTTTGTTAAATACCCTCAGATGTATTTCTTTGAAATCATTAAATTTATGGAACTGGTGGTTTGCATAATCTTCTCCTACGGTATTGGCTTTCTTTTGCAGGAAGTTCAGCAGCGCTTTTCCGGCAAAGAACATCGCCGGAATTGCAAGCACTCCAGTTGCCGCTATCCCGGCAGTAGCGACGGTAGCGAGCCCTAAAGTTGCCGCTAATGCTCCGGCATTTGCCAAACCAACCCAAAGCGCGCCTCCTGCTACTCCTCCTGCGGCCACTCCAAAGCCGGTGCTTTTGCCGACATTTTTCCACATCTCACTATTTATCTCTGCTTCACCCCTGCCGCCGCCGGTCAAAATAAACATCGCTCCCAATGCCCCGCGAATTGCAACTCCTAAATCATTTTTCAGGCCTACCAGGTTCCATGGCTTCATCCTTTCCTTACTTTTATTTTTACCGAATAGATTTGTTTCAGTAACGTCCTTCCCATTCCTGAATATGATGTGCCGCAACTAGGCGATCGGGTGGCGCTTTACCATTGGGGTGAATCCTCGACGAAAGTGTTCCAGCATATGGAGCGGTTTTTGCAAGCCAACCGCAGTGATATACAGAGTGACGGACCAAGCTTTGTAGCGGAAGGAATCTCCTGGCACGGCCGTATCATCGATAAGGTTACCGGGGAGTACATGCTGAAACATCTGAGGCCGGTCGGCATGATGAGCAGGCTTTTGGCCAAGGCTGCCGGGGGAACCC
>JABDBP010000039.1 GCA_013288565.1 Alphaproteobacteria bacterium | reverse complement strand
CTCCTCAAAAAAGCCGAATATGTTGGTGGTGATCCGGCATGGGTTTGCGATGCCTGCAACAGCCCGGCGGCAAAATGGGATATCACTTGCAAAAGATGCGGTGCCTACGACAGTATCGCATGGAAGGAATACGACAAGATTACGATTCTCGGCGCCGGAGGAAATGGCCGAACATCACGCGCCGAAATGGCCGCTGCCTAGTATTTTTTCTGCCTCCGCGATAATTTCCGGCGTGCCAATGTGAAGCCAGCCGCCATCATGCACCAGGCCGTAGATCCTATTTAAAAATCCATCCGGCTGGATATCGCTTTTGTAAAAATAGTTAAGAGAAAAAGGACCTTTTGGATGCTCTCTCGTAAATAACTGGGGAGAAATGAGTTGTATACCGGAAAAAATAAAAGGCGAAACCCTAGATTTTTCCAATGGAGGCAGTTTACCATCAGGGCCAATAAAGAAATCCCCATTTCCCGCATATCCAAATGCTTTTTCTTGCGGCTGCAACAATAGCAGCATGTCCATTTTTTCCCCGTCCCATTTTTTCATTAATTTTTGCAATGAATTGGATTTTTCATCGAGCAGGATTGTATCAGTATTGCAGCAGAAGAATGGTTTATTACCGAGCTTCCCCAACGCGTGTAAAACTCCGCCGCCAGTTTCCAGCAGTTCCGGCTCATACGAAATGGAAATTTGTGGTGAGGTGCGTGCGCGCAGATATTCCTCGATCATCATCGCCTTGTGATGGGTATTCACCACCGCTTCCGCAACGCCGGCGGTGCTCAACATATCTAATGTATAATCGATCAGTGGCTTTCCGGCGATTTTTATGAGCGGCTTGGGAATTTCAAGGGTGAGGGGGCGCATGCGCGCGCCAGTTCCCGCCGCGAAAACCATCGCTCTATCTATGTTCATGCCGCATTCTTCCGGCTGGTATGTTTTCATCCAGCCATGCTTTCAGCGGTGCCAGGAAGGGATTTTGTAAATCATTTTCCAGATGCTTCCAGACCCGGGGCAGAAAATAAAGATAGCGTCGCTTGCCATCACGGACCGTCAGGCGCGTGAATATTCCGATTATTTTCAGGTTGCGCTGCGCGCCAAGGATGGAGTAGCAGGTGTGGAATATTTCCTTATCAATATCCTGGTTCAGGGAAAGGTAATAATCAAAAATTTTTTCGCGGAGCGCGGGCGCTACATCGCGGCGTGCATCCTCTAGCAATGATACCAGATCGTAGACAGGTGAGCCGATAACGGCATCCTGAAAATCCAGCAGCCCGACTTTCTTATATCCTTCACGTTCCGGCAAATAGATAAGATTATCGGCGTGATAATCACGCAAAACTAACACCGGATTTTGTTTTTTTAAAGAGGCGAAAAGCGTGAGCAATATTTCCTCATATTCTACCTTAGCTTTTTCGCCAAGTTCTATCTCGGCATACGGTAAATACCAATCAGTGAAAAGCTTAGCCTCACGCAGAAGCATGGCGTCGCTATATACGGAAAAATCCGGAGGTGTGATTTGATGCAGGGCAGCAAGCGCTTCAACAGCGCGACGGTATATCTCACTCTCTAGGCTTGAAGCATGGTTTCCATCTAGGATGGCGGTATATAAATCATCGCCGAAATCTTCGAGCAACAGGAAGCCGTTCTCTTCATCAGCGATGAATATATGCGGCGCACTGAACCCATTTTTTTCTAGGAAAAGTGCGGCTTTTACGAATGGGCGAACAGCCTCCATTGGCGGTGGTGCATTCATCAATATGAAGCTTTCGCCGTCGTTTTTAATTCTTTCATAATGGCGGAATGAGGCATCGCCGGGCAGAGCGATTCTTTGGGCAGAGCCCAGCCCGGATTTTTCCAGGAATTGCTGGATTAAGGTTTCACGCATGAGAATATTTCTCTCAGTCTTTGTTGACACGAGCCATGTGTAATCAGCGAAGCTACCCGATTTTCTTTGTTTTCTCCATATGCAAGACTGATTTCAATACGATTTTTCGGAAGCAGCGGCCCGATTATCTCTGGCCATTCGATCAGCGTCACACCGCTCAAAAATGCTTCCTCAAGGCCGAGTTCAGCGAGTTCATTTGGATTCTTAATTCGATAAAGATCGTAGTGCGAAATAGAAAATTCTGGTGCGGAAAAAACCTGAACCAAGCCAAATGTAGGGCTTGGAACTTCTATTCTTTCAGCAAAAAAACTATTGACAAAAGCCTTGGCGAAAGCAGTTTTCCCGGTTCCCAGTTCGCCTTTGAGTAAAATGACGTCGCCGGTCTCCACTTCCTCAGCAATCATGGATGCAAGCCGCTCCGTTGCTCGTAAATCTGCCAAATCCATATTATACATTTTTTAGTTTTCTCTTGAATGTGCAGATTACCCTATTGCCAAAATTAAGCCCCGATATAATAGTAAATTTGCCACCGTGCAACTCAATCAAGCTCCTGGCGATGGAAAGGCTTAAACCTGCGCTGGATTCATAAATTGCCCGCTCTTTAGCCGTTTTTAGCGGATTTTTCGTATCGACAAGTGCGTTACCCTGCATTCCTACACCATCGTCTTCTATGATGATTACTACCTCATCGTCGCTCCCTGCACGAGCCGAAAGCGAAATGTTTCCACCGCGTTTACTGTATTTCATGGAGTTAGAAATGATACTGGTAACCGCTTGTTTCAGGCGTGTATTATCACCGCTTATGCGGCCAATGTCCGGCGGACAATCGAAGCGCATTATAAGCCCGCTTTGGCTGATTTTCAAATGTATGGCTTCGAATAATTCCATTAGCATTTGATAAAGATCAAATTCCTCGACGATGAGTTTCATGTATCCGGCTTCAATAGATGCTATGTCCAAAATGCTGCTTATCAGCATAGTCAGATCGTTGGAGGCGGAGTCGATAGCGTTCAAATAATCTTTCTGTTTCGCCGTGGTTTCATGGCAATATTTTTTATTCAACAGCATTTCGGTGAAACCCTTGATGGTAGTTAGTGGCGAGCGTAGCTCGTAGGAAACGTTAGCCAAAAACCGGCTCTTCAATATATCAGCCTGCTCCAAGGCATCGTTTCTTTCGCGCAGGGATTTTTCTACCAGCGAGGAATCGGTGATGTCGTCGTAAGTCATCAAGCTCGCGCCGTCCGGCAGCGGGACGGACATCCAGTTCAACACCATTCCATCTGGTCTTTCCAGTTTTTGAATAGTCGGCATCCGGTTTACCGTATGCGAAATTATCCGCTCTTTGGTCGCCGCCCAATTTCCACCGTAATCGTATAATGTCTTAGTTTTTTCGAGGATTTCCGAGATATGTGGACCGGTATTTAGCCAATCCTGATCTAATCCCCAGATTTTTGCATACATCGGGTTAGAAAGTTTTATTCGCCCGTCCTCGCCGAAAACCGCGACACCCTCGTAAAGATTGTCCAGCGTAGTTTTTTTCACCACCATCAGCGTATTGAACGAACGCTCAAGCGCCAGGCGATCAGTTATGTCTTCGCAGGAAAGGATCAATCCGCCGGTGGCATGCGGAATAAATAATGCGCGGATGGTACGGCCGTCCGGAAGGTAGAAAAACTCCTCTGTCGGTTCGAGAAGGTTGGTAAAAAGTTTTAAATGTTCCTCTTTGAAAGAGCGGAAGTTTGCTTGTTCCGGCAGCTTTCTTTTTTCCCGTAGTGTTTCCAACAATTCGCCGAAGGTTGGATAGCCACCCATCCAACGTTCCTCCAATTTCCAGAGATGCAGGAAGGAATTATTGAAAAATTTTACTCGCGTATCCGGCCCAAAAATCGCGATCGCGCTGGCGGAATTCTCGAGTAGATCAGATTGCGTAGATATCTGTTCGTTTAGTTGGTTCTGGATTTTTTCCTGCTGAGTTATGTCGATAGCATAGCCAACCGTCCCATACTCTGCCGGGATTTCGATAAATTCGTATAGCGCCCGCTCGCCACCCACGACGATATGATGGCACGCCATGACCGGTGACGATGATTCTAGCGCCGATTTTGCAAGCGCTTTCGCCTGACTGTGCAATTCTCCTACAGCAATTTTTCCATAGGCGGAGTTGAAATAGGAGATTTGCTGATTCTCATCCCGTTTCCAGGCAGGAAACGGACAGTTATCGACCAACGCACGTAACGTCTGGTTCTGCTCAGCCAGTAGTTGATTTTCGCCACCTAACCGCAGCGAGGAAACACCGATAGAAGCTATGTCAGAAATCTGGTTATGGAAGAAAAGAAAATATGATAGAATCAACGAAATCAGCGCAAAAACACCGGCAACCACCATCCATATCATGGGTGAATTCACAAGATGGGTAAG
>JABDBP010000038.1 GCA_013288565.1 Alphaproteobacteria bacterium | reverse complement strand
TCCGGCCCGCGCTGTGGATTCGGCGAGTTAAAATTGCCGGAAAACGAGCCAGGATCGTCGATCATGCCTGGTAAGGTGAACCCCACGCAATGTGAAGCGCTCACCATGGTTTGTGCGCAAGTGATAGGGAATAATGTTACGGTTTCGATTGCCGGAAGCAACGGCCATTTCGAGCTGAATGTTTTTAAGCCCGTGATAATTTATAACGTGCTACAATCGATAAAATTGTTGGCTGATGCAGCGGTTAGTTTTACTGATAATTGCGTTGTGGGAATTGAGGCGGATGTGCCGCGGATTGAGAAATTACGTGATGAATCACTGATGCTGGTGACGGCGTTGAACCCCCATATTGGCTATGATAACGCCGCGAAAATCGCCAAAAAAGCTTATAAGGAAGGTACTTCATTGAAACAAGCCGCGCTCGCGCTGGGACTGCTGACCGAAAAGCAATTCGATGAATGGGTTCGGCCTGAAGACATGCTCGGACCGAAATAAATTAAATTCACTAAAAAACAGGCGAAAAAAAATATGAGTTATGTCGAACAAAACCTCCTCCCCGGCGAGAAATTGCTGCATCGCGGCAGGCTGCATTGGATAATATATGCTCCAGGGTTTATTTTCCTCCTCACCGCCGCGGCTTTTTACCTGGTAACACGTAGCAATCTTTCGCTAACCCTAGCTCTGCTTGGCCTGCTGATGCTGCTGAAATCCTATATCCAGCGGCAGAATACCGAATTCGCTGTCACCAACCGGCGGGTGATTGTAAAAGTCGGCTGGTTTGCGCGCGAGGCGCTGGATATGGCGCTCGACCGTATAGAAAGCATATTGCTGGAACAGACTGTCTGGGGCCGGATGTTGGACTATGGAACTTTGATTGTGCATGGCACCGGCGGCGGCTCGGAAGCACTAAGCACTGTCCAAGACCCACTGAATTTCAGAAAAGTTGCCCTAGCTGCCATAGAAGATAACAAGAACCGAAAATGATTTCACGCTATTCACGCCCGAAAATGGTTGCGATTTGGAGTGAGGAAAACCGCTACCGGATTTGGTTCGAAATCGAGGCGCATGCAGCGGATGCGATGGCCGAAATCGGGATGATTCCCAAATCGGCGGCAAAAAATATCTGGAAAAAAGGCAAGTTTGACGCGAAACGTATCGACGAAATCGAAAAAACCACCAAGCACGACGTCATCGCGTTTTTAACTAATCTCGCTGAGCATATCGGGCCGGATGCGCGGTTTATGCACCAGGGGATGACGAGTTCGGACGTGCTTGATACCTGCCTTTCCATGCAGCTCCGCCAGGCTTCGGAGATATTATTGAAAGACATCGACCAGCTGCTTGGTGCTTTAAAAAGGCGCGCATTTGAAACAAAGGATTTTATTACAATAGGCCGCAGTCACGGCATCCACGCCGAACCGGTAACGTTTGGATTAAAACTCTCTGGGTTTTACGCTGAATGGGAGCGTAATAAAAAGCGCCTGCTCGCAGCGCGCGAAGAAATATCTACCTGCGCTATTTCCGGCGCGGTCGGCACTTTTGCAAATGTCGATCCGCGGGTTGAAGAATATGTGGCAAAAAAACTAGGACTCAGACCAGAGTTGGTTTCCACTCAAATAATTCCGCGAGATCGGCATGCAATGTTTTTTGCAACTCTTGGAGTTATTGCAGGTTCAATCGAGCGGATTACCACGGAAATCCGGCATTTGCAGCGCACGGAAGTTCTGGAGGCCGAAGAATTTTTCTCCGCAGGCCAGAAGGGCAGTTCGGCGATGCCGCATAAGCGCAATCCAGTTTTGTCGGAAAATTTGACCGGCTTGGCACGGATAGTACGATCGGCGGTAATTCCGGCACTAGAAAACATCGCGCTATGGCACGAGCGGGATATTTCGCATTCTTCGGTAGAAAGAATAATCGCACCGGATGCAACGATAACACTAGATTTCGCACTAACACGGCTGGCGGAGATAATCGAGAACCTGTTGGTTTATCCAGAAAATATGAAGGCGAATTTGGAAAAACTGGGCGGACTGGTTTTCTCGCAGCGCGTTATGCTTGCTCTTACACAGAAAGGCATCGCCCGTGAGGATGCATACAAAATCGTGCAGCGGAATGCGATGAAAGTATGGAAAGAAAAAGCTGATTTCCTGGCGATTCTAAAGAAGGATAAGGAAATCGCCCGACATCTTTCTGGGAAGGAATTATCTGCATTGTTCGATCTTAAGTATCACACCAAAAACATCGATAGGATTTTTAAGAGAGTGTTTGGGTAGGCTTCCCAATGACTCGTATTACAAAATGCTCGGCGTCGAATCGGAAAATCCTGCCAGTTATTCTTTCCGGAGGGTCGGGAACACGGCTCTGGCCGTTGTCACGCAATTCCTATCCAAAACAATTTTTGGGACTGATCAATTCCGAAATCCCGATCATCCATGATACCATCAATAGGGTCTCTGATCCCAGGCTTTTCCATCCACCGCTGATAATCGGCAATACTGCCCATAGATTTTTGCTTGCCGAGCATATGCGTAAATGCGGAATTGAATCACCGGAAATTATCATCGAGCCATGCGCGCGAAACACCGCTCCGGCGATTACCACAGCGGCACTCTATATGCGGGAACGTTACGGCGATGCATTGATGCTGGTTTTGCCCATAGATCATTATATTGAGGATTCATCTTCTTTCCTGAATGGCGTGGAACGTGCGGCAAAAGTGGCGATTGGCGGGTATTTGGTTGCTTTCGGTATAGAGCCTAAGCATCCAGAAACCGGCTATGGATATATCAGGCGTGGAAAATCTATTTCCAGTTCCCGACACGTATTTGAAATCAAATCATTCGTTGAAAAACCGGATGCAAAAAAAGCCAAAAAATTTATCGCTACGGGCGAATATTTCTGGAACAGCGGCATGTTCATGTTTCCCTCAGGTTTATTGATAGAAGAAATGCAGAAAATTCAGCCTGCCCTGGTGAAAGCTTGCGAGCGGGCAGTTTCGGCAAGCAAAAAAGACTTTGATTTCATTCAGCTGAATGAAACGGATTTTGCCAAATGTGCCGATATTTCGATAGATTATGCCCTGATGGAGCATACCAAACGTGCAGCGGTGGTGAAGTTCGATTGCGGATGGAGCGATACCGGCGCCTGGGATTTGCTTTGGCAAGTATCTCCCAGGGATAAAAACGGCAATGTGGCGCTTGGGCGTTGTTATACGTTGGATAGCCATGATTGTTATGTGCGGAGCGAAAACGGCCCCAGCATCGCCACTTTTGGCGTCGATAATCTGGTAATCATCGCCACCAAGGACGCTGTCTTGGTTGCTAATAAGGAAAAAGCGCATTCGCTTAAAGAACTTATTGAACAATTAAAAAAACATAACCCGGAATTGGTTAAGTAATGAAGCGGGTCATTGCGTTGATTGCCGTTATCTTGCTAACCAGCCACGAAAGTGCATTGGCCGGTGCATGGATGCAGTCGGAGGGCCAAGGCCAGGTTATCACCACGGCAACTTATTATTCCACCGATTCATTCTTTACAAAAAATGGAAGCCGTGTCGATCAGACCAGCCGGTACAGCAAATATTCAATCGACGCCTATGCGGAATATGGATTATCAGAAGCTTACACAATCGGTCTGCAGCCATCGTATGATTTTACACAAATAAAAGGCAGCGGCGGAAATGCAAGTGAGAACGGGCTGGCTGATACGTCTATTTTCCTACGCGAGCGCATTTGGCATGATGATTATAATGTGTTCTCGATGCAGGAATTAGCGACGATTCCCGGGCCATACGATAAACACAGCCAGGCGGCGCTGGGTTATGGCCAATCCGATCTGGAACTGCGTGGGCTTTATGGGAATAGCGGCACACTTGAAAACCTACCTTACTTCAATAATCTTCCTTATTTTGCCGATATCGAAGGGGCATACCGCGAGCGTTTCGGTGGTCCGGCCAATGAACTTCGCCTGGATCTAACTCTTGGCGTGAAACCGGAGGATGGCTTGATGCTGCTCGCCCAATCATTCAACATCATAGGGCTTGGCAATGCCACAACCACTACCTTCGTGCCGCCGAGTGCGCCCAATTATGATCTATCGAAAATCCAGCTCTCCGGCGTGATCGATGTACCGTATGGCTTTTCTCTGCAAGCTGGCGGCTCGGTTGATGTCTATGGTCGCAATACCGGGGAAGGGGAGTCAATATTCTTAGCGGTTTGGCGGAGTTTTTAAACTCCTCTTCATTTTGGTATAGCACCACTTCTTCTTTCTATATCTTGCTTTTCTACCAGAGAAAGAAACGAAGTCATTAAGACATTTAATCCTAAAACCGGCTTGATACTCCCTGTACTTTCAGGATTTTCACCAAATACTGCGCCAAAACGCCTTATGATGTTTATTATAAAGTCTCTGCGTATTCCGGCTAAACGTGTAATGACATTGCCGTCACCAAAAACCGTAGAGCCTCTATTTTCAACAGTTGTTGCATTCGCCATCATCAATAATGAAGAAGTAATATTGTGAACTTGGTCAGAAAGCAGCTTCTCCTGATTATCAGTTCCAGCTTTTCTATTGGCAAAACTAGCAATATTTGAAAGCGTCTCTAAAAAATTACTACCAAGCAAGCGTTCTTTCGTAAAACAAGCTTGTAAATCACTTGGTATACTGAAATCCCGTAATGTTCTCGCTTCTTCTTGAGTGACATGTTCATTAGACATAAAATTTTTAGGGCCTAAAAAACCTTCTCCGGCAAATAATTCCTTGCCAGTTCTTCGGCAATCTGGACGGCGTTTAAGGCCGCGCCTTTTCTTAAA
>JABDBP010000037.1 GCA_013288565.1 Alphaproteobacteria bacterium | reverse complement strand
TGTATTTGGCGATTTTTGCATCCTTGCCGTTTAAGGGCTGCAGTTCCGGCGCATAATGCGGATTTTTCAAAAACCTGACATCGAATATCAAATCGGAATCGCGCGGCAGGCCTTTCTTATATGAAAACGAATTAATCTTGACGAAAAAATTATCTTTTTTATCAGTCGAAAAATTCTCTTTTATCCACGCTCTGAGCTCATTCAATGAATAATCGGAAGTATCCAGCACAATATCCGCCTGCTCTTTCAAAATATTCATCACGCTGCGTTCGTTCTTGATGCTATCCATTATCGGGCGATCACCGGAAATCGGGTGCTTCCGGCGCGTTTCGGTAAACCGGCGCAGCAGAATTTCATCATCGCATTCCAGGAACAACATCTGTGTGCCCGGGTTTTTTTCCTTAATAAGCGGGAGGGTTTTGCCGATAAAATGATTGGCGTCGAAATCTCGGCTGCGTATATCTATCCCAATGGCAAGCGGTCTAACCAGCGATTCCGGGCTGGATGTAAGCAGCGGGATGATATATAACGGCAGGTTATCTATTGCTTCGAAGCCTATATCTTCCATGGCTTTGAGGGCTATGGTCTTGCCAGCGCCGGACATACCGGTGATGAGGACAACTCTGTGAGCCATCAGCCGCACGCTATATTATTTCGCTCTTTCCGGATCGATCCATGAAATATTTCCGTCTATGCGGTGATAGACCACGTTCAGGGCGGAGTTTCCCTTGTTTATGAACATCAACGCTGGGAGGTTTTGCAGGTTCATCTGCATCACCGCCTCACTGACAGTGAGGGTTTCAATTTTTACTGGCTTTTCTGCTATTATCAGCGGTGCGTCCTCATCCTGAAGCTCCTCGCCCTCATCCTTTTCGCTCAATACGTATTTTTTTGCCGCGAATTGCTTATAACCCTCCGCTTCCAACTCAGAGAATTTTTTCTTGTGGTGATTCTTGATTTTCCTCTTATAGCGTCGGAGCTGCTTTTCGATACGGTCAGCCGCCATATCGAATGCGGCATAGACGTCGGCGGCGAGGCCATTACTTTTGATGACGATGCCTGAGCCGGTTCCTTCGTTCACAATCACATCGGCGCGGAACATATTGTTGTGCGCTTCCTTGGAAAACACCACGTTGGAGTCTATGGCCTTTTCAAAAAATTTACTTACCGAACTGGAAAGCCGATCCTCGACATGGTTTTTCAGCGATTCGCCGATATCTAATTTCTTTCCGGTGACTGCGATTTGCACGGGACTAACCTCTTTATTGTTGATTAATAGAAAGACTAGGACGGCGGGAGCAAAAAATCAATATGTTTGGTAAGAAGGCATTCGTCATTCTGAGCAAAGCGAAGAATCTCTGGAAACAACCTAGATTCTTCGGTTAACGCCTTAGAATGACCGTTACAACTGCCCACCCAGCGATTTCTTCCTTCTTCGCATGCCTGATGTGGGAATTTTTAGTTCCTCGCGGTATTTGGCGACGGTGCGGCGTGCTATATTGATGCCTTTCGCGCGCAATAATTCGGTGACTTTATCGTCGGAATAAATCTCGTTTTTCTCAGCCTCCAGCATTTGCTTTATCAAATGCTTCACCGTCTGGCTGGAAAAATTTTCCTCGGTTGCCGGACTTTCCAGATTATGCAGTGATGAAGTGAAGAAATATTTCAGCTCATAAAGCCCGAACTGCGTCTGGATGAATTTGTTGGAAACCACCCGACTGACAGTGCTTTCATGCATCCCGATTTTTTCTGCGATTTCCCGCATAGTCAGCGGCTTTAAATGCATTATGCCTGCCGAGAAAAATCCGTTTTGCATGGCGACAAGCTCGGTTGCCACTTTCAATATGGTTTCGGCGCGGTTGTTCAGGGTTTTTATTAGCCAATTGGCAGTGCTTAATTGATCACTCAAGTATTTTTTCTGCACCAGATCGCCGGTTTTCTTAGAAATTTCCGAATAATATTTTTTATTGACCAGGAGCTTAGGCAGCAGGTCACTATTCAATTCGACGCGCCATTTATCCGCTCCACCCTTTTTGACCAACACGTCGGGCTGGACCGCCTGCACCATTTCTTGAGCAAAACTGCTGGCCGGTTTAGGGTTCAGCGCTTTTATCTCCTGCACCATTTCCACTAAATCTTCCGCCGATATCCCACATATTTTCTGCAATTTTGCTGTTTCATTTTTTGCTAGAAGATCAAGGTTTGCTACGAGCGACTGCATCGCTGGATCGAACCGGTTTTTGTCTTTCAGCTGTAGCTCTAAACATTCCGCCAGGTTGCGCGCGAAAATTCCGGCTGGGTCACATTTCTGTAAATCGAGCAAGACTTTTTCAATCTGTGCCAAAGGGCAGGCCAGTGTTTCCGCCAGCTTGGAAAAGTCAGTGGAGATGTATCCGGCCTCATCCAGCATGTCCACTAGATGCAGCGCGATAATTTTCTCCGGCGGCGACGCCAAATCCAGATTTATCTGCTCCAATATATGTTCGCGCAGGGTTTTTACTTCGGAAACGGAATTTTCGAAAATGTCATATTCCTTGTCGCTATAGGTTTTCTGACCGCCGCCGAAATTATAATAATCACTCTCGCCGGCTTTTGGTCCAGATTCCTCGCTCCAGACGTTTTCCATATCGACTTCCGGTTCTTTCCCACCGTCATCGAATGGATTTGCCTCCCCAGAATCGGCGGCAGAATTGGCCGTGGCGTCGGCCAGGGAATCCTCAGTTTTTTCAGGTTCCGGTTTATCAGGAACGATTCTTTCCTCTTCGTCCGAAATCAGCAGCGGATTTTTCTCCAGCTCGTCGGCGATATAGGCATTCAAATCAAGGGTGGAAAGCTGGAGGATTTTTAAGGATTGCTGCAGCTGGGGCGTGAGTACCAGCGATTGGCCTTGGCGTATCTCCAATCTTTGCGAGGTTTTCATGCCATTATCTTACCCTTTGGCATGGTTTTTTCAAGGCATTAGAACGTTACATTTTAGCTAAATTGCTTTGATTCTCATCTTATCTATTCTCTTTATAGCTATCAGCAGCTAGCTGGATTCGCCGTGGCGAGTGGATTCGAACAAGAACCAGGTGCGCCGCTCGGTCTCGTCAATCCAGACCTCTAACAGGCTTGCGCTGGCCACATCTCCATGCTTGTCGCATATTGAATGCACCTCGCGCATAGACGCGGTTAGTTGCTTATTGTCATCGCGGAGTTCAGCCAGCATATCAAGCGTGGTAACATAGTCAGCATCGTTATCCTGGATACGCTGCAACCGGGCAATTTGCCCAATCGAATGCAGAGTCGTACCACCGATCTTCCGCGCGCGCTCGGCGATGGCGTCGGTCATGGCGAAAATCTGATCGGCTTGTTCGTCCAACAGCAGGTGGTAATCGCGGAAATGCGCCCCTGACACATGCCAGTGGAAATTCTTGGTTTTTAGATATAGTGCGAACACATCGGCACCCAGGATATTAAGAGCACCGGCAACTTCGCGCGTGGCTGCTGGGGAAAGGTCGGTCGGGGTGTTAAGCGGAGCAATTCTCCGCGCCTTTGCATTTTTGATATTTGCCATATTTTGTCTCCTTCTAATTAAAAGTGAATGTAATATTACTGCTAAGGAAATTAAAATGTCATGTGGTTTTTAAGGTATTATCAAAAACTAATCGCCTTTTTCAGCCATAATATTTCCGGCTGATTCAGGTGCGGCGATAGTTTCATGAACACCTCGTGGTGATAATTTTCCAGCCATTCTTTTTCCTCTGCAGTCAGCATATTTTTTTCGATCAAATTCACATCAATTGGCGCTTTGGTCAACGTCTCAAACTCAAGAAAATTCTTCATATCTGATTTTTTCACCAGCACCAAATTTTCAATACGAATGCCATATTCTTTCGTCTTATAATATCCAGGCTCGTTGGAAATAATCATGCCAGCACGGATGGTTGCACTGCCTCTCCGGCTTATTCGCTGCGGGCCCTCATGCACGCTTAAGAAACTACCAACGCCATGCCCGGTGCCATGATCATAATCGAGACCCGCCTGCCATAGGTGATAGCGCGCCAGCGCATCCAAATCGCCTCCCGTTGTGCCTTCCGGGAATTTTGCGCGTGCGATAGCGATATGGCCTTTCAGTACGCGGGTGAAATTTTCCTTCTGCTCTTTCGTCGGTGTTCCGATAACGACAGTGCGCGTGATATCAGTTGTACCGTCGAAATATTGTGCGCCGGAATCGATTAGATAGAGCCCATTTCCCTTGATCTTTTTCGCGGTTTTTTTATTGGCACGGTAATGGACAATTGCCCCGTTGGAGCCAAACCCTGATATGGTCGCAAAGCTTAAAGAATAGAAAAAATCATTAGCAGCGCGGAATTTTTCAAGCATCGCGCTAGCGTATATTTCATCGATTTTTCCACCACCTGAATTCTCCGAAAGCCAACATAAAAATTTCACTATCGCCACGCCATCGCGCAAGTGAGCGGCGCGGGCGCCTTTGATTTCCACCAAGTTCTTCCGGGCTTTCGGCATTATGCACGGATCGGAATGGCGGATGATTTCCGCACCGGATTTTTTTAATTTATCAAAAAACCAGGCGGAAGTATTTTCCGTGTCCATCAGCACGGTTCTTTTCTTGAATCTGGCCAAATCTTTTTCGAGATTTTTTATATCGCGCACACGCACTTGATTCGCGGAAAAATACTTTTCAATTCCATAATCGATCCGCGACGGGTTGGTATAAAAATCAACCGAGGCATCTTTGTAAACAATAGCAAAACTGAGTGCCAGCGGGGTAAATTCGACATCTGCGCCCCGGATATTCAGCAGCCAGCAGATTGAATCCGGCAATGTTATCAGGCATGCATCGGCGCCATTTTCTTTTATCCGCGTGGAGATTTTTTTTCTTTTTTCGGCAGAGGATTTTCCAGCATATTTCAACGGATGAATCATTATCTGCGAATTCGGCGCTTTCGGCCTATCCTGCCAAATTTTATCGATCGGATTTTCCACTGGTTTCAGTTCGATTCCGGGCAGCGATTTTCTCATCCGTTCAACTGCATACTGCGTATGCAGCCGCGGATCGTACCCGATTTTCCCAGCCGTCACATTGGATTTCAGCCATTCCGCCGGAGTGGTATCCTTTATATTATGCTGCTCGTAACTCCTGGCATCGACCTGGTTTTTTGCCTGCAAAACATACCGGCCATCAACAAAAATCGCTGCTTTCTTTGCAAGCACCACGACCGTCCCCGCCGAGCCGGAAAACCCAGTCAGCCATTCGATACGGCGCGCTGAATCCGGGACATATTCATTCTGATATTCATCACTCATCGGTACGACGAAACCATTAAGCTTCGCTGCCTTGATCTCCTTCCGCAATAATTCCAGTCGTTTCAGATGTGTCATTTCGCCTCTATTAATTTTATCCATTCATCTTCTGTCAACACCCGGATTCCAAGTTCGGCGGCCTTTTTTAGCTTCGAGCTAGAATCCTCACCCGCCACCAGATAGTCGGTATTTTTCGAAACGCTACTTGCCACTTTCGCGCCCAGGCTTTCAGCTTTCGCCTTGGCCTCGGCCCGGCTCATGCGCTCAAGCGAACCGGTGAAAACCACGGCCTTCCCGG
>JABDBP010000036.1 GCA_013288565.1 Alphaproteobacteria bacterium | reverse complement strand
GATTTCCTATGCTCTTTCCTGGCCGGAGCGGATGCAGACTCCAGTAAAAAAGCTTGATCTTGCAGCACTTGGGAAATTGACGTTCCAAAAGCCCGATGACGAACAATTTCCGGCGTTGCAGCTTGCGCGCAGAGCGTTACAATCCAGCGGTGCCGCACCTGCGATACTGAATGCCGCAAATGAAATCGCGGTGGAAAATTTCCTGGCGGGGAAAATTAGCTTTTTGCAAATCACTGATATCGTCGTTGCCGTGCTGGATGGAGTAAAAACAACCGAACCGGCGAATATCGACGATATATTGGCGGCGGATTCGCAGGCGAGAAATTTCACACTAGAACTCATAGGAAAGATAGGTAAAAGATAATGGAACATCTGCTGCATTCTGCACAATACATACTTTCGTTTGTTTTCGTAATCTCGGTAATCGTCTTCGTGCATGAGTTTGGGCATTATTCCATCGCCAAACTTTGCGGCGTGAAAATCGAGACTTTTTCCATAGGGTTCGGGCCGGAAATCTGGGGCTGGAACGATAAATCGGGGACGCGTTGGAAAATCGCCACCCTGCCGCTCGGCGGCTATGTGAAAATGTTCGGTGATACCAACCCGGCCAGCGTTCCGGATAGCCAAAAAATCGCGGAATTTTCGGCGGCGGAGAAAAAAATAGCCTTCCATTGCAAGCCGCTCTGGCAGAAAGCTGCAGTGGTTACTGCTGGGCCTTTTTCCAATTTTATATTCGCGATTGTGGTTCTTTCCTGTTTCTTCCTTTACTACGGCAAGCCTCACAGTGTACCGGAAGTAGGCAGCGTAATAAGGGGCAGCGCCGCTGAGGCAATCGGTATGCGGGCGGGCGATATGATTGAGGAGTTGGACGGCCAGAAAATCGAGCGTTTCGAGGATTTGCGCACCATCGCCTCGATGAATCCGGATACTAAGATGAAAATCATCTATTCGCGGAAAGGCAAGAAAATCAGCGCTAGCATTACGCCGACACTCTCGGAAAGCCATGATATTTTTGGCAACAAAGTAAAGGTCGGGTTGCTTGGCATCGCGTCGTCCAAAGTCGAATATGAAAAAATCAGGTTCCCGCGGGCAATATTCGAAGCGTTTAACGAAACCTATCAGCTTTCCGTCAATACTATGAAAGCGATAGGGCAAATCATCACCGGCAAGCGCGACAGTTCGGAACTCTCGGGCATCCTTCGCATCGGCAAATATTCCGGTCAGGCGGCGGAACAGGGCTTCAGCGCCGTATTATGGCTCATGGTAGTGCTTTCGGTGAATCTGGGGCTGGTGAACCTATTTCCGATTCCACTGCTAGATGGTGGGCATCTGCTTTATTACGCTATAGAAGCGCTAATAGGCCAGCCGGTGGCAGAAAGGTTCCAGCAACTTGGGTTTAAATTCGGCCTCGCGGTTTTGATTGCGCTGATGCTTTTTGCCACTTTCAACGACTTGAAATATTTTAATTTGTTTTGATGGTTTAATGCCCGACAGATGGCTGATTTTGAAAACATATTGCAGCAGCTTAAGAAACAAAGCAACCGCGAGCAGATAAGAAAAGATCGTAAGGCCGTCGCCCTGGATTTCGACAAAACCAAGGATCCGGCGCCGAAAATCATCGCCAGCGGCAAAGGTGTGATCGCGGAAAACATCATCGAAATCGCCAAGCAACACAACATTCCCATCCATGAGGATAAAAACCTAGTAGAAATTCTCTCAAAATTGGAGCTGGATTCGTTCATACCGCTGGAGGCCTATGTGACGGTGGCGCAAATCCTGGCATTCATCTATAAAAATAATGCCGAGAGAAGATAATATGGATTCCGAGCTTGTGGCAAAACTGGATGGCGCGGTGAAGTTCCTGGATGATTGCGACAGAAGCCTTGATCTTGGGCAAATAGTGGTGTTAGCCGAGTTTGAGAAAGACATGGTAAAACTCTGCGTCAAAATCCAGGGAAAAGAGCGCAAGGAAGCGCTCTCTTATCTTGACCCGCTGCAGGCCATCATGGAGAAATTGAATTTATTGGAAGGCCGTATGCAGAAGAGAAAAATGGCATTGAAACGGGAACTGGAAGATTTAAATTCCGGACATAAAGCGGCAAGCGCTTACGTGAAATCACCAAAGCCTAAAGACGAGAAATAATGGAAACCGCCGCCATAATAAAATCATTGCTTGCTCTATTGCTAGTAACGGGCTTGATTGGCATTACCGCACTGCTCGCCCGGAAATTCGGCCCGGGGAAATTTCTGGCCGCGGGTTTTAAGCCTAACCGGGAAAGGCGGCTGAAAGTCATCGAAACCCTGCCGCTTGACGCTCGTCGCAGGTTGGTATTGATAAAGCGTGATGGGGCAGAGCATCTTTTGTTGCTCGGTGCCGGGCAGGATATAGTTGTTGAGCGCGGGATTAGGAAGCCGAGAAGAGAATATGAGAATAATTAGCCGCTGGCTTCCCGCTTTCGCCGGAACGGCGCTGCTGCTTGCCCTGTTTCTTCCCCATACTCCGCTTGCCCAAACCTTAAGCCTCGATCTCGGCAAGAGCGGCGGAACGGCGACCGGGAAAATCCTCCAGCTCATCGCCATCACTACGGTTTTAAGTCTTGCACCATCCATATTGATGATGGTGACGAGCTTCCATAAAGAATTTTCCGGAGGAAACCAGCGATTCCTTATTGGCAAGACCTACCGCCGCGCCGGATTTTATCGCTGCTAATGTCGGTTTTAACCCAGCGATTCCGACAATCGCAGAAATCACCAAATCCGCAGCCACCGTCGCAGCTTCCTCAATCGCCTTTTGCCCAGCCATCGCCTTTATACCGCTGCCCTGCAATTCCCGCTTTAATTCGGAAAATTTTGATTCGTCGGCGATAGTCGCGCAAGCCGCATTGACACGCCTAGCCTGCTCTGCCAGAAGCTTCGCGTTGGAATTGCCAGTCAGCACCGCCACCTGGAATTTTTCCCTTGCGCCTTCCACGAGCGCCAAAGCATTTCTCCCAACCGATCCGGTGGCGCCGAGTATCGTCACTATTTTGGGCTTTGCCTCGGCAGCTGCAATTTTTAAATTCGGCTTCATCACTTGAACACTCCCGCTCCAATTATTAAAGCGGTGAAAACCGCTGCGGCCATCAAACCGTCCACTCGATCGAAAAACCCCCCGTGCCCTGGTATCAGGCTACCGCTGTCCTTCGCGCCGAATTTGCGTTTTATCCAGGATTCCAGCAGGTCGCCCACTTGCGAAACCACGCTCATCAACAGGGTTGCAGCGATGAATGTGACCGTATGCTGCGGCTTCATAAGCGGTGTGAGTATTATCGAGAGTATAAGCGCCGCCGCAAGCGCACCGAAAGCACCGTTCCAGGTTTTGTTTGGGCTGATGGTGGGTGCTAATTTCCTGTCGCCGAATTTTCTGCCGACGAAATATCCAGCAATGTCGGTAGACCACACCGTCAATATCACCCAGAACACCGCGTCGCGCCCGTCGATTCCATAGCTGTCGGCGATTTCGCGTAGCCAGATCAATGCCGTTGCCGGGAGGGTGATATATATAATACCGAGGATTTCCAGTTTCAGCCTGGCTTTCGGCTCGTTTTCCCCGGCAATGAGGTTTTTCCATTCATGCGTCAGGATTATCGCCGCCGCGACAACCAGCATGGTAAAAACTGGGCCACCGAAATATACAATCACCAGAACCGGCAAAGCAAGCACCGCACCGAAAACTATGCGCTTTTTCAAATCGCCGAGATTACTTGGCTGCGGCGAGAACTGCCGGTCTTGCTCCATATCTCCTCTCCCTTTTTGCAAATTCGGCTATCGCCTCTTTCAAATCTTCTACACCAAAATCCGGCCAGAGAATATCGGAAAAATAAAGTTCGGTATAGGCGAATTGCCAGAGCAGAAAATTGCTGAGCCGCTTCTCGCCACCGGTGCGAATCAACAGGTCGGGATCGGGGGTGCCGGCAGTGTGAAGAAAACGGGAGAATTTTTCCTCATCCAACATTTTTATTTCCCCACTTTCAGCCGCCTTTTTCGCTGCCTGGATAATCTCCTGGCGGCTGCCGTAGCTTAAGGCCACGGTAAGGGTGAGCCTGGTGTTGGCGGCGGTCAGACTTTCGGCTTTTTCGATTTGTGTTCTTATATCGGGCGCAAGTTTCAACAAATCGCCAATTACCCGCACTCGGATATTATTCTCATGCAGGCTAGAAATTTCCCGTCGGAGATAACCCTCAAG
The DNA here is from genome assembly GCA_013288565.1 of Alphaproteobacteria bacterium. Lineage (GTDB taxonomy): Bacteria > Pseudomonadota > Alphaproteobacteria > Rickettsiales > JABDBP01 > JABDBP01. The sequence goes on along the minus strand of JABDBP010000036.1, from coordinate 1,569 downwards.
CAATTCCATCAGCCAGGAAACTTCCGACTCGGGCCGATTCCAGTTTTCAGCAGAAAATGCGTAAAGCGTGAGGAACGGGATACCCTGCTTTGCGCAAACCTCAATTATTTTCCTGGCTGCCTCGGCACCACGCCGATGGCCTTCGGCCTTTGACAAACCACGGCTTTCTGCCCAGCGGCCATTGCCGTCCATTATTATAGCTATATGCTTAATGATCATGGCAGGAGTCAAACTTGCATTATTTCCTTTTCCTTCGCCACCAGCAGGTCATCGATTTTTTTCACGAATTCGTCAGTGAGTTTCTGGATTGCTTCAGATTGGCCGTGATGCTGATCCTTGGAAAGTGCGCTGTCTTTCTCCTGCTTTTTCAAATAATCCATACCGTCACGACGGATGTTTCTGAGCGCCACTTTTGATTGCTCGGCATATTTATGCGCAATTTTTGCTAGTTCTTTACGCCGCTCTTCACTCAAATCCGGCGTCGGGACACGGATCAGTGTGCCTTCGGACGAAGGATTTAGACCCAGCCCGGCATTGCTGATGCCTTTTTCCACTGCCTTCACATTTGCAGCGTCCCAGACCTGGACGGTGATCAGTCTTGCTTCCGGCACAGCGACGCTTGCACATTGGTTAAGCGGCAGCATGTTGCCATAGGCCTCTACCATTACCGAATCAAGCATATTCGCCGAGGCGCGGCCAGTGCGCAGACCTTTCAGATCGCCATGGAACGCAGCTAAAGTGCTTTCCATGCGTTTTTTCACGTCGTTGTAATCGTGCGCCATAAAACCTACCTTTCCTCAATAACCGTAAACCTTCCCTTTCCGGCAATCACCCGAGCAAACGCGCCAGGCGTGTGGATCGAAAATACTAATATCGGGATTTTATTTTCGCGCGCGAGCGAAATTGCCGATGCATCCATCACCGCTAAATCCTTGCTCAAAACTTCCCTATATGTGAGTTTCTTATATCTCTTCGCGTTTTTATCTTTCTTCGGATCGGCCGAATATACGCCATCAACTTGCGTGGCTTTCAATATCGCGTCGCATCCCATTTCCACCGCGCGTAAAGCGGCAGCCGTATCGGTGGTAAAAAACGGATTGCCGGTTCCAGCAGCGAAAATCACCACCCGGCCGCGCTGCATATGGCGGAAAGCGCGCCGTCTGATATAAGGCTCACACACCGTATCCATTGGAATCGCCGAAAGCACTCGCGTATCAAGCCCCATAGCTTCCAGAGCGTTTTGTAGGGCCAGCGCATTTATCACGGTTGCTAGCATTCCCATATAATCGGCACTGGCACGCTCCATGCCTACGTTTGAGCCTGCAGCACCGCGATAGATGTTTCCGCCACCTACCACCAGGCAAATCTGCACGCCGATTTTCTTCACCGATTGGATTTCTTTGCAGATGCGCTGGAGGGTTTCCTGGTCGTGCCCAAACTTGCCAGGCCCCATTAACGCCTCACCGGAAAGCTTGAGGAGGACGCGTTTATATTTTGGCTTGATTTCTTTTTTCACAGTTCGGCTCATCGGCTTCCATTATCGGTTGCCGGTAAACCTACTATCCGTTC
>JABDBP010000035.1 GCA_013288565.1 Alphaproteobacteria bacterium | reverse complement strand
CCCATCCGGGAAACCTTGGATTCCAGCTCCTTATCGTTCAGGTAGCAGATTGGATTATATAACTTGTCGCCAAGGCTTAAATCTTCGGAAACGAGTTTGGTTATATGCAATCCGGCACCCTCCACATAATCGTAAAGCTCGGGGATGGAATAGGCCCGGTCTTGGGCGTGCAGATAGAGATCATAGATACCGATATCACCATATTTGCGTGGTTCGTCTTTTGTACTCTGCGTGGAGGAATGCAACCAGTTGGTGGCTGGAAGGTTATTCAAGATTGCCTTGCAATTGGCGATTTTCTTCCGCATATCCTCTTCGTCACGGTTTATGATACGGAGTGCCTCCTGCATCAGGTAAACTCCCATCCTGCCGTATTTAGCATAGACCATTATTCCCATCGCCCCATCCGGTTTTAGGGCGCCAGCTAGGGCTTGTAGCCCGAGATCGGGGTTTTCCAGGTGATGCAGAACCCCGCTGCAACTTATGTGATCGAAAAGCCCGATATCAATGGCTGGAATATTAAGCAGGGAATCATGAATCCAGGTGATATTTTCAATCCCCCTTACTTTTGCTCTCTCCTTGGCGACTTTCATCGAAGCTTTGCTTATATCAAGATAAACAATCTCGGCTGGAGAGTTACGCAGTTGCTCGGCCAGATATATTACCGAGTCACCAGTGCCGCCTCCAGCAACCAGAACCCGAAAATTCTTATCGAAAAAATTTTTCTTGCCGGAGAAGCATAGGTGGTTCAGTTGATCAAGGCTATCCATGACCGGCATATTGAGTGCGGTTTTTTCTCGTTCCGGCGGACGCGGCGGATAAGGGTAATTCTCGTAATGTTTCCTGACGTCCTTTAGGTAATTGGAATTTTGCATCTGTTGCCCGTAATCATTCCGCACTTATACTCTTAAGAATATAAGCAGAGCCATATATATATCTATTTCCTTTACCATGAACCGATCCTAATGGAATAATCCGATACTGTAAGGGGGAATTTTATGAGGGGTAAACAAACGGCATTTGCTACAACCACTAACGCCGATGTGCAGCGCGTGGAGAACTTGCTCAACAACCGGACACGCAAAACACTAGGCTATCGCTCACCAACCGAGGTATTCGCAAAGCGCGCCGTCGACGGGGATAATGCACTTCGTATTTGAACTCGGGGAGGTAGAAAATGTGTTAGGACTAATATTAGAATACGGAACCGGAACCGGGGTCGGAGGTGTTGGGGCAACATCAGGTACCGCAACATCTGTACCACCTGTATATGTATTAGGGAACATCGCATATGAATCGGAAGAGGCAGCGAAAGACATGACTGTCAGGCCCAGCATCAGTAATTTACGCTTATTCATATAACCCTCATGTTTTTGTTATTACAACAGTGTTTTATCGCAACAATAATAACTTCAAGCGACTTTGAAAAACCCTCAAATCCTTTCTCGGCGAACCACTAAGTGATTGTAAAGGAAAAAGGCTAAAGAATCAATAATAAGATGAACTTTGTTAGTCATTTTGTTTTGATAGATGTGAGGCTAGGAAAAAGATTATACCGAGTAAAATCAAAGAGTTAGCCGGATGCTAGCTTATCCATAAAGGGCCCTCCGTAAAAGGATTTATGGCGACTTCCCTTACCGCTCTTGAAGATGCTGAACTAGCCTTTTATGGATTCTGCTGAACTATAGATTTGGTGGGTGGTGAGGGGTTCGAACCCCCGACCTACTGGGTGTAAACCAGTTGCTCTACCAGCTGAGCTAACCACCCCCGAAAGAAGGGAGGGTTATACATTACCGAATATCCGCTGGCAAGCATAAGCGCCGATGCACCGAAAGCCGCGCGAGGTTGCATAAAAAATAGGCAATTTTAGTAAAATAATGCTAAAATTCAGGTATTAAAGGTTTTTCTGGGATTTTACCTTTATTTTTCCAGCGTTTTATGTTATTTTTACCACTACTGGCTTTTTTACCTATTCATAAGTTTTTAACTTAGTAACTGGAGGTTTTAGAAGATGGCTGAACGACTTGAGTTTAACGTTGGCGATAAGGTTGTATACCCGGCACATGGCGTAGGCGAAGTCACCGCAGTGGAAAAGCAAATGATCGGTGGGATGGACGTGAAGTTGTACGTCGTCTCTTTCATTAAGGAAAAAATGATTTTAAGGATTCCAGTGAAGCGCGCCAATATCTCAGGCCTCCGCCATTTGAGCGGGGACGAGGAACTCAAGAGAGTAATCGTCACCCTGAAAGGCCGCGCCAAAGTCAGCCGCGGCATGTGGAGCAGGCGAGCAAAGGAATACGAATCGAAAATCAACTCCGGGGATATAGTATCGCTCGCCGAAGTGGTGCGTGATTTGCATAAAAATGTCGATGACCCAGACCGTTCATATAGCGAGAGGGTGATTTACGAATCGGCGATGGATAGGCTAGCTGGCGAAATCGCGGCAGTCGAGAAGATTGACCATACGCAGGCCACAAACTCATTAGTCAAAGCACTGAAGAAAGCGGCCTAAGAAGAAGTTTCAAGTTGTAAGTTGCGAAAGGGCTGCATAGAAATATGCAACCCTTTTAACTTGTAACTGAATAATGAATCAATCCCAACTCCTCTCCCTCTTCAAAGAGTCCGGCGCTTACTTGTCTGGACATTTTATTTTAACATCGGGACTACATGCGGATACTTATCTGCAATGCGCAAAAGTGCTGATGCATCCAGGTAAATCGGAAATTATCTGTAAGGCACTGAAGGAAAAAATCACCGCGCAATTTAAGAAAAACGCTTTTGATATCGTCGTTTCCCCGGCAATGGGTGGCTTAATCGTCGGTTACGAACTGGCGCGCCAGCTTGGTCTACCCGCGATTTTCTGCGAAAGGGTCGATGGAAAATTCGTTCTCAGAAGGGGATTTACCATAGAAAAAAACGCCAGGGTGTTGATAGTGGAAGACGTGGTGACTACCGGTAAATCATCTCTGGAAACCATAGAATGCGTAGAATCGTACGGCGGGAAAGTGATAGCAGAAGCAGCAATAATCAACCGCAACCTGCATAATCCGCTTCCGGTACCGCTGATCTCGCTTGCGAACCTAGAAATCAAAACTTACACAGCAAACAATCTGCCAGCGCACCTGAAAGATCTTCCAGCAGTAAAGCCCGGAAGCCGGGATTTGAAACTGCAAAATGGAAAATAAAACATTTTAAACAATATCGTCCTCCCCACCCAATCTAACACTCCCCATTTTTTGAAACGACTATTGCAGATAACCAATTGCAATATTAGTATGCGGAGCAATGAAATTCCCCGAATATTTCCTCGACCAGCTTCGCTCCCAGCTTCCACCTTCGCAGGTGATTCGCCGCAGTGTGCGCCTGACCGGCAAATCTGGTGGGGAGTATGTAGGCCTCTGTCCGTTCCACAACGAAAAAACGCCTTCATTCACGGTTTCCGACAATAAGGGATTTTACCACTGCTTCGGCTGCAGCGCACATGGCGACATAATAAAATTCGTGATGGAAACCTCCGGCCTAACATTCGCCGATACAGTGAAGGAATTGGCGTCCGAGGCTGGTCTAGCCCTGCCAGTACTGACAAAAGAGCAGGAACAGCGCCAGCAAAAAATCTCCGATATTTATGAAATAATGGAACTGGCCACAGTTTTCTTCCAACAACAATTAACCGAAAATATCGGTCGGGAAGCACGGGAATATCTGGTGAAACGGGAAATTAAACCCGAGCAGATAAAAAAATTTCGGCTGGGTTTCGCGCCGGATGGTTCGGCGCTGCAAAATCACTTGAAGGCAAAGGGCATCTCGGACGAATCGTTGATGGAAGCCGGGTTGCTCGGTAAGGGCGAAGGCGGCGAGATTTATGCCCGGTTCCGCGCACGAATTATTTTCCCGATTGCCGACGAGCGCGGGAAAGTTATCGCATTCGGCGGCCGGAGCCTGGGCGATCAGATGCCAAAGTACCTAAACTCCCCGGAAACCGATATTTTTAAGAAAGGCTACAACCTTTATAACCTGAACAATGCCAGGGAGATAGCCAGGAAGCGTAATGAAATAATCGTCGTCGAGGGCTATATGGACGTAATTGCCATGGATGCAGCAGGAATCGCCAATACCGTGGCACCGCTCGGCACCGCTTTGACCGAGCAGCAATTGCTGAAATTGTGGAATTATGCACCCGAGCCGGTGATTTTTTTAGATGGTGATGATGCAGGTAAGCGCGCCATGTCTAAGACTACGGAGAATTGCTTACCGTATTTGAAGCCTGGTAATTCATTATCTTTCGTGATTCTGCCCGAACAGGATCCGGATGAAGCAATCAAATCACATGGCATAGAGTACATAAGAAGGGAGATTGCAAACCCTATGCTACTTTCTGAGGCTCTATGGGATATAGAGCTAAGAAGGGGTATGAATCCAAAAACTCCCGAGCAAATTGCCGCGCTGGAGTCAAGACTTTCCCGGTTAGCCAGTCTGATCAAAGATGCAACCGTCAGGAATTATTATGCAAGATTTTTCAAAGAGAAACTGTTTGAATATTCAAGGAAAAAATCGAGTAAAAAGATGGGTAAACAAGCGAACCAGGAAGTGGTCAAGAGAACGAGATTCGTCTCCACACTGGGTCATATGGAAGGCGGAGAATTCCGGCCGATTGAACTTTTACTGTTAAAATATGTGCTGGATTGCCCGGAAATCCTGGAAGACCCGGTGATCGCCGAAGAGCTGGAAAGGCTGGAATTCCGGTTCTCCAAGCTTGACAAAGTGCGGGTCGCCATATTAGAACACAACCCCTTCAATTCGCATGGCCAGGCAGAAAATTTGTACGAATCTCTTGAAAAACAGGGTATAAACCTCCAAATGTTCTACGGGAAAGGTAGTGGGGTCGGCATATCCTTGAAACCTGGTAGCGTCATTGAGGAAGCAAAGGCGGGGTGGCAAGTGGCGCTCGCCAGACACAATCTTCTGCAGTTACGGGAGCTTATTGGCAAGGAAAACGATCCGGAGCGGCAACATGAATTACAGCAGCAGGTAGCGGTGCTGGAGGATGTTTTCACCTCCCGCCGCGCCGGTTTCGAAACCATTCTAAAAATAGATGAATAAGGCGAATAGGGAGTTATTATGGCAGTTAAGAAAAAAGCAAAAAAGAAAATCGTAACCAAGAAACCTGCGAATAAGAAGCCGATGAAAAAAGCGGTAAAGCCAAAGGTGGTTGCGCGCAAAAAACCAGCAGTTAAAACGGTCAAAAGCAAATTCAGAGCGAAGGTAAAGGCCGCCGCCAAAAAACCTGTCCGCAAAATCCTACATGTAAAGAAAGCAAAGAGCAAAACGAAAAAGATTGCTCCGAAAATCACCAAAAAAACTAAGGTCGCAAAACCTGCAAAAAAATCAGTAAAATCTACATTGAAGGCGAAAATTCCGGCCAAAAAAATTGCCGTTAAAAAACCGGAAAAGGTAGCGAAAAAAACCAAATCCGCAGTTCTTAAACCCTCCATCAAGCCGCTCAGTAAGAAAGCTAAAAAGGCTGCCGATAAAGAAGCCAAGGAGAAAATGGCGGAAAAAAATCAGGAAAAGCCGAAGCGCAGCAAGCAAGGAGCCGAAACAACTGCCAAAGACGTATCGTCACTTTCCAAGAAGCTGATGGCGCTTGGCAAAGAGCGCGGATTCCTTACCTATGACGAATTGAACGCAGCACTGCCCTCCGAGCAAGTTTCCTCCGAACAATTGGACGGCGTGATGAACATGCTTTCAGAAGCAGGCATCAATGTAGTGGAAAAGGGCGAGATGCTGGAAGTTGAGCCTGAGGGCGGATTTGTTGAGGAAGAGGAAGAGCCGGTCGCGCGCACCGACGATCCGGTGCGCATGTATCTACGTG
>JABDBP010000034.1 GCA_013288565.1 Alphaproteobacteria bacterium | reverse complement strand
AATTGGTCGCACGGGATTTTCAAATAGAAAACGCAAATGTGCATGAGATCGGCCCAGGGGATGTTGAAAGCGTCCCGGTCGGCCGGAAGATTCCATTCGAATCCGGGATTTAATTCATGGAAAGTTTCGAGTAATAATTCCTTTATTTGTTTTTTGAACGAGGCGAGCATGTGTCCGGAAAATGGTTCGTCCAGTTTCAGGTTGCGGCGAATGACGTGCTCGAGCGCCAGATAATCGGAATCGGAGAGCAGATCGGTGCGGATTTTTTCCACCAGCTCGGCTAGCGCAAGCCCGCTTTCACCCTCGAACTCCGCCAGCAACTGCAAAGTGGCGCGTAGTTTCCAGCCTTTTTCCCCGAAGATAAAAACCTTTTCCGCGCGGTATTTATTGGCCATGCTTTTCTCCTTTCATTGAAGGATATGCAGGGATTCGATTGGCCGGAAGGGTATTTCGTTAATGCAGCGGCAATCTATATTTATCGCGGAAGAAGAACAGGGTAAAAAGGGTAATAATAGAGCAAGCGATTAGGTAAAGCGCAACCACCATGTTGCTGCCGGTTTCCTTTATCATCCAGGTGGCGACCATCGGTGCAGTTCCGCCGAACAATGCGGCGCAAATATTATATGAAAGCGCCATACCGGTGTACCGAACTTTCGTCGGGAAAAGTTCCACCAACATTGTCGGCACCGGGCCTAAGAAAACCCCGAGCGATATCGCGAAAACCAGGTGGCCAATGAACGGGTAAACAAATCCCGGTTGCACCAGGAACATGAATATCGGATAGCTGAAAACCAGCAGCGATACTGCGCCGAAAATCAGCACCGGTTTTCTGCCGATGCGGTCGGAAATCATTGCCGAATAGGGGATGACGGGAAGCAGCACCAGCAGCGCTATACTATTCATCAATAATGATTCGGGCATCGTGTGGCCCAAAAATTTCACCATGAAACTGAGCAGGAAAACCACCAGCATATAAAACGGCACGGTGACGGTGAGGTAAATCCCGATGCCGATGAAAAGTTCTTTGGTGTGATGCCGAAACATTTCCCGCAGTGGTTTTTCCGAAAGCCTGCCTTCGTCCTTGGCTGCCAGATAAGTCGGGCTTTCCTGGAGTTTTGCGCGGATATATAACCCAACCAGCCCGATAACGATGCCGAAGATGAACGGCACCCGCCAACCCCAATCTGCAAGTTGCTCTGGAGTTAATAATTGCGCTGCAGTTGTGCCGACGAGCGAGCCGAATAAAATCCCCGCGACGGCGCTGAATAATGAGCTGCTGCCCGCCAGCCCGCGTTTTTTCAAAGGCGCATGTTCGACGACGAAAGCGATGGAGCCGGAGAGTTCCCCGCCGAGCGAAAGTCCCTGCATCAGCCGGATGATGGTGAGCAGCACCGGCGCCACTATGCCGATTTTTTGGTAGGTCGGCAGGAAGCCGATGAGGGCGGTCGGTATTGCCATCATAAGGATGGAAATGGCGAGCGAAATCCGGCGTCCGAACCGGTCGCCGATGAATCCGAATAATATCGCGCCAACGGGGCGCATCGCGAACCCGGCGGCGAAAACCCCATAGGTCTGGATCAGCGAAATATAAGCGTTGCTGGCGGGAAAGAACAAGGTGCTGATGACGCTGGCAAACTGGCCGTAAAGCGCATAATCGTACCATTCCAGGCCGTTGCCGATCATCCCCGCAATTATGATTTTTTTCATCTAGCGGCTTGGCTGCAAAAATCCCAGGTAATGCGGCATTTTGATGGTGTAAACCCCGTATTCTTTTTGCTTTTCCTTTATCAGTTCGCGCAAATCCCGCATCTGCGTCCAATGTAGTTTCGGGCGGTAGTGATGTTCGGCATGATAGCCGTTATTCATCCACAATAAATTATACCAGAACCCATAAGTGCTGACGCCCCAGGCGATTGGGGAATTTGGGTTGCCCTGGTAATGCTCGTAATATCCCACCATCATCGAAATCACATGGCCGAGATAATAAAATGGCAGGAAATAAACCATGAATTTCCAGTTCAAAACGGCAGCGAGCAAAAACCAGCAGATATAGGCGGCATGCTCGAATTTGCTCCAGCGCACGTCGGATTCTCGGCCGCCTTTGCCCATTTCCTTGAACGCGATTTTACTATCACCCCGTAAAGAGCCAAACAGCGCGTAAGTCCAGATGCTTTCCGCCTTGCCGTTTTTGCCGTAGCGGTAGATGGAAAACCAATCACGGGTATTGCCGTTTTCATCCGGCAGGTCGCTGTTGCCGATGTGGTGGCGGATATGGACGGTGCGGTAATATTGTTGCGAGAAGCCGATCGCCAGCGATTCGATCAGCGCGAATGCACGGTTTAAATACTTTGATTTGAAATACGGGTTATGGGTGAAATTATGCGAAACGCTTTCGATATTCCAGGCGATGCAATAACTATATAGGAACCCGAGCGGAATCAGCGCTGCCCAGGAAAGATGCGGAAACGCAAGGAACAGCCAGACCTGGAAACATAAATGCGCGCATCCCAGCGTGACTGGAATTATGTCGCGGTAGGAGTGGGCAAACATATAGCGCGGCGCGGGCAGCGCAGGGAGTTTTACGGTTTCGGTCATAGAAAAAGCTTCCTATAACAGATAAGCGGGGCATAGTCACCAGATTTCGCTTGACTAGCACAGCATGGATGATTATTTTTGCCCACCTCTAAAACAACCCGGAAAATTAGAAGTTTTAACAGGAAAGGAGCTAATGCCTACAATAAATCAATTAGTGCGGAAAGGCCGGAAAGCCAACATTTCCCGCGATAAAGTCCCGGCGCTGGAAGAATGCCCGCAGAAGCGCGGCGTCTGCACCCGCGTTTATACCACCACCCCGAAAAAGCCGAACTCGGCGATGCGGAAAGTGGCACGTATCCGGCTCACCAACGGCTTTGAAGTCACCGGATATATCCCCGGCGAAGGCCACAACCTTCAGGAACACTCCGTTGTGATGATTCGCGGCGGCCGGGTGAAAGACTTACCGGGCGTGCGTTACCACATCATCCGTGGAACCTTGGATACCCAAGGTGTGAAAGACCGCAAGAAGAATAGATCGAAATATGGGGCGAAGGCTCCTAAATGAAAATGGGGTAGCTAGTAACTGGTAACTAGATAAGGCCAGTTTCCAGTTATCCAGTTACTAGTCATCCAAACAAAACAAGAGCAATATATGTCACGCCGCAGAGCAGCAGTAAAAAGAACCATCCACCCAGACGCCAAATATAACAACCTGGTCGTCTCGAAGTTTGTCAATTATCTGATTCAGGACGGCAAGAAATCCGTCGCCGAACGCACCCTGTATAAGGCACTGGATAACCTGAAAGCCAAGGCCAAGGCCGATCCGCTCCAAGTTTTCGAAGATGCCATCAAAAACGCCAAGCCTTCCATTGAAGTGCGCTCACGCCGCGTCGGCGGGGCGACTTACCAGATTCCGGTCGAAGTCCGCGATAACCGCGCATTGGCGCTGGCAATCCGCTGGCTGATCAACGGTGCCAGATCTAGGGGCGAAAAAAGTATGGTCGGGAAATTAACCGGCGAACTTATGGATGCTGCGGCCGGGCGCGGTTCAGCCATAAAGAAACGGGAAGATACTCATAGAATGGCTGAGGCGAATAAGGCGTTTAGCCATTACCGCTGGTAGGAAATTGTATATATGGGTCAAAAGGTAGAAATTCCTGCGTTCTCATCGATAGTTTGTACGGCGTTAGATATAAATTTCCGCACTAATCCTGGAATGACTGCGTTACTAGAGGGCGAGTTCGAGCTTGCTAAGGCTTGTTATGATTTAGGCAAATACACTCTTAGTCCTATAGAGTACAAGGCGGTGGTGGTTACTACTAACCTTATACAAAATTCATTTGGTAGAGAAGGTGGAGCGACCATAGAGGAAGGGGAAGCATTTCGTAACTACCGTCAGTCTGTTCAACTTGAAAATGATACAAGACATCCTCGTAGAGGATTATAGGATAACGAATTTTATGCCCCGCACCACCCCCCTAAACCATTACCGCAACATCGGTATCTGCGCGCATATCGACGCCGGGAAAACCACGACTACCGAGCGGATTCTTTATTACACCGGCAAATCGCACAAAATCGGCGAAGTGCATGAAGGCGCTGCCACCATGGATTGGATGGAGCAGGAGCAGGAACGCGGCATCACCATCACCTCCGCCGCCACCACCTGCTATTGGAAAGACGCCAAGGGCGAACAATATCGCATCAACATCATTGATACGCCCGGCCACGTCGATTTCACCATTGAAGTAGAGCGTTCGCTGCGCGTGCTGGACGGCGCAGTTGCGGTGTTTGACGGCGTAGCCGGAGTCGAGCCGCAATCGGAAACCGTATGGCGCCAGGCCGATAAATACGGTGTTCCGCGCATGTGCTTCTTAAATAAAATGGATCGTACCGGCGCTAATTTTTTCCGCTGCATCGATATGATAAAAGACCGCCTGGGCGCGACTCCAGCGGTTTTGCAACTTCCGATCGGTATTGAGGATACGTTTAAAGGCGTCGTTGATCTGGTGAAAATGAAGGGCATCATCTGGGAAGATGAAAATCTTGGCGCAAATTTTAATTATGTCGAAATCCCAGCAGATTTGAAGGAAAAAGCAGATGAGTACCGCACGGCATTGGTGGAGCTAGTCGTTGAAATGGACGATGCAGTGATGGAAAAATATTTAAGTGGCACCGAACCAACTGAGGAAGAGCTTAAAAAATGTATTCGCAAAGGCACGGTTACTGGTAAATTCGTTCCAGTCGTCACTGGTTCAGCGTTCAAAAACAAAGGGGTGCAGCCACTTCTCGACGCGGTGGTAGATTACCTCCCGGCACCAACCGATGTTGCTGCTATCAAAGGCCTTAAGGTCGATTCCGATGAAGAAATCGAGAGGAAATCTTCGGATTCTGAACCTTTCTCAGCACTGGCATTTAAAGTAATGACCGACCCATTCGTCGGCTCACTCACCTTTATCCGCATTTATTCGGGAACGTTGCAAAGTGGCACTGGGCTCATCAATACGGTCAAAGACCAGAAAGAGCGCGTCGGCCGGATGTTGTTGATGCACGCAAATTCGCGCGAGGACGTGAAGGAAGCTTTCGCCGGGGATATCGTTGCGCTGGCAGGCCTGAAGGGTACTACTACCGGCGATACTTTGTGCGATCCCGCGCATCCGGTAATCCTGGAGCGGATGGAATTTCCTGACCCGGTTATCGAAGTAGCGGTTGAACCGAAAACTACAGCCGACCAAGAAAAAATGGGCGTTGCACTGGCGCGGCTGGTTTCAGAAGATCCGTCTCTGCATGTTGCAACCGACGAAGAATCCGGCCAGACCGTGTTGAAAGGCATGGGCGAATTGCACTTGGAAATCATTATTGATCGCATGCGCCGCGAATTCAAGGTGGAAGCTAATATCGGCGCGCCGCAAGTGGCCTACCGCGAAACCATCACCCGCGCTGTGGAATATGATTATACCCACAAAAAACAATCGGGCGGGGCCGGCCAATTCGCTCGGATAAAAATGCGCTACGAGCCGCTGGAACCCGGCAAAGGCTTCGAGTTTGAGAGCAAAGTCGTCGGCGGTAACGTGCCGAAGGAATTTATTCCGGGCGTGAATAAAGGACTGCTCAGCATCAAGGAAACTGGCGTAATCGCCGGATTCCCGACCATTGATTTCAAGGCGACGCTGCTGGACGGCGCATATCACGATGTCGATTCGAGCGTGTTGGCGTTCGAAATCGCGGCAAGGCAATCATTTCGCGATGCCATACCGAAAGCCGATCCGAAATTGCTGGAGCCGATCATGAAGGTCGAAGTGGTGACGCCGGACGAATATATGGGTGATATAATCGGTGATTTGAACTCGCGCCGCGGCCAGATTATGGGCATGGATCAGCGGGGAAATGCGCAAGTTATTGCGGCACAGGTGCCGCTGGCGACCATGTTCGGCTATGTGAATACGCTGCGGTCGATGAGCCAAGGCCGCGCGCAATATTCCATGGAATTCGCCCATTACGCGCAGGTTCCGACGAATGTGGCGAATGAA
>JABDBP010000033.1 GCA_013288565.1 Alphaproteobacteria bacterium | reverse complement strand
CCAATCCCGGCAAGTGCGCGTGTGTTTCAACAAACAGGAAGCGCTTCTGCATGGCTTGCAGTAAATCAGTGGTTAGCCTGGTTTCCGTAATCATAATCTAGCTTTTTACCTTAATTAATAGGATTTTACACCAAGTTTGTTAACGAATTATTAACTTTCTCCTGTTATTGTGTCATAAATCTTGGGGAATATGATATACTGCGGAACCAAGTTTATGGATGAAAACAAGGCAAAATAATAGAGGGGTTTATGAATCAACAAGAAGCACTTAATGTGCTGAAGCCATTAGCTAACTATATTACGTTTGAATCTACGCCCGTAGCATGGGGTGCTAGCGACGTAGAGGGGCCTGCTGCGCCTACGATAGTTACGGTAAATTATCCATCCAATTTAGCAGACAAAAGTAAAGTTAGAGATGCCTTAGAGGTATTAAAAGTCGTCAATATTGATGACTCTGAATATAGAGGGAAAACAATGGTTACAGGAAATGTTGATGTTCCTACTTTTAAGGATACGCTTAAGAATGGAGGTATTAATTTTTCCGGCAGCGGATTATCCGCCGATGATATGAGAACCCGTCAAGAGAAAAAATAACTCCTCAACGCCCATGAAAATGGATGAAATCATACGTCACAAAGGTGAATACCGCCCGATTGAAGATTGGGCGGACTATGTTCCTCATTTCAGTAAACGGGAGGTAAAAGGAGAGGATGACGAACCTGCTTATAACGGTATTGAGGCATTGCATGATCACCCGGATATATTAGCCAAAGTAAAATCGCGCCTGGAGGATTTCAGGTTTCATCGCATTGCCTATATGCGTCATGGTGATTCGGCTGCTGTATTTAAAACCGTTGATGCCCAGTTGGTTAGAATCTCTGTTGACGGACACGAGCCACCGCGCCTTTATCATCCAGCTATTTTACAGCCAATTTTTGCAGAAATTATGCAAGGCGAATTTACTACTATTCGCTTTGAGATTATGCCTGCGGTCAAGGAACTACGAAACGGCCATAATATTCACCATGATGAATTAAAGAAAAAATTACTTCCTATACTTGAAGCAGCTTTAAGAAACTCGAATCTTAATCCGACTGATTTAAAAGCTGCCAATGTAGGTATTTTGTTTGATGGTACGCCAATCGTGGTGGATGGCGGTGCTGTTGAAACAATGTTCAATAATAGGCCGATATTGATAGATGGAGAACATCTTGAGCAGTGGTTTACTGGAAACGGAAGTCGCATATGGAAACAGCAACATTATTTCCCCCGTATAGGTACCGGAAAAATTACCGGGGTTATAACCGAGCAGGATATTCGCAATTTGGAAGAGAAGGGACACCATAACCTAGCCCAATGCATAAGGGAGCAGCAACTTTGTTATAATGAAGAATTGGGAGCATGGGTAGCTCGTGCAGCAGAGCAGACGGGAGATAGTTTTACGCAATCACTTAAAAAAACATACAATGAACAAGATAGGCTAGCAGGGCCTAGAAAAAGCTGGCGTAGAACAATTACGACATCTAATTCCGATCCCTCAAATGATTTGGCGCAGCACTAACAATACATACTTACGCTTTACATTGCCGGGGTCATTCAAATCACCCTTTTAGATTCCGAAACATGGCACTATGGGAGAAACCTAAGTTCGGATATGTCACTTTCAATCCCTGCCATAAAATACCATCCAATGACACAACTTATGGTTGTTTTATTGGGTGAAGTAAGGGAGTTTCCCCTCTCCCCTTGAAACTGGCCGATAAAGCCTCTATTGTGCGCCTCCTAAGTATGTTTTTCTCAAGACAAAGGCCGGGATTTGAAAGAGCGCTGCGGATATTACTAGCCGCCGCCACCTGTGTTTCAATATTGATTACCGTTTCAATAATTGCCTCAGTGTTGTTCGAGGCACTTCGGTTCTTCAAACTGGTGCCGCTAACCGATTTCCTGTTCGGCTTAAAATGGAGCCCGCAGACGGCCTTGACCGCCGACCAAGGCGGCAGCTCCGGCGCGTTCGGGGCCATCCCAGTTTTCTTAGGGACTTTTATGATAACCGCGATCGCTATGCTGGTGGCCATTCCAGCCGGCCTGATGAGCGCTATATATATTTCCGAATATTCCGGGCCACGCGCGCGCGGCATCATCAAACCCGGGCTGGAAATCCTGGCCGGAATCCCAAGCGTGGTTTACGGCTATTTCGCAGCCACCGCATTTGCCCCTTTTTTACAGCATCTCGGTGCAGGAATCGGGCTCACGGTCGCCTCGGAAAGCGCTTTCGCCGCCGGTGCCATCATGGGGATAATGATAATCCCCTTCGTCACCTCGCTTTCCGATGACGTGATGAACGCAGTGCCAAATTCCCTGCGCGCCGGATCGCTGGCTTTGGGCGCGACCAGATCGGAAACCGTGAAAAAAGTAGTAATCCCGGCAGCACTGCCGGGGATAATGGGCGCGGCGTTGCTTGCGGTATCGCGCGGAATCGGCGAAACAATGATAGTGGTTATGGCGGCGGGGTTGGCGGCTAACCTGACACTTAATCCATTTTCCTCAGTCACCGCCGTCACCGCGCAGATCGTGACATTACTCACCGGCGACCAAGAGTTCAATAGCAGCAAAACGCTTGCCGCCTTTGCCCTCGGCTTCACGCTTTTCCTGATGACGCTCGCGCTGAACGTCGCGGCGCTGGCAATCGTGAAAAAATACCGTGAACAATATGAATAAACATCCGCTAATAATTGATAAAAACACCGCCGCCGGAGCGCTGCTGAAAAAACGCGAAGCGAAGGAGTTGCGGTTCCGCATATACGGAATATTGGCAATTACGCTTGCTTTCGGGTTTCTAGGCCTGCTGCTTTCGAGCGTCGCCGCCAAGGGCTATACCGCTTTCCTGGAAACCAGAATAAAATTACCGATAACCATTTCGGCGGAGGCAACGAGCGCAGACGATTATTTCCGGCCGGTGCAGGAATCGTTAAAAAAACATTTTCCGGAAATTAAGGAAAGAGCGGAGATTCTTTCCATGTATGCGCTGGTAAGCCACGATGCGGAGATTCAACTCAAAAAAATGGCTGAGGCCGATCCGTCCATCATCGGGAAACCTATGGAAATATGGTTCAAAGCCTCCTCGGAAGCTGATATGTATTATAAAGGCCGAACATCCGCAAGGCTTAACGACAATCAAATAAAATGGCTGATGGCATTAAAAAAACAAGGCCGGGTGCAGAAATTTTTCAGCACCGGGTTTTTTACCCATGGCGATTCACGCATGGCGGAGCGTTCTGGCATCCTGAGCAGCCTGACCGGATCGATTTTCACCATCATCTGCTGCATGCTGGCCGCCTTCCCGCTTGGGCTGATGACGGCGGTTTACCTGGAGGAATTTGCCCGCAAAAACTGGTTCAGCGAAATATTGGAAGTGAATATTAACAACCTTGCGGCAGTGCCTTCAATAATGTTCGGCCTGCTCGGCCTTGCGGTTTACATAAACTTTTTTGGCCTGCCGCGCTCGTCGGCACTGGTCGGCGGGTTAACGCTGGCGCTGCTGATATTGCCGATAATCGTCATCACCACGCGAAATTCCCTGCGCGCTGTGCCGCAATCAATCCGGGACGCGGCGGTTGCACTCGGCGCTTCGAAAATGCAGGCGACGCTACATCATACCATTCCGCTTGCGATGCCGGGAATAATGACCGGGACCATCCTCGGGGTTTCCCGTGCCATGGGCGAAACTGCACCATTGTTGATGATCGGCATGGTCGCCTTCATCGCCGATGTACCGCGTAATATTTTCTCACCCGCAACCGCCTTGCCGGTGCAGATTTTCCTCTGGTCGAACAGCCCAGAAGCCGGGTTTGCCGAGCGCGCATCGGCAGCAATTATGGTTTTGCTAATATTCCTGGTCATGATAAATTCACTGGCTATATTCTTGCGCAAGAAATTCGAGGTGAAATGGGCATGACGGCGGATTTAGGCATGGTAACGAAGGCAAGAATGCGGGCGGAATCCTTGAATATTTTCTATAGCGGGAAACAGGCGATTTCCGACGTCACCATGGATATAGAGCAACGCAGCATCACGGCGGTCATCGGCCCTTCGGGATGCGGAAAATCCTCATTCCTGCGCGCGCTTAACCGCATGAACGACACTATAGAGAACTGCGTCACCAAGGGCAAAGTACTGTTCGACGGATTCAATATTTACGACAAGTCTGTCGATCTGGTGCTGCTCCGCGCAAAAGTGGGCATGGTTTTTCAGAAAGCGAACCCTTTCCCGAAATCGATTTACGACAATGTCGCCTATGGCCCACGCATCCACGGGCTTGCCAAAACAAAATCCGAACTCGATGCAATGGTAGAAACCGCACTAAGAAAAGCGGGACTCTGGAGAGAAGTGAAGCGCAGGCTCAAGGATTCCGGAATTTCGCTTTCCGGCGGCCAGCAGCAGCGTTTATGCATAGCCCGGGCAATTGCGATTTCCCCGGAAGTTATCCTGATGGACGAGCCCTGCTCGGCGCTTGACCCTATAGCCACAGCCATTATCGAGGAATTGATGATGGAATTGAAGACCAATTACACTATTGTAATTGTAACACACTCGATGCAGCAAGCCGCACGCATTTCCGACCGCACCGCTTTCTTTCACCTGGGAAAGCTGGTAGAGTGTGGCGAGACTCGGGAAATTTTCACTAGGCCGAAAAACGAAAAAACCATAGATTACATAAATGGACGATTCGGATAATATTAAGAAAAAAATCACCGGAAACAAGGCAGAGAAGCAGCCGGTAATCCTGGCAGTCGAGGACGAGGACGCAATCCTTTCCCTGATAAAGTACAATCTCGAGCGCGAGAAATTCAAAGTGTTGATCGCCAGAAACGGCGCGGAAGGACTGGCTATGGTTCAGGAAAAAAATCCCGACCTGGTACTGCTCGACTGGATGCTGCCGAAACTTTCCGGCATCGAAGTATGCAGGCAATTGCGCGGAAATTCTCAAACCAAAGGCGTTCCCATAATCATGCTTACCGCCAAGGGCGAAGAGGGCGACATATTGACCGGCCTAGATAGTGGCGCCGATGATTATGTCGTGAAGCCGTTCTCGCCCAGCCAATTGATAGCGCGGATAAGGGCGGTGCTTCGCCGCATCCGCCCGGTGTTCGAGGGGAAAACATTGGAGTTCCATGGGCTGAAAATGGACCAAGCGGCGCAGCACGTCACCTACGACGGCAGGGAGGTTTTCTTAGGCCCCACCGAATTCAAAATTCTGCGGCATTTCATGGAGCATCCTGGATTTGTATTCTCGCGGGTGCAATTGCTCGATTCGGTCTGGGGCAACGACATATATGTGGAACAGCGCACGATCGACGTCCATATCCAGCGGCTGCGCAAGGCGATGAGCGATTGCCAAAAAAACCTGGGCGAGTTCGTCCGCACCGTCCGCGGCTCCGGCTATGTGATGCAACTGCCGGAGTGAAAGAGTCTGAGAATTTGAGAATCTGAGAGTTTGAGTGAAGAAGAAAAATTCTTTCTTACTCATATTCTCAGATTCTCAAATTCTCAGACTCTCTTCGACCCACCAAAAACAAAATCACCAGCGCCGGTAAGGCGGCAGCGGCAGTGAACATAAAATATTCCGACCATCCCAACCTTTCGGCCAGAAATCCGGAGAGAGCGGAAATCCCAGTGCGCCCTACCACTGCTAGAGAACTCAAAAGCGCATATTGTGTCGCAGTGTAGGCGACATTGCACAGCGAGCTTAAATAGGCGACTAGCACGATGCCGCCGATACCACTGCAAAAATTCTCGATACCGATGGTAAGGCTTAGAAACGGCACGCTGTGGCCGACCATCGCCTGGAATGAAAACATAAAATTAGAAATCATCTGCAAAATCCCGCCGAGCCATAATGCCCTAATGATGCCCATTCGATAGACGATCGCCCCACCTGCGAAAGCGCCGAGAATTGTGGCGAAAAACCCGAAAAACTTTACTACATTAGCGATCTCACCTTCGTTAAAGCCGGTTTGGATCAGAAACGGCATGGTCATTTTTCCCGCCAGTGCGTCGCCCAATTTATAAAGCATTATGAATAGCATAATCAACGGCCAGCGCGATTTCTGCATGAAATCGGCGAACGGCGCAGCAACGTGGTCGCGTAACCAGGAGACAAACCGTGCGTAAACGGTAAGATGGCTATTATCCTTGGTTTCCTTAAAATTTTGCGGCTCTGGCGAGAACAGGATTGCGA
>JABDBP010000032.1 GCA_013288565.1 Alphaproteobacteria bacterium | reverse complement strand
GCGCTGTTGCACGATACAGTCGAAGATACTGAAGCTACCATTGAGGATATAGAAAAGGAATTCGGCAAGGAAATCGCGGTTCTTGTCGATGGCGTCACCAAGCTGACAAAAATCGAGTTCCAACCGGATAACATCAGGCAAGCGGAGAATTTCCGCAAGCTCCTGGTCGCGATTTCCACCGACATCCGTGTTCTGCTGATAAAATTGGCCGACCGCACGCATAATATGCGAACGCTGCATTTCATCGAAAGTCCGGAGAAGCGCAGCCGTATCGCCTACGAAACCATGGAGATTTATGCGCCATTGGCCGAGCGTATTGGAATGCAAAAAGTGAAGGATGAATTGCAGGATTTGTCGTTTGCTATTCTTTACCCGGACGCCCAGCAATCAATCGTTTCCCGCCTAACATATTTGCGCGATACCGGCAAGGTGGTCGTCGATAAAATTGTTGAGAATTTGACAAAAACATTAGCCGATAACGGCATAAATGCCACCGTGAAAGGCCGCGAGAAATCGCCATATTCTATCTGGCGCAAGATGGAGAAGAAAAACGTTAGCTTTGAACAATTGACTGACATTATGGCCTTCCGCATCATCGTCGATTCGATACAGGAATGTTACCAGGTCTTAGGCATCATGCATTCCAGTTTCCACATGGTCCCTGATTCATTCAAAGATTTCATCTCGACGCCAAAAGAAAACGGCTACCGCTCATTACACACCGTGGTAATGGGCGTAGAAAATCACCGTATCGAAATCCAGATCCGCACCAAAGAAATGCACGAAATCGCCGAACTCGGCGTTGCCGCACATTGGAGCTACAAACAGAACCGCAATTATTCCACCGACGGCAAGGAATACCGATGGATACGCGAGATGCTCTACGTCATTGAGCACGCCAGCGGCCCGGAGGAATACCTGGAAAACACTAAGCTCGCCATGTATCACGACCAGGTTTTCTGCTTCACCCCGAAGGGAAGTTTGATTGCGCTGCCAAACGGCGCGACGCCGGTGGATTTCGCTTATGCAGTGCATTCTGATGTCGGTAACACTACGGTGGGAGCCAAGGTTAATGGGCGGATTGTACCACTCCGTACCAAATTGAACAACGGCGACCAGGTAGAAATCATCCGTTCGAAAACCGGCAGCCCGTCGCCAACCTGGGAGAAATTTGTCACCACCGCTAAGGCGAGAAGCGAAATCCGCCGGTTCGTCCGCATCCAGCAACGCTCCGAATACATCACTCTCGGCAAGGCGATATTGGAAAAAGCGTTTGAGCAGGAGGGTGAAAAGCTGGGCGATAAGGCCTTAGAGCCACTCCTGAAGGTTTTCCAGAAAAAAAACGTCGATGACATTTACGCGGCAGTTGGTGAAGGGCTGATTCCGAAAGGCGAGATATTGCGCGTGGTTTTCCCCGATCGCGCAATACAAGCGCAGAAGAAAAAAAGTTCACTGCTTTCCCGCTTCAAGCCGAAGAAAGAAACGCCTGATGGCGTGAAACTCAAGACCAATCAACTGCCGATAAAAGGCCTGATTCCGGGGATGGCCATACATTTTGCCGGATGTTGCCACCCATTGCCAGGCGATAAGATCGTGGGCATCGTCAATACCGGCAAGGGTATCACCATACATAATGCCAACTGCGAAACGCTACATGATTTTTCCGACGCGCCAGAGCGCTGGATTAATGTTTCCTGGGAAGACCAAGCGATCAATCAAACCTATGTTGGTCGTATCAAAGCCGTGGTTTCGCACGAGGCCGGAGCGCTGGGAACCTTAGCCAACACCGTAGCCAAGGATATGGGAAATATAAACAACCTAAAAATTATCCACCGCGCTGCAGATTTTTTTGAAATAATCCTGGATGTTGAGGTGCGCGACATCGCGCATCTCTCCCACGTCATGTCCTCGCTCAAATCCCAGCCTTCGGTTTACTCGGTGGAGAGGTATACGGTATGAACTACCTCCGCCTCGGTGTTAATATCGACCATGTTGCCACCATCCGCAATGCGCGGGGCGGGGTGCATCCCGATCCGGTTTTGGCAGCAAAACTGGCTGTCGAAAGCGGCGCTGACGGCATTACCGCGCATCTGCGCGAAGACCGGCGGCATATTTCGGATAAGGATATTGCACGATTGAAAAAAGAAATTAGCGTTCCACTGAATCTAGAAATGGCGGCAACAGATGAGATGCTGGCAACTGCTCTGAAAACCAGGCCGGATTATGCCTGTATTGTTCCAGAAAAGCGCAATGAAGTTACGACCGAAGGCGGGATTGATGTGGTTCGCGGTAAAAAAAAACTGGCGAAATTTGTGGAAAAACTGCAAGCAAAAAATATCAAAGTGTCCCTGTTCATCGATCCGGTTCCAGCACAAGTGAAAGCATCGGCGGAAATCGGCGCGGGAATTGTCGAACTGCATACCGGAAGTTACTGCAACACACGCGGCACTGCGCAAAAAAAAGAATTGGCGAGAATCATGAAAGCAACAGAAATCTGCGATGAATTAGGATTGGAATGCCATGCCGGGCACGGGCTGACGTTTGATAATGTTGCTGAAATCGCTGCGATTCCAAACATTGTGGAGTTAAATATCGGGCATTTTCTGATCGGCGAGGCAATATTCATCGGGTTAAAAGATGCAATAATGAAAATGCGGGCGATAATCGACGAGGCGCGCGGCGAATGATTACAGGGATCGGAATTGATATGGTGAATATTCAGCGGATTGAAAAGATCTTAGTGCAATCCGAAAAAAAATTCCTGAAAAAATATTTTACTAAAGCCGAAATAAAATTAAGCAAGAAATATAAAGGCAAAAAATACGCCGCTTATTTCGCAAAAAGATTTGCGGCAAAAGAGGCTATGGCCAAGGCTTTCGGCACTGGGTTCGGAAAAGTTGAATTAAAGGAAATTTCGGTTGAAAAAGCAAAGTCGGGAAAGCCAATGATAAAACTTTCAGGAAAAGCAAAAACACTCGCCGGAAAAAAATCTAAAATCTATCTTTCGCTTTCCGACGAATATCCATTCGCGGTAGCAATGGTTATAATTTCTTCTTCAAAAGATCGTTAACCATAGCTGGGTTCACTTTTCCGCCGGAAATTTTCATCACCTGACCGACGAAAAACCCAAATAATTTATCTTTCCCGCCTTTATACTCGGCAACTTTATCCGGATTTGCTGCCAACACTTCGTCGACGATTTTTTCAATCGCGCCGGTGTCGGTAACTTGCTCCAAGCCGTGATTTTTGACGATTGTTTTCGGATCATCGCCAGTTTCAAACATTATATCAAAAACCTGTTTGGCGATTTTGCCGGAGATGGTGTTATCCTGTATCATAGAAACCAGACTGGATGTGTTAGCGGCAGAAACTGGTGATTGAGCAATTCCCAGGCCTGCCTTGTTAAGCCGACCGAATAATTCGGCAGTAATCCAATTTGCCGCCAGTTTCGGATCGGTTTTTTTCGCAACTTCCTCAAAATATTCGGTAGTTTCCTTCTCTGCCGTAAGCACCGCCGCATCATATTCTGAAAGTTTCATTTCCCGTACATACCGCTCGCGTTTTTCATCTGGGAGTTCGGGCAAAGTTTTCTTTATTTTATCGACAAATTCCTGGGTTAAAACCAGCGGATATAAATCTGGGTCGGGAAAATAACGGTAATCATGCGCGTCTTCCTTCGAGCGCATTGTACGCGTTTCATTTTTATCGGGATCAAATAACCGGGTTTCCTGGCGGATTTCGCCACCGCCCTCTATAATCTCTACCTGCCGCGCCGCTTCGTATTCTATTGCCTTAATAATGTTTTTTATCGAATTCAGGTTTTTTATTTCGCAGCGGGTTCCAAGTTTTCCTCCTGGTTTCCTGACCGAAACGTTTGCATCGCAGCGCATCGAACCTTTTTCCATATCGCCGTCGCAAGTGCCAATGTAGCGGAGAATCTGGCGCATTTTTTTCATATATTCGCCGGCTTCCTCCGCCGTCCGTAAATCAGGCTCGGAGACAATTTCCATCAGCGCAATGCCGGAGCGGTTCAAGTCAATGAAAGTGGAACTCGGGCTTTGGTCGTGCAAGGATTTTCCGGCATCTTGCTCCAGGTGCAAACGCGTGATTCCGATCTCGCGCTTTTCACCGCCCGGCATATCCAAAATGATTTTTCCTTTGCCGATAATCGGATGCGAGAATTGTGAAATTTGATAACCCTGTGGTAAATCAGGATAAAAATAATTCTTGCGGTCGAAAATGGATTTAAGATTAATTTGCGCCTTTAAAGCCAAGCCGGTACGAACCGCCTGCTCAACACAAAATTCATTCAAAACTGGCAGCATTCCTGGCATCGCGGCATCGACTAACGATACTTGCGTGTTCGGCTCAGCGCCGAAATGCGTTGACGCTCCGGAAAATAATTTTGAATTGGAATTCACTTGCGCGTGGACTTCAAGCCCTATCACCATTTCCCACTCGCCGGTATTGCCTTTGATTAGACTCATAGCGCCCGTGTTTTAAAATCCGCCGCCGTTTCCAACACACCGCCAACTCGGAACAACGTCTCCTCATCCCACATTTTTCCGATAAGCTGCAATCCCAGTGGCAGCCCGTCTTTCGAGAGTCCGGCGGGCACGGAAATCGCTGGGATTCCGGCGAGATTCACAGGGACGGTGAAGATATCATTCAGATACATCTCGACCGGATCGGTAGGTTTTTCATCGAGCGCGAAAGCGGCAGATGGTGTAGTCGGAGTCAGGATCACATCCACCTTCTTGAACGCCTCGTCGAAATCGCGGATGATTAATTTCCGCACCTTCTGCGCCTGGCGATAATAAGCGTCATAATACCCGGCGGAGAGAACGTAAGTTCCCATCATTATCCGGCGTTTGACCTCCGGCCCGAAACCTTCACCGCGCGTTTTCATATACATTTCATCCAATGAATCAGCGGATTCCACAATACGCAGGCCATAACGCACGCCATCGTAGCGTGCCAGATTTGATGAGGCCTCGGCAGGCGCGATTATATAGTAAACCGGCAGTGCATATTTAGAATGCGGGAGTGAAATATCCACGATTTCCGCGCCCTGCTTTTTAAGCCAATCGGCGCCGGATTCCCATAATTTTTTTATTTCAGGATCAAGCCTTTCCGAATGATACTCCTTGGGGATCCCGATTTTTAAGCCTTTCACATCTTTTACCGCCAGCGCTTTCTCAAATTTCGGTGTTTGCATTTCGGCTGAAGTAGAATCTTTCTCATCAAATCCGGAAATAGCCTCCAGCATTATTGCGGCATCCTGTACCGTGCGGGCGATTGACCCGGCCTGATCCAAGGAGCTTGCGAATGCGATCATCCCCCAGCGCGAACAACGGCCGTAAGTTGGCTTTATCCCTACGGTGCCGGTGAATGACGCGGGCTGGCGGATCGAACCACCGGTATCACTGCCGAGTGCCCCGGCACAAATTCTGGCTGCAACCGCAGCGGCAGAGCCACCGGATGAGCCACCGGGGACTAAATCTTTGTTATCTTTTTTTCTTTTCCATGGGTTTTTTACCGCCCCATAAAAGCTGTTCAAATTGGCTGATCCCATGGCGAATTCATCCATGTTAGTTTTACCAAGCATCACTGCACCGGCACCAAAAATATTGGCAGTAACAGTCGATTCATAAGGCGGCTTGAAACCTGCAAGAATCCCGGAGCAGGCGGTGGAAAGCACTCCGCGCGTGCAGAATAAATCTTTGACTGCGATCGGTATTCCTTCCATGATTCCAGCTTTGCCTTTGGCGATTTTCTCATCGGAAACTTTGGCTGCCGCCAGAGCGATTTCCGGGGTTTCGATGATGTATGCGTTGAAGTCCTTATGCCCGACCATACGGCTCTGATAGGCTTTCGCCAACTCGACGGCGGAGATTTTTTTTTGCGCCAAATGCTCCCGAGCTTCGGCGATAGTGAGATCGGTTAAATCGCTCATTCGATTACCTTCGGCACTACGAAACAATCAAATTCGGATGCCGGAGCGTTGGCCAGCACCGCTTCGCGACAATCACCGTCTGTTACTTCATCGGTGCGGAGCCGCACTCCACCTGCTGTAGCAGTTTCATCGACGCCGCTGGTATCGACCTCGGACAATTGCTCCACCCATTTTATTATGCCGCCAAGCTCCTGCCCGAAATGCTGGACTTCCTCATCCTTCAATTGCAGCCGAGCCAGCTTGGCGATTTTCCTAACGGTTTTTTCATCCATAATTTTAACCTTGATGGGCGAATTTCTAGTTAATTTGCCTCGGGTTGGCAAGTATTTAGCAAATATTCGTGGAAGTTTGGCGCTTATTTCAGTATAAACCCTGTCCGGTTACTAGCACCCGTAGCTCAGCTGGATAGAGCGTTGGATTCCGAATCCAAAGGCCGCAGGTTCGAATCCTGCCGGGTGCGCCACTACCACAGCCAGTTTGTTGGTTATGTCTTAATTCTTAAAATCATTTATGTAGACGCCATGTAGACGGTATGGAGTATTTTAGCCTTGCCTTACGCCTATATAATCCCAGAATGATTGCGCCGAAAAAT
>JABDBP010000031.1 GCA_013288565.1 Alphaproteobacteria bacterium | reverse complement strand
TTAAGATTCCGGATAAAATTCCTACGGAATTTTTCCGGAATGACGCCGTTAATGTGTAAGCTTATCAAAATAAACCAGATATCCTGCTGTTAAAACCACCCAAAACAGCGAAAGCGGCAAGAAAACTTTCCAGCCGAGGCGCATTAATTGATCGTAGCGGTAGCGCGGGAAAGTGGCGCGCACCCAGATGAAACAAAATACCAGGAACGCGATTTTCAGGCCAAACCATATCGGCCCCGGAATAAATGTAAGCCCGAAAGGCGCAAGCCAGCCGCCGAGGAATAATATTGTCGCAATCGTGCTCATCAGCATCATATTGGCATATTCGCCGAGGAAAAAAAGCGCCCAGGGAATCGAGGAATATTCGGTATTGAAACCGGCCACCAGCTCGGATTCCGCTTCGGGCAGATCGAACGGATGCCGGTTGGTTTCCGCCAATATCGAGACAAAAAATATTATGAACATCGGGAAAAGCGGAATACAGAACCACATGCTTTTCTGCGCGAGCACTATCTCAGTCAAATTCAGGGAACCTGACGCCAACAACACGGTAATGATGATGAAACCCATCGAGACTTCGTATGAAACCATCTGCGCACTTGAGCGGATGGCACCGAGGAACGCATATTTGGAATTGCTCGCCCATCCGGCCATGATGACGCCGTAAACCCCAAGCGAAGAAATCGCGAGTAGGTAAAGAATTCCGACATTTATGTTAGCGATGACGAAAGTTTCAGAAAACGGAATTACCGCCCAGCCAATTAGCGCCAGAATAAACGTCAGCATTGGTGCGAAAAGAAAAATAACCTTGTTGGCCCGGGTGGGGAGGATAATTTCCTTCATCAGCAACTTCAATGTATCCGCCCAGGGCTGGAGCAATCCGAATGGGCCGACCACATTCGGGCCTTTCCGTATCTGCATCGCTGCAATGATTTTCCGCTCGGCGTAAGTCAGATAGGCGACGAAAAAGATGAGAGGTAGAATAATGGCGAGAATCTTGCCGAGTAAAATCAGGAACGGCAGGAATTGTTGGTAGAGGTCAAGGATACTGCTGCTCATCCGAATTTCCTCCCCGTAGCCTTGGTATCAACCTTTGGAGGATGTTTCTTGCAATAGTCTGGCATAACCTGTTCCAATGCTGAATCGAGCATCGGAAGATAGGTTATATCGAAAACCTCCCTGGGATCATGGGGGGTATATCGCCCCGGTTTATAATGCGTTTTTTTATATTCGCCCCAGCATGATGAAGGATGCATCTCTAACCCCGATATTTCCAGCACCTTTTGATCTATGGCACGCCTTAAATCTGCCGGAATTGCCGCAAAGCCTCCCTCAGAGCCGGGCTCGTGCATAAGGTGATTGAAGCAGTAAGATTTATTTCCCATACTATCTATTATCAATATATCGATCGGAGTGGCATTATCGCTATGACTATGAAACTGTAGGGCATTGCCTTCTTGCAGATTGGGAATTAAACACTCACTGCCAACATCAAGCACCACCGCACCTTTAAAATCATTACTTTCCCATTGTCCATATTCACGCGCAGTAATACCACCATTTCCATAATTTATGACATGCAGTTGAAATCCAGGATTAGCCATGGCGTGCGGTAAATACCTGTTGCCTTGTACATCATTCAATCCTGTTTCGATGACAGCTGCCGCGTTGTATTCTGGAGTACCTTCCGCATGATTTTCTTTTACGTATTCTATTTTTCCTCTGATTATCCTTATATGCGGTGAATTCGGATCGAAAAGCAGAGCTGTTAATCCGTTGAATTCGTCCTGCCGTCTTTCATAAACATCAATAGTGTCTCCCAGACAAAATAATACGTCGTTCTGGCCGAACGATTCTATACCTGCTAATTTAGCCTTGGCTTTTCCGCCGTAAGTCGCATCACTGAATATCAACGCAACTTCATTCTTCCGTCCACATAATGGCCGGAAGCCGGATAATGCCTCTCGGAACTTTAGTGGCTTGGCCCCCTGATCCATTACGCCGCCTCCTTGGCTTTCTCAATCACCGCGCTGCATTCAGCCATCGTCTTGGACGCCCGCGAGATCGGATCAGTCATATAGAAATTTTCTATTGGCGAGGCGAACGGCTCGTTGGTAAGATTTCCGGCAGAGCCGAAATCCTGCCATTCCGCTTTTTCGATTGCATCGATTTTCCCCAGGTGCGGAGCCAATTTTGCGATGGCAGCGCGAATTTGTTTTATATTTTCATATGGTGATTTCTTCCCCAAATGTTCCGACAATTCCTGGATAATCTTCCAATCCTCTTTTGCCATCCCCGGTGGGAAAACCGCTAGCCGTGCACGTTGCGGCCGGCCTTCGGTGTTGACGTAAGTGGCGTTTTTCTCGGTGTAAGCGCTACCCGGCAAAATCACATCCGCACGATGCGCACCTTTATCGCCATGCGTTCCTTGGTAAATCACAAAAGTATCACCCAATTTTTCCATATCGAACTCGTCGGCGCCGAGCAGATAAACCAGCTTGATGCCGTTCATATTGTGCAGGAGATTTTTTCCGGTTCCCGGCAGGAACCCGATATCCAACGCGCCGACGCGCGAAGCAGCGTTATGCAGCAGATTATAGGTTGCGTTGAAACTGTCACAGATTTTTTTTATGATATTTAAAATTGCCAGTCCATCCTCCCGTACGGTGACGGCATTACCAACAATAACCATAGGGTTTTTCGCTGCCTTTAAAATCTTCGCGAAAGCATGCTTGCCAGATACAATTTCATTCAAAATTTCCGGGTGATTTCCGAGATCGGAAACCGGATAAGTCAAATCCATCCGCTCACCGACGGATGCGATTTTCAACCCGCCTTGCAGATAACGCTTGCGGATCCTGGCATTAATGATCGGTGCTTCCAGCCTTGGATTCGTGCCCACAAGTAGGCAAACATCGGCTTTTTCTATTCCAGCGATTGTGGTGTTGAAGATATAGGCAGCGCGGGATTCATTGGTCAAATTAGAGCCATCCTGGCGGCATTCCACGTTAGGAGATTTCAATTCGGCCGTCAGATTTTTCAATGCAAACATCGCCTCCAAATCGGCCTGATCACCGGCAATCGCTGCGATTTCCTCTCCCTTCAGACCTGATATTTTTTTTGCAATAACTTGATATGCTTCATCCCAGCTCGCTGTGCGGAATCGGCCGTTTTCCTTTATCATCGGCTTATCCAGCCGCTGATTTTTCAAGCCATCGCAAGCGTGCCGGGTTTTATCGGCGATCCATTCCTCGTTTATATCTTCATGCAAAAGCGGCAGAATCCGCATCACCTCATTCCCGCGCGCGCCGACCAGGATATTGCTGCCAACCGCATCCATCACATCGATAGATTCTGTGTTTTTTAATTCCCACGGCCGCGCTTTGAAAGCGTAAGGCTTAGAAGTTAACGCGCCGACGGGGCAAATATCCACCAAATTTCCCGAAAGTTCGGACGTTATCGCCTTTTCAATGTAAGTGCCGATTTCCATATGTTCACTGCGCCCGGTGGCGCCGAGTTCCTCGACTCCGGCGATCTCGGTGGAAAACCGAATGCAGCGGGTGCAATGGATGCAGCGATTCATGAAAGTTTTGATCAGCGGCCCCATGTATTTTTCTTTCACCGACCGCTTTTCTTCTTTGTACCGGCTGTAGCCCTTGCCATAGGCAACGGCTTGATCCTGCAAATCGCATTCACCTCCCTGGTCGCAGATCGGGCAGTCGAGCGGGTGATTGATGAGCAAAAATTCCATCACTCCTTCGCGCGCTTTTTTCACCATCGGCGTATCGGTTTTGATTTCCATTTTATCGGCGGCGGGAAGCGCGCAGGAAGCCTGCGGTTTCGGCGGACCGGGCGAAACCTCGACCAGGCACATCCGGCAGTTCCCGGCGATGGATAAACGTTCGTGATAGCAATAACGCGGAATCTCAGCGCCAGCCTGCTCACAAGCCTGCAGCACCGTCATCCCCGGTTCGACTGTTATTTCCTGGCCGTTTACTTTAAGTGTGGGCATATCTGTCATCCTTCATTGCTGTACCCAATGTACTGCATTTATTTCTTTCAGGCACTCCATCTTTTTCTCCTGCAACGCCGGGTCTTTTACCCGCTGCAATGCCGCTTTCACGGCCTTAACATGCGCTTCGAACTCCGCTTTCGTCGGTTCAATCAGCGGAACGGTGCAGACGTCCCGTAAAGAACTCATGCTTTGCCGACGTAATACCGGTTCCGGAGAATGGGTGAGCGCAATTGCAATGGATATACCAAGTTCTTCGGCTGGTCCTGCATCTACGCAGCAACCCAGAGCATCGGCTACTTTCAACCATTTTTCGTCGCCGGTTTCAATATGGGCAAGCACCTTATTATAAGCATGGTCATCAGCCAACAACTCATCAATTACGGCATTATGGGGATTCGTAGTGCCGGGGTAATTCTTGGTTCCAGCCTTCTCAATCGCCGCAAGCAAGGCATCCGGGTCATCAACAGGCAACTTCACTCCGTCTGCATAGACAGAATGTGCCCAGCTAACTACAGACAAAATAATGAACAACCGAAGCTTCATCATCACGCCGCCACTCTTCCTTGCCCCGCCTTATAATTCCTGATTCTCTCCTCCATTACTGGCCGGAAATGCCTGATCAACCCCTGCACCGGCCAGGCGGCGGCGTCACCCAGCGCACAAATTGTGTGGCCTTCGATCTGCCGAGTGATTTCCTCCAGCCGATCAATTTCGTCTATCGTCGCATCGCCGTTTACCATCCGCACCATCATGCGGTAAAGCCAGCCGGTGCCTTCGCGGCAGGGTGTGCATTGGCCACAGGATTCGTGCATATAAAATTTGCTGAGTTTGGCTATGGCGGCTACGATATCGGTCGATTTATCCATGACAATGACGGCGGCGGT
Source organism: Alphaproteobacteria bacterium (assembly GCA_013288565.1). Classification (GTDB taxonomy): domain Bacteria; phylum Pseudomonadota; class Alphaproteobacteria; order Rickettsiales; family JABDBP01; genus JABDBP01. Next base: position 3,196 of record JABDBP010000031.1, on the reverse strand, counting down.
GCCAAGCCCGGATTTTACATCCTTCAGCGCATCGAAATCCATCAACACGGTATCGCAAATCGATTTCGGAATCACCGGAACCGAAGAGCCGCCGGGGATTACCGCCAATAAATTATCCCAGCCGCCACGCACCCCGCCCGCATGTTTTTCGATCAATTCCTTAAGTGGAATACTCATCGCCTCTTCGACATTGCATGGATTATTTACATGCCCGGAGATGCAGAAAACTTTGGTTCCCGTGTTATTCGGGCGGCCGATTCCGGCGAACCATTTCGCCCCGCGTCGGAGAATTGTAGGAACAACCGCAACCGATTCGACATTATTCACTGTCGTCGGGCAGCCGTACAACCCCGCACCCGCCGGGAATGGCGGTTTTAGTCGCGGCATGCCTTTTTTACCCTCCAGGCTTTCCAGCAGCGCCGTTTCCTCGCCGCAAATATAAGCCCCGGCACCGCGATGCAGGATGATCTCGAAATCATAACCGGAACCGCAGGCATTCTTGCCGATTAACCCGGCATCATATGCTTCTTCGATGGCATGCTGCAAAATCATAGCTTCGTCATAATATTCGCCGCGGATGTATATATAGGCGGCAACTGCATTCATCGCGAACCCGCCGATCAGGCAGCCTTCCAGCAGTTTATGAGGATCGTTCCTGAGCATGTCGCGGTCTTTGCAGGTTCCTGGCTCCGATTCATCGGCATTGATGACGAGATACGATGGCCGCCCGTCCGATTTCTTCGGCATGAACGACCATTTCATTCCGGTCGAAAAACCCGCCCCACCGCGCCCGCGCAGTCCGGAATCCTTCACCTCTTGAATTATCCAATCCGCGCCCTTGGCAAGAATTTTCTTAGTTCCATCCCAATCGCCGCGCTTTTTCGCGGCTTTGAGGCCAAAATCCTCAAACCCATAGAGATTGGTGAATATTTTATCTTTGTCCGCCAGCATTATTTAACTCCTACCGGCGCGCTGCATTTGCGCCCAATTTGCGAGCCGGGTTTCACCACATGCCCCGCCTTTAAATCTTCAATGATTTTCGCTATGCTTGTTGCCGTCAAATCCTCGTAATAATGATCGTTTATCTGCACCACCGGCGCATTGACGCATGCACCAAGGCATTCGACTTCCACCAGGCTGAAAAGTCCATCCGCACTGGTTTCGCTAATATTAACCCCGGCATGATCCTTACAGGCTTTTGTCACATCGTCCGAGCCGCGTAGCCAGCAAGGAGTGGTTCGGCAGATTTGGATGTGGTTTTTCCCGACCGGCGCAAGATTGAACATGGTGTAAAAAGTCGCCACTTCATAAACCCGGATCGGCGCCATATCCAGCATCTCCGCCACATAATCCATAGCTGCCTTCGGAAGCCAGTTGTCCGATTGGCGCTGCGCTAAATCTAAGAGTGGGAGAACTGCCGATTGCTGACGTCCTGCCGGATATTTTGTGATTATTTTCTCCGCCTTCGCCAGATTTTCCTTGGAGAATGTAAAACTTTCCGGCTGGTCTACTTTTTTAACTGCTGCACTCATCTATCCACCTCCCCGAAAACAATATCCTGCGTCGCTATTAGATTAACCACATCTGCCAGCATATGGCCTTTGCTCATGAAATCAAGCGCCTGTAGATGCGCAAATCCCGGCGCGCGGAGCCGGCAGCGATAAGGTTTATTGGTGCCATCCGAAACCAGGAAAACCCCAAATTCACCCTTCGGCGCTTCAACTGCTGTGTAAGTTTCGCCCTTCGGAACTTTATAACCTTCAGTATATAATTTGAAGTGGTGGATCAGTGCTTCCATAGAAAGTTTCATTTCGGCACGCGGCGGCGGTGTCACCTTGCGGTCATTGGTGCGAACCGGTCCGCCTGGCATTTTTTTCACGCATTGTTTTATAAGCCTGATGGATTGCCGCATTTCTTCCATCCGTACTAAATACCTATCAAAACAATCGCCGTTTTTCCCGACCGGAATATCGAAATCGAGCTCAGGATAAACCTCATATGGCTGGCTTTTCCGCAAATCCCAAGCGAACCCGGAACCGCGCAGCATCGGGCCGGAAAAGCTCCAATTCTGGGCCTGCTCCGGCGAAACAACCCCAATATCCACCATCCGCTGCCGGAAAATGCGATTATTGTTCAGCAAAGTTTCCACATCATCCAGGTATTTCGGGAATTTATCGGCGAATTCTTTGATATCCTCCAAAAGCCCGCGCGGTAAATCCTGCGTCACACCGCCGGGGCGGATGTAAGCTGCGTGAAACCGCGCGCCGCTCGCCCGCTCGTAGAAATTCAATATCTTCTCCCGCTCCTCGAAAAGCCAGAGCAGCGGCGTCATAGCACCGATATCCAGCGCTTGCGCACTGACGTTCAGAATGTGATTCAAAATGCGAGTTAACTCGAGGAAAAGCACGCGGATATATTTGGCACGCGCCGGAATTTCTAGCCCTAGCAGTTTTTCCACCGCCAGTGCGAAGCAATGTTCTTGGCTCATCGGTGATACATAATCCAGCCGGTCGAAATATGGCACGGCCTGGAGATAAGTCTTGTGCTCGATTAATTTTTCCGTGCCACGATGCAGCAGCCCGATGTGCGGATCAGCGCGCTCAATAACCTCGCCGTCCATTTCCAAAATCAGCCGCAAAACCCCATGCGCCGCCGGATGCTGCGGACCGAAATTGAGGGTAAGGTTTTTGATTTCGAGGGGTTTGGTCATTTGATGTAATTACTAACAATCTGAAAAGCAGCACCTAATAAAACAAAATAACCCCATAAGAGAAAGTGTTCTATATAATTTTAGTTTTTTCTCTCTTATTTTTTATCTTGCTCTCTACTCCACCTTTTTCCAAACCCGTTTCTTCGCCAGGTAGAAGAAAATCCCAGTCACAGCCAGGAACAGCAGGACTTTCAACCCCATCTTTTTCCGGCGTTCCATTTCCGGCTCGGCCGCCCATTGCAGGAATACCACTACGTCGCTTGCCATTTGTTCGGTAGTGGCCACGGTGCCGTCGCTGTACGTTATCTGGCCGTCGGAAAGCGGTTTTGGCATAGCGATCTGTTGCCCGGGGAAATATTTATTGTAATTCATTCCGGCGCCCATTTGCATATCCGCTGGTTTCAGGTCGAAGCCCTGTAGTAATGAATAGACATAATTCGGGCCGTTTTCGCGGGCTTTTATGATGAGCGACAAATCTGGAGGGTA
>JABDBP010000030.1 GCA_013288565.1 Alphaproteobacteria bacterium | reverse complement strand
CTTATCCTCGTCGGCATATTTCTCGGCATCCTTCACCATTTGTTTGATTTCGTCCTCTTTTAACCCGCCGGAAGCCTGGATTTTTATCTGCTGCTCCTTGCCGGTGGCTTTGTCTTTCGCCGAAACGCTGACTATGCCGTTGGCGTCGATGTCGAAAGTGACTTCGATCTGCGGCAATCCGCGCGGCGCCGGGGCGATGCCTTCAAGATTGAACTGGCCGAGCATTTTGTTATTGGCGGCAATTTCCCGCTCACCCTGGAAGACGCGGATGGTAACTGCCGATTGATTATCCTCGGCGGTCGAGAAGGTTTGCGATTTCTTGGTCGGTATCGTGGTGTTGCGGTCGATGAGCCGGGTGAAAACGCCGCCCAAGGTCTCGATCCCGAGCGATAGCGGGGTTACGTCAAGCAATAACACATCCTTCACGTCGCCCTTCAATACGCCGCCCTGGATCGCTGCGCCGATAGCAACGACTTCATCAGGATTCACGCCGCGGTGCGGATCGCGCGCGAAAAACTCCTTCACTTTCTCGATGACTTTCGGCATGCGGGTCATCCCGCCGACGAGAATAACTTCCTGAATGTCTTTCGCCGACAACCCCGCATCTTTCAGCGCCTTCTTGCAAGGCTCCATGGTTTTTTCGATCAAATCATCGACTAGGCTTTCGAGTTTTGCGCGGGTCAACTTGATGTTCAAATGTTTCGGGCCCGAAGCATCTGCCGTTATGTATGGCAGGTTGACGTCAATTTCCAGTGCGCTCGAAAGTTCGATCTTTGCCTTCTCCGCTGCTTCTTTCAGGCGCTGGAGCGCCAGCGGGTCTTTGCGCAAATCAATCCCGGAATCTTTTTTGAATTCATCGGCTAGGAAACTTAAAATCCGTTGGTCGAAATCCTCGCCGCCCAAGAAGGTATCGCCGTTGGTAGCTTTTACTTCAAACACGCCGTCGCCGATTTCCAGCACCGAAACGTCGAAAGTTCCGCCGCCAAGATCGTAAACCGCGATGGTTTTGGCTTCCGATTTATCTAGTCCGTAGGCCAGCGCTGCCGCAGTGGGTTCATTTATGATGCGTAGGACTTCGAGGCCCGCAATGCGGCCAGCGTCTTTCGTCGCTTGGCGTTGCGCATCATTGAAGTAAGCAGGAACAGTGATGATTGCCTGGGTGACTTTTTCGCCTAAGAAATTTTCCGCCGTTTCCTTCATTTTTTTGCAGGATGAAGGCGCTGACCTGAGCGGGGGAATATTTCTCGCCACGGGCTTCCACATAAGCGTCGCCGTTACCGGCCTTCACGATCTTGTACGGAACCAGTTCCATATCCTTTTTCGTCATCGGGTCATTGAATGGGCGCCCGATGAGGCGCTTGATGGCGAACAAAGTGTTTTTTGGGTTGGTGACGGCCTGGCGCTTAGCCGGATCGCCGACCAGCCGCTCGCCGGATTCGGTGAATGCGACGATAGAAGGCGTAATCCTCCGGCCTTCCGAATTCTCGATGACGCGGGTGGTTTTCCCCTCCATGATGGCGACGCAGGAATTGGTCGTCCCTAAATCTATCCCTATGATTTTGCTCATTTTTTACTCCTAAATACTACTATTCCGTGCCATAGATATAATGGCTGCCCGGCGGGTTTCAATAAGGTTACACAAAATTATTTTTTGCCCTATTAATTTGCGATTTATTAACCTTTTGTTAACCAATTCGTGTTAATCTACTTAACAAGTCCAACTTAACCAGGGAGACAATAATGGGTGAACCATTTATTAAAGTATCATTAACTAAATCCACGGTTCAGACTCTGCAAGAATTGGAAAAATTGTTAGATGCTGATATACGCGATCAAGGATGCACGGACAACGATCAGCATGTTAGATACTTCTTATCAACACTTCTTGGCCGTAGTGAAAGAGCTCAATCTATGTCCGACGCAGTCGCGGGATTGAATTACATAACTAGACTTGAGGCTGGTACAAATTTATTGGAATTTTTGGCTGAAAAGGGCAATCTGGGAGAATTCTGGGACAGTGCGAAAAAAGAGCTCAAAGCAATATATGTGCAGTTAAACGACGGCAACCTGAAGGACGCAGCAAAACAGGTCATGAAGGGTGGCAAAGGAATAAAGGCAAGTAGCGCTGGTGGACATACAAGCGCGGAGCAGCAACGCCGCAGGCGGCGGCCAAGTGGTCGCGGCCGCGGCGGGCAGCCGAATTCCGGGCAAGCCGAGGAATAGCCCACGTTCCAGTTTGCATCACTTACTTGGATTCCGTAATCTCGATTTTGGTTACCACCGTCGCATCTTTCGGCAGTGTCGCCTCAGCTTGCCATTCATCTGTCTCGGCTAGGCGCACGACTCGACAAATTATGGTTCTCATAATACTTCTGCTAAATAATAGCCCTCAATCCCTGATACCCAATATAAAGCCCGACCAGTATTATCAAAGCGCCGGACATATAAGGCGCTTTCCTGACAAAATGGCCGAACCCGGAGAAGCGCTTAGAAACGTGCTTTACACTTAATGCTGCTATCGTTCCGGTTGTCACCATGGTAAGTGCAAGGCCGACGCTGAAACAAAGAACGAGCATAGCACCTAGGACGACTTTTTTAAGCTGCAAACATATCAGCAATACGGTGATGGTTGCGGGGCAAGGGATTAATCCTCCGGTCAGGCCGAAAATAATAATTTGGCCGGTGGTGACATGTTTATTGGCAAACCGGCGGCGAATATCATCAGCATGGGCTAATTCGTGGGGGTCTTGATAACCCGGTGCCACCAAATCAAGTCCCTCATTTTCCGGTGCATGATGTTCGTGATGATGATATCCATGTTCGTGATGATGATCGTGGTCATGGTCGTGCGAATGCCCGCCATCATGATCACGCCGGTGCTTCCAGGTGCGAATTATCATCCAGAAAGCCACTCCTAAAATCAAAACTCCAGAAACGATTTGAAAATATGGCTCATTGGCCTCCATGTTCCATTGTTTGCCGAAATGTAATCCTGCAAGTGCTATAATCCAAACAATAGCGGTATGGGAAATAGTAGCGGAAAGCCCAAGCAGCGTTGCCTGGGTTACCGTACCGCGAATAGCGATAATGAAAGCCGCCATCATGGTTTTTGAGTGGCCTGGCTCTAAGCCATGCAATGCCCCTAATAAAATAGCTGCTGGTATGAACAACCAATAATTGGCAACACCTTGTTGTAATAAGCTGGCAATATCTGGCATCTCTGGATTCCTTATTTTAAGTAAGAACGAAGAACATCAATTAATTCCTCGGCGCCTTTAGCGCGGTTTTTGTTCGGCTCATGCGTCGGGTCGACAATGTGGAAACGGATGTGATCTTCTATAACCTCCGTCATTAATCCATTCATTGCGCCGCGTGTTGCGGCAATAAGCTGAAGCACCTTGCTGCAACTTTGCTTATCTTCAACGGCGCGCTCTATTGCCTCGACCTGGCCACGAATCCGCCGCACGCGGCTTAGCAATTTAGTTTTTTCGTTACTGGTATGGCCCATATTCTCTCCAAGATATTAAGTATACTGGGGTATAGTATATTGTCAATGGTGATATGCTCTAAAGTATTTTGTTTACATATAATTTTTAGAAGCGTATAGCGCTAAAAATGAAAAAAATAATTTCCATTATTTCTATCTTGTTATGTTCGGCTAGTATGGATGCCTTTGGTTATGGCGGCACATATGGTGAATATACATTGGTGCCGACAATGGAACAAAAATCCGGGGCGGAAACTCCAGCATACGAAGATTGGCAGGCGCATTTCCAGGCAACCGGAATATATCAGGCATATCCGGCATTTTCCGCCGCTTATTCCGGGCCGGAGAGCTTGAATCCTTCTGGACAGCAAAGGCATACGGATACGGCAACTGCTTTCTTCGGTGTCAGGACATGGAACGGTGGAGAATTGTATTTCAATCCTGAGTTCTCACAAGGAGAAGCGCTTAGTAATGCATTTGGTGTTGCTGGATTTCCAAACGGAGAAGGAACAAAGGCCGGCGGCTATACAGGAAGAGTTGTTACCGAACGCTTATTCATCCGCCAGACATTAGGGCTTGGCGGCAAAACCGAAAACATAGAATCCGATCAAAACCAGCTAGCTGGAGCCAAAGATATTTCGCGAATCACATTCACTGCCGGAAAATTTGCCGCTAGCGATATTTTCGACAATAACGCTTATAGCCATGATCCGAGAACTCAGTTTATGAACTGGGCCTTGATGGATTCTGGCGCATGGGATTATCCGTCGGATGCCAGAGGTTACACCAAAGGCGCGGTAGTTGAATTGAACCAGAAAGATTGGGCGATAAGATATGGCGCCTTCATAGAAAGTGAAATTCCCAACGGCAAGGAAACAAATCCGCATGGCTTTACTTCTCTGGGAAATGTGGCGGAACTTGAAGAACGCTATAAATTAAATGAAAAGCCAGGCACGACAAGGCTCCTGGTTTTTCTAAACAGTGGACGTATGGGAAAATTTGGCGATGCCATCGATATAGCTGGTGAAACCGGCAAAGATGTAAATACCGCAATTGCTGAGACCCGCAAATACGGCAATACAAAATACGGTTTTGCGATTAATGCCGAACAAAAATTAACCGACGATCTTGGAGCGTTCACCCGTATAAGCTGGAACAACGGCCAGACCGAGGATTGGTCTTATACCAATATCGATAGAAGCCTTGCGGTAGGTTTAAGCCTGCAAGGAAAGCGTTGGGGACGCGATGACGATACAGTTGGCTTTGCTGGTGTCATTAATGGAATTTCCAAAAATCAGCAGGATTTCCTGAAAAATGGCGGCCTTGGTATTTTGATAGGTGATGGAAAACTGAATTATGGACTGGAATCAATTCTGGAGACTTATTATTCCTATAAAATTACCAGTTATCTAACTTTAACCCCTGATTACCAGTTCGTACTAAATCCCGCCTATAACCAGGATCGCGGCCCAGTAAATATATTTTCAGGAAGATTGCATCTGGAGTTTTGATATTTTGGGAAAATTTTCATTTTCTTATAAAAATGCTGCGAATCCAGATTTTTGATGATATGAATTCATGGTGAATTCATATGAATAAAACTTATAAAAATGCAAAAGAAGCTCTTGCTGGCGTCTTGAAGGACAATATAACCATCATGGCCGGGGGATTTGGGCTTTGCGGAATTCCGGAGCATTGCATCACAGCCATCCGCGACTCGGGTGTTAAGGGCTTGACCATCATCAGTAATAATTGCGGGGTGGATGATTTTGGGCTTGGCATAATGTTGCAGACCAAGCAGATAAAAAAGATGGTTTCTTCTTATGTCGGCGAAAATAAAACTTTTGAAAAACAATATCTGAATAAGGAACTGGAATTAGAATTCAATCCACAGGGTACATTGGCGGAGCGGATTCGCGCCGGTGGGGCGGGAATTCCGGCATTTTATACTGCTACCGGAGTTGGAACCATCGTTGCAGAAGGCAAGGAAGTGCGGGAATTCAATGGCCGGAAATATGTGATGGAAACCGGATTATTTGCCGATTTGGCGATTGTGAAAGCCTGGAAAGGCGACAAAGCCGGGAATCTGATCTACCGCAAAACCGCCAGGAATTTTAATCCGATGATGGCGACCGCCTCGCATTTAACTGTTGCGGAAGTAGAGGAATTGGTCGAAATCGGGGAATTGGATGCGAACGATATCCACACGCCGGGAATTTTCGTGCAGCGGATTTTTGAGGGGAAGAATTTTGAGAAGCGGATTGAGCGGCGTACAACGAAGGAAAATCCGGCAGGAAAGGTTGGCTAACATGCCCTGGACTAGAGAAGAAATGTGCAAAATCGCGGCGGCGGAGTTTAAGGATGGCATGTATGCCAACCTCGGTATTGGCATGCCAACTGAGGTTGCGAATTTCATCCCCTCGCATATGAACGTCACGCTGCATAGCGAAAACGGATTGCTCGGAATGGGTCCATTCCCGGCGGAATCGGAAGTCGATCCTGATTTGATTAACGCCGGGAAACAAACCGTCACTGCATTGCCTGACAGCAGCTATTTCGACAGCGCCACCTCATTTGCCATGATCCGCGGCGGGCATATAGACCTCGCCATCCTGGGTGCGATGGAAGTGGCGGAAAATGGGGATCTCGCCAACTGGATGATCCCGGGGAAAATGGTGAAAGGCATGGGCGGCGCGATGGATTTGGTCGCGGGCGTAAAGCGCATCGTGGTATTGATGGAGCATAACAACAAATCCGGTGAAGCGAAGTTGCTGAAAAAATGCAAATTACCGCTTACGGGAGTTAAAGTAGTCAACCGCGTCATCACCGAACTTGGCATTTTTGATATCGGGGAGGGCGGCATGAAACTGGTGAAAATCGCGCCCGGAATTTCCGTTGAGGAAATCAAAAAACGCACTGAGGCGAGTTTTACCCCGGCAATCCGCGATCATATTTTATGAAGTTTTCGTCATTGCGAGCGAGCGTAGAGAGAGAAGCAATCCATCTATATGGATCGCCGCGCGCCTTGTGGGCGCTCGCGATGACGGCGACATGCGCAGTTTTTTTCGCCTTCCCCTTATTAGCGGCGGATTTGAATGATCCACCGGCGCCGTATGAAGACAAGCCCACGCCGGAGGAGATAAAATACGACCATGATTCCGATGAATGCTATAACCAGGCGCAGGCGAAGCTGAAGGTTAGTGGAAAATCTGCCATACCAATAGTATCCGCCTCCCCCGATTCCCCCGACCCAAAATCCGAGGTTCTTGATGAATTCTACAGCGAATGCATGGAGAAAAAGGGCTATAACTTGGAGCAGGAATCCGGCGAGGGAGAGTAAAAAAATAACAATTCACCTATAAACATACCCTTCCGCGTTTAGTATTTCCATGCCATCAATAATGGATGGATGGTTCTGGTTGCGGCACGACGAAATACGATTTTATCTCTCCTTCCATACGCGTCTCGCCTGAACGCAAACCGAAAACAAAATCCAAGCACAAATTTCCCATAGCTGAAAAAACCGATGAGTTCAGGAACCGATTTTTCCCCAATGCTAGCGTCTATGATTGGAACGATTGGAAATGGCAAGTCAGGAATCGCATCAAAGATTTGCGGGAATTATCGCGCATAATCCAACTATCCGAGGATGAAAAATCGGCTGTGGAAAAGCGTACCGGCCCGCTGCCCATCGGCATCACGCCTTATTATGCAAGCCTGTTCAGTGAAACCGACTGCAACCAACCGCTCCGACGCACGCACATCCCGGTGAATGGCGAATATATAAAAACTCCCGGCGAGGCCGACGATCCGCTCGGCGAGGATGGTGATAGCCCGGTTCCCGGCCTGGTTCACCGCTACCCCGATCGTGTTTTATTTTTGACCACCGGATTCTGCTCCACCTATTGCCGCTATTGCACACGCTCGCGCATGGTGGGCGAGCCGGGTGGTGAATATAGTTTCAGCACGACTAAGTGGGAGCGCGCGGCGCAGTATATTGAAGCGCATACGGAAATACGCGATTGCCTGCTTTCCGGCGGTGATCCGCTAACCATCGGCGATGACAAACTGGAATGGTTACTCATGCGCCTACGCAAAATTCCGCATCTCGAATTTTTGCGGATAGGCACAAAAGTTCCGGTAGTGCTGCCGCAGCGCATCACGCCTGGGTTTGCAAAAATGCTGAAGAAATACCATCCATGGATGAGCATACATTTTACCCATCCGGATGAATTAACACCGGAAGTGAAGGAATCCTGCGGCCGATTGGCCGATGTGGGAATTCCATTAGGGAGCCAGACGGTGCTACTGAAAGGCATCAATGACGATATAAATATCATCAAGCCGCTGATGCATGGGCTGCTAAAAATTCGTGTAAAACCTTATTATTTATATCAATGCGACCCGATTTCCGGCTCGTCGCATTTCCGTACACCGGTAGAAAAAGGGATCGAAATAATCCAGGAATTGCGCGGGCATACCAGTGGATACGCGGTGCCGCAATTCGTCGTCGATCTGCCCGGCGGCGGCGGAAAAATGCCGCTATTGCCTGATTATGTCGCCGGCCGCGACGGCGACGATTTATTGCTAAAAAATTTTGAGGGCGAGGTTTATCGCTACCCCGATCCGGGCGGTATGGTCGGATGTTGATAGGCATTACCTACGACCTGCGTGAGGATTATTTGCGGGTGGGCTATTTGCCCGAGGAAACCGCAGAGTTCGACCATATCGAAACCATCGAAGCCATAGATGATAGTTTAAAAAAACTTGGGTTTAAAACAGCGCGCATCGGCAATATAAAGTCTCTCACGCAAAAATTAGCTGTGGGTGAAAGGTGGGATTTGGTTTTTAATATAGCCGAGGGGATGCTAGGGACAACCCGCGAGGCTCAGGTTCCCGCTCTGCTTGATG
>JABDBP010000029.1 GCA_013288565.1 Alphaproteobacteria bacterium | reverse complement strand
GGGTTATCGCCATGGATCGCACCAATGCGCGCAATTTGAGCCAAGAATTAATTCCGGATAATATTGATATTATCGTATGCGATGCGAGTTTCATTGGACTAAAAACCATACTTCCGGCGCCGATGCGTATTGCGGGAAAAGGCTGTTGCCTGGTAGCTTTGATCAAGCCACAGTTTGAGGTTGCAAAAAATCAGGTGGGCGAGGGGGGCATAGTGCGTGATGAAAAACTGCATATGGAAGTTTGCGAAAATATAAAAAACTGGGTTGCGGAACAGCCCGGATGGCGGGTGATCGGCGTCACCGCAAGCCCTATATTGGGAATGGAAGGCAATAAGGAATTTCTGATTGCGGCCAGCCATGAGTGAAAAATTATTTCAATATTATTGGCTAGCACGCGACAGTTTTTTCAATTCCCTGCTGATACCGTTCAAAAACGAATCCGTATATAAGGCACTGCTCGATTTCGGCAAGGTTCCGGCTTGGCAAATCGTCATAATCGCCACAATTTCCGGACTGGCCGGATCCAGCCTCACCTGGCTGATTGGCAGGATATTCATCGATTGGGGAATGAAACAATCAGCCGCAGTTACCCCGGAAAAGCTCGAAAAAACAGCCAAGTTTTTCAACAAATATTTAAAATGGCTACTGCTGTTTTCCTGGATGGATATAGTGGGAAATTTACTGGTGCTGGCTTCGGGAATTTTTAAGATCAGGTTTAGGATATTTGTGGCGCTGGTTTTCCTGGGCAAGATTTTTTGTTACGCTTATCGCACGCAGTTCTGATTACTTCGCAATCAATTCCAGAAACTCTTGCCTTGTCCGTGCATCCTTACGGAACAGGCCGGTCATGTGGCTGGTGGTCATGCTGACACCGTCCTTATGTACGCCGCGCGTGGTCATGCATTGATGGCTGGCCTCTATCACCACGCCGACGCCACGCGGACGCAAAATCTTATGGATGGAATTGGCGATTTGCGCCGTCATCTTCTCCTGGATTTGCAGCCGTTTCGCGTAAATATCCACCACCCGCGCCAATTTACTGATGCCGACGACGCGGCTGGCCGGTATGTATCCGATGTGCGCCTTGCCGATGATCGCCACCATGTGATGCTCGCAATGTGATTGGAAATCGATGTTTTTAAGGACGATCATGTCGTCGTAATTGTCGGTCTCTTCAAAGGTGCGTTTTAATATTTCCTCCGGGTCGATTTTATAGCCGCCGAAAAATTCCTCATACGAACGGATAACGCGCTCCGGCGTGCCTTTCAGGCCCTCACGGTCGGGATTATCGCCAGCCCAGAGGATCAATGTGCGGACGGCTTTTTCCGCTTCGGCGCGAGCAATTTTCGTTAAGTTTTTTTTCATTCTTTCAGTAATATTTCGGCACGGCGGTTCCTCGGCTCACGCACGCCATCCTGCGTTTCCACCAGCGGTGCGGATTTCCCGTAGGCGCGGATGGCGATGTTTTTATCCGCAATTCCCTCGTCCATCAATGCCCTTTTAACCGCCAACGCGCGTTTACGCGATAATACTAGATTATATCCGGCGCTGCCCGCCTTATCAGTATGCCCGGCGGAGATTATTTGAATCTGCGGCTCCTGCCCAAATTTTTTTGCAAAATCCCTGATAGTTGCCGTGGCTTTTTCATCTAAGTCGTATTTATCGAAAGCGAAAAATACCGTCGTAGCCCCATATTTATCAGGCTTTTTTGAGACTTTCAGGTTGGCCATGGTTGCAAAGAATTCATTGCGGCAATTTGCGATATGGCCGGTTTGCCAGCCTTCCTCCTGCTCTTCCACCCAGCAATCGTATAATACTTGCGCATGTGCCAGTGATTCCGGGTATGTTAGCTGATTTTTCTTGCTGAGCAGATTTACCAATTTCCCCCGCGCCGATTGCAATTCTGGCAGTTTATCGGCTGCAATATCCCATTTCTCCGGGCGTTCCGGGTTTATGTCGAAATCGCCATAGGCTGCCATCAGGCCTTTGCGGGAGAAATAAGTTGAGTTGATCCAATCATATTCGTCGGCCTGCCCTTGAGAGAAATCCTGGTATTCGCGGGCAAGGGCGGCGGTAAACGGTGTGCCGCTGGGTTTTACCGATTTCAATTCGTCCAAATCCCACCCGGTGCAGGCGGTGAGTGAGAAACAAAATAAAATGAAATAAACGCGGTTCATTTCCTCTCCTCAATCCATGCTTGCTGGATTGCTTCCAGGATTTTCTCGTTGGAGCGGTTTGGATCGTCAGAAAAACCGGGTAGGGCGGTCACCCATTTATGTAAGTCGGTGAACCGCAAATTCACATTATCGACCTCGGGGTGCGCCTCTTCAAGCGCTATTGCGATATCGTATATGTCGATCCATTTCATGGTTGATAACGTCATACCCGAGTTTAGCCCGAGTATCCATAGTAAAAATGGCGAAATACAAGGAGGAAAAGAGGCAAGAAATTGAAACAAGCTTTAAAAGGCGAAACCCCAGCTTTCGGCCGGGGTTTCTTGTGTTGCTAGTCGCGGGGTTCGCCGGGCTTCTTGCCGAGCCAGTGCCCGAATTGGCGGAAGTGGATTTCATCCGCCTCTCTCATCTTTCCGTCCTGGAATGCACGGAGAAATTGAGACTGCAGATCGGAACCACGATCAGGATGACGTGGTTTCTCTTCGATCGGCTTGTGGCGGCGCCACAGCCAGCCAAAGAGGAAGATGTTAACAAACCATCTCATGAAAAAAACTCCTTTCTGAGATGATAAAAACAGTCCACAGACCATAACCCACAGTGGGATAGTCTGCCAACTGCAAGTAGAACAGCCTGTAATGTAACACGGCATTGTTACAGAATTATGAAGAAACGAGGAATTTTTGTTAAACTTTTGTGACAATCGACCATTCTTACCCTCCGGCTTCATTCTTGCGCAGGTGGGGATGACATGCGAGGGAGTGTATGATAATTTCCGCTAATGCAACTTTCTTCCAAGGAAATAGAAAGGATAATGGAAACCGCGCTCGCCGAGGATATCGGCCGGGGTGATATTACGACGAACGCATTGATTGATTCCGGTGCCAGGGCAGCATTTTCATTCGTCCCGCGCGAGGATATAATCCTTTGCGGGTTGCCAGTGATTGCCCGGATATTCGATAAATTCGGCATCAACCAGTCTGCCGGGCACAAGGACGGCGATAAAATTGCGATGGGAGAAACCATAGTGAAAATCACCGGCAATGCGCGGGCGATATTGACGGCGGAAAGAGTAAGCCTCAATTTATTGCAGCATATGACCGGGATTGCGACTTTGACCGACAAATATGTCGAGCGGATAAAACATACCAAAGCGAAAATCCTCGATACCCGGAAAACCATGCCGGGCCTGCGCGAGATCGAGAAATACGCGGTCACGATTGGCGGCGGGAAAAATCACCGGATGCGGCTGGATGATGGGGTGCTGATAAAGGATAATCACCTAACTATCTGCGGCGGTGTGAAAGAGGCGCTTAAGGCAGCGCGGGTGAATTTGCCGTACACGAAAATCGAAATCGAATGCGAGACTATGGAACAAGCGAAAGAGGCGCTGGAAAACGGCGCGGACATGCTGCTGCTGGATAACATGCAACCAGTTCTATTGAAAGAAATTGTGGCGTTGGTTCAAGGCCGTGTGCCACTTGAAGCCTCCGGTGGGGTGAATCTGGATAATGTTAGGGAAATCGCGGAAACTGGAGTGGATTTTATTTCGGTCGGGGCTTTAACCCATTCCGCCCCGAATGCCGATATCGGGCTGGATATGGAGCAACATAGGGAATAGATTTACAGCGTAAACTTCTCGCCCAGGTAAACTTTCCGCACTTCCTTATTGCCGACGATTTCTTCCGGCGTGCCTTCCATCAACACGCTGCCGTCGTGCATTATGTATGCGCGATCGACAATGCTAAGTGTTTCGCGCACATTGTGGTCGGTTATCAAAACACCGATGCCCTTGTCTTTCAGATGTGAAATGAGATTACGTACGTCTGAAACCGCGATAGGATCGATGCCCGCCAGCGGTTCGTCGAGCAATACGAACGATGGTCGGGAAGCCAGTGCGCGTGCGATTTCCACCCGCCGCCGTTCGCCGCCGGAAAGCGTTATCGCCGGGGATTTGCGTAAATGGGTTATCGAAAATTCGGCGAGCAGTTCGTCAAGCTGGAATCGGCGCTGCTCCGGCTCCGGCTCGATCACTTCCAATATCGCCATGATGTTATCTTCGACGCTGAGTCCCCTAAAAATCGAGGCTTCTTGGGGCAGATAGCCGATGCCGAGCCTTGCTCTTTTATACATCGGCAGTGTGGTGATATCGTTATTTTGCAGGGTAATCTTGCCGTAATCGGGCGTGACCAGACCAGTGATCATATAGAAACAGGTGGTTTTCCCGGCGCCGTTCGGGCCCAGCAGCCCAACCGCTTCGCCGCGCTCGACGCGCAAGGAAACGTCCCGCGCAACCGGTTTTTTCGCATAGCTTTTACCGATGTTATGCGCTTCCAATCCGGAATTGGAGACGACCAATTTAGGTTTATTATTCTCCTGAGTCATTCTGTTTTGCGCCTTGTTTTGCATCGTTCGGTTTTTTATCCTGGTTTTGCTTTTCCTGCACGAATACGCTCTCTACGCGGCCGCCCGGCTTGGTTTTATCGGCCGCGCTATATATCTGGCTCTTGCCAGTAGCAGTATCATAGTCCAAATGATCGCCTTTTATAATATTTTTATTCTTAACCAGGGTTACACGGCCATTTAATTTCACCATGTGGTTATCTACGTCATAGGTGCCGTTATCGCCTTTAGCGCTCTGGACCGGGTTGGTTAGGAAAACGTTTTGGTAAACCTCGATCAGAGAAACCGAGCCTGGATTGGATTGCTGGGTTGCCGCTTTTACTTTCTTGGTGCCAGAGTTGCCAGTTACTCCGGTTCTGGAATTGCGGTAATGCACCTTCATTATCTCTGATTTTAGCGTAGTGTCGCCTTGAATAGCAATGACGTTTCCAGTAAAAATTGCGATATGCAAATCTTGCTGTACATCCAGCTTATCGGCGGTGATTTTTATCGGCTGGTTGGAATCATGGCCCGGGGCGAGCTGGCTCATCGGAGTCTGAGGCTTGGTTGGGGCTTCAGTCTCAGCATTAACCGAAGCGCTGAATAACACAATGATTGATAATATAATAAACTTCTTCATTGCGAATCTCTCTGTTTCGGATAGAGAATAGCCTCAATCGGGCCTTTGAAATGGATCATATTCGTCTTGCCGTTGGATGAAAAACCTGTGGCGTTCAGGGTTCCGAGCGGTCCCTGGATTTTCACCGGATCGTCGCCGTTGGCAGTGGATTTTCCCATATCTACATGCGCTCTATCAGTGATGAATTCATAGCCGCTGTTGGAGAGTAAATCCACCGAATCGTGCAACTCCGCGGTTTTCTTCTCCATGTTCAATTCACCGCGGTCAGAGAGTAGCGACATCCAACCATCGTTGAACGACATTTCGCCGTTTACGTTTACCAGATTCATGACATTTTGGTCGTTCTGCACCGCTGTATCGGCGATGATAGTATAAGGCCTGCCGTTGCGGTCGATTCCATGGAATTGCGGGTTTACCATCGTCGGCGTTTTTGCCGCTCCGGTGGGGATGTTTTTGAACGTCATCTTCAATTTCTGGTTAAGTGAATGCCCAAGTGGCCATATTATCAGCATCAGCAGCAGGAGCAGAGCGAAAATGCCAAGCCCAATCTTCGCCGCCCAGAGGATGCGCGAAGCCACCGCGAGTGCGCGGAAAAGATGATGTATCTCGCGCCCCACCCATTCGGGACTCATCACGGATTTTGTTTTTGGTGACTCGATCATTGGGGCGATAATAGACCGTAAAAGTTAATAAATCGTTAACAGAGGAGGGTTTATAGCATTATTTTGGGGGATTGTCATTTTTGCGCTTATTCCGGCGTCATGCTTAGCCGGGGAGGGAAGTAATGACCGTTACTTTTAACTCAATATTTTTTTAGTTCCTCCGCCAATTTACCCAGAGGAGATTTTTTATAAGTTTTAGCTAACTTATTATCTATCTCTCCCGCCTCACCTGTCAGTTGGTTGAATAGAGAAATGTATGAATCCTTCATTTCATTTATTTCAGCATTCTTTTGCTCAACTTCTTCTTCTTTAATGTCTATTTTGCCTTGCAATGCAAAAACCTGCCGGACAGCTGCTTTCTTATCTGGGTTTAATGCTTTACTAGCGTGAATCGCCAACGTTGTTTTATTCTTATGGGCGGCTTTTGTGATAGGTAAACCCTTGGGTTTATAATTTAATGCATATTCTTGCCAAAATGAATGCGTCCACCAATATGAAATCTCAACAACAAGCGCATAAAGCTCATCTGTAATAATTTCAGCCTTTCTAAAAAATACATCCTTCTTAATTTGTTTTTGAGTTTGGTGGTAAGTTGCAACTATTGCAAAGAAGGTCGCTGGAGCACCAATGCCAGCAAAAATATAGTATGCACTTACTAAGTTGGAATGACTAGCTGCCTCTGAAAAACCAATTAGGATCAGTAAAAAGCAAATTATTGGGAGGTACATATTTTATAATGGCATTCGCAAATAAAAATTGGAAGAGAAGACGATAGCGCAATCTTGTTTATTTAGAACCGAACTTCAAACCCGTGAACGGACTTGAGTTAACGATTTCTATTTAAAGGAGGTAATCCAGCCGCAGGTTCCCCTACGGCTACCTTGTTACGACTTCACCCCAGTCATTGATATTACCGTGGACGGCGCTCTCCTTGCGGTTAAGCTACCGGCTTCGGGTAAAACCAACTTCCATGGCGTGACGGGCAGTGTGTACAAGACCCGGGAACGTATTCACCGTGGCGTGCTGATCCACGATTACTAGCGATTCCAACTTCATGCTCTCGAGTTGCAGAGAACAATCCGAACTGAGACGGCTTTTATAGGATCTGCTCCCACTTGCGTGTTGGCATCCCATTGTCACCGCCATTGTAGCACGTGTGTGGCCCAGGCCGTAAGGGCCATGATGACTTGACGTCATCCCCACCTTCCTCCGGCTTATCACCGGCAGTTCCCTTAGAGTCCCCAGCATAACCTGATGGTAACTAAGGATGAGGGTTGCGCTCGTTGCGGGACTTAACCCAACATCTCACGACACGAGCTGACGACAGCCATGCAACACCTGTGTTCTACCCAACTAAATGCGAGGTTAATTTCTTATCCTCTCTGTAGACATGTCAAGGCCTGGTAAGGTTCTTCGCGTTGCATCGAATTGAACCACATGCTCCACCGCTTGTGCGGGTCCCCGTCAATTCCTTTGAGTTTTAATCTTGCGACCGTACTCCCCAGGCGGGATGCTTAACGCGTTAGCTACAACACCGGCCCGTACGGGCCGACATCCAGCATCCATCGTTTACGGTGTGGACTACCAGGGTATCTAATCCTGTTTGCTCCCCACACTTTCGCGCCTCAGCGTCAGAACCGGTCCAGATAGCCGCCTTCGCCACTGGTGTTCCTCTTAATATCTACGGATTTCACTCCTACACTAAGAATTCCACTATCCCCTACCGGTCTCGAAGCCTCCCAGTATTAAAAGCAATTCCAGAGTTAAGCTCTGGGATTTCACTCCTAACTTAAGAAGCCGCCTACGCGCCCTTTACGCCCAGTAATTCCGAACAACGCTAGCCCCCTCTGTATTACCGCGGCTGCTGGCACAGAGTTAGCCGGGGCTTTTTCTGCGGGTACCGTCATTATCTTCCCCGCTAAAAGAACTTTACAACCCTAAGGCCTTCATCATTCACGCGGCATGGCTGGATCAGAGTTGCCTCCATTGTCCAATATTCCCTACTGCTGCCTCCCGTAGGAGTCTGGGCCGTATCTCAGTCCCAGTGTGGCTGATCGTCCTCTCAGACCAGCTAAAGATCGTAGCCTTGGTGAGCCATTACCTCACCAACTAGCTAATCTTACGCGGGCTCATCCAAAAGCGATAAATCTTTCCTCTTTCGAGCGTATACGGTATTAATCCCAGTTTCCCGAGGCTATTCCGTACTTTTGGGGAGATTCCCACGTGTTCCGCACCCGTTTGCCACTAGCAGAACTCCCTTGCGGGCTCTTGCTCGTTCGACTTGCATGTATTAGGCCTGCCGCCAGCGTTCGTTCTGAGCCAGGATCAAACTCTCAAATTAAGTTTAATCCTTCTCGATTACTTTTTATTCAAAAGAATGCGAGAAATATTTCTTCATTGCTCCAGGGTAAACCCTGAAACAACTAAAACTTTTTCCCACACGCTGCACTTACTAAATTTCACATGAAAAATGAGTAAAGACTTCGATTTGCTTTTAACGGCAAATCTAGCAGCGCATAGATGTATTATATCAACCGCGCTACCGTCTTCACTTCCAATTTTATTTACGATGTCAAAAAGCTGGAAAAACCCAATGAAAAGGGCTTTTCCTTGCATCACCATTCTAGGCGAGGAGGAGTCTTTATATAGTATTAACTGGGGGTGTCAAGGAATAAAGCTAATAATTATGGACACTTGGCTGTCCATCTATATAATTCTCCAAAAAAACGGAGGCGAAAATAGCAAATTTCTTATACGAAAATGATATTCCAGCTGGTATTGATCTCGGGGGCGAGGTGGCGCTAGATACCGAAGCCACCGGGCTTAATTTCCCCCTGCGTGACCGGCTTTGCGTGGTGCAGCTTTCTTCCGGCAATGGTGATGCCCATCTGGTGAAGTTTTCCGGTAAATACAATGCGCCGAATTTGAAAAAACTTCTCACCGATAAAAAATCCTTAAAAATCATGCATTATGCGCGGTTTGATGTTGGGATAATATATAAGCACCTGGGTGTGATGATGGAGCCGATATATTGCACGAAAATCGCCTCACGCCTGGTGCGCACCTACACCGACCGCCACGGCCTCAAGGAATTATGCATGGAATTGCTCGGCAAAGAGATTTCCAAGCAACAGCAATCCTCCGACTGGGGCGCGGCGAAATTAACGGAAGATCAAGTAAAATATGCCGCTTCTGACGTGTTATACCTGCATAAAATCAAGGCTAAATTGGAAGAAATGCTAGAGCGAGAAGGGCGGAAAGAATTGGCTGAGACTT
>JABDBP010000028.1 GCA_013288565.1 Alphaproteobacteria bacterium | reverse complement strand
AAGCGCTTCTCATAATCATTAATCAAACGGGAGGCGTTGGCAGGGTTGATATTCTTTGCCAATTCGGGCATTTGCGGAGTAAATCCTATAATAGTCGGCAGTTCTCCGGCCGTAGCTATGGAAGGATGATTGGACAATATACTCGCCATGAGAGTAGTGCCGGATCTCGGCATTCCGACAATAAATAAGGGCGAGCGGCTATTTGACGCAAACGCAAATGGTTGAGCCAAAAAGTCCTTACTGAAAGCATCGATGATACCGTCGGTAATTTTAGTTACCATGTCGGGATTATAAGAAACATTAGCATTACCGATATCGTTTGCCCGCCGGTAGTATTCGAACGCATCGTCGTAACGGCCGCAATCATCGTAGATTTTGCCCAGGGAAAAATAAAGAACCTCCCTGTCTTTTGTTGAGGTGCTTGGCTTATCTAGTAAAATTTGAATATTTTTTATATCCTTGTCCTGATATTTACTGATACGCGTCAGATTGAACAATGGTTCCGGAAAATCCGGCCTTAACTCCAGCGCTTTAAGAAACATCTTTTCTGCTTCCTGTATGTCGCCTTTGCTCAGCAATGCATTGCCCATATTGTTGTAGGCCGCAACATAGTCAGGTTTAAGCACTATGGCTTTGTTATAATCTAAGAGCGCATCGCCGAACCGTTCCAACCCCTCCAGGGCTGCGCCTTGATTATTATAAGCTTCGACATAATCAGGCTTAAACGCTATGGCTTTTTCGTAATTTGCCAATGCATCGTCAAACCGTCTTAGTGCTTGGAGTGCATTGCCCAGGTTATTATAGGCTATGGCGTGGTCAGGTGCCCGAGCAAGAATAAGATTATAAATATCTATTGCCGCCTGGTAGTTCCCAAGATTTTGCTCTTTTATCGCCAACGTCCCGGCTTCTTCAATCGTATGCGATTTGCCATATAATATGATCATTGTACTGCAGTTATCCTTAGCCTATGCGTAGTAGCCTTCTGTTCACGGTATATAAAACGTGCCAGAATCAAAAATATATCACACATTAATACGTTCCCAAAAATTTGTTGGTATACATCTGATTCTCTTAATCATTATCACGAGCGGCACCAGTTTTTCCATATATCCCTATATAAACCCTCGAGATTAGAGGTAAAGCTTTTACCATCATAAAGGGAAGAGTTGAGAAGTTCGTTTCTCAAATTTTTTCTGATTTCTGCAAGCCTGGAAAAATCAGCAGCTAGCGTTACTGCCTTTTCAATATACTCAGCTACTGTCCTTGCCACCCATTCTTCACGACCAATCGCTGTAAGAATGCTTTCGCTCATCCTCCATGCATACTGGTTGCCACTCAAGGTGATAACAGGGATTCCCGAAAATAATGCATGCGATGTGGTAGTATTGCCGTTGAAGGGGAATGGGTCAAAAGCAATATCAACTTCACCATATTCTGCAAACATCTGCTCAGTGGAAGTATGGCCGGAAAACTTGATTCGTTCTTCTCCTATGCCCTTCTGCCTAAAAATGAGTGTAAATCTTTTGCAAACTTCTTTGTCGATAAAAACCCGGCTTTTCAATAGAATTCTGGAATGAGGAATTTTACTCATTACCTCCGCCCAACATAAAATTACTTCTTCAGTCAACTTACGCGAATTATTAAAAGACGCGAAAGTCACATAGCCATTTTTTAACGCTGGAAGTTCGCTGACAGCTGGGCTGGAATCAGGTTTTTCAAGGCAGAGGTAACACCCGCGGATATACAGAGGCTTTTCCGTGTAATATTTCTCCTCCCCCTCCAGGATCAGATATTTGTCACATAATATGTAATCCATTGACTTCATTCCTGTGGTATCGAAGTAACCGATCCAGGTAATTTGTAAAGGTGCAGGTTTACGCGCAAATAGCAGAAGCCGATTACCACGCGTATGCCCCGCCAGATCTATCAGTATATCTATCTTGTCCGCTATTATCAGTTTTGCCGCCGCCTCATCATCAAGCGCGCAAATATTTCTGAGTTGATCAACATTTTGGGTTATTTTAAGCGTCAGAGCATCGCCATATCTTTGGTTGGCATAGCAATATATTTCAAAATTTTTTCTGTCATGGTTAAGGATTACTGTTTCTATGTAATAGCCAACCGGATGATTTTTAAAATCTCCTGAAACATAACCAATCCTAAGTTTCCTACCAGGGTCTTTTACATTATCATGGCCATTTGCCATCAGGCTTTCTGGCGTGAATTTTTCTGCCCATTTTCTGGCTTCGGCAAAAAGGGCTTTACGGCTGAAAGAAGGATCATAATGCATCATGAGCAATAGATTGCTGCTTGCATTTCTATCGCTAGGATTTATTTCTATGGCTTTCTGATAATATTTCATTGCCGTTACCACATCTGCGGTATCAAAAACAGCGTTACCCAGATTAACATATGTAACAGAGTCGCGTGGCTTAATGGCTAAAGCTTTCCTGTAATTTTCAATTGCCTCCGTGACCTTTCCTTGCTCCCTTAGCACGTCGCCAAGGTTGTTATAAATCTCAGGAGAAGATGGATTAAGCTTTAGGGCTTTTTTATGCGCGGCCTCCGCTTCAGCAAACTTGTAGGAATTATGGTAAATTCCTCCCATGCTGGAATGGGCAAGAAAACTATCGGGTTTTATGGCAAGGGATTTTTTTATTAGTTCTAATGCATCACTGTTCCTGCCAACTTGTCCGGCAAGAAGCCCCAGCATACACAAAGCGTCAGCATGTTTTGGATTGTTGTTTAATATATTCCTATATAAGGCTTCAGCCTGCGGCAGGCGCCCAGCCTTATGATGCTCCACAGCTTCATTATAAATTTTATCAATTTTTGATAAAGAAACAGCATCAGAAATCATATTATCTCATCCAGGGCATAATCTTTAGCAGTTAACGCAGTATTGACTTTCATGCCATTATAATCGACTTTGCATGAAAATTATATGACTCGTAAACTACCTTGGCTTCCATATGTTTTCCGAGAGAAGGAATTAAATAAAATCAATTCCTGCCTTGCTCTAGAGCCAAATTCAATCGACTTGCTACTTGCCAAGGCCGATCTGCTTACTGGGCTTGGCCGCATTGAAGAAGCGAAATCCACTTATATGGAAGCCGTGACCATGGCGCCAACGCATTTTGAGGCATTAAATAATTTCGGAAAATTGCTTTTCTATACAGGATTCACGTCAGCGGCGCGCACTATTTATAAACAGATGATAGAACATCACCCCGATAGTCCAATAGGATATGTGAATATGGCTACCATTTCCTATAAAGACCGTGAACTGGAAAAGGCCCGCGAATATTACGAAAAAACGTTAAAACTTAACCCAAAGCAAATCGAGGCGCATAGGGGGTTATCATATATTTTTAGGGAATTCGGAGATGAGGAAACCTCCAAGCTGCACCGGCGACTCGCGTTTGAGAATCACTCAGTCATCTTCCAGCCTTTTCGTGGAAAAGGCGAGCCGATTACGGTGCTTCAGCTAATTTCAGCGGCGGGAGGGAATATACCGATAGAGCAATTCTTAGATGAGAGTATCTTTCTTACCGCAGTCGTCGCCACGGAATATTTTGACTTGAATTTACCGTTACCGATTCACAAGCTGGTAATCAATGCCGTCGCCGATGCTGATCTGAACAAGGAGGCATTGGATGCAGTAGAGAAAATTCTGGCAAAAACATCGGCCCCGGTAATCAATTACCCAGCGGCGGTTAAGAAAACTACCCGCGCCGGTACTTCTTCCCGCCTGGCAGGAATACCGGGAGTCATTGCGCCAAATACCATAAATTTGGTGCGTGAAGTCCTAGAAAGCGATACGAACTTGCAAACGCTTTCCGATCATGGATTCAAATTCCCGCTTTTACTGCGATCCCCGGGTTTCCATACTGGGCAATATTTCACACTGGTGGCAAATGAGGATGAACTTGCGATGACTCTGCCAACACTTCCGGGAAATGAACTGATGGTAATAGAATATTTAGACGCTAGAAGTGCAGACGGTAAAATACGAAAGTATCGAGTGATGATGATAGACGGCAATCTCTATCCGCTGCATCTGGCGATCTCGCATGAATGGAAAATTCATTATTTTTCCGCGGAAATGGCTGATAATCCAGAGCATCGCGCCGAAGACAAGGCATTTCTGGAGAATATGCCGGAAGTTCTTGGCACCAAGGCTATGGAGGCGCTGAAAAATATTCAAAATACCCTTGGGCTTGATTATGCCGGTATCGATTTCAGCCTGAATGCTAAAGGTGAAATTCTGTTATTCGAAGCCAATGCAGCAATGAATGTTATTCCTCCGGATAGTGACGAACGTTGGAATTATCGCCGCATCCATGTGGCTAAAATATTCTCCGCTGTAAAGGAAATGCTGTTAAAGAAAGTTGATTATAAAGTACCGACATGAACAACCCAGCCCAGGAAAAACTTCCCAACATAACGGAGCTGCTAACCACAGGTGGCGATTCACGCATCTTATTGAGCCCGGAAACCGGACTCAACAAATACGGTTGCCCGCCATTTCCGGAACCAGAAGTGCTGTCTTATGGTTCCGTAACGGCTTCTACCATATCGGCAAAAAGTTTTGTTGGCGTGGAGAAGTTCTATAACAGATTATTGGATAGCCCGGGATCTGAGGCTCCGCATATCATTTACGCAAGGGAATTGGACCGTATTCGTGCGGAACTTATAAGCCTTTGCGAGCTTGAAACAATTCCCGGCCTTGAAATAATCATTACAACTTCTGGAACCGACGCGCATTTATTTGCCGCGCAGCTTGTGAGCAAAAAAGATTCGCCGCTTTCGGTAATCACCCTTGAACCCGAAGAAACCGGGAGCGGGGTTCCGGCAGCGCTTTGCGGCAAAATAATTAACGCCGGAAATGCAATCAAGATAATTTCAGTGTATGCCAGGAAAGAAGATGGCAGTTTGCGGCCGCAAGCAACAATTGATGCCGAGATTGAATCACATGCAATAGCCAATATTAAATCAGGGCGCAATGTATTGCTGGTTTTAACCGACGTATCAAAAACCGGCCTGATCTTTCCTAGTCTCCGTTGTGTTATGGATTTACATACGCGGTTCCCCGATATGATTGATGTATTGGTCGATGCCTGCCAATTTCGGCTTGGTTCCCAGGCGCTGCGCGCATATCTGGAACAAGATTTCCTGGTTGCAATTACCGGATCAAAATTCATCACCGGGCCAGCATTCTCCGGCGCTCTTCTTGTGCCAAAAATATTGGCGCAGAAATTCCGCGCCAAACTTTTACCCAATGAATTAGGCTTATATTCGGCAGCGGCCGATTGGCCGAAAGGCTGGGATATGCAAAACATCCTCCCTAAAACCGCAAATTATGGATTATTGCTGCGCTGGGAGGCAGCTTTGGAAGAATTACGCGCATTTCACGCGCTGCCCACCAGCGCTATAAAATCTTTTTTGCAAGATTTCCAAGCCGCTATTTGTGAACGTATTTCCGGCAATCCAGCTTTTGAACCGCTGCCTGTGAATAAACTGATTCGTCAATCGGAAGATTGGAGCTCTATCCAGACAATCTTCCCATTTCTGCTCTACCGTAAGAAATCGAATGGCTCCAGAGAATTATTGAACCGGGAAGAAACCGAGCGGGTTTACAAACTTATGGGAAAGGATTCATTGCACTGCCAGATCGGCCAGCCGGTGCTTTGTGGAAGCAGGAACGGAATTCCCATCAGCGCTCTGCGCTTATGCAATAGCGCCAGATTGACTTGTGATGCGGCATCCCCCCAGGGACGCGGCGCGAAAACAGTTATAAAAGAAGCAATGCAGGTGCTTGATAAGGCAGCGATGCTTGCCTCCCTTGAATTACTTTAGGGCTTTTGTTTTTGCGCGGGTTTTAGCAAAGGAATCATATCCCTGCTTAATTTCCACACGAATTTGCCGGTTGTTTTTATCAACATGAACCACCTTCTGTTCAACTTTGGCGGCTTCTTCCCGGGTTAATTGTTCCAACGAAAGTATAATCACTTCATCGCCAGGTTGAAACAGGCGCGCCGGGCAGCCATTCAGGCAAATATCGCCACCCCCCGCCTTCCCCGGAATTACATAGGTTTCCCAATGCACCGCATTTGCCTTGTTGTTTATGTGCACAAGCTGGAAAGGCACGATTCCAGCCGCTTCCATCAGCGCGGAATCAATCGTGATGCTGCCCTCATAATCAAGCCGCGCTTCCGTGACCCGAACTGAGTGAAGTTTACCGGTGCAAACAGTGATGGTCATAAACTTTATTAGCTAAAGGAATAACGCCGAGCAGATAGGAAAATAGGCTATTATCTCTTCGAGAACTGGAAGCTGCGGCGAGCCTTTTTGTGGCCGTATTTCTTGCGTTCCACCACGCGGCTGTCGCGGGTTAAATACCCGCCCTGGCGCAGAGTTTTGTGTAAGGTAGGATCGAAAAGATCAAGCGCTTTCGATATGCCATGGCGAATCGCCCCGGCCTGGCCTGATAATCCGCCGCCCTTCACGGTACTGAAAACATCGAAATGGCCTTTGGTTTTTGTCGCCTCGAACGGCTGGTCTATCAGCATCAGATAAGTCGGACGGGCGAAATACTTGCCGATTTCGCGACCGTTGACGGTCATTTTCCCGGTGCCGTGCTTTATCCAGACGCGGGCGGAGGCGTTTTTCCTTCTACCGGTGGCGTAAGAGCGGCCAAACTTATCCTTTTTTGGCTGGCGTTCCTCAGGTGCAGCAGTCTCCGCTACGGCCTTGGAAGGCTTCAATTCCTGCAGCGATTCTTTCGCCCGCTCTTTTTCTTTAGCTTTTGGCATGATTAACTATTTCTTTTGTTCTTTTTGTTTCTTGCCGCGATATCCAGGATTTCCGGGTTTTGCGCCTGATGCGGATGTTCCGCACCCTTATAGACTTTCAGTTTTTTAAGTTGCTCGCGCCCCAGAGGCTCGCGGCTGACCATGCGCTCCACCGCTTTTTCGATTATCCGTTCCGGATATTTGCTCGCCAGGATTTTCTCCGGGGTAGTTTCCTTGATGCCGCCAGGATGGCCGGTATGCCGGTAATAAACCTTGCCGGTCAGTTTCTTGCCGGTCAGGGCGATTTTTTCGGCGTTGATGATGATAATGTTATCGCCGCAATCAATGTTCGGCGTATAAATCGGCTTATGTTTGCCGCGAATCATCATTGAGGTGATAGAGGCCAGGCGGCCGAGCACTAGGCCGGTCGCGTCAATGACGTACCATTTATGCGTAATATCTTTCGGCTTGGCGCTATAAGTTTTCATAAGGGGCGGCATTATGCCATAGGATTTTCGGCTGTCAACGGTTATTTCCCGAGTTCGACGGTGCTTAAGACTTTCCCGGTGCAATAATCGAGAATCACCACTTTTTCGCCGGTTTTATCGGGGGCGGCTATGTGGAGGAAAAGCAGGCCGTCATATTCGTTCATTGCCTTGATTTCCCCAGCATCCAGCCGCATATTCCCGCCAGGGCATTGGCTTTCCTGGGATTCATGCACCAATGATTGCCCAGGGGATTGATTACGCTCATGTATTAGGTAGATTAGAGAGATGACTCCGAGCATCAGGAAAACACCCATCGCCATCACCATTATCTTAAGCGCGCGGAAATTATTATCGTTCATGGCTAGATAAATAACAGAAAAAACGATAAAATCTAGTCGTTAATCATTTATTAACCTTTTTCGGATATACTTACGCAAAAATACCAACGATAAGAGGTAATTATGAGCCAACCAACCAGTACTCCCAACATTATTATCTGGTGCATTGACCACCAAACAAAAGAGATAAAATCCGAACCGATACCAGATAAAGATGTAGCTGGTAAATCTAAAGATTATGTTAATCTCATATTGTGCCTATTCTTTGCTACCCCCAATAATGTGGCACGGGTCACAGAGGATAAGGGTAAGCATTATGTAATATGCACCCCACCCAAGAATGTCGCCTTCCCCTATTTTGTCGAGAAGTTTCAGAAATATCTTCCTTACGGCAGATACGAAGAAGTCAATAACACATCGCTAAAAGTGGGAAAGCCTTTATCCGTAGATCCTTCCTGGTCATGGGAGAACGGCGTAGCAGTATCTGGTGGACTCCCGGCGGACGAGGCAGTAGGGTTGCGTGATGAAATGGAAACAAGGAGGCGTGACCACCGTTTAGCACTCGGCGTCAGTGAAAGTCATTACTATGGCAGTAGTGGCACGGGGAGAGAAATTGTCATTAGGCGCGGCAGCACTATTCTTGATCTTTCGCGTATTACAATTTCAGACTATACTCCCGAAGAGCTTGCCGAGGCATTCGGGATAACCAATATAAAGGGCGTATACAAAAGCCCCAAACAGTTAACCGGTAAACACCCATAGCCGATAATCTCCAAGTCACTCCAGAAGAATCCGGTGCTCGGCTCGATAAATTCTTGGTGGAAAAATTGCCGGAATTTTCGCGCACGCGGATTAAGGCGTTGGTCGAGGGGAATAATTTATCCAAAGCCGGAAAAATTTTCACCGATATTTCATATAAAGTGAAACCAGGGGATGAGTTCACACTCACCATTCCGGCGGCAAAACCCTCGGAAATCCTAGCCAATCCGATTCCGCTAAATATCGTATATGAGGATAAATACCTGCTGGTGATAAACAAACAGGCGGGCTTGACCGTCCATCCCGGCGCAGGGAATCACGGCGATACTATGGTGAATGCTCTGCTTTCCCATTGCGCCGGGAAATTATCGGGAATCGGCGGGGTGGAGCGCCCGGGCATTGTACACCGACTGGATAAGGATACATCCGGACTGATGGTGGTGGCAAAAGACGACAACACCCACCACAGCCTGGCCAAACAGATCGAATTGCGCGAGCTGAAACGGGTTTATCTCGCGGTAGTTTGGGGAGTCTTAAGCCCGCCGAACGGCAAAATAGAAGCCAATATCGGGCGGAGTAAAACCAACCGCAAGAAAATGGCAGTATTCCGGACTAGTGGGAAAAAGGCACTGACCCATTATAAGACTCTGGAGAATTTCGGCGGGCTATTTTCATTGGTCGAATGCCGGCTGGAAACCGGCCGTACCCACCAGATCCGCGTGCATATGGCGCATAAGGGAAATTCGCTGGTCGGCGATCAATCATATGGCAATAATAAGCGCAAAATTCCGGGACAAATCGCCGATTTAATTCGTGAATTTCCCCGCCAAGCCTTGCATTCGGCGAAAATCGCCTTCACCCATCCGAAAACCGGAAAATCAATGGAGTTCACTGCAGAACTTCCGGCGGATATTAAGGAGCTTATCCGAAACTTAAAATGAGTGCGTCATTGCGAGCGGAGCGAAGCAATCCAGACTAGATTGCCGCGTCGGCCGTTGGCCTCCTCGCAATGACGGAAGCGACTAAGCAAACAAACTCGAAACCGACGATTCCTCGGAAATCCGGCGCATCGCCTCGGCCATCAGTGGTGCAATAGGAACGATGGTTATGTTTTTGGCTTTCTTCACCGCGTCAGAGGCGTTTATGCTGCTGGTAACGGCGAGCTTTTTCAACTGCGAATTCTTAACCCGTTCTACCGCCTGGCCTGAAAGCACGCCGTGCGTCACATAAGCCGAAACGCTGGCCGCGCCTTCTTTCACCAGCGCCGCAGCAGCATTGCATAACGTCCCTGCCGAATCGACAATGTCATCGATCAAAATGCAATGGCGCCCCTGCACCTCGCCGATGATATTCATCACCTCGGAAACGCCTGCCTGCACCCGCCGTTTATCGACTATCGCCAGATCAACGCCTAGGCCCTTGGCCATAGCCCGTGCCCGCACCACGCCACCGACGTCCGGCGAAACCACCATTAAATCTTTTCCGGCAAAATTTTTCTTGATGTCCCGGATAAAAACCGGCGCGGCATATAAATTATCCAACGGAATATCAAAAAATCCCTGGATTTGCCCGGCGTGCAAATCCAGGGTCAGCACTCTATCAGCCCCAGCGCGGGTGATGATGTTGGCACAGAGCTTGGCGGAAATTGGCGTGCGCGGTCCAGGTTTTCTGTCCTGCCGTGCATAGCCGAAATAAGGGATGACGGCGGTGATGCGGCGGGCGGAAGCGCGGCGCAGTGCATCGATGCAAATCAGCAATTCCATCATATTGTCATTGGCAGGATATGAGGTGGATTGGATCAGGAAAACATCCTCGCCACGCACGTTTTCCTCGATTTCGACGAAGATTTCCATATCGGCGAACCGGCGGATGGAGGCGCACGTCAATGGGATTTTCAGGTGTTTCGCTATCGCCTGTGCGAGCGGCAGATTACTGTTTCCGGCAAGGATTTTCATTTGGAATAAAGATAAACAAATATTAATGGGCTGTAAATATTATAGTTTTTCCGATATTATTAATGCATGGTCGATCCTATAAATCCGATAAACCCTACTGCGATATTGAATCCGCCGCAGTCCATACCGGTAACTCCACAGTCCGGCGCCACCGCGCCTTTGACTCCGCCCGGCATAACTAACTCACCGGCAGGAACATTGAATCCAGCACAGTCGGTGCAGGCGACGCAACCGTCAGCCGTCAGCGGACTTTTGATTCCGCCCGCCATAACCAATTCAACCGTAGGGACGTTGTTGAATGCCATAGTAGTGGGGAATGACGTCAACCAAAATGTGGTTCTCTCCACGTCTGACGGGCTGTTTACGGTGACGAGCAAAGTGGCGCTGCCTAGTAACTCCCAGCTGGTTTTAAGTGTAACTGCCAATAATGTTACCACTGCCGGGAATCTTTTCGAGGCGCGGATCGTTTCTCTGAACGGGCAAGCGTTCGATGCCCGGAATGCAGGAACTATCCAAAATTTGGCATCGCCTGCGGCACAGCCCGCTGCCACGGC
>JABDBP010000027.1 GCA_013288565.1 Alphaproteobacteria bacterium | reverse complement strand
TCCGCCATCAATTTCTGCCCGAGGGCAAGAAGAAAAAGAGGTAAAAAAATGACAAACATAAAAAACAAAGTCCTGGTCGTCGATGACGAGCCGCAGATAAGGAAACTCCTGCGCGTAACGCTTGAGGCCTCCGGCTACAAGGTGGAGGAATCGAGCGGCGGCAATGAAGCACTCAGGCTCGCCGCATCGCTGAAACCCGATCTTATCATATTGGATCTGGGCCTTCCCGATTTAGACGGCAGCGAGGTGATAAAAAAAATCCGCGAATGGAGCCAAGTGCCAATATTGGTGCTTTCCGTACGCGCACAGGATGACGATATCGTCTTGGCACTCAACAGTGGTGCCGACGATTATGTGGTGAAACCATTTAGCATCGACGTGCTGCTGGCTAGGCTCCGTGCCGTATTGCGTAAATCTGTGCGTGAGGAAGCTGGCGGTTCCGAGATGGTAAACGGCCCGCTCAAAATGGATTTGCTCCGGCATGAAGTTTACCGAAATGGCGAGGTGTTACCACTTTCACCCAAGGAATATGAGCTGTTGCGCTATTTCATGACGCATAAGGGCCGGATGCTTACCCATAAGCAGATATTGAAGGAAGTCTGGGGTCCGGCACATGCCGACGATACGCAATATCTGCGCGTGTACATCGGTCAGTTGCGCCAGAAAATCGAGCCCGATCCGGCGCATTCGTCGTATATCGTGAACGAACCGGGCATCGGCTACCGCATGGAAGAACATAAGAAAACCTCAGCGGCGGCGTAGATCTCTCTCATGCTCTAAGTTTTTCCCTAAGCATCCACCCCAAAATATTACAAATTGGCGGTACCAATACGTATGGTTTTTTTACAGGTATCCATAGTATAAAAGACCATGGACAGCTCTATGCAATCGCCAAAATCGGAAACCGCTCACCAGTTTGGGGGGGGTTATGCCCTCTATGGTCGCCGGGTGCATAAATGAGCATCCGATGAGTGGCCTGCTTATCCGCACGGTGCGGAACCGCGCCATTGAATGGCAGGTGCCGTGGGCCGTCATCTACGTCGAAACGCCTGAACATTATGAGCTTTCCGGGGAGCAGAAGGAAGACATCATCCGCACTCTTTCCCGCGCTGAGCAGATGGGCGCGCAGGTTTACCACACCATGTCGCCGAGCGTGGTTAAGGGCATCCGGGAGTTCGCCCAGAAAAACGCGGTGAGCGATATATTCGTCGGCACTTCGGCCAAGGATATGATTCCTCTGCTGAATTGCTTTTCGGTTTTCCAAGGGTTAAAGAGATATAGCAACCTTTTCGCCACCCACTCAGTGAACCTGGAATGGCGGAGTGGCGTGGGCGGCTGGCGGCTGCTGCTTAAAAAAATCAAAAGCGATTGCGCCCGAATAAAATGGCGCAATTATGGTTATTCCGCCCTGACGCTGTTGCTGGCGGCTTTGCTCGGCGAAGGCGCTTACCGAACGGCTTTCACCGACACCGGACATCATATGCTTTATAACGCCTCGCTGTTGTTCATGCTGGCTAGCATAATGAACGCGCTTCGCTATGGACTGATACCCGGGCTGTTCTCTGGTTTCTTCTCGGCAATCATGATAAATTTTCTCTATCTCCAGCCCAGGTTTGAGCTGCATATCAGGACTTCGCAGGATCTCATAAACCTCGGACTGCTCGTTGTAGCAACGATCATAGCCTCCCGTATCGGCGCGAATTCGTATCGGAGCATCGGGCTTTCCAGGAGACGGGAGGAGAGAATCCAAACTCTCTATCACCTCACCAAAACACTGGCCGCCAATCGCGATCTCAAGGAATTGCAATCCGCTCTGGTGCGCGAACTTGATAACATCCTGGAAACCGAAACCCGAATATTTCTGGCGGAGGTTTTCACTGATGCGGGCGAGCTCCCGCAAATCCAGGGTTTGATCGGATTCAACGAAGAAGATGTCGCCGCGCTTAAATATTGCTGGGCGAACCGGGAATCCTCAGGGATAGGCACATTCCGCAACAACAGCTCAAGCTACCATTTCGAGCCGATGATCGCATCGTCCGGGATAATCGGGGTATTGGCCGTGAAGATGCAGCCGAATACCCGCGATGACTTATCTTACATCAGATTCGCCTCAGTGCTAGCCGACCAGGCGGTGCTGGCAATCGAGCGCGCCAAGATGATAGCCGAGATGGAGGAGAATCGTGTGCAACAGGAAAGGGAAAAGCTCCGCTCATCCCTCTTATCTTCGGTTTCGCATGATTTGAAAACACCGCTTGCTTCGATAATCGGCTCCCTGTCGGCACTCCGCCACATGGAGAAAACCCTTTCGCCGGGCGCGCGCGCCACGTTGCTTGAAACCGCGCTTGATGAAGCCGAGCGCTTGAACAGCTTCATCACCAACATATTGAACATGACCCGGCTGGAATCCGGTGCCGTAAAGCTCAGGAAAATATGGATCGAGCCGGATATGCTGATTACCGATCTGCTGAAGCGCATTCAGCCGAGAATCGCCAATCACGAAATCACCCACTTGACGCTGCCCGGGCATTTCCAGGTGGAGCTAGACACCCCGCTGTTCGAGCTGCTTTTTTCCAATCTACTGGATAACGCCGCCAAATATTCCCCATCAGGCAGCGGAATAATAGTCTCTTCCGGGATAGAAAATCGCGAAAACGGGCCCTATTGGAAATTCATGGTCGCCGATGAAGGGCCGGGCATCGAGGAAAAGGATCGGGCACGCATATTTAATAAATTCACTAGGCTGGAGAAAAAAGATAGCCAGGTAGCGGGAACCGGCTTGGGCCTTGCCATATGCAAGGCAGTGGCACAGGCGCATGGCGGTGACATCAGCGTAAGCACGGACGAAAGAGGGAGTGGTGCACTATTCACGGTGGCAATCGGGCCGGGGCGCTATATGGAAAATTTCATGGAAAAAATGCCAACCACAAAAACAGCGGCGGAAGGTAGGTAGATATGACAAATGAAAACATACTAGTAGTTGACGATAATCCGGCGATACGCACGTTCTTAAACGTCGTATTGAAAGCCAACGGCTACCAGGTGGTTGAAGCAGCAACCGCGGCGGAAGGCCTGAAGAGTTTCAGAAGCAAACACCCCGATCTGGTAATACTGGATCTTGGCCTTCCCGACCAGGACGGGCTGGAGCTTTTGAGCGAACTCCGCGCACAGAAAAACCCGGCGCAAGTGATAATCCTCACCGTGCGCAGCGAGCCGGAATATAGGGAAAGTGCCATTGAAAAAGGTGCTGCAGCCTATATCACCAAGCCGTTCCGCACCAACGAACTACTGAAAACTACCGAGCAGTTATTGAAAGCGGGATGACCATGCATGTAAGTTTTTTGGTTATGATGCGTTTGTACATTGCTGGAAAAAAACCAAGGCTCGTCTATATAAACCGTGGGGAAAATTTATGCCAAGTTATGAAGAAATAATCCTACAAGTGGTAAAGCGGATGACGGGCGTTTCACTCCTGGCTGTCTCATCAGCTGTTCTTGCCTTGATGATGATTTAGGGGGATTGCTTCATTAGCGCACAATCAAGGAATAAAACCATACGGTTTTTTTATTTCATTGGCCTTACAAAGGGTGCCTAACAGGAGAGAACTAAATGAAAATAAATATACGGCGTATCTTTTTAATGCTCGTTTTCGTGAGTGCTGCCACAATATCAACCGGCGCGTATGCAGCAACAAAAGAGGAATTAAATACAGATGCCGATCAGGCATTGGCGACACTCCTAAAAACCAATCCGAACGCCGCAGACCTGGCAAAAAAGGCAAAGGCGGTACTAATTTTCCCTAATATCGTAAAAGCTGGGCTTGTCTTCGGCGGGGCTTACGGCGAGGGCGTTTTGAAAAAAGACGGAGCAGTTGACGGATATTATAATTCTATCACCGCATCCTTCGGCTGGCAGATCGGCGGGCAATCATATGGATATATAGTGTTCCTGATGAATGATAAGGCAGTCAACTATGTCCACGAAACGCAGGGCTGGGAAATAGGAACCGGGCCGACTATAGTTGTCGTGAATGCAGGCGTCGCCAAGAACCTCTCCTCGACAAGCCTGCAGAAGGACGCCTATGCCTTCATCTTCGATCAGCAAGGGCTGATGGCAAGTCTTAGCTTAGAGGGCACCAAAATTTCTCGAATTAAGAACCCGTAAGATAATTACTGGAGTTCTATCTGAAGGAGCGAAAGCAGAAATGCTTTCGCTTTTTTTTGTTATATATTGCCGGTGATTGCGCGGGTCGTTTAATGCCAATCCGATCCATCTGAATCACGCCACCATATCCTCAATTATAAACTCGATTTTCTTATTGCCCTTCCATTCGTTCTGGCGAATTTGGCCGATCAGGCCGATTGGCTTATGGACATTCTGCAACAAATGCTGCCCTAGCGGTGTTTCGAGCTTCCTGAAAGCCATGGCCTTCAGGGATAGCCAAGATTTCCCGGGAACCAAATCGGTTATGATGCAGCGCAGGTGATTTAAGCCGACCACTTGGCTTTTCACGATCTGAACATTTTTCAGCAGGAACAAAGGCTCCGGGTTGCTGCTGCCGAACGGCGCCATACGGCTAAGTGTCTCCATAAAATCAGCGTTGATACCGGAAATTGTGATCGCACCATCTAAATACATTTCTACATTTTTCAGCTTTTCTTCGATGCGCTTGCTGAGCCGCTCATGCAGGAATTCGCTGAGCGCCGGAATTTGATTTTCCTCCAGGGTGAAACCTGCCGCCATTGCATGCCCACCGCCGGTGGTGATTATCCCCGCCATTTTCGCCGCCGCTATTGCAGCACCTATATCGACGCCAGGAATGGAACGCGCGGAAGCCTTGCCGTGCCCGTTTTCCAGCGATATCACCGCCACCGGCTTTTTATGGCTATCCTTGATGCGGCTGCAAATTATCCCGATAACTCCTTGGTGCCAACCCTCCGAGGCGAGGATTATCACCGGCTGGTTTTTTTTGCTTTCAGCCTGGATTATCGCTTCTTCGAGCATAACGCTTTCGAGCGCCCGGCGCTCGGTATTCAGGCGATTCAGCTCTTCCGCCGCTTTTTTCACTTCTTCCGCATCATCGCTGGATAGCAGAATCGCGCCGAGTTCGGCTTTGCCGACACGGCCTCCGGCGTTTATCCTCGGCCCAAGGATAAATCCGGCGTGATATGCCGTCGGTTTTTCGGTTATCTGAGCAATGTCCGATAATGCCGCAAGTCCGGGATTTTTCCGCTGGCCGATGATTTTCAAGCCCTGGGCGACGAAGGCGCGGTTGATGCCGGTCAGCGGCACGACATCACAAACTGTACCAAGCGCCACCAAATCGAGTAGATCTAATAAATTCGGCTCCGGCCTTTCCTTGAACCAGCTGGATTTCCTAAGCTCACGGTTGATCGCGACCGCTAATACGAAGCACATGCCAACCGCCGCCATATGTCGAATTTTAGTTTTTTCATCCAGCCGGTTCGGGTTCACCAGCGCACAAATTTCCGGGTTTTTATCGGCTCCGATATGATGATCTATGACGATGATGTCGAGGCCGCTCCGCCCGGCTGCCTCCAGGATTTCCGCTGCCGCCGTGCCGCAATCGACTGTCACTACTATATCCGCGCCATTTTTCCGCAAATCCAGCAGAGCGTTTATATTCGGGCCGTAACCCTCGGTGATGCGATCCGGGATATAGATGGAAACCTCTAGCCCCACCGTGCGGAAAAATCTTTTTAGGAGTGCAGAGGAGGTCGCACCGTCTACATCGTAATCGCCAAAGATGACGATATTTTCTTTGTTGATTACCGCCTTTGTCAGTCGTGCCGCTGCCTTATCCATATCCATAAACTCGGACGGATTGGGGAGAAAATTTTTTATCGAGGGAATTAGAAAATTTTCTGCTTCCTCAAAGGCAATGTTCCGTCGTGCCATAAGCTCGGCGATGACCGAGGGAAGCCCGAGTTTCTGCATGAGCGCCGCCGCGAGCGACTCGTCATGCTTCGGCAGCACCCATTTATTTCCCATTACCGAGAGTGGAAGGCCGGGAATATCTTCCGCTATATTGCCATCTTTTTCGAGGACGGCCTCCATCTCATCATGCCTTACGCGTAAAATTATGCTCTGCCGTGATAGTGCGGATGGTGCCGGTTTCCGAGCGCATGACGATCGAATGGGTAACCGCTCCGCCGGGGAAATAGCGCACGCCGTCCAGCATTGTGCCACTGGTAACGCCGGTCGCCGCAAACATCACGTTGCCTTTGGCCATTTCTTCGGTTGAATATTTCCGATGCAAATCCTTTATCCCCATCCGGTATGCGCGTTCCTTCTGATCCTCATCGTCAAACAATAACCGGCCGATAATCTGCCCGCCGGTGCAGCGCAAAGCCGCCGCCGCCAATACTCCCTCCGGCGCACCCCCGATTCCCATATATATATCGACACCGGACTGGCCCCTAGCGGTTGCGATTACACCAGCCACATCACCATCACGGATTAATTGAATCCTGGCTCCCGCCTCGCGCACTTCCGCGATCAATTCTTCGTGCCTGGGGCGATTTAAAATCACCGCGACCAGATCGCGCACTTCGCATTTCTTCGCTTTCGCCAGATTGGCTAAATTTTTCTTAGGCTGCTCATCGAGATCGACCAGGTTTGAAGGAAGGTTTGCACCCACCGCGATCTTATCCATATAGACATCCGGTGCATGGAGGAACCCACCTCTTGAAGCCATAGCGATAACCGCCAACGCGTTTTGGCCGCCGGTGGCGCAGATTGTGGTTCCTTCTAGTGGATCAAGCGCAATATCTATTTCCGGACCGTTGCCGGTGCCAACTTTTTCGCCGATATAGAGCATCGGCGCTTTATCGCGCTCGCCCTCGCCGATAACCACCGTGCCATCAATCTCCAGGCTATTTAATGTGCGGCGCATGGCATCAACTGCTGCCTGATCCGCTGCTTTCTCATCGCCAAGGCCCATCCATTTCGATGCGGCCAATGCCGCAGATTCCGTAACCCGTGCCGCCTCCAGCGCAAAGTTCCTGCCTAGAGTGTATGCGGTAGTTGTTGGCTGTTCTTTGGTTTTTAGCATATTAACCTCTTTATCTCCTTTGGCCTGATTGCACCGATTTGCCTTTGTCCAATTGTGCAGGTTTGCCTTGTGAATCAAACCAATATTGCTCACCATTACTGAGCGTAATCACCGTGACACCTTCCGGAATTTCCGGATGCTCGACAACAGTGGGTATTGCTTGATCTAATGTCATACCATCCCCACCCTCGCTGCCGTCCGCCTCAGATCTACATTTTCCATTATAACCATGACCGCCACCACTATGGAAATAACGCCCCATCTCATGTACATAATATCCTTCTTTACGCTGTTCTATCAAACCAAAATAGGGCTTGTTCCGATCTAACGGGGGCAAGCCTTTGACCCATCTTACCGTGTCTTGCACATATTTTACCCAACTCATTATCCAACCATCGACCAGTATTCAAATTTCTTCAATCCTTATCATATGCGGCGGTTCTAGTACATGCGGAATTTTAGCGATGGCAGCAACCGCTTTAAGCATTGTTTCCTCGGTGGTTTGATGGGTGGTCAGGACTACTTGCGCTGTAGCGGAGGATTTCACCGGCTTTTGCAATAGCGAATCGAGCGAGATTCTCTTATCCTTCAATATGGTAGTGACGGCAGCGACTACTCCTGGCTCATCGGAGACTTTCAGCCGCAAGTAATACGCCCCCTGATGATCGCTCATTTTCGCTGGTTTTATTTTTTGCAACAACTTTACCGGCATATTGAAAGGCAGGCTACCGCGCCCCGCTGCCGTGTCTATTATATCGGCGATAACCGCTGATGCAGTCGGCCCCTCCCCTGCTCCGGCGCCCTCCAGAAATAATTTTCCCAGCGAATCGCATTCAAGCAGAATTCCGTTCAGAACGCCATGCACCTGCGCCAGATCGGACGATTTTGGTATTAGGCACGGATGCACCCGCTGCTCCAATTCCTGTTTGCCTTCATGCTCATCCAACGATGCGATAGCGAGCAATTTTATTACATATCCTAATTCGCCGGCATATTCGATATCCGGCGGCGTTATGTTTTTTATCCCCTCGATATAAATGGATTCGAAATTCGGCGGGCAGCCGAAAGCCAGCGCGGAGAGAATTGCCAATTTATGCGCTGCGTCGGTGCCTTCGATATCGAAACTTGGATCAGCCTCGGCATATCCTAATCCTTGAGCTTCTTTCAGGGCGCTTGAGAAATCCTTTTTCTCCTCCTGCATTTTCGTGAGGATAAAATTGCAGGTACCGTTCAATATCCCGGCCAGGCTGATGATATTGTTGGCAGCCAAACTCTCCTTGATGGTTTTAATGATCGGAATTCCACCAGCGACCGCCGCCTCAAACGCGAAGCCCACATGATGATTTTCGGCGATTCCAGCCAGCTCCGCGCCATGCAGCGCGATTAGCGCCTTGTTGGCGGTGACAAGCGATTTTTTTGCTTTTAGCGCCCGTTTGCATAATTCATAGGCCGGACCGGAAGCCCCGCCGATCAATTCCACTATGAGATCAATCTCCGGATCGCCCGCCAAATGTTCTATGTTGTCATACCAGGTGAGATTTTTTAAGTTTATCCCGCGGCTCTTGGATTTTTCCCGGCCAGAAACAGCAGTCACCATCAGCGGCCGCCCAGCCCGCAATTCCAGTAGTTTCGCTTTTTGTTCCAGGATTTTAAATACACCTCTTCCAACGGTACCGAGTCCCGCAATGCCGATTTTGAGGGGTGACTGGTCAACCATTCTTCAAAAACCCTTTTATATTCCTAACCGCCTGGCGGATGCGGTGTTTGTTTTCCACCAGCGCGATCCTAACGTGCGAATCGCCAAATTTGCCGAACCCGATTCCCGGGGCGACCGCGACTTCCGCCTCCTGGAGCAGCCGCTTGGAGAATTCGAGCGAGCCAAGATGAGCAAATTTCTCCGGAATCCGCGCCCATAGGAACATCGAGGCTTTCGGGGATTCCACCTTCCACCCAGCGGAATTCAGGCCGTCAACCAGCACGTCCCGCCGTTCCTTATATAATTGCCGCACTTCCGCCACGCAATCCTGTGGGCCGTTCAGCGCCGCCGCTGCCGCCACCTGTATCGGCGTGAACGAGCCATAATCGAGATATGATTTTATCCTGGTCAGCGCCTTGATAAGCCTCTGGTTCCCCGACGCGAACCCGATGCGCCAACCCGGCATCGAATAAGTCTTGCTCATAGTGGTAAATTCGATTGCGATATCCTTGGCGCCTTTCACTTGAAGTATCGACGGTGGTGGATTGTCATCAAAGTATATTTCGCAGTAAGCTAGGTCGGATAAAATATAAATCCCATGATGTTTACAGAAATCCACCATCTCCTCGTAAAACGCTAGGGTAACGGTTTCGGTGGTGGGGTTACACGGGTAATTCAACACCAGGGCTAGCGGATTTTTTTTGCATTCCTTGACGGCTTTTTTGACCTCCGCCAGTAAATCGAACGGCTCATCGAATTTTTTCACAATCGGCCAGACCGAGGCCTCGGCAATCACAAAACCATAAGGATGAATAGGATAGCTGGGGTTCGGCACCAGGATAACGTCCCCAGGTTTGGTAATGGCATTGGCGAGATTCGCCAGACCCTCCTTCGAACCAATAGTGACGACAACTTCCTTCTCGAAATCCAACTCAACCCCAAACCGCCGCTGATAATATGCCGCTAGCGCCTTGCGCAGTCCTGGAATTCCGCGCGAGGTGGAATAGCGGTGGCTGTAGGGATTCTGCGCGGTTTCGATAAGTTTATCGACGATATGCTTCGGCGTGGCGGAATCTGGGTTGCCCATGCCGAAATCGATGATGTCCTTGCCCTGGTTCCGCGCCTGGGCTTTCAACGCGTTCACCTCGGCGAACACATAAGGTGGCAGCCGGCTTATACGGTAAAATTCCTTTTCCATGGGAATTATTGATACCTGTCAATATAGCGCGGGGCGTCTAGATACCTGGTGGAATCCGGGAACGACGGAGTCATGACCGGAGCAAAAGTTTCCTTATCATTGCGTGGTGCGGGAGCGGCGGCGGGCGGCGAAGGTGGCATCATGGGAGTTGGCGCTGGCATTGGCTCCGGTTCCTTTGCGGGCAGTGCAGGAAGCGCTGACGGGAATTTATCGGCATCGGAAGCGGTGGCCGGAGCAATGTCTCTTTCCTCAATACGGGATGATAGTCGTGGTGGCGCTTCATCATTCAATATCACTGGCTTTGGCGCCGGAGCGGATTGCATAGGCCCGGGAACCGGAGCCGTATTTACGGCCGGAGTCGGGTACGGCACAGGATTTTGCGTCACCGGCGGCTGGATTATGGTTATCGGCTGCACCGATTCGTCTGGCCTTAAGCGCTGATTCGGGTGGATGACATTCACCGGGTCGTTATAATATCTTTGCTGCTCGGCTATGCGCTCACGCTCGGCGATCAGATCCTGCATCTGAGTAGTCAGTTCAGCCTTTTTGGCTTCGTAATCCTGCTTGGGCGGCACCGAGGAAAGTGGCGGAGATTGCTGGTCAGACGGCGGCAGATTTTCACTAGAAAGCAACTGAAGCTGCATCTTCGATTGCTCATTCAGCACCGGCTTGCGCCTCTCATAAGGCAATGGCGGAGCTGCAGTTATAGGAGCCTGGCCCTGCAAGGAAGCCATTTGATTACCCAACTGATTCTGTGCCGGGAGGAAAGGTAGCGGTGGAACCGGCGGGGCGGGTAATAGCGCAGCTGGGGGCCCGGCATTCGGCGAAATTTCTCTTTCCGGCGCAGCCGGAAGATAAGGGGAAGCCGGCGTTTTTCCGGAAACATACCGCCCCGGATAGAGCGATTCCTCCTCCGTATTTATCGGATTAAGCGTGGTGAAGGTAGAGCGGAAATCTGGCGGTGAAGTATCGTTCGGATCGCCCTTGCCAGTCAGTGTTTTGCCATCGGCAGAACCAGAGGATGATAGTTGCGTATTGGTGGAAGAAGCTTTCTCAGGTGACGACACCCCACCCTGCGCCGCCAGATTTTCTGCCGGACGCCTTTTGACCACCTCTACCTTGCTGTCCCCCGTATCGCCAAACAGCTCGTTGTAACCGGGAAACTGGGAAAAATCAAGTTCCGAGCATGAGCCGCAAACCAGGTTTGCCAGGATACAGAAATTTATGACTAGGAATTTCCTCAAAGTCCACTTCCCCGCTGTTGTTGCATATATTTATCCACGTCCGGGTATTGCGGCTGCGCAGTGGTGGCGGGCCCGGCATGTTTAACTACTGTATCCTGGCCATTGGATGGGCTGCCCGAACCGAAAGTGCTGTCGTAAGTCGGCATATGGCTGCCCAACCGGTCGAAATAATCGACAATATCGGAACAGCCGGAAACAGTGGTTGCCAGCATGGTTACCGCCGTTATATAAACTATGCGCTTTGACTTCATATGATGCCTAGAGGGTTTTAAGATATTTAAAAGCCGGAAACAATGACAAATTACGATCATAAAGAATTCACCAAGAATCTTACTCAAATCGCCGAGCAATCTCAATTGATTATTCAGGAGTTTTTGAGCAAGAAACCGAATGACGGGCCGATACCGGTTTCTACGCCATTGCATTTGAGCGCGTCGTTCGTCGAGATGTTCGGCCAGATGTTGCTCCA
Organism: Alphaproteobacteria bacterium; assembly: GCA_013288565.1. Taxonomy (GTDB): domain Bacteria; phylum Pseudomonadota; class Alphaproteobacteria; order Rickettsiales; family JABDBP01; genus JABDBP01. Next base: position 280 of record JABDBP010000027.1, on the reverse strand, counting down.
GCCAGAAAAATTCATGCAGTTCCAGATCGAGTATTACCGGGATTATCTCACTCTCATCACTAATGTCTCGGAGAAATTCCTGGGCGATGACAAGGGCGACGTCTACGCGCCAAAGCTCAAAGATCGCCGGTTCCAGGATCAGGCCTGGAACGAAAACATCATATTCGATTATATCAAGCAGTCATACGTGTTGACCAGCAACTGGATGAAGCGAATCGTGCGGGAAACCGACGGTCTGGATCAGAAGGCGATGCAGAAGCTGGAATTCTATACCAAGCAG
>JABDBP010000026.1 GCA_013288565.1 Alphaproteobacteria bacterium | reverse complement strand
GAGCGCCAGCGGGAACAATATGTTTGCCCATTACGCCCTCGTCGATCGATTCGACTTCCATGGTGGCTTTATCGGTTTCGATTTCGGCTATGACATCGCCGGCCTTCACTTTATCGCCCTCCTTTTTTGTCCATTTGGCGAGGTTGCCCTCGGTCATGGTGGGGGAGAGGGCGGGCATCAGGATTTCTATCGGCATGTAAAACCTTAAAGTTATTTATATGCGGCAGGATAACATAATTGAAAAGGATAACAAGAAGGGAGGATTTGAATTATTTTCTGACTGCGCTAGGAGAAGTTGAACGGTTCCCTGGCTCATAACTTAAGCTGGCAGTCAATTCGGTTAAGCCGATATATTTGAATTTAGCCAATTTGCGTAAGAGCACATCTAACCCATCTCTATTCATGCCTTCTATTCTTGCAGTGTTATCGCTAGGTATAATTTTCATATCAAACCCGTCTTGCTGCAGCTGATCCACGCATTCCTTTCTAGCTTGCCAAGCACGAAAAGTTAGCATTGCATGAAATTTATCAACTTTATCTTCATATAAACTAACTTCCGGTAATTTCCTTATCGAAATATCCACGAGTTTCGGGTTATTGCCCAAACCCTCAATTCTTATTTCCGATTTTTCTGCCTTCATCGGTTCCTATAGCAAATACCTTTCACCGCCTCGATGATATCCGCAGTTTGCGGCAGGGCAAGTTTTTCCAGGTTCGCGGCGTAGGGCAGGGGGACGTCCTTGCCAGTTACACGGATCACCGGCGCATCAAGTGAATCAAAAGCTTCTTCCATCACTATCGCAGAAATTTCCGCGCCGATTCCGGCGAACGGCCACCCTTCCTCGACCGTTACCAGCCGCGAGGTTTTTTTCACCGATTCCAGGATAGTTTCCTTGTCCAAAGGCCGGAGCGTTCGCAAATCTATAACTTCGGCGCTTATCCCATCTTTTTCAAGTTCCGTCGCCGCATCCAGTGCGGCTTTCACCGGCAAAGAAAATGCGGTTATGGTGACGTCCGTTCCCTCACGCAAAACCACCGCCTTGCCGATTTCTACCAATAAATCATCACCCTCCGGAACTTCAAACGACTGGCCGTAAAGGATTTCGTTTTCCAGGAAAATCACCGGATTCGGATCGCGGATCGCCGCCTTGAGTAACCCTTTGGAGTCCGCCGCCGAATATGGCGCGATGACTTTCAGGCCGGGAATATGTGCGTACCAGCTTGAATAGTCCTGCGAATGCTGTGCGCCAACGCGCGTTGCCGCGCCGTTCGGCCCACGAAAAACTATCGGGCAACGGATTTGCCCGCCGGACATGTAATTGGTTTTCGCGGCGGAATTGATGATTTGATCCATCGCCTGCATGGCAAAATTGAAGGTCATGAATTCGACGACGGGTTTCAATCCTGCCATCGCCGCGCCGATGCCTAGCCCCGTGAACCCATGCTCGGTGATTGGGGTATCAATCACCCTGGCGGCGCCAAATTCCTGGAGCAGGCCTTCTGTTACTTTATATGCGCCCTGATATTCGGCCACTTCCTCGCCCATGACGAAAACGGCCGCGTCCCGCCGCATTTCCTCAGCCATCGCATCGCGCAAGGCTATTCTTACAGTTTGTGCGGTCATATCAATTCACCAGTTGCAGTGCAAATCTTACCCTGCGTTTTTTTCCGCCTGGATTTCCTTGCGGCGGGCATCGGCGAGCTTTTTTAAATCCATCAACGCTTTGCGCGCGCGCGTGCCAGCAGATTTATTGCCTGCCGTGAATTTTTCATCTTCCGCTAGGAAGGTTTGCAGGGCTTCCTGGATCTGAGCGCTGGTGTTTGACATACATTATCTCCTTTGGTTGGTGGTTGAATATTTGGTTAATGCGTTTTTATTGATATACTATTTTTGCCTCGGCCAACATTATCTGGTCAAAAGGGTCGCTAAGTCCAGGAGATTTTACTTGCGGTGAAACCCGGTTGGGGTAAAAATGCTTGAACCCAGAATCAAAAAAGGAAATCACCATGCCCAATCGCAATAAAATCGCATTAGTCGGTGCCGGAAATATCGGTGGAACGCTGGCGCATCTGGCTGGCCTCAAGGAGCTCGGCGATATAATATTGTTCGATGTTGTTGAAGGCGTGCCGCAGGGAAAAGCCCTGGATTTGGCTGAGAGTTCGCCGATCGAAGATTTTGATGCGAACCTCAAAGGCGCTAACGATTATAAGGACATAACGGGCGCGGACGTGGTGATTGTCACTGCCGGAATCGCCCGGAAACCCGGCATGAGCCGCGACGACCTGGTCAATACCAACACCGGCATCATCAAAACTGTAGCCGCTGGGATTAAACAACATGCGCCGAACGCATTTGTCATCGTCATAACCAATCCGCTGGATGCGATGGTGTGGGTAATGCGCGAGGCTTCCGGGCTGCCGCACAAGAAGGTGATCGGGATGGCCGGGGTGTTGGATTCGGCGCGGTTCAGATATTTTCTGGCGGAGGAATTCAAAGTCTCGGTTGAGGATGTGACGGCATTTGTGCTCGGTGGCCATGGCGATACCATGGTGCCTTTGGTGCGCTATTCGACGGTAGCCGGGATTCCATTGCCAGATCTGGTGAAAAAAGGTTGGACGACCCAGGAAAAGCTGGACAAAATTGTGCAGAGAACCCGCGATGGTGGCGCGGAAATCGTCGGCCTACTCAAAACCGGATCGGCATTCTATGCCCCGGCATCGGCGGCGATACAAATGGCGGAAAGTTATTTGAAAGACAAGCGCCGCGTCCTGCCCTGCGCTGCATATCTCTCCGGAGAATTCGGGGTGAAGGACTTATATGTCGGCGTGCCTTGCATAATCGGCAAAAACGGCGTCGAGAAAATCGTGGAGATCGATTTATTGCCAGCGGAAAAATCCGAATTCGATAAGTCGGTTGGTGCGGTGAAGGAGTTGATTAAGGGGATAAAGATTTAGCGGCTTCTCCGCCCGGCCGCAGTTTCCGGATTGATGCCATACCCTCTAAGGATTTCCACTATTTCCGCCATATGCTTATTTATCCCGATAAGCGGGGAGTGGGGCGCGAATACTTTTTCAATAATTTCCCGGTCAGGAGGGGTTGGTAGGAAATTTTCCAAAATGGCTTTACGTCCTGAAGAAATTATCTTACCGGGAATACTCTTAAACCCCATGCTTGCCGAATTTCCTCATTGCTCAAACCTTCAATATAGAAAAGCCGTAAGGCATCACGCGTTTGAGGGCCTTTTATGCAATTTATAGCCCTTTCCGCTAAAATTAACACGGTTTCTATGGCCGCCAAGGCCGCGAGCAAAGTCTTTATTCGGTGATTCTCTTTTTCCGCGACTATGTTTTCCCATGAGATATCCTTATCATTTTTGAGAGTGTCGCCGCCGCTAACAGGTATTTGCTGCGGACTGTTCCTGTTTTGTCCCAGAACCGAACGCACCTGATCTAACATGCGTCTTTTCAGAATTGTCTTAAATAGGTTGGAAACAGTCTCTTCGTATATCTCGGGAATTTTTTTGAGAATATCGTAAAAACTATCTGTTACCGCAGCTTCGACTTCCAGTCTAGCTCTAACGCTGCTGTCGCTATATTTATTTCTCGCCTGGCTTTCAGCAAATTTAAGTGCGTTAGGAAAATTCGCGTTTACGAAATCGGTGAAGGCCTGTTCATTATCCGGCCCCGCTGCTTTTAACTTTTCAAATCCTATTATTTCAAAACTCATACGGATGATAATAACCTAAAAAGGTTAATACATAAATCAACTTTATAATTTCCGATTCCCTGCTATTCTGGCCTTAAATGTTTGGCTTAAATAAAAAGAAATTTGTCCTGACCATTGGCGACGATGGGGTGGTATTAAGTTTCTTCAGCGGCAGCAGGCTGAAGGAACGGCTGTTCGCGGCGTCACCGAATTCCGCCGAAGCCCAGGCAATTACAACCCTCTGCGATCGGTATGCGGAAACGCCGCTTTACGTGCTAGTCGACGTGCTCGATCAGGCCTATGTGCAGCATATGCTGCCGCCAGTAAGCTCATTCACCATAAACAGCCTGATAAAAAGGAAACTCAATAAGGATTTCGCGCCAAACGACATAAAATCGGCAATCAAAATTGGGCGTGTGCAGAAGGCGCGTAGGGACTGGATATACATGTTCGCCTCGGTTCACAATGTCCCGCCGTTTTCCGAATGGCTGGAGATGGCGCTCGAATTCCCCAATCCTTTCGCCGGCATATATCTATTGCCGCTCGAGGCCGAGCTTATGGTGCGCGATCTAGATAAGGCGTCGGAAGGGCAGAAACGCAATAAAACCGCTCAATGGAAAATGCTGATCACGCATAACCGCGTTGGCGGCATGCGCCAGGTCATATTCCGCAATTACAAGTTGGCGTTGACGCGCATCAACCAGCCGGTCGGCGATTCGGCGGCTGAGGTGCTGGCGGGCAATATCGAGCAAGATCTCTTATCTACCATCGAATTCATCAGAAGGATGGGATTCGATGAAAAGGAGGGGCTTGATCTGTTCGTGATCTCCTCGGCGGAAATAAAAGCCAATCTGGATTTGAGCCGGATCAACGCCACTGGGGTGTTCCTGTTGACACCGCAGGAGGCGGCGATGCGCCTGCGCCTTACCGGAGCGGCGGAGGAAGGCGATCGTTACGGCGATGTGGTGTTAGCAGGGAATTTTGCCACGAAAAAGCGGCATGTCTTGAGGCTTGATACCGCCTACAGCGGTAGGCTTAGAAAGTTGTACGCCATGGAGCATGCGGCCAAAGCGGCGCTCGGCGTGTTCTTCCTATTTGCCTTTCTCATATCCTCCTACCTGATAGGCAACTATGTCTCGCTTTCCAAAGATGTGCGCGTAGCCGAGCAGGAGAAAAGGCAAAATGCGGAAAAACTGGAAAAACTGAAGAAGGGGGAACAAGCTTTTCCCGTGGATATAAACCGGATTTTGGGCACCATTTACCTGCACGATCAGCTTGTGAGAGGCGCAACTGGCGCGCTGGATCTATTGACGAAATTTTCTGCCGCCAAAACCGGCAATGTCATGGTGAACGGCATTGAAGTCAACACCGGCGATTTAATATCGGACAAGGATAAGAAGGGAGAAGGGAAGTTAAGCGTCACTTTTTCCGCCAGTATGGAAAATGCTGGAAAGAATATCGAGCAGACTCTGGAGCTGACTGACGCCATGGTAAAGAAAATAAACTCCGCATTCGCCGATTATGATGTCAAATACGCCAATCTTCCGGGTAAGAACGCAATAAATACCCAGATTGGCAAGGTGCCGGACAATAAAAACATCACTACTTTCTCCGTGACCATAGTGGAAAAGAAACATGCCGCGTCCGGCAATACAAGCAATGCGCATGCAACGAGCCAATCCCCAGCTAAAAGCCAGGAGGAAAACCGGCAATGAAATACGACGCATTGCGAAAAAAGCTTTTCAAAAAGCTCGCCGTAAGTGGTGCTATGGTGGCTCTCGCACTACCGGTCATGGTGTACCTGTATTTGATGCAGGATTTCCTGAAATCGGATTATGATAAGGTAAAATCAGAAATCTCTGGCATTGAGGGCAGTTATAAGAAAACCAGCGAAAACCTGGAAAAAGCCCACGGCGTTTTCGAGAGGTACGAAAGCCTGCCTGCTGACCGGCTGCCGCTTCCATCGGTCGACGCTATGGAGGTGACGAGCCGCATCCGCGAAGCACGCCTTCCGTTGCAGGAGTTGAAGGAGCGCTACCGGCTATCAAATCTTGACATGTCGCTCGCCGCTCCCGTCGAACTTGCCGGGGAAATGAGGAAAGATAAGATCAGCGCGGCAAGCAGCAAGGTTACGCTGAAGTTTTCGGCCCTAACCGATGAACTTGCTCTTTCGTTCATAGATGCGTTGATTGCCGAATTTCCCGGCTATGTGTGGATAGATTCTCTGTCTATGAGACGTTCCGGTGTGGCAATAAATGATGCGATGCTTGGTCAGATAAGAGCCGGAACCATGCCGTCGGTCGTTGACATTATGCTGGTTTTCGACTGGATAAAACTGAAAGATAATTCTGGCGCCGACCAGCCCGCCGTGTCGCCGCTGGTGACGAAACCCCCCGGATGAACGGATGAAAACGGTTCACATGAAATATTTGATGATAGTCATAATCGCCGCTCTTGCCGCGTGGTCGCCCCGGGCAAAGGCCTCCTCCACTGCTCTACAAGTGCAGAAAGCATCCCCGGCTCTGGCTGAAAATGATTCGGCTAAATTTCAGGGCACGGATTTTGACCTGCTTTCCCGCAAAGGAGAACTGATGATAAAACGGCAAGATATGAAGGATATCTATGACGCTTTAAGCGGCGTCGTCGTCAGGAGAACCGACAATGGCAATGTGGAAATAGCGGTCGATGCGGCTACCGTAGCACCGTCTTTTTTCGTGAAATCTGTGCTTTATTTTTCCCCCGCGAACTGGAGCGTCTGGGTGAATGACCGCAAATTCACGCCGTTTTATAATAAAAGCTACACCGCGAAGGGCGATGTCGATTTTGAAGTAGCAAACGTTGATCACGACCGGGTACGGTTGGTTTGGAACACGCACTACCTTGATGCTATATCCCCTGGCTGGCGGCAAAAGCTCTCACCTGGCAATCCGTCGGCCAACCACGCGCTGAAAGAGCCGGGATTTATTTCTCTGACAGGCAAGATATTTGTGAGCCAAGACGGCAACCGGGTGGAAGTGATATTGGCGCCGAACCAGACTTTCGTTACACATACTATGGATGTGGAGGAGGGTTATGTTGCCCCGGTTACGATAGCGGTTCCGGCGGTGGGCAAAGTGAAGGATAATACCGATACAGAGATCAATATAAACCCAGCAACCCAGCACAATATAACAAAATAGAACCTAAATGAACCAGCTACCATTGGAAATAAACAGCCTCTCCAAAAGTTTCGGCAACCAAAAGGTTTTGGAAGATGTTTCGCTTAGCGTAAATCCCGGTGAGATTTTCGGGCTGATCGGCTTGAACGGCGCGGGGAAAACCACGCTGATAAAAATTATTCTTGGGTTCCTTTCACAGGATAAGGGCAGTGCCGCAATTTTTGGCATGGACGCCAAGCAAACTAAAGCGCGGGCTAATCTTTCCTATCTGCCCGAGAAATTTAACCCGTCGCAATTTCTGAAAGGTGGTGAATTCCTCTCGCTCTCGCTCAGCTATTTCGGCAAGAAATATGATCCCGACTTGGCGCGGGAAAAATCCGTGGCGCTTGATCTCGATCCGGCGGTTCTCGACCATCGTGTAGGCAAATATTCCAAGGGCATGGGGCAGAAATTGGGCCTGCTTTCCGCGCTTTTAACCGATGCGCCGCTTTTAATCCTCGACGAGCCAATGAGCGGGCTTGACCCGAAAGCCCGCATCCTTCTGAAAGACAATTTACTCGAATACCGCAAGACCGGAAAAACTATATTTTTCAGTTCGCACATCCTGGCTGACATCGAGGAAATATGCGACCGCATCGCCATATTGCACGATAATAAAATGGTTTTCATCGGCACCTCCGATGAATTCAAGAAAAACTATGAGGGCAAAACGCTGGAGCGCTCATTCCTAACCGCGATAAAGGCGGCGTAAATTCACTCCTTCCGCCGTTTCGCTGTCACTCCACGAAAATCTTGATTTCGTCATTAGCCATTTGCGGCATCGGCTGGTAGGAAATCCTTGACTGACCAGGGGAAACGCCAGCTTTAGCAAAACTCTCCATCAAATGGCTGCCTTCGTGCTCGGCAGCTTGCCGATTGGCAGCCGCCGCATCTTCATTCGCACCGGCAGGATAATATACCACGGAATTGAAAATCGCATTCGGCTTGGCCTCCAGCGCTTTCTTCACCGCGATGTAAAGCGGCGAATCATAATGGACAAAATCCTGGTTGAATCTTATCACCATCAGCGGCTTGTCTTCGGCAGGTGATGTTACCGTGCCAGGAACCACACTCAAGGACGGAGATACCGGATTTATGGCAAGCGCCGCCGTTGGCGCGGGCGCAACCGGAACAGCCTCGACTGGCGCAAGTGCAACTGGGGCGGATGCTTCTGGAGCAGCAGCCGGAGCGGCAAAAGGCGAAGGTGCCGGTGGTAGTGCGGTGTCATCATCCTCAACCAGCCCACATCCGGCAGTGAATAACAACAGGGAAATAAAGGCCAGTTTTTTCATCATCATGGCAATTCCTAAAAATAATAAGCTAAGGTTTCATGTCTAGAATTTTCCTGTTATTTTGGCAAGAGGATAATCCATGGAAGATATTATCGTTGAAACTCTGGGCGCGAAAGGTGATGGCATCGCGGAAACCGCCGATAGGCGTATCATCGTGCCGTTCGCCCTGCCCGGCGAAAAAGTCCGAGTTGGTGAGAGCGGCGAAATCGTTGAAATATTAAAATCCACCGCGGGCCGCCAAACCCCGCCCTGTGGGCATTTCTATAAATGCGGTGGTTGCCGCCTGCAGCATATGAGCGATGAGTTTTACGCCGGATTCAAGCGCGGAATATTCTCGCAAGCCCTCAACCGGGCTGGCGCGGAATCGGGCGCAGCGGAACTGGTTATCGTCGGGCCATATTCCCGCCGCCGCGCCATTTTCAAAATTACGGACGAGAAAGTGGGGTTTTACGCCGCCGATTCCCACAACGTAGTCGATATTTCCGAATGCCACATATTGGAACCGGAGATTTTTGCCTTAGCCCAAGAATTGCGACATATTCCCGGAATCAAAGAAGCATTGGTGACGCTTGCCGATACTGGGCTGGATGTTCTTTTATATTCGGAAAATCCACCCGCGTTAGCGGATTCGGAAAATATAAAGAATCTCACCGCTGCCCGGATTGCCTGGAAATATGGCGAAAAAATCATCCCCATAATTTCTCGTGGTGCCATCGCTATGCAGTTCGGTAAAGCCTTGGTGGAATTGCCGTATGAAGCCTTTCTCCAGCCGACGAAAAAAGGCCAGGAATTGATTACCGCTGAAGTCGCGCGGGCTCTTGCTAAAGAAAAGGCTATCGTTGATTTATTTTCCGGCTGTGGAACGTATAGTTTCCCGCTGGCAGAAAAATCTAAAATTCATGCGGTGGAAATGGGTGCGGAAATGGTTCAAGGCATAAAAAAAGCGGCAGCTGAGTTTCAAATGCCGGTGACGGCGGAGAAACGCAACCTGCATACTACTCCGCTGCAACTTGGCGAACTGGAAAAATATTCCGGCTGTGTCATCAATCCACCGCGCACCGGCGCATTGAATCAATGCAAAATCCTGGCGAAAAGCGGTATCAAAAAAATCGCAATGGTTTCTTGCAACCCCGATACTTTCGCGCGCGATGCCGGGATTTTAATCCGCGGTGGCTATAAAATCGAACGCGCGCGCGCCATCGACCAATTCCACTGGACCAGCCATTTGGAGATCGTTGCGGTGTTTGGTAGGTGATTTAAAAAAGAAAAACCCAGGGGCGTCCGGATGGACGCATACCTGGGTTCCGAGAGGGACAGGGGGGTAGAACCCCTAATCATCCCTCTTCAACTCCTCAATACCCAGGCGCACAAAGTGCGTCTGGGGTTGTTGGGGGGCTGGTTTGGTTCTCCTCCCTCTAGCCCTTGCTAAGGCCAGATAGAAGAGCCTAATGGCCAGAGCGGCCAAAAGGAGACCGACCAGGCTGCCCGCGCCAAACCATTCTGCCATCGAAACACTCCTTTCGACTGTGGCCCTTACACGCGTTGTGTTTGGGCCCGATGGGAAATCGCGCAGTTTCGGCTTGCTGTGCTCCCATGTAGCTGGTCATCCCTTGTGGGGATGGTTGTGAACCAATCCACACGGGACGACAAGCAGAAACATTCTCAGTATAATATAAGAGTGGCCGGAGAGATGTTAAACTTTTGTGAAGATTTATAACATATTGATTTACCACAATAATAACCAGCCTTAATCCCTACTTCCCGTCAGGGTGATTATCTCAAAAGTCGCGGGAATCAGGCCGTCCTTATTCCCAAACATTTCCTTATATTTCGCGGCGATTTTTTCCATGGTTCCGCGTGCGGTGAAATTTTTGCGGCGTTTGGCGAGTGCATTTCCTTCGCCCATGTTCTTAAGGTCACGCATCAATTTATAAGCGTCCGGGTAGAGCACGGTGATTTTTTCGGCATCCGCCACCGGCATGGAAAATCCAGCGCGTTGCAGCAGCCCGGCGGCAGTTTTTATATCGGCAAACGGGGAAATCCGAGGGCTGATCCCGGCATCCATCTCCGCCGCCATAATCGCCTGACGCAGCTCGGTCAGCGTCTCCGGCCCGAACATCGAGCCGAGGAATAGCCCATTTTTTTTAAGAATCTGGCGAATTTGGATGAGTGCACCGGGCAAATCATTCACCCAATGGAGCTCGAGTAAACTTAAAACCAAATCGAACGAATTCTCCTTAAATGGCAGAAATTCCTCATCCGCAACTACCTGTGGCCGGTTTTTTATCGACGCATCGGCGCGGATGATTTTTGTAATATTCGGCGGAACATCCAACATCTCACGCCCGCCGAAATCGAGTGCCAGTGGAAATTCTCGAGTGATACCCTCCAGATGCTGCGTAAGTCTTGAGGCCGCTTCTTTGAGCAGAAAATCATGGGCTCCAATCAGCCCCGCCGCCCGGTCGCGATGCAGCCGTTTCACCCTACGGTCGAAGATGATTATTTCATTCACTTCCTTCCGAACAGCTTCTCTATATCCGACAATTTCAATTCGATGTAAGTCGGGCGACCGTGGTTGCATTGGCCGGTGTTGGGGGTTGATTCCATCTCGCGGAGCAACGCGTTCATTTCGAAGATGTTGAGCCGCCGCCCAGCACGGATGCTGCCGTGGCAGGCGATGGTGCCAGAGATATGAGCAATCGCGTCTTTTAAGCTCAATAACTGTCCGGATTCCTCTAGGTCGTCGGCCAGATTTTTCACCATTTTCCTTATGTCGAAATCTTTAAGCATGGCCGGAACTTCGTGCACGGCGACCGCACTTTCCCCAGATTTTTCCAGCACCAGCCCGAATTTTGCCAGTTCATTTTTTTCTGCGTCCAGCATTCCCGCCGCGCCGCCTGGCAACTCAACGATCTCCGGGAGCAACAATTTTTGCGTTTTAACCTGTTCCCTGGCCAGCGATTCCTTCATTTTTTCATAGACGATGCGCTCATGCGCCGCATGTTGATCGACGATAACGATGCCTGTCCCAGTTTGTGCTACTATATAAGTTTCGTGCAACTGGCACCGCGCTGCGCCGAGCGGATGCGATATATAATCGCCGGGTTCCGGAATTTCCGCTACCCTGGCCGCCGGAGCCGGAAGTTCAGCGAAAATAGTTTCGGATTTTCCTGCAGGTGAGAAAAAACTGGCGACAGTTCTTTCACCAAATCCGCCGCTGGGTGCACCATGTGATCCGCCGTATCCATATGACGCCTGCCCGCTGAAATTTGCTGCCATCCTGGATATCGCCTGTTCGGCTACGGTATTGGAGGCGCGGTATCCAGCGTCGGTAATCGCGCGCCGGATGGTGGCGATGACGGTTGAACTCACCAACCTCCCATCACGGAAACGTACTTCCAGCTTGGCCGGATGCACGTTGACGTCCACTTCTTCCGGCGGCAATTCCAGGAACACCGCCAGCACCGGAAACCGGCCATGCCCCAGGAAATCCTGATATGCAGCGCGCACCGCGCCGGAAAACAATTTATCCTTCACCGGGCGGCCGTTGACGAAAAGATATTGCGCTTGCGAAGTGCCGCGGTTAAATGTCGGAAGTCCCGCGAATCCGCTGATGGCGATGCCCTCTCGCTCGGCGCGGAGTTCCAGCGAATTGGCTGCAAAATCATCGCCAAGAATCGCCGCCAACCGCGTAATCCTATTGCCAGCCGGGATTTTCAGAATCTCCCTTCCGTCGGCATAAAGTCGGATGGAAACCTCCGGGTGCGCCATGGCGACGCGGCTTACCGCGTCGATGATGTGTTGCTGCTCGGTGCGTTCCGATTTCAGGAATTTGAGCCTGGCAGGTGTTGCGAAAAACAAATCACGGATTTCGACTTTGGTGCCGGGATTTAAGTGCGCCGCGGCAATCGGCGATTTTTCCCCGCCATCGACTTTCACTGTCCAGGCTGAATCTTCAGTCTTCTTCCGCGAGGTTATGGTGAGTCGGGCAACCGAGCCGATCGCAGGCAGCGCCTCGCCGCGGAATCCAAAATGCTCGATTTTGAGTAAATCATCGTCCGGCAGTTTTGACGTGGCGTGGCGCTGGACTGCAAGTTCCAAATCTTCCTGGACCATGCCCGAGCCATCATCGGTCACGGAAATCAGGTTCATCCCGCCATTTTCTATAGAGATTTCGATGTTACGCGCCCCGGCATCGAGCGAATTTTCCAGCAATTCCTTGAGTGCCGAAGCCGGCCGCTCGATCACTTCCCCCGCGGCAATGCGGTTTATCAGCGTTTGCGGTAATATGCGGATTTTCATGAATACAATATTATTTCATATCGGCCCTTTATCAAAGCTTTATAATGATTACTAAAATGTAATATTATGGCAATAGAAACGAAAGGCGGCGGGGCTTATATTGCCATCAATGGGTGGATACCATCCTTATAATATCAACAATCAACTCAAAGGCAAAACTTATGAAAAAACTTATCTCTCTCGCCGTTGCTGCGGCTCTGATCAGCGTATCTTCTTTGGCTATGGCGCAAACCACCACCACCACTAGCGATACTTCCGCTACCACCAACACTAAGACCGATGCCAAAGGCACCACCACCGAAAAGACAGTCGAAAGCAAAACCAAGGATGCTGCCGGTAATAAAGAAAAGGTGAAGAAAACCAGCAAAGTTAAGACCAATGCCGCTGGCAAAGTAATCGAAAAGAAGAAAGAAGAAAAGAAAGAAGTTACTCCTGCTCAATAATCGGTAGGAACTTCAAGTTAAAAAGCCGTCCGGCTAAAACCGGGCGGCTTTTTTTATGCAATCATCTCCGAAAGTTGCCCAATCATCGCATCGCCAAGCTGTTCGACTTCCCTGATTGTCACCGCCTTGGAATAATAGCCGGTAACATCATGCCCGATGCCGATAGCGAGCAACTCTATATCCGTGCTGTTTTCCACCAGTGCAATTGCCTCGCGCAGATGGTTATCCAGATACGCTCCGCCCATAACCGAAAGCGTCGAATCATCTACCGGCGCGCCATCGGAAATTACCATCAATATCCGTCGCCTCTCGCGCCGCAGCGCCAACCGGGAAACCGCCCACAATATTGCCTCGCCGTCGATGTTTTCCTTGAGCAATCCTTCCTTTAGCATCAGGCCTAAGTTTTTCCTGGCGCGAATCCACGGCGTGTCGGCGCTTTTGTATACTATATGCAATAAATCGTTTAAGCGTCCTGGATAGGCCGGGCTGCCGTTTTTCATCCATAATTTCCGGGATTTCCCGCCTTTCCATTCGGCCGTGGTGAAACCGAGGATTTCGGTTTTGATGCGGCAGCGCTCCAGCGTGCGCGCCAATATATCGGCAGCGATGGCCGCAACCGTAATCGGCCGTCCGCGCATCGAGCCGGAATTATCCAAAAGCAGCGTCACCAACGTATCGCTGTAAACCGTTTCTTTCTCCCATTTGTATATGTGCGAAATGCCGGGATCGGCGACCAGGCGGGAGAGCCTAGCTGCATCCAGCAATCCCTCCTCCAGCCCGAAATCCCAATGCCTGGCCTGTTTCGCCATCAGCTTGCGCTGGAGTTTATAGGCGAGCCGGTTGGTGACATTTTTCAGTTCCGCCAGTTTTGCGTCAAGCTGGCGGCGGAGAAATGTTAATTCCTCCTGCGAAGCCAGATCGATTGCAGAAACCGCGCGGTCGAAAGTGGTAGTATACGGGCGGTATTTGCGCGCCATTGCCTCTGCGCGGGCGGTATTTCTTAAAATCCGCTCGAGGCCATTTTGCTCCTGGCCTTTATCCATACCCGGCAGAGATTGGGAATTTTCATCCGGATTTTTATCTTTTTCAAGCGCCGCCGGAATGCCAGAATTTTTCTCCGCTTCGGATGATTTTTGCCGATTTTCCGCACGTTCCTTTTTAAGGTCCTCATCTTCGGTCAATTGCTTTTCAATCGGCGCGATTTCCGAAAGTTTTAGGGATTTTATGACTTCCATCATTACTTCCGCGAATTTTTCCTGATCCTCGAGATTCTTTTTCAAAGCCGGAAGATGCGGCTTGATTTGAATCCCGATAAACCGACCATAACTGTTCATCGCCGCAGTTGTCGACGCAGGTATGGAAAACCCCATTTCCTCACGGATTACCAGCCCCACCAGATCGGCGATTATCTGCATTTGCCGATTTTCTATTCCGGGAATTTCGAGCTTCTCTGCCCATTCATGCTCTAGCCGAGCTTGCAGGTTATCACCGGCACCCTTCATAATTTTAAGCCCCACCGCCTCGATGCGCGCATCCTCCGCTGAATCGAATATAGCTATTGCGGCCAGGCTCTGTGGCAGATGCGCGGTGTGTAGCGCCGGATCGTGATATTTCAATTTCAATGCCTGGAAATCCGCCGTGCCGCGGAGGCTGGCGATTTTATCTCCGGTCAGCGCATCGGGGAAGGTGATGACTAAGCTCGAAGTTTCCGGAAAAAATTCCGCTGCGCCGGGTTTATGTCCGCTGATGGCGTTGAATGCCGAGGCTAACGATTGTTTGAAAGTCTGGATTCGGTCATCCGCTCGCCTCGCTGGCGCTCCGTCGCAGCGGGTCATCCGTTGTCCGCCATCTTGCTCGCTGCTCCTTCCGGGAGATCCCTCC
>JABDBP010000025.1 GCA_013288565.1 Alphaproteobacteria bacterium | reverse complement strand
TATAATGGTAATTGGTGTCAAACCACTTGGTCATTTCCATCGCGGAAACATTAACGCCCTTGGCCTTATCCTGCTGGCCTCTAGCCATTGCGAAATAAAGCTCCGAGAAGGATTGGTTTTTATTATAACGCTCAGGAATGGCGCCGACCATGCAGATGGTGTCCAGCACTTGGTCATACATTGAGAAATCGCCCGAGGGGATAAGGTCGATCCCGGCATCTTTCTGCATTTTCCAGTTATTCAACTGAATTTGTTTCGCGGTATCATGGAGCTCGGCCTCCGATATTTCCTTTTTCCAATACCCTTCAACCGCTTTTTTCAGTTCGCGGTTTGGGCCCATGCGGCCAATTCCGAGGTTGCTTGAATATGCCATTGACTTTCCTCTGTTCTTAATTGATAAGGGTGGAAATTATCAACGAAACCCCAAGGAAAGGCAAGGGAAATATAGGCTTTCTGACATGACAAAAGAAATACGCGTCACCGCCCAGTATATCAGGGATTTATCGTTTGAGAATCCGAAAGCACCTGAGAGCCTCCGTCCCGGCACGACCCCAGAAAGTGCCGTTGCCGTCGATATAAACGCTGGGAAAATCGGCGAGACATTATACGAGGTGGAGTTAAAAATTTCCGTCAAGGTTACGGCAAAAAAGGCGCCGCTATTTCTGGTAGAACTGAAGTACGCCGGACTGTTTGATATAAAGGGAATCGAAGGAAACGAACTGGAAACGGCATTATTGGTTTATTCCCCAAGCCTGCTTTTCCCGTTCGTCCGCCGAATAATAGCTGACGTAACTCGCGACGGCGGATTCCCGCCGATGATGCTCGACCCGGTGGATTTTGGAAGGTTGTTCATGGACCGGAAGGCCGCAAAATCTGGGAGTTAGAGTATTTCCCCACTTTAAAAGGTAAGCCTGGGCTTTTTTGTTTTGGCGGATGGAATAAAAAAACGCCCGGGCAATTTTCCCCGGGCGTTTTTTCGGAGTATTAAGAGAAACTTACTTGCCGTAAACGATTTCCACGCGGCGATTTTGCGGCTCACGCACACCATCGGCGGTCGGAACTAGTAAGTCGGTCTTGCCTTTGCCAATAGTGGTAATATCGGTCGATTTCAAGCCCATGTCCAGCAGCGCGGCTTTGACTGCTTCTGCACGCCTCTTGGAAAGGCGCATGTTATAAGCATCGCTGCCGACCGTATCGGTATGGCCGGTCACCTCGATTTTGGTAATGTTGCGCCGGTTGGCATTATCAGCAGCGGTTTGCAGTATCTTCTTCGCTTCTGGAGTGAGTTCCGTGCTGTTGAAATCAAAGAACACCAGATAGGAATTCACATCCGTTTGCACCGACCTGGTTACAGTGGTGGTTTTTTCGGCAGTGTATTCCTTGCGGGCCGGTTCAGGCTTCCTTGGCGCATTGAACGCATATTTCAAACCGACCATTATGGTGTGGTTCTGGTACCTGGTATCGACTTCCCCGCCGCCGGCGAGATCCGCATGGGTGTGGAACGGAGACATGTATTCATATTGCGCGTAAGTGGAGAAATGGTCGCTGATTTTATAATCCACACCGCCGATCGCCTGCATGGCGAACAACATGTTATCGCTGATACCGGCAGTAGTGCCGGCAACCGGATGCACGTTCTCATAACTCAGCCAAACCGCACCAAGGCCACCGCCGATATATGGAGTAAACCGGGTTGGGTTTCTAATATCATAAAGAACATTCCACATGGCGCTCCAGCTATCCTCGTGACCGCCGGTGGCTGGGCTGGCAAAGCCGTGAACGTCGTGTACGGTATTGAAGCGATACCCACCTTCAAGTTCAGTGCGGAACCCGTATGGCAGATGCACGCCGAAGGCGGCGGTTCCGGCCCAGCCGGGGTTCATACTAACGCCATGGTGATAGCCAATGCCATTATCATCAAGCGGGTGTTCCTGCTCAATGTTAACGCCACCTGCAGCCGAAACATATGGATTCACCATATAGTCGTCTTGAAAATTGGTCCAGTAATTGGCGGAAGCGCCGGTTGGCATAATCACCGCCAGGGCTGCGCCAAGCAAAAGAAGTTGTTTATTCATCGAAATATCCTCCAATTAAAATCTATCATTTAGGTTTTTGTACAGATTTCCCATACATTTCGAGGAGGCTATTGACGCCAGGATAAAAAAACAATAAGTAAAAACCTTAAATTTCCCTGATCATTCAAGATATTCCTGACTGTAGCAAAAAAATCACGGAAGATTTATGAGTATTTTATAGCGATCCAGGAGGAGATTTAGTGGCTCTTGCTTTTTACTTTTATGCCTTTGGCTAAAATCTTCTTCCTGAGCGTATTACGGTTGATGCCGAGGATTTGCGCCGCTTTTATCTGATTGCCTCGGGTGGCGGCGAGGGTTTCGTTTATCAGGGTTTTTTCAATTTCGCCGATTACCTTATTATATAGATTGCGCGGCTTCGCACCATCATCATGGACGGAGAAATAATTGCGGAGGTGGCCTTCTAGCATCCGCCCTAACGACGGCACGGCCTGAGTTTTTTTGGAATTTTCCGAGTGATGTTTGGTTTTTTCGGTCATTTTTCTATTCGGGGAGGCGATTATATATCAAACCCGAAATTAAATAGCAAAGGAGATTGTTGGTAATATGCAAACTGTAGCAAAAATTAATTTCATTAGAAGAATTTTTAAATTCCTTTAACTACACCACTATCCCTACCTGG
Source organism: Alphaproteobacteria bacterium (assembly GCA_013288565.1). GTDB lineage: Bacteria > Pseudomonadota > Alphaproteobacteria > Rickettsiales > JABDBP01 > JABDBP01. The sequence continues at coordinate 12,317 of JABDBP010000025.1, read as the reverse complement.
TATACTTGCGCCCAGAAACTCAGCCATTCTTTGGGCTACGCCTACTGGCAATTTTGCTGCTCTCGCAAAGTCTAAACCTCTTTGAGCAGGCTCACGCAGAATCTTGGCTATCGAGTCTGCTCTATCTATAAGCCGGTGATAATCTTCATCTCTTTCCAAATCTCGTGGGTGCAATATAAAGCTTAAAGCAAAAAACTGCCCACCAATATCACCATCAAACCATTTTACCCAATAACTAAGACCCATTTTTCCGGCCTCGCCCTGCCGATAAATTTTATTCAGTTCAGCAAAAAACCTAATATCTTCAGGGCTTCTTGATTCCGATCGCTTGACCTCAAGTTTTCTCAACTCTTCTATTCTACCATCGGCAAAGCGTGTATAAATAGTCCATATCCTATTTACTTCATCAATTTTAAAAGCAATCTGGTCTCCAATGGGGAATGTCCCGCCAACACCATTAGGCGTAGGATCCCCAACTTTTTTTTTCCAGCTCCTCATCGCAGGTTCACTAAAAGCAAATGGTGTCCTGGAAAAAATGCTTATTTCACCACTCACGTCCTCTCTGTCCCTCCACTCAACTTCCGTTTCCCAGGCAAGCACCCTTTTTAATATGTCGATTTTACCTATTACATCCATAGTCCTATTTTACATTGTACTTGAAATTATCCGCATAGGCCTTGATGATCCGCTTTTTTTCCTTCGGCTTCACCACTTCATATTCCATCCCCTTAGCCTTGGCATATGCCACAGCATCATCTTGATTTTTAAAGGATAATACCACTTCCTGGTTCATATCGGTTCCACCGGTCCAGCCCATTAACTCATCGATAAACCACGAATTCCCCTCCAAAATCGGCTCCAACAGCCATTCTTTGGCTTTTGCCTTGCCCGATTGCATGGGGCTCTGGGGGTTCTTGAAAATCAACGCTTTCATCATAATCTACAAATAATACAAGATATTTTAAAAAATTTTGGTTTTGTTAACCATTTATTAGTAATTGCAGTGTTATAGTTCAATAAGTCTTATGATAACATTAATGTATAGGTAAAGGAATAATTCAAATTTTATGGCAAGCATGGGAGAAAGAAGGTTGGAAGGCGCAGTACTAAAAAAGGTGATGGCCGAAAATAAACGGCCTTCTATGTATCAGGTGCTGCTTTTGAATGATGATTATACGCCGATGGATTTCGTGGTTTCGATTTTACAGCAATTTTTCGGCAAGGGCGCGGAGGAAGCAGTAAGGATAATGCTGAAAGTGCATTATAAGGGTCAGGCAGCCTGTGGAGTGTATACCCGAGAAATCGCCGAAACCAAGGTAATGCAGGTTATGGACTCAGCCAGGAATAACAAACATCCACTAAAATGCGTGATGAGAAAGGAGTAGAATGAGAATTTGAGAATATGAGAATCTGAGGGTTTGAGTGAAGAAGAGAAATTCTTTCTTACTCATATTCTCAGACTCTCAAACTCTCATACTCTCAATAAAAATTATGTTATCAAAAAACCTAGAAATGAGTCTACACCGCGCGCTGGCAATTGCTGGTGAATACCGCCACGAATATGCAACGCTGGAGCATTTACTGCTCTCGCTTTCCGAAGACCCGGACGCTTCGGCGGTGATGCGCGGCTGCGGAGTAAACCTCCCTTCGCTGAAGGAAACGCTGGCCAATTTCCTGCGTCATGAACTGAATGCACTCATTTCCGATAACGGATCAGAGGCTAAGCCCACAGCTGGATTCCAACGGGTAATTCACCGGGCGGCGGTGCATGTACACGCGGCCGGGCGCGAGGAAGTAAACGGCGCAAACGTACTGGCGGAAATTTTTTCCGAACGTGAAAGCCATGCGGTTTTCTTCCTGCATGAACATAACGTCACCTGCCTGGATGTGATAAATTTTATTTCGCACGGCGTGGTAAAATTCGGCGAGCCGAACGATAACGGCCAGCCCCCGGCAATAACCGAGAACGAAAAGCGCGAATATCGCACCCGGCACGGCAAGAACGAGGCGGGTGATTCTGCGCATGAAATCCATGAGGCGCTTACGCTATATTGCACCAATTTGAACAAACGCGCTGAGGAAGGCCGAACTGACATATTGATTGGCCGGGAAATCGAAATCGAGCGGACGGTCGAGATTTTATGCCGCCGCACCAAGAATAACCCATTATTCGTCGGCGAACCAGGCGTCGGCAAAACCGCGATTGCCGAAGGTTTAGCGCTCCGCATCACGCGCGGCGACGTACCGAAAGTTTTGAAAAACGCCATCATCTTTTCACTCGACATGGGCGCATTGCTGGCCGGAACGCGCTATCGCGGCGATTTTGAGGAACGCTTGAAATCAATAATAAAAGGCATCGAAAAATTGCCGCATGCCATTTTATTCATCGACGAAATCCATACCATAATTGGTGCGGGTGCAACATCTTCCGGTTCGCTTGATGCCGGAAACCTCCTGAAACCAGCCTTAGCCAAGGGATCTTTACGCTGCATTGGTTCGACGACTTACCGCGAATACCGCAGCTATTTCGAGAAAGACCGGGCGCTGGTGCGCCGGTTCCAGAAGATTGATATTGAGGAGCCAAGCGTGGAAAACACGATAAAAATCCTGCGCGGTCTGAAACCATATTACGAAACGCATCATAACGTCCGCTATACCAATGCAGCGATCAAAGCGGCAGTGGAACTGTCACAGCGCTATATCCATGATCGCAAATTGCCGGATAAAGCTATAGACATAATAGACGAGGCGGGCGCGCATCAAATGCTGCTGCCGGAAGCGAAACGGCGCAAAGCAATTACGACGAAAGACATAGAGGAGATCGTGGCGAAAATCGCACGGATTCCTTCTAAATCCATCTCTGCCGACGATACCAAGAAACTGGAAAATCTGGAATCCGATTTGAAAAAAGTGGTATTCGGCCAAGATAAGGCGATAGAAGCACTCGGCAGCGCGATAAAAATGTCTCGCGCCGGCCTACGTAAACAAGGCCGCCCGGTCGGGTGCTACCTATTCTCTGGCCCTACTGGCGTCGGAAAAACCGAACTTGCGCTCCAGCTTTCCAAGCAGATGAGCATGAACCTGGTGCGGTTCGATATGTCGGAATATATGGAGCCGCATTCTGTATCCAAGCTCATCGGCGCACCGCCGGGATATGTGGGTTTCGACCAGGGCGGCATTATGACTGATGCAATAGATAAAACCCCGCATACCGTGTTGCTGCTCGACGAAATCGAAAAAGCGCACCATGATATTTATAATATATTACTACAAGTTATGGATTACGGGAAATTGACCGACCATAACGGCAAGAGCATAAATTTTGCCAATGTGATTTTGATTATGACCACCAATGCTGGCGCGTCGGAAATGAATAAGGCGGCGTTCGGGTTCAACGCTCCGGCGCGGACGGGCGAGGATAAGGAAGCGATAAAACGCATCTTTACCCCGGAATTCAGGAATCGGCTGGATGCGGTTATTCCATTCGAGCGACTTTCTCCAGCGCTAGTGGAATCGGTGGTGGATAAATTTATCCTGCATATGGAAGAACAATTGGCCGACCGCCGGGTGCGGATTGAGATTACGCCAGAAGTGCGTAAATACTTGGCGAAGGAAGGCTATGACGATCAACAAGGCGCCCGTCCGCTGGAGCGCATCATTGAGCAGAAAATCAAGAAACCGCTGGCTGGGGAAATATTATTCGGCAAACTCTCTAAGGGCGGCCGGGTAAAAGTGATAATGAAGGATGGCCAGCCGGATTTTGAGATTATGGCGGTGGAGATCACCGAGCCGAGTGCGATTTAATAAGGCATCTTAAAAATACCTGCAGGTGGGAATTATCTGCCTAGCTATTTGAAATAATCCCTAAAATCCCATCTATATTTCCTCTTATTATTCAAGATATTACACTGAAATAACGGTTTTGGCACGGGGTTTGCTTCTCATATAGGGATAATTATATGGAAACGCGCCCAAATGAGTAATATCGGTAACATCATAGCCCAATTGACGGCGGCGCAAACTTCGCTCTCACCCGCCGCGCCTGCACAAGGCCAAGGCAGTGCTTCCGCTACCAATAGCCCTGGCGGTAACAGTTCCACGCAATCATTCCAAACCGCGCTGAATAATGCCTCGCAATCTACTGGCCCCAATCAGTCAACTGGATCCACTGGATCCGGGCAAGTTTTGCCGCCCGCACAAAATGATGCCACTCAGAATATTTCAAGTTCAAATGTAGCCAGCCAATCCACGCCACTTACTATTACGGCGAATCCAGGGTTTGCTGGTCTCGCCAACTTGCTTGGGGATATAATTCAACAGCAAAAGCCGCAGGCGCAATCCCAGACGGCCAACAGTTCCACGCCGCAGTCAACCGCGGACAATCTGCTCATCAACGGCAATACTGGCCAGGGTAACCAGACTAACATCACTTCACCGGAAGCGCTGCTGCAATTTATCATCGGCCGGAACTCCACATTACTGGCGAGTAACAATAATAATGTCCCGAATAGCAATGATGTCCTAGCCAGTTCCGCGAATGCCAATATAAATAATGCAAATAGTACTACGCAGCCGGTTGACTCATCGCAGCAGCAATCTAAGTCGCCGAATGTGAATGATCCAGCATTACTGGCTTCCATCCTTGCACAGATTAATCCGGTTCTGAACTTCGCGGCCAATTCGCAAGGGTTGGCGAATGCTTCCGGGAACGCTGCCAATTTATCGATTAACCCAAATGCATCTTCCAGCAACGAGCTGGCACGGATCTTAGCGGCGCAAACGGCAACTATAACCAGTCAGCAAAATCAACCCACTAGTGACACGACTATTAATACAAATAACAACCAGGCCATAGTGTCGAACCCCCAGGTTCTTGATGCGAATCAGAAAACAGCGTTGCAGAATTTCGCCATCGCCTTCGCCAGTAATACGATACAGGGGCAATCGACAAAACCAACCACTAAGCTAGTTTCTGAAAGCAAAATCCCGGATTTCTCGAATTTCAGTAACCAGGTTTTTGCAGTTAAACCAGATACGAAAACTGCGGTTCCGGCTAATTCCGCTGTGGGCAATGTGGCCAACGACGTAAATAATAATAACAGCATAAATAATGCAGTCGCGGCGATAGGAAAATCTGACGAACAGTTAAAATCCGATGCAGCCAAGGGAGATAACGCAGCTGCTGTGGATACGGCAAACGCTTCTGGACAACTTCAACTTAAAACTGGCGCGGGCGAGGTGAAAACCACCACAGTTGCCCCGGATAATCTCGCTAAATACCAGACCCCGGCAGAACAGGTAGTATTCCAAGTGGCGGCAGCGGTGAAAGACGGCAACAGCAAAATCCGGATTCAACTGGAACCAGCCGAACTCGGCAAGATCGACGTGCAGATAAGCATGAATGGCGACGGCAAGATAAACCTGAATATCACCGCCGATAAAAGCAGTACACTGACCATGTTGCAGAGTGATTCCAAATCGCTTGAGAAATCGCTGAACGATATTGGCTTCAAAAGCGATGCCACCAACTTAAGCTTCAATCTGCGTCAGGGCGGCAATAACGGCCAGCCGCAAAACTGGACTTACCAGAATTACGGCACCGCTTCGGTGAGCGGCCAAGATGCGGCGGAAGTGACTGCCTACAGTGCATTACCAAGTTTATTAACCAGCAACCAGGCTCTCGACATCAGGGTTTGAAAGGGGAAGTTTTATGACCACTACAACACCGACAACGACACAGGCACCATTAGTACCAAACAGCCTTATTTCAACCAAGGGTGCATCTGGCACGAGCTCCACCACCAGTAGTACGAATGGCCTTTCTAGCACCATGGCCCAGTTCTTAAAGATTCTCACCACGGAATTGCAGAATCAGGATCCGACGCAACCTATGGATCCAGCCGCATTCGTCGGCCAGTTGGCGACGCTGAACGAAGTACAAGCGACGGTACAAAGCAATCAGCTTTTGACTGCTATAGAGGCGCAAATTCAAGCTTCCTCGGGTGCCAGCCTCACCAACTATATCGGCGACCAGATTACCGCGCAATCTAATGCAATATCTTTGGCAAGCAGTGGTAGCTCAGTCACATTCGGTTATACGGAGCCGTCAAACATAAAAAGCGGCACGATAGTCATCAAAGATTCCAGCGGCAACCAGGTGTTCTCCGCGGTGGCCAATCCCGCTAGCGGGAACCAGACCTATACCTGGAACGGGAAAAATGTGGCAGGAACTGCACTTCCGGCCGGGAATTACACGGTGACCGTTAACACCATTGACAATACTGGCAAGGCGGGGACAGCTCAAACTTATACGGCAGCTACTGTACAGTCGGTGGATTCGAGTGGCAGCACGCCAAAATTAGTCTTAAGCACTGGCAGTGAAATACCCGTCAGCGGCATCATGAATAATTCGGGAAAAGTGAGTAATTCAACAACTAGTACAAATTAACACAAACCAACAATCTAAATTAAAAGGAGGATCAAATGGCAGACGGACTATCAGGAGCATTTAACGCGGCGGACGGCGCACTTACCTCGCAAGCCCAAGCTATCGGCTCGATCTCGCAAAACATCGCCAACGTGAATACGGTGGGATACAAATCGGTCAAGACCGATTTCCTGTCGCAGCTCGGCAACGCGCTCTCTGCTGGCGGTGTCACTACCGTCAATCAGACGACAGTCACCAATCAGGGGCAGATAACCAATACCGGCAACAACCTGGATCTGGCACTGAACGGTAACGGCTTTTTTACCGTAAATACCGCCAATGACGGCACCGGCAGCTATCTTTACACCCGCGCCGGATCCTTCAATGAAAACCAGGACGGCTTCCTGGTGAATCCCGGCGGATTTTTCCTCTATGGCTGGCCGCTTAACGCTAATGGACAATTGCCGGGTGCACCGGGTAACACCGATACGACTTCCAACTCACTGCTTGCCAGTACAACGGCGATAAAAATCAACCAAGGAAGCGGTACGGCAGCAGCCACCACTACGGTTGCTTTCGGATTGAACCTTAATGCCAGTCAGGATGTTTATCCTGGCGCTGGAGCCACTTTAAAAGTACTGGCTGCTGATGCGGTAAATGCTAACCAAGTCGGAAGCGCGGTGATAATTCCCGGCGCTGTTGCCGGCACAGGCAAACCTACCGTGGGAGATACGTTCAATATCAGCACCGGCAGCGGCTCCAGTTTCACTTATAATTATGGCGGGTTTAAGGCAAGTCGTTTGGTTAGCGCTGGTAGCCCAGTCCTTGGCGCAACCACTCTTACCACGCCTTTCGCCGCTGCTGCTGCAGGCGATTCTTTTACCATCACCACAGCATCCAGCGGAACCGTCACGTTCACCTATCAACCTGCCGGGGCAAACCCGGCCGCCGGAACCTTCAGCAACTACGCGACATTAGCGACAGCTATAAACGATCAGACCGGCCTCACTGCCAGGACTGACGGCGTCGGAACGTTGTACGTCTCTTCAGTTAACGCCAATGATGGAATAACTTTTGCTAATGGCCCATCCGGTACTTTTGTTGGTGCTGCGGGTGTGTTCACGGCTGCCGCCGTTGGCGCCGGAGCTAATCGGTTTAATTCTTTAAATGGCTTGCAAGCTATGGTTGCGAGCGCCACCGGCTTAACGGCTACCGTGAACAATCCCAATACCAACGCCACTCTTACGATAGATGCCGCAAGCCCACTCGACACGATTTCATTCACCAACCCAGCCGCCAATACTGGCGACTTCTTGTTTGAATTTGGGTTACTTGGTGCTTTTACATCTGGTGTCGCTACCACGGACGGCCCCCTAGGCCCGGTATATAATGCCTCCGGCGTTGGCGGCGCTAACATGGCTTCCGGTTCCATCATTCCGCAGTTCAGCAAGAATTTGCAGATTGTCGATTCACTAGGCGTAGCCCACAACTTTACCATCGGATTCATAAAATCCAGTGCTAATATCTGGCAGGCGGAGGTATACGATGCGGCCACCAAAGATATAATCACTGCTAGTCCCAATAGCCAGATTGCCGCAGGTACCCTTACTTTTAACGGCGATGGCTCGCTGCAAAGCGTCAGCAGCGGTTTGGCCAACCCGGTAAAGATCGTCTGGGCAGACCAGGCGGCGGTTAGTAATGTAACCTTTAATTTCGGCACCGCCGGACCGATAGCCGGAACTCTAGGCGCTACCCAGATCGGCGAAACCAACGGTTTAAGTCAGTTCTCTGGCTCATTCCAATCAAACTTCGTCACCAGCAACGGCGCACAGACCGGCCAGCTCTCCGGCGTGCAGATAACCGCTTCTGGCCTGGTAGTAGCTAATTACAGCAACGGCCAGTCGTTAAACGTCTATCAGATTCCAATTGCCACGTTCAATAATCCGGACGGTCTACAGGCGCTGAATGGAAACGTGTTTTCACAAACCGTTCAATCAGGCGATTTTAACCTGAAGCAAGCCGGTACTAGCGGAGCGGCAACAGTGGTTCCTGGCGCCGTTGAGGGAGGAGACGTTGATCTCTCTGGTGAACTGACACAAATGCTTATAGTGCAAAGGGCGTATGACAGCAGTAGTCAAGTGATCAAAACTGTAGACAGAATGCTGGATGACTTGAAGAACCTCTAATAGTTTTACTAAGTTCTAAAAAATAAGGCGGCATTCCAGCACCGCCTTATTTTTTTGCCTACTAACAAGCTACAGTTATTCTTCTATAAAATCCGTGGTGAAGAGCTTTTCCGGATTGCGGAAGGTTTTGAATTCGAGCGCGTTCCCCGAAGGATCTTTGATAAAAAATGTGCCCTGCTCACCGGGCTGACCGGTAAACCGCACCTTCGGCTCAATAAGGAATTTTCCACCGTATTTTTTTAATTTTTCCGCTAGTTTCTCCCAATCTCCCCATTTAAGCACCGCACCGAAATGCCTGACCGGTACGTCGTCGCCATCAACTTTATTGGTGTTTGCGGCCTTGCATTCTTCGGGTTTTAGATGCGCGGAAATCTGGTGGCCGAAAAAATCAAAATCTACCCATCCGTGTGAAGCCCTAGCTGCAGTACAGCCGAGTAATCCAATATAAAATTCACGGGTTTTTTCTAAATCTGAAACAGGTATCGCAAGATGGAACGGCGGCATTTTTTCCCCTCTCTGTTGCCAATAGGAATAATTTGGATTATCTACTTTTAAATGTCCAGTAAAACCGATGCCTGTTTTTCATTGCCCATTGGCAATTGGCGGCCCGAGGTCGATTCCGCGATACAGAAACAGGCCGTTGATGCCCTGGAAAGCGGCCGGGTGGTTTTCCTACCGAACCTGCCGTTTCCGCTGACGGCGGAGGAAAAATTGTACTTAAGGCCGGATTGCGTAAGCCCCAAAGGAAAGAGCGTCAAATATTCATCCGCCAACAAAAAATTATGGGGACTTGCGAAAAAGGAAACACCAGAAATTCTGGATCTTATGCTAGAGCGATATTCCAAAAGCGCGGAAAATCTGATCACTACATTATTTCCCGGATACGCTCCTGCCCTTCTCACGGGAAATGCCAGCTATCGACCAGTGGAAGCTGATGGACGCGTCCAAAGCAAAAGGCATGACGATAGGCTCCTGCATGTCGATGCATTTCCTTCGCGACCGGTTCGCGGTGAAAGGATACTGCGCGTATTCACTAATATCAATCCGAACGGGAGCATGCGCAACTGGCGGGTAGGCGAGCCATTCGCCGATGTGGCGGCAAGGTTTCTGCCAAGGATTCCGGCGCCTTTTCCCGGCAGCGCGAAATTCCTGAAACTACTGAAAATCACCAAGGGACTACGCACGCCGTATGACCATTACATGCTTGGCCTGCATGATCGAATGAAACTCGATACCAATTACCAAGAGAAAGTGGAATATGCAGCCATTGCGTTCCCGCCGGGATCTAGCTGGATAGTTTTCAGCGACCAGGTTTCACATGCCGCAATGTCCGGCCAATATGCGCTGGAGCAAACTTTCGCCCTACCGGTTGCCGCGATGTCAAAACCCGAAACTTCACCACTGAAAGTGTTGGAGGGGATGAAGGGGATGCTGTTGGTGCCAATAACTTATTGACCTTACCTAAACTCTTGATATTCTTACGTTCCATTATGGTAGAACAGGCAATAGAACCATCCGGCGGCCCGCAGCTGCGGGAGCGGCCGCTCTCCCCTCACCTTTCAATCTATCGCTGGCATCTTTCGATGGTGATGTCCATCCTGCACCGCTTGACCGGGGTAGCGCTGGTTTTCGGGGCGATTGTACCCGCTTGGTTACTCATCGCCGCGGCGCTAGGGGACAATATTTATTCTGCTACCATACACATAATTAATACCCCAATTGGCTATATTTTCCTGCTCGGCTGGATAGCCGCATTTTATTACCACCTATTCAATGGAATCCGGCATATATTCTGGGATTTCGGGCTTGGTTTTGCACTAAAAACTGCGCACCGGAATGGCGTTTTTGTGTTGATTCTCACCGCAACATTTACAGCGGCAACCTGGTACCTGGCGATATATGGCGGAAAACTTTAAAACACGCCTGAAACGTGTGAAAGGCTTGGGTTCAGCCCATGCGGGAACCGCTGGCTGGGTGGCGTTACGCATATCGGCTTTAACTCTTATCCCCCTCACCTTCTGGTTTGTTTATGCTGTTTTGCATCTGCTCCATTCCGATTATACCGAAGTAATCCATTGGCTGAAAAACCCGATAAATACGCTGCTGATTCTACTGCTCATCCCGTTTACTTTTTACCATTCTTACGGCGGTTTGAAAGAAGTGATCGAGGATTATGTCCACAACGAATTCTGGAAAATATGCTGGATAATAAAATTGAAATTATTTTTTATTTTATTAGCAGTGGCGGATATTTTCGCAGCGCTTTACATTTGCTTCAAGTTATAGATGTCATCTTACAAAATTATCGACCATACATATGACGTAGTGGTGATCGGCGCCGGCGGCGCGGGTTTACGCGCCACGTTTGGCATGGCGGCACTGGGTTTATCCACTGCCTGCGTCACCAAAGTTTTTCCGACCAGGAGCCACACGGTGGCCGCACAGGGCGGGATTTCCGCCGCCTTGGGGAATATGTCCGAGGACGACTGGCGCTGGCACGCATACGATACCATCAAAGGCTCGGACTGGCTGGGCGATCAGGATGCCATCGAATATATGTGCAAAAATGCCGCCCAGGCGGTGATTGAGCTTGAGCATTACGGGCTACCATTTTCGCGCACCAAGGAAGGAAAAATCTATCAACGTCCGTTTGGCGGAATGACGACAAAATATGGTGACGGCCCGCCGGCAGTCCGCACCTGTGCTGCTGCTGACCGCACCGGCCATGCCATGCTTCACACGCTTTACCAGCAGGCAATCAAACATTCCGCAAAATTCTTTGTTGAATATTTCGCCATTGATTTGATCATGGAAAACGGCGTTTGCCGGGGTGTTGTGGCGCTTAACCTGGATGATGGAACGATTCACCGGTTTAACGCGCATATCGTGGTTCTGGCGACTGGCGGGTATGGCCGCGCTTATTTCTCCGCAACATCCGCCCACACTTGCACCGGCGACGGCAGCGGAATGGCTCTCCGTGCTGGAGTTCCATTGCAGGATATGGAATTCGTGCAATTCCACCCATCAGGAATTTACGGCGCCGGATGCCTGATAACCGAAGGCGCGCGGGGTGAAGGTGGTTATCTGGTAAATTCCGAGGGCGAACGGTTCATGGAGCGCTATGCCCCACATGCCAAGGATTTGGCCAGCCGCGATGTCGTCAGCCGCTCAATGACCATGGAAATCCGGGAAGGCCGCGGCGTCGGCCCTAAGAAGGATCATATTTTCCTGCATCTCGATCATTTATCGCCGGAAGTTTTGAAGGAACGGCTACCGGGAATCGCCGAAACAGCCCGTATTTTCGCAGGAGTTGATATAACCAAAGAGCCAATCCCGATTATTCCTACTGTGCATTATAATATGGGCGGGGTTCCGACCAATTATCACGGCGAAGTGGTGACATTAAAAGACAATAATCCCAATATGATAGTACCAGGACTTATGGCAATAGGTGAGGCGGCCTGCGTCTCTGTTCACGGCGCGAACCGGCTAGGCTCGAATTCATTATTAGATTTGGTTGTTTTCGGGCGCGCGGCGTCCTTAAAAGCGGCTGAAATTTTGAAAGGAAAAGATAAGCCGAAGGATTTAGCCAAGAACGCAGGAGATGAAGCGATTGCAAGGCTAGATAAAATTCGGTATTCCAAAGGCCAGCTCTCCACTGCAGAAATCCGGGGAAATATGCAGCATACGATGCAAAATCACGC
>JABDBP010000024.1:2253-15287 GCA_013288565.1 Alphaproteobacteria bacterium | reverse complement strand
CCGCGCGATTCATCGCATGGCGACGTGGCAACTAATGCTGCGATGGTGCTGGCGAAACCGGCGAAAAAAAATCCGCGACAGCTTGCGGAATTAGTAAAAGAAAAACTGAAAAAATACGATTACATAACCGCAATCGAAATCGCCGGACCGGGATTCATAAACTTGAAAATCTCCGGAAAAATTTTGTATAAAGTTGTCCTGGAAGTATTGCACGAGGGCGTAAATTACGGCGATTCCAAGATCGGTGCTGGCGAAAAAATAAACGTTGAATATGTTTCCGCCAACCCTACCGGGCCAATGCATGTCGGCCATGCGCGGAACGCAGTTTTCGGGGATGCGCTGGCACGTCTGCTGCAAAAAGCCGGATTCGCCGTCACGAAAGAATATTACATAAACGATGCTGGTGCGCAGATCATCAAGCTGCTCGATTCGGTATTACTACGCTACCGAGAGGCTTTGGGGGAAAAAATCGAAATCCCGGAAGGCCTTTACCCCGGCGAATATTTGATCCCGGTCGGGAAAAAATTGGCGGAGAAATATGGGAAAAAATTAACTGAAATGTTGCCGGAAGAAGCGCGCGAGGAAATCCGAGATTTCACCGTCAACGCCATGATGGAAATAATCAGATCCGACTTGGCGTTGCTTGGTATTAAGCATGACGTTTTTACATCGGAAAAAAAACTTAACGATGAAAACGCGGTGGATGAAGCCTTTCTGCTCCTCCAGGAAAAAGGTTTGATTTACCAGGGAGTCTTGCCGCCACCGCGCGGCAAGGAAAACGTGGAGTGGGAAGAGAAAGAACTGACGCTGTTCCGTTCCAGCCAGTTCGGTGATGATTCTGACCGACCGATGAAAAAATTTGATGGAAGCTGGACATACATCGCACCCGACATAGCCTATCATTATAACAAATTGAAACGTGGATTCGATAAAATGGTGGTGGTGCTGGCAGTCGATCACGGCGGCTACCAGAAACGGCTGCAAGCGGCTGTAGCAGCGTTAAGCGACAGCAAGGCGGAGCTTTCCATCCAGCTCTACCAACTAGTGAATCTGCTGGAAAACGGCGTGCCAATAAAGATGTCCAAGCGCGCGGGAAATTTTCTCACCGTGCGCGATCTGGTGGAGGCGGTCGGCAAGGACGCAGTGCGGTTCATAATGCTGACGCGCCGCCACACCGAAGTGTTGGATTTCGACTTCAAAAAGGCCACCGAGCAATCGAAGGACAACCCGGTTTTCTATGTACAGTATGCCCATACGCGCGCCTGCTCAGTATTGAAAAATGCTACGTCTGCGGTAACAGAAAAGGAAATATTAAGCATCGGTGAGAAAGAACTGGCGCTGCTCAAAGACGAAAGTGAAATAGCGCTGATAAAATTGATCGCCGAATGGCCGCGCATCGTTGAAAGCGCCGCTAATAGCTATGAGCCGCACCGCATTGCATTCTACCTGCACGACCTTGCCGCCGCCTTCCACGCGCTTTGGAACAAAGGCACGGAAAATAGTAGCTTAAGATTCTTTATCGATGATAATATGGGACTTTCGAAAGCGCGTCTGGCGTTGGTGAAGGCGTTGAAACTCACCATCGCTTCCGGGCTTTTACTGCTCGGGGTTGAACCAGTGGAGGAAATGTAAATGAAGAGGAATATCAATGAATAAGCCGGAAAATTTCAGGACGTTGCAGCAGCGGTTATTGCAACCGGAACGCAGGAAGAATAGGATTTTAAAAAACATATTGCCTGTGGCCGGGACGATTCTAGCCATGGCGGCGCTGGCTTACCTCGGCTGGAACGCCTATCAAGAAAACGTGAATGGCCCAGTCGATCTCACGAAAATCCCGATAGTGAAGGCAGATGAGAAGCCATATAAAATCGAGGCGCAGAGTGACTCCGAAGAGGCCGCAAGCCATGAAAAGAAGGTTTACGAGGCAATTTCATTGGGCAAATCCGAAGCCGAAGATAGCGCTGACAGCAGTATAAACGTGGTGACACAAGGAACGGAAGAGCCGATTGATCGCAGCAAAGTCAAACCGGAGGAACCTACTATCGTGGAAGCAAAGCCTGTGGCGGAAGCGGTAAAGCCGGCAATACAAGAAGTCGCCGCAGCGCCGGTTCAGGAAAATACAGTTCATGATAATAGATTGCCGGATGACGATGCCGATACGGCAAAACCACCAGAAAACTTAGCAGCTGCGCCTGTTATAGAAACAAAAAAATCGGATGAGAAAAAACCGAACGAAGAAAAATCGGCGGGATCTCCCAAGAAAATCGTGGCAGAAAAAATCGCGGTAAAGGCGGTAAAAATTCAGCTTGGCGCCTATAAATCGGCGGACGAGGCGAAGCAGGATTGGATGCGCATCAGCAGAAAATACGCGCAATATTTGAGCGGTATGAAACCGATAATCGAAAAAGCCGAGATCAAAAACAAGGGCGGGTTCTACCGGCTCCAGGCCGGTCCGGTAAAAAGCGAATCGGCGGCGCGTGAGATTTGCAGAAAGCTTTTAGCAGTCAAGCAGGGATGCTTTAATGTCAATCCAAAATAAAGAAATCAAGGCCGCAATTTTTGGTTTCGAAGGAACTTCGCTTTCCGCCGAAGAGCGAATTTTTTTTTAAAAAGCACAATCCGTTTGGATACATAATTTTTGCCAGGAATCTTAAGAAACCTGAACAGATAAAAAATCTTAACCAAGAACTTCGGGAAATTTCCAGTAATCCTAATATTCCGATTCTGATCGACCAAGAAGGCGGCCGCGTAGCGCGCCTGAAACCACCGCATTTCCGGAAATCTCTCCCGGCTGGAGTGTTTTTTAAACTGGCGAAGCGCGATTTGGAAGAGGCGAAAAAAGCGGTTTACATCAACAGCCGCCTGATGGCACATGAGCTTGTTTCTTTAGGGATAAATGTCGATTGCGCACCGGTCGTGGATATATTGTTTCCCGAATCCAATGAGGCAGCAGTTGGCAATCGCGCATTCGGCGATACACCCGAGATGGTCGCAACATTGGCCACTGAAATGTGCCGTGGGTTCCAAGACGGCGGTATAATTCCGGTAATAAAACACATCCCCGGCCATGGTCGAGCGAAATCTGACAGCCATCATCATCTGCCGGTGGTCGATGCCACGCTGAAAACTCTAGAAACGACAGATTTTGCAGCATTCCGGCTCTTAAATAAAATGCCATGGGCAATGACGGCACACATAACTTATACCGCAATCGACGAAAAGAATCCCGCCACGCTTTCGCGCAAAGTTATCGATATGATAAGGAAAGACATAGGGTTTGAAGGATTGCTACTCACCGACGATATTTCAATGAAAGCGCTTTCGGGAAGTTTCGCTTCGCGCTGCAAGCAATCGCTAGCTGCCGGGTGTGACGTGATTTTGCATTGCAACGGAAAAATGGAGGAGATGGAGGAAATAGCAGCTAATGTTCCGTCTCTTTCCGCTATAGCAATGAAGCGGCTAGAACGCGGGGGGAAATTCCTGCAAGTGGCAAAACCGCGCGATGATTTCTCCGCCGAAAAATGGGAGAAAAAACTGGCGGAGCTTGTAGGAGAATAAACTCCGTCCTTACGCAATTTTCTACTTCTCCCTCTCTGCAACGATTTTTTGCACCGCCGGGTAGTCTATCTTTCCTGTGGCCAGCAACGGCATATCTTTAATATGAATAATTTTTTTCGGAACGAATAGCTCCGGTATTCCTTCCTCGTGCGAGAATTTTACCAGCTGATCGCGATCGAGATTTTCCGCGTCGGTCGCCAAAATAAGCTGCTCACCTTTTTTCACGTCCGGTACAGCAATTACCGCATGCAGGTTTTTGAGCCACTTGCGCGCAATTAATTCCTCGATAAACGTAAGCGAAACCATTTCCCCCGCGATTTTCGCAAATCGTTTGGCCCGACCCAATATGGTGATGAATCCGTTTTCATCAACCGAAACTATATCGCCGGTATCGTACCGGCCTTTTATGCCGCCTGCTTCCGGAGGCATGATTTCACCTGGATTTTGCGACGATAAATACCCGAGCATGACATTTGGCCCTTCCACTACCAACCTGCCCCCATCCGCTATTCCCTCGACCGGCCGCAATTCATATTTTATGCCTGGCAGAATTCTACCAACGCTTCCCGGTTTGCTATTTATCGCGGTGTTGATAGAGATTACCGGCGCGGTTTCAGTGGTGCCGTATCCTTCCAATATGCGCACGCCGAATTTCTCCGACCACAATTTCCGGGTTTCATTTTTTAATTTTTCCGCTCCGGCGAAGACGTACCGGACATTGCGGAAATCATAAGGATGCCCGAACCGCGCATAACCGGCGAGGAAAGTATCGGTGCCGAACATCAGCGTGGCGTTGGTATCGTAAACTAGTTCCGGGATCATGCGGTAATGCAGCGGCGTCGGGTAGAGGAAAGTCTCGATGCCGCAAAGCACCGGCAGAATTGCACCAATGGTGAGCCCGAACGAATGGAACAGCGGCAGCGCGTTAAAGATAATATCGGACGGGCCAAAATCGACCATCGCCTGCGCCTGGAAGCGGTTGGCCTGGAAATTTCTGTGTGACAACACAACGCCCTTCGGCGTGCCTTCGGAGCCAGAGGTGAATAGGATAGCGGCAGGATTTTCCGGCGAATTTATGGCGCAATATTTCTCCGGAAAAAATGTTTTTGCCAGCCCCGCCGCCTTATCGAAAAACCCGATGGTTTCTCGCAAATCCTCAAGATAAACAATGCTAGCGGTGGATGCTAGTCTATCAATATCCTTATGCAATTTTGCCATCTCGACAAACCGGCGCGAAGTGTATATTTTCCGAATCCTTGAGATTTTCACCGCATGCAACATGTTGTTTATGCCGGTTGCAAAATTCAGCATCGCCGGAACCCTACCGTAAGCCTGCATAGCAAAAAACAAGGTAACGCAAGCAGCGCTTCCCGGCAGCATGATGCCGCTGAATTCGCCGGATTCCGTATCTTCCGCAATTTTTTTGCCGAGAATGAAACTTCGTGCCAGGAGTTGCCGGTAGGAAATTTCCTTGCGGTCTATGTCCATTAAAATCTTATGCGTGCCGCCGTGAATTTTTTCCGCCGCGATGAGCGATTGGAAGAGTGTTTTGTTTATCTCTGAACTAGCAAACATCGTATTCATCATGATGTCAGCCAGCTTCCGCCCGATGAGTTTACGTCGCGCACGGCCTTTTATTTCCTTCGGCACGGTGAATTTCTGCGGCGGCATGATGGTTATTCTTATCTTTGGGAACCAGCGCACCCGGACTTTTTTCGTTATGCGCGAGAACGGCGAATATTCTGGCCCTTCGATTCTGATCGGTAAAATCATGGCCCCCGCGCGGTCGGCGATCATCCCCGGCCCCTCATAAACCTTCATCAACGCGCCGGTGACGGTGATGCGACCTTCCGGGAATATCACGATTTTAGCCTTCCGGTGCTTTATTTCATCGATCAGCATTTTGGTGGCGAGCGGATTCGCCGGATTGATGGAAAAAGTTTTTACCAAGCTTAAGGAGGGTTTTATCCACCATTTTTCCGCGATAAAACTATTAACGGCAAAGGTAATTTTTTCCGGCAGGAAAATCGCAAGCAGCGGAGGATCGAGGAACGAAACGTGATTGGCGATTATCACAACCTTGTCACCCGCCGCACGGTAATTTTCTATCCCTTTCACCTCCACGCGATAGAGTAGTGCGAAAATTCCGCGTAATATTTTCTTTAGCAATTTCTCCGGGAGAAGTTGGCAAAGATAGAGCGCCATAAAAATATTTGTTGCCGCAAGAATAAGAAAAATCTGATCTATTTTCAGGCTAATTCCCAGCAGCACCGCCGTTACCACCGACGCGATTACCATAAAAAGAGAATTTAGGATATTATTACTGGCGATGATGCGCGAGCGGTGGGATTCTTCTCCTTTCGCCTGCAACATCGCGTAAAGCGGCACGATATAAATCCCGCCCATGACGGAAACTAGCAAGAAATCCGCCATCAGCCGCCAGGAATGAAAATTTTCTAGGAATTCCTTGAGTGTCATATAGACGCTTGCAGTCGGATTCGCCGTAAAGTCGTGCCCGGCGAGAAACATGTCGAAAATGAATATGCTGATACCGATGGCAGCTGCGGGCGTATATCTGGCCGAGATTTCGCCTTTCAAAACCTTACTGCATATGATCGCGCCGATCGCCGTACCGATGGAGAATAGACTAGTCAGCACAGTGAATACACCCTCGCTAGCGCCTAGCACGTCTTTAGTATAGGTCGGCAAGTTGCTTAAGAATGTGACGCCGATGAACCAGAACCAGGAAATTCCGATTATTGAGACGAAAACCGCGCGGTTGCCGTGCGAATATTTCATCTGCGCGAAGGTCGAGCGGAAAATGTTGAAATCCATCTTCAAATTCTGCGAAACGGCAGGCGCCGGTAATATATACAGGCTGGCGAGGAACCCGATGATTCCGATACCGACCAATATTGCAGCGATTGCTGTTTTTCCGTATATCCACAATATCGTATCGCCGCCGATGACGCTGCCGAGCAATATCGCGACGAATGTCCCCGCTTCAATCAGTCCGTTGCCGGTGATTAATTCATCTTTACGCAAATGCTGGGGCAATATGCCATATTTCAGCGGCCCGAAAAAAGTCGCCTGCACTCCGGCCAGGAACAGCGCAGTAAGCATAATT
Organism: Alphaproteobacteria bacterium; assembly: GCA_013288565.1. Classification (GTDB taxonomy): domain Bacteria; phylum Pseudomonadota; class Alphaproteobacteria; order Rickettsiales; family JABDBP01; genus JABDBP01. Next base: position 8,602 of record JABDBP010000024.1, on the reverse strand, counting down.
AAAATGCTCTCCGCGTAAATTCCAACTATCCCAAGCAGCATGATCGCGATTTCCGCCGCTTTCGCACAACGTATCAGCTGCGATTTGCCGAACTTATCTGCCACTTCCCCAGCTATCGCTGAAAACAGAAAAAACGGCAGTAGGAACGTCGCAGCGGCGAACGCCACCATCACCTGCGGGCTGAAGAAAATCTTGTCCGCCATCCGGTAAGTAACCAGGATGATGAGCGCATAGCGGAACACATTATCATTGAAAGCGCCCAAGAATTGCGCGATAAATATTGGCAGGAACCGGCGTTTGGCTATGATGTCGAACTGATTCATGGAATTTTTCAAAGGGATTATAAAAGGATTATATATGGAACATTACAAAAAAATATATGGAATTTTAACCAGTGCGGCGAAAAGCGGCAGCAAAACCACCTACGGCGAAATTGCGCGTAAAACCGGCATATCGGCCAGAAGCGCAAGCCTGCATGGAATTTTCAACAATATCTGCACAGACGAAGTGAAATCCGGCAGGCCAATGCTCTGCGCCGTCGCGGTACGGAAAGATACCGGCATTCCCGGCACCGGATTTTTCAAAGTGGCGGAGGGTTTGGGAAAATTGAAGAAAAATTCCTCGTCTGGCGCTTTCTACGAGGAAGAGCTGAAGAAAGTTTATAAATATTGGAGGAAGAAATAAAGTTACTCTTCCATATGCTTAAGCCCGGCCTTTAAATAGGCATATCCGGTGAAAAGCGTCAGCGCGGCGGCAAGCCATAAAAGGCTGGAGCCCAGGGTTTCCACCCAATGATAGCCTGAACCTTTTTCCCCAAGTAGCAATAAAGCCAGCGCCACCATCTGCATCCCAGTTTTTATCTTAGCGGTCTTGGAAACCGGCACGCTGATATGAATTTCCGCCAGGAATTCGCGCAGTCCCGAAACCAGGATTTCCCGACAGATTATCGCCAGTGCCGGGAGAATATCGGCGCGGTTGTAAAAAACCAGCACCACTAGACAGGAAACCACCAATAATTTATCGGCGATCGGATCCAAAACCCGTCCAAGCTTCGATTGCGATTGCAGTACCCGCGCCAGATAACCGTCAAAGAAATCGGTAATTCCGGCAACGATGAACAACACTGTTGCCGCCTGATCGTTAAATTCACTATGAAAATCCTGGTGTGCAAAATACAGGCATACCAGCACCAGCGGGATAATGACGATCCGCGAAATGGTTAGGATGTTGGGAATTTTTTTCAGCATTAGTTGAGAGGTAACATCTAACCGTCAACTGTCAACTGCTAACTGTCAACTTTTTATCCATGTAGCCCTGCGAAAATCACCTGCGCCGTTTTTTTATCTATTCCTTCTACCTTCAATAAATCCTCGATCATCGCATCTTTTATCGCCTTCACTGAGCCGAAATAATTTAGCAGCGCGCGCTTGCGTTTTGTGCCGATACCTTCGATTTCATCTAGTTCGGATTTGGTTATGGCTTTCGCCCGGCGCGCCCGGTGGCCTTCGATTGCGAAACGATGTGCCTCGTCGCGCAGGCGCTGCAACAGATATAAAACTGGGTCGTTTTTTTCGAGCGAAAATGGGGTTTTCCCAGGCATATGGAAAATCTCCCGACCCGCGTTACGATCTGGACCTTTTGCAATACAAGCAAACGTCACATCATTGATTCCAAGATCGGCAAAAACTTCCGCCGCCGTTTTCAAATGCCCCGCCCCGCCATCAATCAAAATCAGATCCGGCCAGACTCCTTCCTCCTGTACCGGGTGCTCTTTTTTTAGACGGCCATAGCGGCGAGTAAGAACCTCGCGCAGCATCCCGTAATCGTCGCCGGGCGTGATTTCCGACTGTATATTGAATTTGCGGTATGAGTTTTTCGCGAAGCCTTCTGGCGTTGCGACTATCATGCCCCCCAGCGCGTTCGTGCCCATGATATGGCTGTTGTCGAACACTTCGATCCGCTCCGGCACCACTTCCAGGCCTAGCTTTTTTGCCAAACCATTATACAAGGATTTCTGGGTCGTCTCCTCTCGCATTTTTCTTTCCAGTGCTTCGGCAGCTTTTGCATAAATATCATTGACCAGCGCCAGTTTATCGCCGCGTAAGGGTACGGTTATCTCTACTTTCCGCCCGGCGATTTGCGAAAGCGCTTCCTCCGATTCCGCCGCATCTTCCGGCTGATGATTTATGATTATTTCCGCCGGTGGCGCGTTGAAACGATAGAATTGCGGCAGAAATGCCGCTACAATTTCGGCCGGTGAATTATCCTCGGCATTGCTCGGAAAAAATGATTTGCTGCCGTAATTCTGTCCGGCGCGGTAAAACGCAACTTGCACACAAACGCCCCCTTCCCTGGTGAAAACCGCGATAATATCGGCATCCTTTAACCCCAGGACGCTCATCAGTTGATGCGCACGCACATGGCTTAACGCCTTAATCCTGTCGCGATACGCCGCTGCCTCCTCGTAACACATCGCACCGCTTGCATCTTCCATTTTTTTCGCCAGCGCAGATTGCAGATTATTCTCTTTTCCCGATAGTAAATCCTTCGCCTGGCTCACCAGTTTCCCATATTCCTCCCTGCCGATTTTGCCAACACACGGCGCCGAACAGCGCTTGATCTGATATTCCAGGCAAGGCCGTTTCCGACTTTTGAAAACGCTGTCGGAACAGACACGGAGAAGAAAACTTTTTTGTAACGTGTCGATGGTTTTATGCACGCTATCGGCGGAGGCGAATGGCCCGAAATAATCGCCCTTCTTCCCCCGCTGGCCGCGGTGTTTTACGAGCATCGGAAAATCCCCGCCGGTGATTAAAATATAAGGAAACGATTTGTCATCTTTCAGCAATATATTATAGCGGGGTCTGTGTTTTCTGATGAGGTTCGCCTCAAGCAGGAACGCTTCGGACTCGCTGTTGGTGGTAACGATTTCGACGGTTGCGATCCACGCGATCATCATCTGGATGCGGCGCGGATTTTTTTCTAGCGCTGTATAATTCGCCACGCGTTTTTTTAAGTTTTTTGCCTTGCCGACGTAGAGAATCTTGCCCGATTCAGCCGTCATCATATAGACGCCCGAAGTTTCCGGCATATTCTCCAGGCATGATTTTATCGCCTCGGGCCCCTGCATGGTTTACCTGTCAACAATTTTTATAAAAAACATATCCACAAAAACTGTGGATATGTTTGTTGATAACTTCCGGCGGAATTTATTCCGACGTTGAAAAACCTGGAAATTATCCTATTTGCCCAAAAAATAGGCATATAGCTAATATATTGGAATATAAGATATTTTTTTCCGGGTTGCCGATTTCTGTCTGATTATCTTTACGGAATAATGACATTTTGCAACCATAAATAGCAGCCTGTGCAAATTTTCCGCTGCCACCGCGCCATCATCCCCATATAGCTATAAGTTAACCACCCGATTGCGGCCTTCATTTTTGGCTTTATAGAGGGCTTCGTCCGAGCGTTTCATCAAAGCATCGGCGGAATCTCCAACTTTCAGGCAGGCAAGGCCTATGCTCACCGTGCATTTCAATTGTCCATCGCCCGCCGAGATTTTGAACGGCACCGAAGCCATGGCGAACCGGATGCGCTCGGCGATCTCTGCGGCGGATTTTAGCATTGTTCCTGGCATCACAACCACGAATTCCTCTCCGCCGGGGCGCGTCGCCAGATCGGTTGAGCGGATGCTGTTCAATATTCGCTCAGCCACCTGTTGCAACACTTCATCGCCGATGTGATGGCCGAACCCCGGCGCATCGTTCACCTGCTTGAAATGATCAATGTCGATGGTCATTAATGACAAATCCTTGCCTTTTTCCACCGCCTGCTCAACGATGTTTTTCAAGTGGGCATCCAGGTAGCGGCGGTTGTAAAGCCTGGTCAAACTATCCACCACCGCGAGCGACAGGCTTTTCTGGTAATTGGCTTTCAACGCATCCTGATAAGCCTTGCGGCGGATTTGCGAGCGCACCCGCGCTACCAGCTCGTTCTGGTCGAGCGGTGTGGCCAGGTAATCGTTGATCCCCATCTCGAAGCCTTTAACCAACAGGTCACGATCATCGCCTTCCACCAATATCAGCAACGGAATCTGCCTCGACGCTTCACTATTCCTGATTTGCGAGCAGAGCCTTAAGCCATCCATCTCATCTAATTGCGCCGAAACTATTATAAGGTCGTAAGCGGTTTTCGCTACGGACTCCATGGTTTTTTTCGGATTGCAAACCGCTACCTTATGACCGAGCAAGGATAATCTCTCCACAACCAGACGTGATTCCACTATATCGTCATCCACCACCAGGATATTGGCCTTGTAATTGAAATCGGCGGTGATGAACGGCTGATCTATTATACCGAGCTGCGAGCCGGTCTGGTCGCGCAGTCGGAGTTCGTCGGTGATGAGCTTCAACCGCACCAGCGATTTGACGCGCGCGAACAGATGCAAATCATTTATCGGCTTAGTGATGAAATCATCCGCTCCTGCCTCCAGACCCTTCACCCGATCGGCAACGTCGGAAAGCGCGGTTATCATGACGACCGGGATATAGGCGGTTTCTGGATCGGCTTTCAGGCGCCGGCAGGTCTCGAATCCATCCATGTCCGGCATCATCACGTCCAGCAGGACTATGTCAGGCGAGAAGCCCTTGACTTTGGCCAGTGCTTGGCTGCCGCTATAGGCGGCGGCGACATCGTAATACTCGTTGGTGAGCTTAGCTTCTAGAAGCTTCACATTCTGCGGCAGATCATCGACTATCAATACGCGCGCGCTCACCGCAAAAACTTCTCCACCAATTCCATGAATGGCTCAATGGAAATCGGCTTGGCGACATAAGCCTCGCAGCCGGAAGCCATGATTTCCGCCTCGTTATCCTTCATGGCGAAAGCTGTTACCGCTATTACCGGGATGTGCCGGATCTCCTCAGCGTTTTTCATCTCGCGGATTATATCCAGGCCGGAAATTTCGGGCAACTGTATATCCATCAGGATGAGATCGGGTAGGATTTTCCGCACCATATCCACCGCCATGGCTCCGTTATCGGTCTCGATTATGGCAAAGCCGTGCGCGTCCAGCAGGTCGCGGAACAGCTTCATATTCATCACATTATCCTCGATTATCAGGATTTTTTTCTTGGGCGCTGGCATGGTCTTTTCAGGAATTTACTACCAACGAAGGAGATATACAAGAATTTGGTTACGCAGCATTATTTCATCCGTCCCCTTATCAATTCCTCGACGATTTCCGGGTTAGTCAGAGTATTGGTGTCGCCGAGATTGGAATAGTCATTTTCCGCGATTTTCCTTAAGATACGCCGCATAATTTTTCCCGACCGTGTTTTCGGCAGGCCGGAAGCTATTTGTATTATATCCGGGCTGGCAATTGGGCTGATTTCGCGGCGGACGTGGGCGATTAGTTCTTTTGTGACGGATTCAGGGGAAACTCCGCTCTTCAAAATCACGAACGCATAAATTCCCTGGCCTTTTATCTCATGCGGGAACCCAACGACCGCCGCCTCCGCAACTTTCCCATGCGATACTAGAGCGCTTTCGATTTCCGCGGTTCCCAGGCGATGGCCAGAAACGTTCAACACGTCGTCCACTCGGCCGGTTATCCAATAATATCCATCCTTATCTCGCCGCGCGCCGTCGCCGGTGAAATACATTACCGGATATTGGCTAAAGTAAGTTTCCTCGAATCTTTTATGATCGCCCCATATGCTCCGCGCCTGGCCTGGCCATGAATCTGCGATGCATAAATATCCTTCCGCCTCGCCATGCAGCACCTTACCTTTTTCGTTGACTATCACCGGCTCTACACCAAAAAATGGTAACGTTGCCGAGCCCGGTTTTAAGTCGATTGCGCCTGGGAGCGGAGTAATCATCAGCCCACCGGTTTCCGTTTGCCACCAGGTATCCATAACCGGGCAGCGCGCATCACCTACTGTGTGATAATACCATTCCCACGCCGCCGGATTTATCGGCTCGCCGACCGAACCTAGGATTCTCAGCGACGCACGGGAAGTTTTTTTCACCCAATCATTACCTTCTTTCATCAATGCGCGTATTGCAGTCGGCGCGGTATAGAAAATATTTACCTTATATTTATCCACAACTTGCCAGAACCTAGAGAAATCCGGGTAATTCGGCACACCCTCGAACATCAGCGTCGTCGCGCCATTACAAAGCGGCCCGTAAACTATATAGCTATGGCCCGTCACCCAGCCGACATCGGCGGTGCACCAATAGATTTCATCCTCATGATAATCGAAAACATATTTATGGGTGAGCGTCACGAAAATTGTGAACTGGAAATCATGGATTCCGAGGATCCGCTATTTATTTTATA
>JABDBP010000024.1:59-2243 GCA_013288565.1 Alphaproteobacteria bacterium | reverse complement strand
CTATTGGTGAGCGTCACGAAAAGCAGGTATCCGGCGCTGGTATGCAACACGCCTTTCGGTTTTCCGGTCGAGCCAGAGGTGTATAAAATAAATAGCGGATCCTCGGAATCCATGATTTCCAGTTCACAATTTTCGTTCGCTCCAGCCATTTCATCGTGATACCAGACATCCCGGCCTACTTGAAAATTCACCGCCCCACCGGTACGTTTTACGACGATGATTTTTTCTATGTTCGTTCCGGAAACCGCTTCATCCACGTTATTTTTCAAGCCGATTTTCTTTCCGCCGCGCAGTCCCTCGTCCCCGGTTATAACCAACTTCGCCCCGGAATCCTCTATGCGGCCTTTCAGCGCAGCAGCCGAAAATCCGGCAAACACCACAGAATGCACTGCGCCAATCCGCGCACAGGCAAGCATTGCAACCGCTGCTTCCGGGATCATCGGAAGATAGATAATCACCCGGTCGCCTTTTTTCACGCTGTATTTCTTCAATACATTGGCGAATTTGCAAACTTCCCGGTGCAGTTCTCGATAAGTGATTTTCTTCGATTCATCGGGCGAGTCACCCTCCCAGATTATTGCGGTTTTATCACCGCGTTCTTTCAAATGCCGATCGAGACAATTGCCGGAAATATTCAATTTCCCGCTCTCAAACCATTTTATCGAAACATTACCAGATTCAAACGAAGTGTTTTTCACTTTTTCCCACGGCGAAATCCAATCAAGGTGCGCCGCCTGCTTGCCCCAGCATTCATCTGGATTTTCGATGGATTCTCTATACCAGCGTTGGTATTTTTCCCTATCGATCCATGCCGATTTCGCGAGCTTAGCGGGAACTTTATAGATTTTTTCCGACATTTTTAACCTAATAGCATATTGCTCATTCCGAGAAAACTTCTATAATTTTTGCCCGGAGGGGCTGTAGCTCAGTTGGGAGAGCGCGTCGTTCGCAATGACGAGGCCGTCGGTTCGATCCCGATCAGCTCCACCAGCCTACGCTCTTCGAGCTACGGCTTGGCGAGCCAAGACGTAGTGAGATTAGAGCGGAGACTGCCGCGCTGTAGCCCGACCCGCTGCGCCAGCGCTTGCGCGGCGAGAGGGCGAAAGCGGGCAAGAGACTGGTTCGCTATAGACCGCACCAACCATCAGTGACGTAGAGGCACCCAGGATATAATGAAGCGTTTACTAACGCAAAAAATAAAAGTAATCTCGGATCATGACTCATGTGAATTACACTAGCAATCTGGAGCACGATCTGGCTCATCTGCTTGAAGGAAATTGGAATTATGGATTTTCTGAACCGGGATCATTCGCTACACCCTCACGATTAGTATTATCAAACCGTGAGGTGGGAGCATACCTTTATCAGAGCAACTGCCTAGAAATCATGGATATGATTAGCGCAAAGCACCCACAGGGGTGCTTTGACATGGTCTTTGCCGATCCGCCTTATTTTCTCTCAAATGGCGGTATCACATGCCAGGCCGGAAAGATGGTCAAGGTAGATAAGGGCAAATGGGACAGATCGCAAGGACCGGAAGTTAACCATGCGTTTAATCTGGAATGGCTGTCCCGATGCCAGAAGCTGCTAAAACCTAACGGAACAATTTGGGTATCCGGCACGATGCATGTGATATATTCGATCGGATATGCCATGCAACAACTTGGCTATAAATTACTAAATGATATAGCTTGGGAAAAGCCGAACCCTCCACCAAATCTCGCGTGTCGCTATTTTACCCATTCCACAGAAACAGTGTTATGGTCAGCAAAAAATGCAAAGTCGAAGCACTATTTCAATTACGAACTAATGAAAAAATATAATGGCAACAAGCAGATGAAATCCGTGTGGCGGTTTACCTCCCCCAGCAACGCCGAAAAAGAGTATGGCAAACATCCAACGCAGAAGCCTGTTGGTCTTTTAGAGCGTTGCATTGAAGCGTCGACAAAACCGGGAGATTTTGTTTTTGATCCATTCGCTGGTAGCAGCACTACGGGTATTGCCGCGATTCGTTTAGGAAGAAAATTTTGTGGAGTAGAACTGGAAGATGCATTTATTGATTTGTCCATTAAGCGACTTAATGAAATCTCCGCAAAAAGTCAGCCGGATTTCATCTGCTTGTTGCCATTATATTTTTTCATTAGTTCGTAATTGAAATAGTGCTTCGACTTTGCATTTTTTGCC
>JABDBP010000023.1 GCA_013288565.1 Alphaproteobacteria bacterium | reverse complement strand
CTGGTGGAGTTATCGCGCCAGCGACTGGGAAAAATCTGATCGCGGCCGCCGCCTTGATCACATATGGGTAACGAAACCGCTGGATAAAAAACTGATTTCCTATCGCGCGATAAAAGCTGCGCGCGGCTGGGAAGGCCCGTCCGATCACGTACCGGTAGTGGTGGAGGTTGTGTGAGAGTGCTAAGTGCTGAGTGCAGAGTGCTGAGCGCGTGCTTTTTCTCTGCACTCTGCACTCTACTCTCTGCACCCCCAGCCAACGCCATCGAATTCCGGATTCCCATCGCCTGCGATTTGGGCAAGGATTGCTTCATTCAGAATTATGTCGATACATCTCAAACGCCTGGCGAGTATAAGGATTATAAATGCGGCACAATGACTTATCCGCACCACACCGGAACCGATTTCCGGCTGCCTGATTACGTGCGGATGCGTGAGGGCGTTGACGTACTGGCTGCCGCCGACGGTAAGGTGGAGCGGCTACGCGACAGCGTGGCTGATATAAGCGTCAGGAAAATCGACCAGGCTACTATAAAAAGCACCGAATGCGGCAACGGCGTGACGATAAATCACGGCCAGAGCTGGCAAACCAGCTATTGCCACATGAAACGCGGCTCTATATTGGTGAAGCCGGGACAGCAGGTTAAGGCCGGGGAAAAACTCGGGCAAGTTGGGCTTTCCGGTGATACGGAATTTCCGCATGTGCATTTCGAAGTGCGGCATAACGGCAAGGTGATTGATCCGTTTACTCAAGACCAGCTGGGCTGGGGCTGCAATACTGGTAGCGGACTTGACCATTCCCTATGGCTGCCACCTGCCCGGGAAAAGCTCGTCTATAATCCGACCGCATTGCTTTCCGCCGGTTTTGCTGCCGGAGAACCCAGCGAGGACGCCGCGCTGGACGGCGAATATAATAATTTACAATTCCCGCCCGATGCGAAATTCATGGTGCTCTGGGCGGATATGATGGGAGTGCAAAAAGACGATGAGCTGATGATACGGATTACTGCACCGGACGGGCATGAAATTCTCTCCAAGCAGGCGAATTTCCCAAAGAATAAGGCGGTGATTTTTTTCTATGCTGGCAGAAAACTTTTGATGAACTTCTGGACGCCGGGAATTTATAAAGGCCGGATAACCCTCATCCGCAAGACGCCGGACGGTGCGATGAATACTGTTTTCGATGAAACGCGGGAACTGAAGGTGAAAAGCCCAACACCGCTGCAGTAATCAGCTGTTATAGTTATCTTCTGGCTCCGGCGCTGGTGGCGCAGGATTTTCTGTCCGTGGCGATGTGCCGCCGCGTAAGAAAGCCGGGATGTGCGACTCCGGATTCACGAGGTTTTCCACGGTGTCGATCTGCGTGTTTCCGGCAGCTTCCTGACCATTTTGCTGCGGCTCTGAGGCTTGAGGAGCTGCTCTTGCCGGTTCCGGCTCGGCGGAATTTATTATGCGGAGATAATGGTCGGCATGCTGGAAGTAATTTTCCGCCATGACGCGGTCACCGTCAGCCAGTGCATCGCGTGCCAGGCCAAGATATTTATCGCGCGCGCCGAGTGCTCTTTTGATCACCCCGCCGCCAGAATCCCCAGCACCATTGCCGCCGCCCGAGCCGTTATAGCCGGTTCTCCGATGATCGGAGCGGCTATGGTCGGGACGGTGTTTCCTGAATGGCCGGCGCTTCATCTGCGGCCTGGGTTTCATATGGTCCATAATTCTCCTTTTGCTATATTTTTTTGAGTACCAAACACCGCTCGATGCCAGCTAAATCCTTATGTGCGGCAACTAGCGAAAGATTATTTTTATTTATTATTTCCACCAAATCCGGTTTCTGATTTTTTCCGATTTCTATCAGCGCAAACCCATCACCCGCCAGCATTCTGGCGACTTGCGGCAGAATCTCGCGGTAACAGGATACACCATCCGCTCCGCCATCCAACGCAATATGCGGCTCAAAGTTTTTCACTTCCGGAGCCAAGTTTGCAAAATCGCTTTTTCTGATATAGGGCGGGTTACTTACAATCAAGCCGAACTTTCCGTTCAACCCCTCACCCCAACAACCTGAAACAAATTCTGCCCTGTCGCCAAGGCCTAGATTCACGCTGTTCTCTCGGGTTATAATAAGGGTGGCGGCGGATATGTCAACTCCAAAACCGCTGGAATGCGGAAATTCTTTCAGCAATGTGAGCAAAAGGCAACCGGTTCCAACGCCGAGATCAAGGATTTTTACTCTGGATTCCCGGGGGAAATATTTCAGCGCCGCATCAATTATTGTCTCGCTATCAGGCCGTGGAATCAGGGTATCTTTAGTGACTTTAAATTCCCGACCATAGAACTCTTTTTTGCCGATTATATACGCGACTGGCTCCCCCGCTTTTCTACGCGCGATCAATTTTTGGTATTCGTTTTGCTGCGCTTTGGTCAGAGAAAAATCTCCGATGATTATTTTTTCAACCGGGATTTTTAGGTAATGCGAAAGCAGGAGCCGGGCATCGAGCATGGGGGATTCGATTCCAGAATCGCTGAGTTGGGCAGATGCAGTTTTTAGCATAAATTCATGATGAATTTATAGGCTTTCGGAGAGCCGCGCTGCTTCGTCTTCTGATACCAGCGCTTCGATTATTTCATCAAGTTCGCCTTCGTTCACTATCGCATCGATTTTATATAGCGTCATGTTGATACGGTGATCAGTAACGCGGGATTGCGGGAAATTATAGGTGCGGATGCGCTCCGATCTATCGCCGGAACCAACCTGACCTTTCCTGGTCGCCGCCCTTTTCGCATCTTTCGCCGCACGCTCCGCCTCATAAATGCGCGAGCGTAGAACCTTCATCGCCTTCGCTTTGTTTTTGTGCTGCGATTTTTCATCCTGCATGGACACTACGACCCCGGTCGGAATATGGGTTATGCGCACTGCGCTATCGGTGGTATTCACCGATTGCCCTCCGGGTCCGCTTGAGCGAAAAACGTCGATCCGCAAATCCTTATCCTCGATTTTTATATCGACTTCCTCGGCCTCCGGCAAAACCGCGACCGTCGCCGCCGAAGTATGAACCCGGCCGCTGCTCTCGGTTTCCGGCACGCGTTGCACACGGTGAACACCCGACTCGAATTTCAGCCGCGCAAAAACCCCCTTGCCGGTTATTTCCGCCGATGCTTCTTTATATCCGCCCAAACCCGTATCGTAAATCGACATGATCTCGAATTTCCAACCGTGGTTTTCCGCGTATTTCTGGTACATGCGGAACAGCACGGCGGCAAACAGCGCTGCTTCCTCACCACCAGTCCCAGCACGGACTTCCAGTATGGCATTTTTCTCATCCGCCTCGTCCTTGGGTAAAAGCGAAACCTTTAACATCTGCTCGATCTCAGGAAGTTTTTTCTTTAATTCCCTAAGCTCTTCCTCGGCCATCTCCTTCATGTCCTTATCCATCGCTGGATCGGCCACAATCGCCTCCGCCTCCGCCACGGATCTCTTAGCCCTATCAAACTCATGGATATTATCCACGATCGGCGTCAGATCAGAATATTCCTTGGAAACCCGGGCAAATTCCTTGCCGCCAAGTGCTGCCGGATCGCCCATTTTTCTCTCCATCTCGGAATGTTTGACGATCAATTCCTGGAGTTTTTTTTCGAAGGACATGTTATTTTTTTTCTATCCCGTCTAAACGCCCATGCTTTTCTTTACCGGTTTTCATGTCTTTAATAATGGACATCCCTTCCCTGAGTTCGTTATCCCCTATAATGATCGACTGAGTCGCACCCATTTTATCAGCCTTCTGCAATTTCTTTTTTAGATTATTGCCGAAAATTATCTCGCAATTTTCACCCTCTTTTCTAAACCTATTGACCATCGTTAAAGAAACTAGAGTCGCCTCTTCCCCAATCGGAAGAAAAGCAATTAATTCTTCCTCCTCTTTTTTAATTTCAATTCCCAACATCAACCTCTCAATCCCCGCCGCAAACCCGACTGCCGGGGTTTCCGGGCCATCCATATTGGCAATCAGGCCATCATATCTGCCACCAGCCAAAATCGTATTCTGTGCACCCAGCTCTTCCGATTCGGAAATAAATTCAAAAACCGTGTGGTTATAATAATCTAGCCCGCGCACAATTTTGGGATTTTCGGTGAAATCAATTTTTAGACGCTTTAATCCTTCCTTCACTTTCGCAAAAAAATCTTTTGATTCCGCATCCAAACTTTCCGGCATCAGCGGCGCATTTTTTATGATCTTTCTGTCTTCCTCGTCCTTTGAATCGAGAATCCGCATCGGATTTTTTTCCAGCCGGTTTTTGCTATCATCCGAAAGTTCGTTTCGATAATCTTGTAAATATTCAACCAACTTATTCCGGTAGCTTTCCCGGCTTTCATTATTACCGAGCGAATTGAGGTGCAGCTTGGTGGATTTAATTCCAAGCGTTTGTAGAAAATGATCTGCGAGGGCGATAATTTCAATATCCGCATATGGTTCTTTTTCCCCCAACCACTCAAAATTCACTTGATGAAACTGCCGTTGGCGGCCTTTTTGCGGGCGTTCGTAGCGGAACAACGGTCCGGCGGAGAATAATTTCAGTGGTAAATTCTGCTGCAATCCGTTGGAGATAAATGCGCGCGCGATTCCGGCAGTAAATTCTGGGCGGAGCGTGATGCTCTCGCCGCCCTTGTCCTCGAATGTGTACATCTCCTTATTAACCACATCGGAAGTTTCGCCAAGCGTGCGTTTGAACACTTCGGTGAATTCGAAAATCGGCGTGTGGATTTCCCGGAATCCATAGCTTTTCGCGACCTTCCACGCAGTATCGACAACATATCGGAATTTCTCCGCTTCCTCGAAAAATAAATCTTTCGTGCCGCGCACGGATTGGAGTTTCTGGGACATATTACTTAAGCCGCACTTTTATTTTGTGGATTTTCGGTAGTAATTTTCTTCGCCTTTTCCTCAATCAACCCCACCAAGTGATCAACTAATTCTTCATCCTTCACCTTATGATGCGGCTTGCCGTCGAAGTAAACCAAGTGCGTGCCGTTGCCGCCACCAGTGAGCCCTATCTGCGTATGTGCCGCTTCGCCCGGGCCATTCACCACGCAGCCGATTACCGAAACATCCATTGGCGTTTGGATATGCGCGATGCGTTTCTCCAATTCCTCCACCGTTTTTATCACCTGGAATTGCTGGCGCGCGCAGGATGGGCAGGAAATTATATTCACGCCACGATGGCGAATTCCCAGCGTTTTTAGCATCTCGAACGCAACTTTCACCTCTTCTTTCGGGTGCGCGGAAAGTGAAACGCGCACCGTATCGCCAATGCCGGCCCAGAGCAGCATACCAAGCCCCACACTTGATTTCACCGTGCCGGAAATGAGCCCACCCGCCTCGGTGATGCCAATATGCAGCGGATAATCGCAAGCGCTAGCCAATTGCTGATAAGCCGCGACCGCCAGAAAAACATCCGAGGCTTTGACACTGATTTTGAATTCGCAAAAATCATTATCTTCCAGAATTTTCGCATGATAGAGCGCACTTTCCACCATCGCTTCCGGACAAGGTTCACCATATTTTTCGAGTAAATTTTTTTCCAGCGACCCGGCATTAACACCAATCCGCATCGAACAGCCATAATCTTTCGCCGCTTTCACTACTTCCTTTACACGTTCGTCCGAACCGATATTTCCAGGATTAATGCGCAAGCAAGCCGCACCGAATTTTGCTGCCTCGATCGCGCGTTTATAATGAAAATGCACGTCTGCAATTATAGGAACCTTCGCTGCCCTCACTATTTCCTTGAGCGCCGCTGTCGATGCCTCATCCGGTACGGAAACACGGATTATATCTGCTCCCGCCTCCTCGCATTCGCGGATTTGCTCGATAGTTGCACGCAAGTCGGCTGTCGGCGTGGTTGTCATGGTCTGCACGGTAATGGGCGAATCCCCGCCGACTGGCACGGTTCCTACCATTATTTTCCGTGATTTTCGACGGTGAATATCTCTATATGGACGTACGCTCATTGGTTTTCTGTTCCGTATAATGCCTTGGCTTTTTCGATCAGCGCTTTCTCCCTGACGGCACTGTATTTTCGGCTATCAAATCCGGGAGAATAAATAGCCTCATACCAGAAAAAATACAGTATTACCACCATCAGCAACGAAATAAAAACTATGCCCGCCGTTGGTTTCAGCTCATGGCTATATGGGTCACCATGCAAAACCATGCCACCGGAAAAAAATTCCGATTCCGCGAGATTGCGAAAAGATTGAACAATTTCCGCCGATTCCAGCAAAAGAAAATCAGAATATATTTTGAGATAGCCGAGGCTGTATATCGCGCCGGGCAATTCTTTTATCCTACCTTCCTCCATCGCCGTAAGGTAAGATGCCCGGATTTTCAAGGATTTGGCAACGTCTTCAATCCTGAGTTTCCGGCTCTCCCTCTCACTTCTAAGAATAGTGCCGATTTCCTGAAAGGTTTGCATACCCTACATTTGCTGAGGCTTATCGGGATTTTTTCCTTTCTCCCTTCTTCTTTCGAGCTCTAAAATTATTTCCTGTGGAGTAACACCGCAATCGGCCCAGAGAATCAGCAGGTGAAACAACAAATCCGAGCTTTCCTCAATCAATTCCTGCTTGCCTTCCGCCAGTGCCGCGACAACGGTTTCCACTGCCTCTTCACCGACTTTCTGCGCAATTTTCTTCCGCCCCTTGGCAAAAATTTTCGCAACGTAGGAAATATTTTTATCTGCCGTTCTGCGTGCGCAAATTATTTTGTAAAGTTCGTTTAAAGTATCGCTCATATTCTTACTGGTACACTATTCTTCATTAAATATTCCTTCACCTGCGGAATCAAAAAAGTTCCGAAATGAAAGACCGAAGCCGCCAAAAGCGCGCTGGCATGACCTTCTTTAACGCCTTGCACAAAATCCTCCAGTTTCCCGACACCACCGGATGCGATGACCGGAATATCCACCGAATCTGCCACCGCACGCGTCAATTCTATATCGAATCCGGATTTTGTACCATCCTTATCCATCGAGGTCAGCAAAATTTCCCCGGCGCCGTAATTTTGCATCTTTTTTGCCCATTCCAGCGCCTCGATTCCCGTGGCGTTTCTGCCGCCATGAGTGAAAATCTCAAATTTTCCCGGCGCAGTTCTTTTGGCGTCGATTGCAACTACAATGCATTGGCTGCCGAACTTTTCCGCCGCCTGTTTCACAAATTCCGGGCCCTCCACCGCGGCGGTGTTTATCGAAACCTTGTCTGCCCCAGCAAGCAGCAGTTTTCTTATATCTTCCACTGTCCGCACCCCACCGCCAACGGTAAGCGGCATGAAACATTGCTCCGCGGTTTTCGCCACCACATCCAACATGATGCCACGGCCTTCGTGTGAGGCGGAAATATCGAGAAAACATAATTCATCAGCGCCTTGCTTGTCATAGATTTTGGCCTGTTCCACCGGGTCGCCACTATCGACAAGATTTACGAAATTCACGCCCTTAACCACCCTTCCGTCTTTCACGTCTAAGCATGGGATAATACGAACTTTCAGCATTTGAGCGCCGCTATCGCCTCGGCAACACCTATCGCGCCTTCATAAATAGCACGGCCAGCAATCACACCTTTTACACCAAATTTTTCTATTTTCTTCAGCTCGATCAAATCTTCAATGCAAGAAACGCCGCCCGAGGCAATGACTGGAATTGCTATGCTTTCCGCCAGGCTTTTCGTGCTTTTGATATCCGGGCCTTCCATCATTCCATCGTGATCAATATTAGTGTAGATGATGGTGGCGACTCCGGCATCTTCGAATTTTTTTGCCAGCTCCTCGGCCGAAACCTGCGAGACCACCGACCATCCGGAGGTTGCGACCTTGCCACCTTTCGCGTCGATGCCAACCGCAATTTTACCGGGAAATTTTCCGCAAGCCTCACGAACCAGGGCAGGGTTTTGCAGTGCCGCGGTTCCGAGAATCACCCGCGAAATACCAAGATTCAGCCATTTTTCTATGCTCTCCAGTGTCCTGATGCCACCGCCAAGTTGCAATTTGATTTTACAATTAGCTATAATCGATTTCACTGCCGCGCCATTTTCCGATTTCCCGCTGAACGCACCATCAAGATCTACTATGTGCAGCCATTCGGCGCCAGCAGCAGCGAATTTTGCGCCTTGCGCCGCCGGGTCGTCGGCAAAAACGGTGGCGTCATCCATCATACCCTGCTTCAAGCGCACACATTTGCCATTTTTCAAATCAATTGCGGGATAGAAGATCATTTTATTTGCAAAAAATTCCTAATGAATTTTAGCCCAGTTTCCTGGCTTTTTTCCGGGTGGAATTGCGCACCGAAAATATTTCCGCGCGCGATGATCGATGTAATTTTCCGGCCATAATACACTTCCGCCACCAAATCATTTTCATCGGCGCAGATGAATTTATACGAATGCACGAAATAAGTATGCTCACCAGACTTTATCCCAGCAACCAGTGGATGGTTTTGGCGTATCTTTAAATTATTCCAGCCCATATGTGGAACCTTCATTTCCGGCGTGATTCTCCTGATTTTTTTTACCTTACCTTTGATCCAGCCGAATCCTTTATGCACCCCATGCTCATAATCTTTTTCCGCTAATAATTGCATACCGACGCAAATCCCGAGGAACGGCTTTTTATTTTGCAAAACCTGCGTTTCCATTTCCTCCACCAATCCCGGGACGGCCCGGATTCCCGCCATGCAGTCAGCAAATCCGCCAACTCCCGGCAACACTATGTGAGTCGCATTTTTTAAATCATCCGGATTATCAGAAACTTTCACCACTCCCCCAGCCGCTACTTTCTCAAACGCCTTGGCCGCCGAGCGCAGATTGCCGGATTTATAATCGATGATTACAACGTTCATTTGCTTTAGGCAGAATGGCAGACTTTCATTTCCCGCCGCAAGAATTTATATTTCGCCCTGAATTCATCTTGTGAGACGATTATATCTTTCAGCTCAAACCCACGTTTTAGCAGAGTTTTTTCCAGCCAACCATTGCCCTCAAACCCGCATATCAGCATGATAATGAGGTGGATGGCAACCCAGATCGCCGGGTCTGCCAGCTTCGCGTCCGCCAACACCATAATCGCGACATTGACCAGGAAAAGCAGGGCTGCTGCCAGCCAAATCCGCCGGTAAAGCATCCAGAGAAACGGCACAAAAAACGCCAGCCAGGAAAACCCTTCCTTTACCGCAACCGCACTCTCAGCATCACCCGGCTTGGCATAAACCGTATATATTTTCATACCGATCATCAAAGAATTCCTTTGGTGGAAGGTATTTTTTTCGCCGCGCGCGGATCAATCTGGATTGCCGCACGAAGGCTTCGCGCCAGACCTTTATAACATGATTCTATTATGTGGTGGTTATTGGTGCCGTAAAGATTCTCCACATGCAGCGTAGTGCCGGAACTTTGCGCGAAAGCGCCGAACCATTCCTTGAATAATTCGGTATCCATATCGCCCAGCTTATCGCGGGTAAAATTCACCTTCCAAATCAAATATGGCCGCCCAGAAATATCAAGCGCCACGCGGCTTAAAGTCTCATCCATCGGGATATAAGCATGCGCGAACCGGGTGATGCCTTTGCGGTCGCCCAACGCATCGGTAATCGCCTGGCCGACAGTAATTCCGGTATCCTCGGTGGTGTGATGGTAATCAATGTGCAAATCGCCCTCGGCCTTGATTTCCAGGTCGATCAGGCTGTGGCGCGAAAGCTGCTCCATCATATGGTCGAGAAACCCAATGCCGGTTGCCACCTTATATTTCCCCGTGCCGTCCAAATTGACGGAGACTTTTATTTTCGTCTCTTTGGTAGCGCGCTCTACAGTTGCCTTTCTCATGTTAATACTTGAATATTTATCAGTATTTACCATATACACTAACACGAATGGATCATACAGACAAAAATAAATGGTACGGCACGACGATTTTGACCGTACGCAAGGGCAAAGAAGTGGTGCTGGCCGGGGACGGGCAGGTTTCCGTGGGCCCTACCATAATGAAATCCAGCGCCAATAAAATCAGGAAAATCGCCGATGGCTCAATATTGGCTGGATTTGCCGGTTCAACCGCCGATGCGCTGACGTTGTTCGAGCGGCTGGAAACGAAATTGGAGAAGCATCCGAAACAATTGGTGCGCGCATGCGTGGAATTGGCGAAAGATTGGCGGACAGATAGATATTTGCGGCGGCTGGAAGCGATGATGATCGTTGTCGATAAAAACAATTCATTGGTTCTAACCGGAATCGGCGATGTACTGGAGCCGGAAGGCGGAATCGCAGCGATTGGCTCCGGCGGGAATTATGCGCTCTCAGCTGCGCGGGCATTGGCGGAGAATAGTGATATGGATGCCGAGGAAATCGTCCGCAAATCAATGAAAATCGCGGCAGAAATTTGTGTTTATACGAATGAGAATATAACGCTGGAGAAGATAAAGTGACAACGAAGTTGTCATCCCCGCGAAGGCAGGGATCCATATTCCAGAGAATTCTCGGTTTTTTTCACGATGGATTCCCGCCTTCGCGGGAATGACAAGGTAGTATTATGAGTTCCCTCACCCCACAACAAATCGTAGCCGAGCTTGATCGGTTCATTGTCGGCCAGGATGATGCGAAAAAGGCTGTGGCTATTGCTTTGCGCAACCGCTATCGCCGCCTCCGTGTGCCGGAAAATCTGCGCGAGGAAATCACCCCGAAAAATATATTGATGATCGGGCCTACTGGCGTCGGCAAAACCGAAATCGCGCGTAGGCTGGCCAAAATCGCCAATGCCCCATTCATAAAAATCGAAGCGACGAAATTCACCGAAGTGGGTTACGTCGGCCGCGATGTCGATTCCATCATCCGCGACCTGGTCGAAATCGCCATCAACATGGCGCGCGACGCAATGCATAAGGACGTGAAACCGGAAGCCGTAACCGCAGCGGAGGAGCGGATTTTGGACGCATTGGTCGGCAAAACCGCCAGCCCGGAAACCCGGCAGAAATTCCGCGAAAAACTCCATGCCGGCGAATTGGCCGAAAAGGAAATAGAAATCCAGGTAGCTGATACCGGCGGGCCCGGCGGCGGATTCCCGACGTTCGATATTCCCGGAATGCCCGGCGGCCAGATCGGCATGATAAATTTGAATGAAATTATGGGAAAAGCCATGGGCGGCTCGCGCACCAAAACACGGAAAATGACGGTGGCACAGGCTTACGGCATATTATTGGATGAGGAAAGTGACCGGCTCATCGACCAGGATGAAATCATCCGCGAGGCGATAAAATCCACGGAAAATAACGGCATCGTGTTCCTGGACGAGATCGATAAAATCACCGCCCGTAGCGAAATTCGCGGCGCGGAAGTGAGCCGCGAGGGCGTGCAGCGCGATCTATTGCCACTGATCGAAGGCACCACGGTTGGCACCAAATACGGCTCAGTGAAAACCGACCATATTTTATTTATCGCATCCGGTGCATTCCATATGGCAAAACCATCGGATTTATTGCCGGAACTGCAGGGACGCCTGCCAATCCGCGTTGAGCTGGAAGCCTTGACTGAGGCCGACATGGTGCGGATTCTCTCCGAGCCGGAAGCAAGCCTCACCCGGCAATATACCGCATTGATGGAAACCGAAAAAGTTACGTTAAATTTCAGCAAAACCGGCATCAAGGAAATCGCTAAACTTGCTACTGAGGTGAATAAAAACATCGAGAATATCGGCGCGAGAAGGCTGCACACAATCATGGAAAAATTGCTCGAGGAAATCAGCTTTGCGGCCAGTGAAAAAGGCGGCGAGAAAATCGAAATCGACAAAAATTATGTCCAATCGCACATCGGCGACATCACCAAACAGAGCGATTTGAGCAAATTTATTCTGTAGAAAAATAACATGAGGTATAAAAAATATGCCATTCCCTCCTGAATTGATAAACGTGACAGTAGGGCTGCTGGCTGCGGTCGGCGGCAGCGGCGTAACCGGCTATTTCACCCTGAAGGCCGCTGACAAGGCCATTTGTCTCGAGAACGAAAAAGAGGAGCGCCAGGCGGCAAGAGAAGTGCAGAACATGTTGGATGCGCTCGGAGTTGAAATCAGCACCATTTGGGAGTTTCACATGCGCCGCATCGGTAGCAGAGTTGAGCAACTTGCCGACGGCGAAATCATGGATTTCTATTATCCTTTAAGCCAAAATTATTTCACCATTTATGACAGCAACGCTTGGAAAATCGGCGCTGTCAGGGATGCAAGACTCAGGCAAGCCATCGTCATCTGCTATAATAAATGCAAGAAAGTCGTGGACGCTTTCAAATATAACAACGAATTATTGGCCGAGATGCGTAGACTCACGCAAAAGAAGGAAGCTTCGTACACAAGCCTAACGAACGGCGAATCTTATATAATGAAGACGCTGGCGGCGCTGGCAAAAATCATCCGGGAAGATCATGTCGAGTTGAAGGGATATGTGGAGAATCTGATGTCCCTGCTTGGTGAATGCAGGATGGACTATGGCAAAGAAGCTACCGCCTAAAATTCAAACAAAACACTTCTGCAATTGGTTCACGCTTTTAACGGTATTTGGCACCGATTTATCCCGAAGCAGCATCCAGTCGAACATATTGAAGGCCTTATAAATATCCGAAAACTCCAAATATATTTCCTCTGCGGAAATATTATCTGGCAGCTCCGGATCACTTTTCACTTTGGCTATAATTTCCGCTATGGATCTCTCGCCATCAAAATATTTGAATATGAGTTTTGCCAGATTCCCGAGCTTCAAACTAAGCTGATTAGGCGGCTTCGAAACATTAAGCATCGGCGCACCGTTTGCCACCATATCATATATCCCGGAATATATCCCATCCTGGCTGAAATGGCTGGAGAAAAACGGGATATTATCCCGGTTTTTTAGTTCAGGAATTTTCTTTTCCTGCCGCGACAAATAAAACGAATGTTTCCTGAAATTACACGCCAGAATCTCAGCAATTGCCTGCTGTTCCCTTAAAGGAAATCCGGCTATTTTGCTAAGGACCTCGGGGTTTTTTAAATAATGTGCCGGCGAATATAATGCTTTCTCATTTCCGTATTGATCGAGGAAGGTAAGCAGCTTCAGGCAGCATTCCGCCACCCAATCATAAACCTGCGGTACGGTATAAGCGCGATCCTGGGTATGCAGGAACAGATCGTAAAAGCCGACATCATCCGATTGGTCGATTTCATCTTGATACGCCGCCTCGTCCCTTTTCACCCAATTGGTTCCCGGCAGTTCGTAATATACGGTTTTGCAATTGGCGACTTGTTGCTGCAAATTCGGCTCGCCTTTATTGATCATGCGCATCAGTTCCTGCATGAAATATGTCGGGGTGCGGCCATACTCAGCATAAACCATTATTCCCATCACCCCATCGTCTTTCAGCACAGATTTCAAGGACAGCAGGCCTTCCGTAGGGTTGGCAAGATGGTGCAAAACGCCGCTGCAATTTATATAATCGAATTTGCCAATATCAAGGTTCGGCAATTCCAGCAACGAATTATGGATGAAGCTGGTGTTCTTTAAGCCCCTTATCTCCGATCTTTTTTTGGCGATTTCTATGGAGGCAGAACTCATATCTATCTGCACTATTTCAGCATCGGTGCCCCTTAGCTGCTCGGCCAGATAAGTGGTTGCATCGCCCGTCCCTCCCCCGGCAACCAGCGCACGGAAATTTTTGGAAAAATCCTTTTTGCCCGCGAATCCAAAATAATTAATCAGATCGAGCGAATCAAAAAACGGCTGCCATATCTTTTTCCATTCATCCTCAGGGTTCCGCCGAGGATATGGATAATTCTCATATTGGTTCCTTACTTCCTTGAGGTATTTCGCTTTTTCTATGCCCATAAAGTCTGCGTCCCAAATCGATTCAGTCTTTTCCTATGAGGGGCATTCTATTCACTGGGCACTATTATACCGGATTTAATGGGTATAACCCCTCTCTCGTAAACAACCATGCTATCATAAAAACTTATTGCAAAAGTAAATCTTGTCATAAAATCCTGCGTGATAACGCCTGGCACATAATCCGCATTCAGTTTATCGATAAACGTTTTGCTGATATTGATAAATGATCCGGGATTATTAACTCCCCCACCAAATTGTTCCCAATATGCAGTGTGTAGGTCTTCAACAATGTAAAGCCCATTTTTTGATAACTTTGGGTATAGAAATTCGAATGATTTCCATATATCCGCCATTACATGGCTTCCGTCGTCCAAAATAACGTCTGGCGTCCCGAATTCAGCAATTATGGATGCAAGAAACTTTGTGTCGCTTTGGTCACCGATTCTAACGTGTATGTCTCGCTCTTGGTGCGCTTTGCATTTAGGGTCAATATCAATTCCAACAATGGTCGCCATGGGCCCGAAAAACCTTTGCCACATTTGCAACGAGCCGCCTTCGGATACGCCAATCTCAATAAATGTTAAATTTTTATTACGCCACCCGGATAAATGCCTTTCATAGATGGGAAAATAATGCATCCATTTATTGATTGGTTTTCCTTGATGTGTTTTGAATGCTTGCCAAAGATTCATATTAAAATTCCATTTAATTTTTGAATTTTAAAAATAATACAAGATAAAAAGATAAGATGGGATTAAAATTAATTTCTTACGCAATTAGTATATATAATCCATGCCTATAAAAATCGCCACCTGGAACGTAAATTCAATAAAATCCCGGCTGGGCGGCGTGATCGCCTGGTTAAAGGAAAATTCTCCGGATATCGTGCTTTTCCAGGAATTGAAATGCGAAACCCAGGCATTCCCTTACTTGGAAATCGAGGAATTGGGGTATAACGTCGCGGCACAGGGCCAGAAAACCTATAATGGTGTAGCAATACTCTCCAAATTCCCTATCGAGGAAACAATAAAAATCCTTCCCGGTGATGCAGCGGATGACGCAGCGCGGTATATCGAATCAGTGATTTCGGTTTCCGGCCAAATCCTCCGTGTCGCCAGCGTTTACGTACCGAACGGCCAGCAGCCGGGTAGCGAAAAATTCATCTATAAATTAAAATTCCTGGAGCGGCTTAAAGCACATGAACAAAAGCTTCTGGAATATGACGAAGTGTTGATAATCGCCGGCGACTATAATGTTGCGCCATCAGCCATCGATGTTTTCGATCCGATCCGGCTGGAGGGAACCACCTGTTTCCATCCGGAAGAACGGGCACGGCTGAATGCGATTTTGCATCTGGGGTTCACCGATATTTTCCGGGCCCAGCACCCAGAGAAAAAGCAATATAGCTGGTGGGATTACCGGGCGGGTGCATTCCAGCAAAACCAGGGAATGCGGATCGATCTGCTGCTGGCTTCGCCCCGCGCCGCCGATCTAGTGACGGATTCAGGCATTGACGAACGCCCACGCGCGGCGGAAAAAGCCTCCGACCACGCGCCGGTATGGTGCGTGGTGGATGTTTAGGTATTGCTAAGGCGCTTTAAACTTTCCTCACGCCCAAGAATCTCCATGATCTCGAAAATACCGCCGGCAGAGGAGTGCGAGCCAGTTAGCATGGTGCGGAGACCCGGAAAAACCGCGCCGGGTTTTAGGTTGTTTGCGGTCAGGAATTCTTTGATTTTTACCTCGATTTCCTTATGCGTCCAATTGGTAATTTTTTCCAGGATGGGAAGAATACCTTTGATCTTCTCATCCTCCATCTTTTCGTCCACCGCCGGTCGCATCACGTAAAATTCTGCCGATTCCGCTAACTCCAATATTGTTTTTGCTCGTTCTTTTAAGGAATGCATGGCCTTTTTGAGCTTTTCCTTAACTGCCGGTGAAATTTCCCCACACTTCTTGTTTAATATCGGCACAATCATCTCTACCAACCTCTCATCATCCGCTTCCCTGATATAATGCCCATTGAGATTCTTCATCTTATCAAAATCGAGCCGGGCCGGGGCTTTGTTGATGCCAGAAAGATCGAACCATTTTATCGCCTGGTCTTGCGAAATAATCTCATCATCACCATGGCTCCAACCGAGCTTGAGTAAATAATTGCACAAAGCCTCCGGCAAATATCCCATTTTTTCATATTCCTGAACCCCAAGTGCCCCATGGCGCTTGGAGAGCTTCGCGCCGTCCGGCCCGTGGATCAGCGGAATATGGGCGAATATTGGCAGCTGCCAGCCCATCGCTTCGTAAATAATCATCTGCCGTGCCGAGTTAGTTAGGTGATCGTCTCCACGAATGATGTGGGTTACGGCCATATCGTGGTCATCGACGACAACGGCCAACATATAAGTGGGTGTACCATCAGAGCGCAGTAGCACCATGTCATCGAGTTCGCTGTTTTTGATGGTGACGGTGCCCTGCACCTGATCGCGGATGATGGTTTCGCCCTCTAAAGGTGCTTTGACGCGGATGGAAGGTTTTACGCCTGCTGGCGGTTTTTCTTTTGCATCCCGCCATTTGCGATCGTATTTATAAACTTTTCCTTCCGCTTTTGCCGCCTCACGCTTTTGCAATAATTCCTCCGGCGTTTCATAGCAATGATAAGCTTTACCATCGGCCAATAATTGCAGCGCCACCTCAGCGTGGCGTTCGGCACGGTGGGACTGATAAACTATCTCATCGTCCCAATCCAAGCCCAGCCATTTCATGCTGGTTATGATTGCATCAATGGCGGGTTGGGTCGAACGCGCCTTATCGGTATCCTCGATGCGGAGCAGGAATTTTCCACCGGTGTGCCGCGCGTAAAGCCAGTTGAACAAGGCGGTTCTGGCGCTGCCTATATGCAGCATCCCGGTCGGGCTTGGCGCGAAACGGGTGATGATTTGCTGGTTGGACATAGTGCGAATGTTATAGTAAAACCTTCGGCAAATGGCAAAAAAAGAAAATATCTACAAAAACCTAAACCAACTCGGGCACAAATCGGCGATACCGGAATCGCCGGAAAAGGCGAAGCTCGAAAAAGTGCCGAATCCGGCTAAGGGCCAGCATTATGTGGTGCGGTTCACCTGTCCGGAATTCACTAGCCTGTGCCCCATCACCGGCCAGC
>JABDBP010000022.1 GCA_013288565.1 Alphaproteobacteria bacterium | reverse complement strand
ACCGCCTGATTGCGGCGGCGGATGAAAATACCCCGGGTGGGATAAGAGCGCTGGTTTTGCTGGAAATGGCCTATGGCTCGGGCCTGCGCGTTTCCGAGTTATTATCCCTTAAAACATCGGCGCTCAAGAAAAACGGCACGATCGATTTTCTGCTGATAAAAGGCAAGGGCGGCAAGGAAAGAATCGTACCTCTCAGCGCTACAGCGGTAAAAAATCTCACCCGTTACATGAAAATGCGGAAATTTTTCCTGCCTGCAGATAAGGATTCACCATTCCTGTTTCCATCAGAAAAGCAAGGGGGAAAGGCAAAAAACCGGCATCTCACTCGCCAGCGGTTTGGCCAGATGCTGAAAACCATAGCTCTAAAAGCCGGAATAGCACCGGATAAAATCTCACCGCATGCACTCCGCCATTCATTCGCCAGCCATATGCTGGCGCACGGGGCAGATTTGCGTTCGCTCCAGGAGTTACTCGGACATTCCGATATTTCCACGACACAGATTTATACGCACATAATGCAGGATAAATTACAGGAATTGGTTTACAATAAACATCCTCTATCGAGAAAAAATTAAGACGCTATTACCATATTATTTGAATGATTGCGAAAGAAGGATTTTTTATGAAGAAAAGCACAAAATTCGACAGCGATATTTATGTATCGGTGGAGGATTTTTTGCTTTTCTTCATAAAAAAGCATCTTTCCCTTCGGGTTGTGCAAAAAAGCTTTGCCGCGGCGTCGCAAGGCTTAACCGATGTACCAGCATCGCTCTTCGCCTTGCTCATAGCGGAAAAAGCTTTTTTGCTAAAACGCAATGCTCAAATAATATGGTAATAGCGTCTAAGAAAAAAATAATATTGTCCGGCCCGGAAACGCCGCCTGCTTCCGGCAGGGAGGCAAAGCAATTGATCGTTTTTCTGCATGGCGTCGGTGCTGACGGGAATGATCTTATTGGTCTGGCCGACTCATTCGCTGAAAAATTCCCAGATGCGCATTTCATCTCGCCGAATGGGCCGTTTTCCTACGATATGGCTCCGTTCGGCTATCAATGGTTTTCGCTTGCAGAAAGAACTAAGGAAAAAATGCTGCAAGGTGCGGCTATGGCAGAATCGATAGTAAATGATTTCCTCGATACGCAGTTGGCGAGATTTTCTCTCACAGAAAAAAATCTGGCGCTGATCGGGTTTTCGCAAGGCACGATGATGGCGCTTTACTCTGCATTGCGCCGGAAAAATCCGGTGGCTGGGATAGTCGGCAATTCCGGCGCTTTCCTGCATGACGCAAAACTGAATAGTGAAATAAAATCCAAACCGCCGGTCTGTCTGATTCACGGCATGGATGATCAGGTGGTGCCGCTCCTTGCTATGATCGACGCGAAGCGGCAGCTAGAAAATCTTGGGGTCTCGGTGGAAACCCACGAACGCCCGGCCTTAGGCCACGGCATTGACGCGGAAGGAATCGGTATCGGCATAAAATTTCTGCTGCAGCATCTTAAGAAATGAAAATAGTAAATGCGATGTTCGGAAAAGGTCTGGGCGGGATCGAGCAGGCGTTTGTTGATTACACGGCGGCGCTTAAAGCTGAGGGCCACAGCGTAATAAACCTGGTGCGCCCGGGTTCTAGGATAATCGATGATTTATGGCCAGTCGCCCGGCGGATTTACCGCGTGCGGAGCTTAGGCGGATGGGATTATCTTTCGATTTTACATATCAAAAAAATTCTGACTGATTTCCATCCCGATGCCATCATCACCCACGGCTCCCGCGCTTTCACTTTGCTTAAAAGGACGAATTTCCAGCATACCCCCATCATTGCTGTCGTGCATAATTATAATTTCAAGCGGCTGCTGAGCGCCGACGCGTTCTTCTGCATCACCGCACATCTGGAAAAAAGCCTGATCACCGAAGGAATTGATATGCAGAAAATCCACCGCATTCCAAACATGGTGAAAACCGAAAACACCGTGTTCAATTTTTCCGGATGGCAGGGCAGAAAGCCGATTATCGGAACGATGGGCCGGTTCGTGAAAAAAAAAGGATTCGATAATTTCCTAGAGGCGTTGGCGATTTTAAAATCTAGGTCAGTGGATTTTTCCGCCGTCATCGGTGGAACCGGTGAGGAAGAGCGGTATCTGAAAGAGATGGTCGAAAATCTAGGTCTCGCCGACAATGTCATATTCGCGGGCTGGGTGCTGGATAAAAAAGCGTTCTTCGCGGCGATAGATATTTTCTGCCTGCCCTCGCTGCATGAGCCTTTTGGCATCGTGCTGTTGGAGGCGTTAGCTCATGGAAAACCAGTGGCAAGTTCGGATAGCGAAGGACCTTCCGAAATAATCCGGCATGAGGAAAACGGGCTGATTTTCCGCCGCGGCGATGCCGGGCAAATGGCCGATGTGCTGGAGAAATTGATAAAGAACCAACAACTCGCCGAATGGGTGGCCGATGGTGGATATAAAACCGCACGGCTGGAATATGACCAGAAATCAGTGGGCGGAAAAATCTCCGTCGCCCTGGCACAAATAATGGAAAACCGCCGCTATGGATAAATTTTACATTCCACTTGAAAACAGGGCGATCATTAGTGTTACTGGTGATGACCGCAAAAATTTCCTGCAAGGAATTATCAGCAATGACGTGAATAAAGTTGATGCGAAAAATGCGATATACGCCCTAATACTGACGCCACAGGGAAAATTCCTGTTCGATGTTTTCGTGGCAGAAATCGGCGATATGCTGCTACTTGACGCGGAAAAATCCCGCTCTGCCGAACTGCTGAAAAAACTTTCCATGTATAAATTGAAATCCCAACTGGAAATCCTGGAGGCTACGGATTACCAGCCGCCAATCGCGTTACTCGGCGCTGATTCATTGAAAGGAAATCCCGGCGAAGTCAAGGCTTTCGCTGCTGACGGCATCGCCTTTATTGACCCGCGCGATGCTGCACTCGGCAGTCGCATCATCGGTAAATCAGAAAAAATACTCGAACTGCTGGAACGCGAAGGTTACACGAAAAAACCATATGAACTTTATGAAGAAGTTAGGGTGGCAAGAGGAATTCCGGCGGCCGGAATCGAATTGGTTCCAGAAAAATCCTTCCCGCTGCAAAATAATCTGGATGAATTACATGCCATCGATTTTGACAAGGGTTGTTATGTCGGACAGGAGGTAACGGCGCGTACGAAATATCGTGGTGTAGTGCGGCGGAAATTATATAAGTTGGAGATAGTGGCAGGCACATCCGCCAGCGACAATGTGGTAATGTTTGCGGGGAACCAAATAGGCGAAATTAAATCAATTGCCGGCAAGCGCGCTATCGGGTTATTGGAAGTGGAAGAGACGGAGAAAATTCCTTCCGGCGCGGTTATAAATGCCGGAACCGCGCAGTTAAAAATAACTTCTTAAAATCCCGGGATTTCCTTAATCTTCGGCGAAACTGTCGCCATAACTTTAAAAAGCTCGCCCATTTTGTCGGCATCCAACAACCGCGCCAGGGCGGAATCGATTTTTAGGCGCTGCGAATCGTTCGCATTTTTTTTTAGCGCTTCCGCTCGTATACGAATCCCGATATTTTCCAGGAAATTTTTCTGCGTTACCGCACCGGAAACTTTTAACCCATGTTTTTCCGCTGCCGTTTCTAAATCGAAAAAATTGACATGCGCGGTCAAATCGGCCGCGCCAGGACCTGACAGAAAATCGTGGAATTTATGGTTTTTTACTGCCTGGAGCGTTGATTTATTGGTAGGCTCCGTGTAACCATAATCTATAACCAAAATCCCACCGGAATTTTTCATTATTTTTGCTGCGAGTGACTCCATTATTTCAACACTCTCCAATGAATGTTCAGAGATATTGCCCTTGCCCTTAGAAAAATAAAATTCGCCGCTTTTCGCACCAATCGTCACCTCTTTACTCCCGGCGAACTGGCTGACCGGTAGCGCATCGAAAAACTCATTGGCAAGAATCACCATCGGTATTTCCGGCAATGTCTTAATACTGCGATGCCAAGATATTTTCCCAGCATATTGCCCCAGATTTTCCCGCTGCAATTTTTCTAAATACGGACTGATTTCAACCAGATGGATTTCAAGCGAATCGTAAACCGGATATTTGCGGATGATACGGAGAATATCGGCAATCATCGTACCTTTGCCGGGGCCGAGTTCCACCAGTGCCGCACCACGCGAAACATCAATCTGTTGCAAAATGCCAAGCGTCCATACACCAATCATCTCGCCGAAAAGTTGGCTGATTTCCGGGGCGGTTATGAAATCGCCCTTGGCGCCGAATGGGTTTCGCGTGGTGTAATAGCCGAACTCGGGATGGCACAAACATAGTGCCATATACTCCGCAACGGTTACGGAGCCGTTTTCTTTTATTTTTTCAAGCAGCAGGTTTCGCAAATCTGTCATTGCGAATGGCCCAGATTATTAGTCCGATTCCGAGCAGCACCATCGGAACGCAAAGCAACTGACCCATGGTGAGGGGGCCGAAGATAAACCCAAGCTGGCTATCCGGCTCGCGGAAGAATTCGGCGAATGCCCTGAATATTCCATAAAGGCACAAAAACATCCCGGAAATTAGCCCCTCTTTCTCCCGCGCTTTGGTGAAATTGGCCACGATAAAAAGGATAAGGAAAAGCAGCGCCCCTTCCAGCAGTGATTCATAAATCTGGCTCGGATGGCGCGGGATTTCGCCGCCGCGCGGGAAAATTACCGCCCAGGGGACGTCGGCCGCCCGGCCATATAATTCGCCGTTGATGAAATTGGCGAGGCGGCCCAAACCCAACCCAATCGGCACGACGCAGGAAACCACATCTGTCAGCGCAAAGAACCGCGTTTTGTGCTTGCGGCTGAAAAAATATAGTGCTGTCACCAGCCCGATCATTCCACCGTGGAACGACATCCCACCCTGCCAAACCGCGAGCATTTCGGCCGGGTTTTGCAAGTAATGCGGCAAGTTGTAGAACAAAATATAACCCAGCCGCCCACCGATGATGATGCCAAGAATCACCCACACCAATACGTCATCATAAGCTTTTTTGCTGAAAACCACTGGCGGTTTTTTATTCAAATATCCAGCATACCACCAGCCGAGCAGTATTCCGGCGATGTAAGAAAGTGAATACCAGCGAATGGCGACGGGCCCGAGCTGCAATAAAACCGGGTCGATCATCGGGAAGGGAATTGCCAAGAAGGAAAACATGGTTATTAATATAATCAATCGTCGGCGATTAAAAAGGATAAAAATATGAAAGAGGAAGGCAAGCAGTTTTTCGAGGATTTGGGCCGCATGGCAGGCAATGCGTTCGGCTCGCTGGCTGGGCTCCGCCAGGAAATCGAAGCGCGGGTCAAAGAACAATTCGAGAGTTTTGCCGGCAAGCTCGATATGGTGCGGCGTGATGAGTTCGAAGCGGTAAAAGCGATGGCGGCCAAGGCGCGCTTGGAGCAAGAGAAATTGGAAAAACGGATAGAAGAATTGGAGGAAAAACTTGGTAAGAAAACCGGCGGGAAAAAGTAAGAAACTTTTGCTCAAAGGAGAAAAATCCAAAATCCTCCTCGTTGGCGGCGGGAAGATGGGGAGAGCGTTGCTTGCGGGATGGAAACGTGAAGGAATAAGCTCAAAAAAAGTTCTGGTTGTCGAACCTTTAGACCTTAATAGGGACATTATTAGCAAAGAAGGGTTCAGCTATTCCAAAACCCTTCCCGAAATTGAGAAATTCAATCCAGATGTAATTATTTTTGCCGTTAAGCCGGATCAAATAGCGGGAGTATTGCCTTGGTATTATGAGCGGTTTGAAAAAGCACTTTTCATTTCCATCGCTGCAGGAATAACTATCGAGTTTATAAAAAAGCATTCGGGAATTTACGCGAGAGTGGTTAGGGCAATGCCCAACCTTGCTGCTACGATAGGGCAAGGAGTAACAGTGGTTGCTGGTGATAACGTTTTAGAAGCTGAATATGGCGATTTCATCACTAAACTTTTTAGCTCGGTGGGCAGCTGCTACTGGGCAATAGAACAATATATGGATGCAGTTACCGCTGTTTCCGGCAGTGGCCCGGCGTATTTTTTTTACCTGGCGGAGTGTCTTATGGAAGCGGCAGAGGCACATAATATACCAAAAGAACTGGCTAAAAACCTTGTTTTGCAAACCATGAAAGGTAGTGCACTCATGGCCTATGATCCAGACAGGCCTGTCTCGATTTTGCGCCAGGAAGTCACCAGCCCAGGTGGAACGACAGAAGCAGCACTGAAGGTCCTAAATCAGGATAACCGGTTTAAAAATCTTATAAAAGAAGCGGTTAAGGCCGCGGCGGAACGGGCGGAAAAGCTAACAAAATGAGGTGGTTATGTGCGGTTGGGGAATTGCGCCAGCCATGAGCTTACGAAGCTATACTCCGGTAAAAAGTTCATAAACTTTTCAGGGCACATTAAACCAAAATGCTGCACTGCAACATAGCTATTGACAACATATTATGATTCTGCGATATTCCCCGCGTCGGACTAAAGAATATCAACATAAAAAGGAAAAATATTTATGGCACAATCAAGTAACAAATTCGCGGAAGGCTGGAAAGCTCTTTCCGATTTCAAGGTACCGTCTTATGATTTTAACGCGCTGGTTTCCATCGGCCGCCGCAACATTGAAGCCTTAACTGCCGCCAACCAAGCGGTTGCTGAAGGCGCTCAAGCTATTGCAAAACGCCAGGCGGAAATCGCCCGAGCCGGAGCTGAAGAAGCAATTGACCTTTTCCGTGAGGTTTATTCTTCTAAGACCCCGGAAGCCGGTGCTGCTAAGCAAGCTGAATTTGCACGCAGTGCTTTCGAAAGCGCACTGGGCAACGTTCGTGAGCTTTACGAAATGGCACTGAAATCAAACAGCGAAGCTGCGGAAGTTGTAACCAAGCGCCTGACCGAAGTATTGGGCGAAGTGGCTAATGTTGCCCAGCCGAAGAAAAGCAAGAAAAGCGACAGCTAAATTTTCTTAAATATCTCTTTAAAAAAGGCCGCGTAAAAACGCGGCCTTTTTTAATGGATATTCCGGCCAACCCCGGGTATGAAATAAAATTATGTTTATCTATAGCAAATTGCTGAAAACGGTTGAGGAATTTTTCACTGGCATCTTTGCTAGCCCGGAGCTTTACCTGCAATTCGTCCTGGCTTTGGCAGTTCTGGCGGCAGCCTTGATTTTTTCCTATTACGCAAAAAAATACGCCGCCGGTTTTCGCTTAAAAAACGAAAGCCTGGATCATTTCCTGAAAGGCTTTTTAAAATTACTGATGCCGATATCGGCCGCGCTTTTCCTCACCATCGCCACGGTTATTTCCGAACAGTTTTTCAAGGATTCCCAGATCATTCTGCACATCGCCCGCCTCGCCCGCGCTTGGCTGATTCTGACGCTGGTATGGCGGCTGAGCGAAAATAAATCGTTGGGTCGGCTGATCGTCATAATGCTGATTCCAATACTTGCGCTCCGCATCCTTGGGTTGTTCGAGCCCACGGTTTCCTACCTCGACGCCATAGATTTCAACATCGGCAAGCTCCGGCTTTCGCTTTACCTAATGATAAAAGGCGTAGTTGCCTTCACCATGATGCTGTGGTTGACCGGGATAATATCGGAAACCGGCGAGAACTATATCAGGAAAACTAAGGCACTGAGCTTCAACACCAAGGAACTGTTGATAAAATTCTTTGAGATAATCCTTTATTCGATAGTTTTCCTGACGACACTGAACATAATCGGCATTGATTTGACAGCGCTGGCGGTTTTCGGCGGCGCGCTCGGCGTCGGCATCGGATTTGGACTCCAGAAAATTACCTCAAATTTCATCAGCGGTGTGATACTACTCGCGGAAAAATCAATCAAGGATAACGACCTGGTGGAAATTGAAGGCGTGACGGGATTCGTGCGGCGCCTAGGCGCACGGGCAATACGGATGGAAAGCACCGACGGCCGGGAAATCCTGATTCCGAACGAGGATTTCATCACCCAAAAAGTTACCAACTGGACCTATACCAACACCAAAGCCCGCGCCGAAATCAAAATCGGCATTTCGTATGATTCGGATGTGGAGAAGGCTATTACGTTGATGCTCACGGCAGCGAAGGAAAATTCAGGCTGCCTTGCAGCGCCTGCTCCAGAATGTTTTGTCACCGAATTTCAGCCAAATGCCGCCGAGCTTACTTTATATTTCTGGGTAGCCAATGTCGCCAAGGGCCGCGCCAAGCCGAAAAGCCAGATCATGACTGAAATTTTGAAAAGATTTGCCGAAAACAGCATAAAAATCCCGGTGACGCCGTGAAAAACCCTGGCTTGATTACATAGCCTCTAAAACACACCACATAATCTCTATCTCTATAAATTAAAATTAGAGATAATTTATATTGAGATATATACCAATAACCTTTTGATTATTCGGAATATTATTTTGCATACTCTTAAGTATTTTTACCTAATAAAAATAGCTTAAATCTGGTAGAATACTGCCATGAGCACAATGAAGATTATAATACTGATGATGGCATTGTTTCTTGCGAGTGCTACGCTGACGTTCTTTGTGTTTAATCATAATCCTGCCGACGATGAACAGGCAGCAGCGCTCAAAGACAGGGAAGAGCTGAATGAAAAACGCAGCCAAATCATCCATAATATGTCCCCGGAAGCCAAAACATATATGGAGACTGAGAGGAAGATGCAGGTCAAGGCCTACCATAAAGCTTATGACAGCCTGACCCCGGCAGAAATTGAACAGTATAAGGCAGTGCGCGCGAAGATTAAGGAAAACAGCGATGCCGAAAGAGCATTCTTTGATAGCCTCACACCCGAGCAGAAAAAAGCATTAAAGTCTCCCCCTAATCAGGATAACATGTACCACATGACAGTCGATCAATCGGTGCGTGATAAAGTGAGGGGATTTGCAAACAGGAATGTTGAACTTGAAGGCCAGATACCGGAAAAGATTCAAAACATCGAACTTGATCCGGCGGATAAGGAAACTCTGGTTAAGATGCGAGCACGAGCTTTAACGACAATGGGAATCAAAGGTGACGATCCCTATAACCATTAGATGTAAAGAACGCAGCGGGAGGCTTAATTATTTACCCCCTCCTCTAACTCCCTTTCCACCCCTAGGTTCAGGTTCAGCAAGAACTCCGTGCCTTCCTGCGTGATGGCCTGGTTTCGTATTTACTATTGGACTTTTTTCAAGCGTAACTTCAGCTTCAGCTAACAGTGCAGCAGTTCTAGCTCTTGGCTGCTTAAAAAGCACGGCCTTCAAATCCACTATTCCACCTTGAACCTCCGCGGTTATATCTACTCTATTAGTATCAATAGTAACCCCTAAGCTATCCAGCACAGCGCCTACGCCGGGCGCGTCCTTTACTATCAGCACTGTTGGACCTTCAGTTTTAGGTGCGCTCGCTTCCTTAATACGATCTCTTAGTTGATTATTTTTATTTTCTACGGTCTCGACCCGACCATTAGGTTGGTAGCTCAGATGTTGTTTCATACTATTTTCAACCATCGCTACACCTTCACCTGATGCAACCACCGCTACAACGAAATCACCCATTTTTTCCTCCAAAAATAACTTATTGGCTATGCCAGACAATTATTAACAAAGTATTAATAATATGGCAAGTGAAATAGCAAAGATCTCGCAAAAAAGGTTGGTTTTGCAAGGGTTTTATGAAGATATAGCAAGTTATTTAGAAGATATTGAGGAAACTGATAATTTATAATAATATGATATGGTAACTGGAACAAATGTATTATTTCATTAACTGCTAAAAGCCTAAAAAATTATGACTGAAATCAGCTTTTACCAGCTCACTTCTTCCTCGATGGAATCGGCCTTGCCGCGGCTGCTCGAAAAGGCTTATGCATCCGGCAAAAGGGCGCTGGTGCTGGCAGCGAACGACGAAAAGGCCGAGGAATATAACCGCGTTTTTTGGACATACCACCCCAACCGTTTCCTGCCGCACGGCTCCGCCAAAGATGGAAACGCCGGGGAGCAGCCGATTTTCATCACCACCGATTTTTCGCAGAACCCAAACGGCTCGGAGATATTGGCGGTGACTAATGGCCATGAACCGGCGGATTTTATTGGCTTCTCCCGCATCCTCGATATTTTCGACGGTAAAGACGCCGCCGCGCTGGAAAAAGCTCGGGCGCGTTGGAAAACCTATAAGTCACGGGATTTCACCCTTTCCTATTTCCAGCAGGACGCTGCGGGAAAGTGGGAGAAGGCGGAGATTTAAACTTTGAAGGGAGAAGAAAAAAGACCTGAGCCTGTTTCTAACCTTGAGGTCATAATCGCCTCATATGGCCGCATGGCGGAAAAGCTTGGGCCTTCTCCGGCTTTGAAGAAAAATGAATTCGATTTTTATGACCTGGCCGAAGCCGTAGCGATAATCGAGACGGGAGGGTTGGCAGTGCATAATTATATGGTGAAAAAAGGCTTTGTGCCGTTGCTTCCCAAGTCGCGTGGGGGATATCTGCCTACCGAGGAACGGCGTCCGACGCCTGATGATGTGGAAAAACGTATGCTGGAGTTTATTGAAAAACAGCTAAGAGACGACCCGGAAGGCCTGGCCAAGGCCTTCCAACAAGATGCCGCTTATAATGCGACAGTAGAATCTTTTGTGACGACAGTTCAGGAATTCGCGGCATCCTACAGTAAAATCCCAAAGAGAAAAGATAGCCACACGGCAAGGGTGGTTTTCGAAAGGTCGCTCACCGATACCGTAGAATCAATAGGCAGTAAATTGAACAAGAAAAAAGAATTGCGCGCAGCGCTAGGCAGCAAGGAGATTTAAATTCTCCTTGATTATCATCTGATTGCTGGCTACCCTGCCTATCCCTTAATCAGATAAAGGCAAAAAATGGCGGTTGAGCGCACTCTTTCCATCATCAAGCCGGATGCAACGAAGAAGAACATCACCGGCAAGATAAACACCCGGTTCGAGGAAGCGGGCTTGCGCATAGTCGCGCAGAAGCGGATTTTTTTAAGCCGCCGCGAGGCCGGGATCTTTTACGAAATCCACAAAGATCGCCCGTTTTTCGGCGAATTGGTGGAGTTTATGGTTTCCGGCCCGGTGGTGGTACAGGTGCTGGAAGGCAAGAATGCGGTTGCTAAAAACCGCAAAATCATGGGCGCGACCAACCCGAAAGACGCTGCCTCCGGCACCATCCGGCGTGATTTTGCGGCTTCTATCGGGGAAAACTGCGTCCACGGCTCCGATTCCCAAGAAAACGCCAAAAACGAAATTACATTCTTCTTTTCGGGATGTGAAATAGTCGGTTAATTTTTTTCTCTAATTAAAACCCGCTCATCCTTAATCTCCACCCTTCCTTCCGCAATCAACTTCACTGCAGCCGGGTAGCATTTATGTTCCTCCGCCAGTACCCGGGCGGCGATTTTTTCCTCGGTGTCGCCCGAGAAAACCGGCACTTCAGCCTGGGCGATTATTGGCCCGGAATCCATCTCCGGCCTAACAAAATGCACGGTGCAGCCGGTGGTTTTCACACCTGATTCCAGCACCCTTTTATGCACGTCGATCCCCTTGAACGCGGGCAGTAGCGAGGGATGGATGTTGATTAATTTATTATGCCATTTTTCCACGAACCAGGGCGAAAGCAACCGCATGAACCCGGCCAGGCAAACCAATTTTGCGCCAGATTTTTCGATCTCGGCACTCATAGCTTTATCGAATTCCTCGCGCGAATCATATTTTTTGTGGTCGAGTATAGCCATTGGAATTCCGGCTTTTTTTGCAAAATTGAGTCCCGGTGCGTTTTGTTTGTTTGAAATTACCAATGCGATTTCCGCCGGGAAATCTTTTGCAGCACAGGCATCGATCAGAGATTTTAAATTCGAGCCGCGCCCGGAAATCAATACCGCTAGCTTAAGCTTCATCGAAATGTTTTAAATTGGTGAACAGGATTTTTTCATTCTTTCGCTGCACTACCCGCCCGATGATATGATGCGGCTCGCGCGCCAGCTTCAGGGCATTCGAAATCTTTTCCGCCTCGCGGCGGGAGACCACCATCACCATGCCAATACCGCAATTGAAGGTTTTAAGCATCTCGTACGAATCGATTTTGCCCACGGCTTTCAGCCATTTGAAGAGGCTTGGCAGCCGCCAGGTGTAGCAATCTATTTTTGCGGCGAGATGGGCTGGCAGAATACGCGGAACATTCTCCAGAAGACCGCCGCCAGTGATATGTGCGAAGGCTTTTATCTTGTGTCGCCCAAGCAATCCTAGGCAGAATTCAACATATATCGCGGTCGGTTCCAGCAATATTGCGCCAAGCTCTTTTGTCGAAAAAGTTGCGGCCTTGCGCGAATCGATACCTTTTTTTTCCAATATGTGATTAACCAGGGAAAATCCGTTGGAATGCAGGCCGCTTGAAGGGAGGCCGATTAATATATCCCCGGCCTTGATGTCTTTTTTCGGCAATAATTTCCGCCGCTCTACTGCACCAACCGAGAATCCCGCCAAGTCATATTCACCCGGTTTATACATCCCCGGCATTTCGGCAGTTTCGCCGCCAATCAAGGCGCATCCGGCCATTTTGCAGCCTTTGGCGATGCCTTTTATCACGCTGGCGGCGACTTTATTATCCAGTTTCCCGGTGGCGAAATAATCTAGGAAAAATAACGGTTCCGCGCCATGCACGACGATGTCGTTCACGCACATGGCAACCAGATCGATGCCAATGGTATCGTGGATTCCCAGCTCTTGCGCCAGTTTCAATTTAGTGCCGACGCCGTCGGTGCCGGAAACCAGCACCGGATCTTTGAATTTTTTTATCGCCTTGAGATCGAATATCCCCCCGAATCCGCCGAGAGCACCATCTGCACCTTTGCGTGCAGTGGAGCGGGCGAATGGTTTGATCATCTCGATCAGCCGGTTGCCCTCATCGATATTCACTCCGGCCTCTGCGTAAGAAAATCCCTTTGACATACACACTTCCGGCGCCAATATAGTGATTCACGATGCATAGAGTCAAAAAAATTCTGCCGGTGCTGATTTTTCTATTTCCGCTGCTGGCAGCCGGGGACGATGCTTTCACTATAGCCAATGTTGAAATCAGCCATGGCGGTGAGGAAACCGCTGTCTCGAAAATCAAGGCGATAGAAGCGGGCGAAATGGAAGCACTACGCAGTGTATTGAATAAACTGGGCGCCGCAGGCCAGCCACAGAATCTTAACTCCGAACAGGTTGGGCTATTGGTGGAAAGCTACCAATTACAGAATGAAAAAACCACGGCAACCAGCTATAGCGCAACTATGACGGTTTCATTCAACCAGGTTCAGGTGAGGGCACTGCTTGGCGGTGCACAGAATGTTCCACCGGGCAAGCCGGAAGTTCTGGTTGGTCAGCCGATGGTTTCCGTTAAGGCCATGTTCCGCGATATTCCCGGATGGCTAATAATCAAGGATAAATTGCAGAAAATGAATTTCGTGAAGAAAACCGAAATCAAGGATCTTTCTGCTGGATCCGCCAATTTGGATATTTATTACCAAGGCGCTCTCGCCAACGATTTGCCCCAGCTATTCGAGAGTTACGGAATGCACATTTCCGGCAGCCCCGGCGGCTGGATTCTGCAGGACGGCAGCGTGATGCCGCAGATGGCGCCGCAACTTACACCAGCCGGCGCACCGGTCACAGCTAAAGCAGGAGGAAACTAGCAATGATAACCAACCGCGAAAGGGCGCTGTTCTGGATCATCACCTTCATGCTGTTCTGCGTATTCATTCATTCGGTGCGGAGCGTTTTGCTGCCCTTTGTAGTCGGGATAATGGTGGCATATTTCCTGAACCCTTCGGTTGATCGGCTGGAAAAATTGCACCTACCGCGCGGGCTCGTCACCGCCCTGATAATATTGGTTTTCTTTTTAGTACTGATTCTTATCGGGTTCTTCCTCGTGCCGCTGCTTTATAACCAGACGTTGGAATTTTTCCGCAAACTTCCCGATTATTACGAGAAGGTAAGGGCGGCACTGCCGATGTTTGCCGAAGAATATCTGCCGTTCTTAGATTCCCGGAAACTGCCGAGTTTCGCTCATATTTCAAAAGATTCCTCAGATTATATTTTGAAATTCGGCACAACTATACTTGGCAGCCTATGGCTTTCAGGCATGGCGATTCTGAACATCCTGGCGCTACTGGTGATAACGCCGTTAGTGGCGTTTTACCTCCTGCGCGACTGGCACATAATAGTGCTAAAGCTGAACAACCTGCTTCCCGCTTCATATGCCAATAACATCCGCAGCCAATTCAAGGAAATCGACAAGACGCTTTCCGGGTTCATGCGCGGGCAGGTGAATGTCTGCATCATTATGGCAGTGGTGTATGCCACGGCGCTTTCGTTGCTCAGGCTTGATTTCGGGCTGATC
Source organism: Alphaproteobacteria bacterium (assembly GCA_013288565.1). Lineage (GTDB taxonomy): Bacteria > Pseudomonadota > Alphaproteobacteria > Rickettsiales > JABDBP01 > JABDBP01. Next base: position 9,213 of record JABDBP010000022.1, on the reverse strand, counting down.
ATCGGGATTGCCTGCGGACTTTTGATATTCATTCCGTTCGTGGGCGTTTTGTTCGGCGCGGCGGCGGCTTTCATTATCGCGCTGCTGCAATTTAACACCTTGCCGCCGTTCATAATGCTCACGCTAATTTTTCTGGCCGGGCAGTCGCTGGAAGCTTATTTCCTGACGCCCAGGCTGGTCGGGAAAAAAGTGGGCCTGCATCCGGTATGGGTGATTTTCGGGATGCTTTGCGGCGGCGCGCTGCTGGGGTTAACCGGCATCATCCTCTCGGTTCCGCTTACCGCGATAATCGGGGTGCTGACCCGGTTTTTCCTCGCCCGTTATCGGGAAAGCGATTTATACAAGGCATGACCCAGTTCAAATTCGGCTTCACCGCCAAACCGGCGTTTTCGGTGGAGGATTTTGTGATGTCAGAGGCCAACCGGGAAGCATTTTCCTGGATAATGGAATGGCCAAAATGGCCGGGAAATGCGCTTCTGCTGCATGGCCCGGAATCTTCCGGCAAGACACATCTGGCGCATATCTGGGCGGCTAAATCCGGCGCGGAGTTCTCTAATGATGCGGAAAAATCGGCGCTAGTGGTAGAAAATATCGAATCGTTTGCAAATCAAGAGAAACTTTTCCACCTGATAAACCGGATGAAGGAAAAAACCGTAAATGGAAAGGGGGGCTGGCTCCTGCTCACCGCCAATGTTCCAGCAGCGCAGCTGCCACTTACCCTCCCGGATTTGGCATCAAGGCTGAAAGCCATCCCCAGCGTCGTATTAAATCCGCCCGATGACCAGCTGCTGAAATCGGTATTGATGAAATTATTTTCCGATCGGCAGTTGAAAGTTCCGGCGGTGGCGATTGATTTTATTCTTTCGCGTATGGACCGCTCCTTCCCGGATGCGGCAGTGCTGGTGGAAAAACTCGACCAACTTTCCGCCGAGGAAAAACGCGGCATCACTATACCGTTAGTAAAGAGAGTGATGAAGTAAAAGTCGACAAATAGGAACGGCAACACGCATCTAGGTTACCTAAATTTTGGCAATTTATCCTATTGTAACTACGGCTATTTTTGAAATATTGCCGTCGTTAACCTTTTATTAACCATTTTATATAATAATTATAAGAATACTCTAGTAAGCATAAGCAGTATGAAATTGGGGAGAGTATGAAAACAACTGAAGTTAGCCAAGCATCTTTAGAAGAAGATAACCGTTTACATATTATTGCCAAGCTTGCAATTGCCGATCCAAAGGTAATCGCGCAAAACTTACTTTATGAGGCATCGAATAATGAAAAGAATATTTTTGAAGCTTTTGCAAGGTTATTAGAAGCGAATAGAAATGAATCAGGAAAAAATATTTCCTCTTATGTTGCAACAGCCAATTTGGAAGTTAACAAAGTTGAAGGTTATCTTTTTGATGAAATTCAGTTTGCCAGAGAAATTTGTCGCAATCTATCAGAAGAACAAATTGATTGTTTATTACAACATAATACTCAAAAACTGGGGAACTGTGAGCCAAGTCAGGAAATTCAATTAGTGAGAGAGGTTTTTGGAACACCAGAAATATTAAAGCCTGGTGAAGGAAACAGTCATATTAAAGCCTTCCTAGAACAAGGAAGAGCTTTTGCCAATAGCCAATCCCTCGACGTTCCGCCATCTAAGCCACAAATAAAAGCTGTAAAAGGCTCAACCATGGCTATTTGCATGTTATCTATGTGCGTAAGCCAGGGCTTCCTTCCTTTAAGGAGGCATGATGGATCACATGTAAACTCAGGCATGAATAATACTGTAATAGGTGAGATATATAATCAAACTCATGACTTAGGGCAAAATAGTCTAGCTCAGTATAGAGTTATTCCAAATATGCGGGAACAAATCCTAAATAGGAAAATTATATACTCCTTCCAAGGGTTGCCACAGAAGTTAAAAGGATTATCTAACTGGAGATCTTATGTAAACGATGCCTTAGAAACGTGGCGAATATTTCTTGTAGAAAACCCAGAATATATTGAAAAATGGAAGCTTACTGGTCTAGTTGACGATCAAATGAGGATGATAAAACCTGATGGTAGCCCCATAATTAGTACGCAAACTAAGCAACAGCAAATTCCAGTAATTGACTACACAGATTTAGCCGTTATACACCATTTAGAGAAGCAGATAGACCGTCTATTAACAGATACAGAAGTCTATAGTGCATTACCATATGATAAGTTATATGAACACTCACTCCTATCTATAGATTTATTAGGGATGGAATATATTCTTAGAGATGGAAGGCCTGAAGTGATGGTTAATGGTATGCTTGATTCTAGTGCGACTTATAAAGACGTCCGTTATGGTAATTTTGACGGACGTCTTGAATTATCTGATTTATCATCAACTGAACATCACGTTAATTTCCAAAATGAAATTGCTGCCATGGAAGAAAGGCGATCCATTTTAGCAAGAGATGGTAAATGGTGTGGTTACTTAGTTGATCTTGGTCAAGATAGTAACAGGGAAATATGGGTTACTGAAAAACCACCGGCTTTATCTTTTTTATACCCCAAAGCGTTAACTGTACACAGAATCACTTTACCACAAGAGAGAATTGATAGCGCTAAAGACTGCAGTTATTTTCTTGGTAGTGATGCTTATTTGGTTGATGGCAAAACAATGCGGGTTGAATCGCAACTCTCAATTAGAGATGATAGTCAAATTCCTTGTATTGAGAAAAAAACAGGAAGAGTCTTAAAATAAACTTTTTAACTATAAGTTGGAAAGTAGGTACTCAGGCACCAGTAAAACGAAAGCAGTGCTAACAAGGGAAGATAGAGCCATCCTAATCCACCCCGGGCGTAAGATTCTTGGGGGTGGTGAATTCAATGAGCGCGCCGGATTTCCTGCCAACGTCAGACCAGCTTTTTTCATCAATCTCATAAACGGCAAGCGAGCCGGGTGGAAAATAACTCTGCACCGCCCTTATCAGCGCCCTATCGCCGCCATCGGCAAGCTCCAAGCAAAGCTCATGCAATCCCGGGTTATGCCCGATTATCATCAGCGACGGGATGGAATCATCGACCTCGTTGATGACCGTAATAATATCCTCGGCGCCGGCAAGATAAAGCCTGGGGTTGAACTCGATTTCCGGCGGTGGCGGATAACCTTCAAAAACATTCTCGAAAGTTTTCCTGGTACGCTTCGCCGTGGAGGAAATCACCAGCGCTGGCTTTTCCTTGTGTTTTTTTAAATGCCTGGCGATCAATTTGCAGGAATCCAGGCCTTTTTTGCTCAAAGGGCGATCGTGATCATCCAGGATCTTCTTGGTTCCCTTGCTGCCAGCCTTGGCATGACGGAGGATGTATAGTTTTTTCATGGAGTGGAATTTATAGCCGATTCACCCGAAATAAGGCAATATTTATAAAAAAGACATTATAAAGTTTTTAGGCATTTGGTGCTTAGAGCCTGTCTTGAAAGTATTCATGGATGCGCCGTCAAGCAAATTTCGCCAAGGCGCAAGGGAAAATGTGAGGGCATAGCTTGTCCTATGGTCGAGCATTTTACCGTAGCGGATTGGCGAAATTTGCTACGGCCCGAAGGGTTGCGTTGAAAATGCGCGCCTAAAAGCAAAAAACGCTTGTAGGTAGGATCCCGCTACCTGCCACGCATTTTTTCCTTTTATCCATCGCATTTTCAAATCGCAACGCATCTCATGAATATTTTCAAGACAGGCTCTTAAACCAAGTATATTGGCGTTTGGCATAGTTGCGGGTGGATTGTTGGGCGTTTTTTATAGCTTCATCACGCGAAATTTTTCCATCCAGATAATTCGATAGTTCCTTCACCCCTAATGCTTTCAGCGCCGGAGAATTTTGCGGCAATTTTAGCTCCCGCAGGTTTTTCACCTCATCCAGCGCCCCGTTTTCCAGCATTTGCAAAAATCTGGCATCGCACCGCCGGTAAAGTTCGGCACGGTCGGGCAGCATCAACGAAATCGAAAAATATTCCTTCGGATAATGCGGCTTAGTGTTTTCCCGCCAATAGAGGATGGATTTCCCGGTGGAGAGAAAAACTTCCGCAGCGCGGATCATGCGCTGTTTGTCTGACGGCCGGATTTTTTCTGCCGCCGCCCGATCGATTTTTTTCAAATATTCATGGAATTTTTCCTTGCCGGTTTCTGCGAACTGATTACGGACTTTGTCCCTCACTTCCGGCGATATATCGGGGATGGCGGCAATACCTTCGACCAGCGATTTCAAATACATCCCGGTACCACCTACCACTACCGGCGTTATTTTTTCCTTGAGCGCCCGGTCGATTTCGTGTTTGGTGAGTCCCAGCCAGCGCCCGGCGGAGAACTCCTCCTTGGCGGAAATAAATCCATATAATTTGTGCGGCACGGCATTTCTTTCCGCGTTGCCCGGTTGCGCCGATAGGATGGGAATCTCACGGTAAATCTGCATGCTATCGGCATTGATGATGACAGACGGTCTTTCTTTGGCTAGCCTCAGGGCTGCTTCAGATTTTCCGGATGCGGTCGGCCCGGCGATTATTATTATTTTACCCATGCATTTCAAATATGAACGATATCGGCCCTAATAAAGTCATAACCCTGATTTCGCCGGTAAAAAAAAGGAAGCTGAACAGCCGGGATGTTGATAGCATCACTGCCGCGCTCCTGGCAACCGGCATTGAGGTAATCGGGCATAAATGGCTTTCGATGTCGGAGGCCTGCGACTTGTTTTTCACTCGAGGGGAAATCGCACAGGCCAAGGCTGTGCTTCTAAAAAACCTCGCTGGGGAGGAAATAGATTTCATCGTACAGCCGGCGGCGAAGCGGAAAAAAAAGATGCTGGTGAGTGATATGGACTCGACCATGATCAGCGTCGAATGCATCGACGAACTGGCCGATTTCGCGGGCTTAAAAGCAAAAATTGCGGCGATAACCGAAAAGGCGATGCATGGCGAAATGGATTTCGCGGAATCTTTGCGCGCGCGCGCGATGATGCTTAAAGGCCTTCCCGAATCGCTGCTGGAAACGGCTTATCGCGAACGGGTGAAATTCACTCCCGGTGGCCGGGCTTTAGTCCAGACAATGAAGAAAAACGGCGCGTTCTGCCTTTTGGTTTCCGGTGGATTCACCTTCTTCACCGCAAAAGTTCGCGATGCTTTAGGCTTCGATGCCGACGAGGCAAATATATTGGAAATAGAAAACGGGAAACTTTCCGGCAAAGTCAAAGAGCCGATACTAGGCAAAGATGCGAAGCTAGATTTTCTGCTAAGTTATGGCCGCAAGCATGGGCTGGAATCTACGGAAATCCTGGCTGTCGGCGATGGCGCGAACGATCTGCCGATGCTGCTTGCCGCAGGCCTTGGCGCCGCCTATCATGCCAAGCCGAAGGTGAAGGAACAGGCTGCTACGAAAATAGATGTTTGCGACCTGACGGCATTGCTTTATGCTCAGGGCTATCATGCGGAAGAGATAGTTAACTATTAAAGACAGGTAGTTTTTAAATGCTTTACCTAATGCGGAAAATCGGCGAGTCGATCATCATCAACGAGAATATCGAGGTGATGGTGGTTGAAGTGAAGGGCAAAACGGTGAAGCTCGGTTTTGAATCACCGAAGGGTGCGTCGATCCTACGCAAGGAAATACAAGAAAGAATCATCAGGGAAAACTTGGCGGCGTCCCAGTCCCGCCCGGAGGGCGATATACAGGCGATGGAAAAATTGCAATTGCCGCGTTCCGATTCCGACCCTGATCCCAACAACAGATAAATGTTCCGCAACGCTCTGATAATTGGGCTGGGGCTGATGGGCGGGTCAGTCGCCCTGGCCTTAAAGCAGAAAAAACTGGCCGAAAGCATCTCTGGCTATGACATAGTGGAAGCGATGATGGATAAGGCGCTCCGTTCAGCCATGATCCATAAGAAGGCCGGGGATTTGACCGCCGCCGTGGCCGATGCGGATTTGGTTGTGGTCTGCTCGCACCTTGCCGCGTACAAGGAAATTGGCAACGCCATTTCGCGGTTTCCGAAGGCCGATGCGGTCATTACCGACGTTGGCTCGGTAAAGGCGCCGGCCTTTTTGCTTGCAAGTTTCCTAACCTCGGAGCAGAAGCATAACTTCGTCTCCAGCCATCCGGTGGCGGGTTCCGAAAACAGCGGTATTTCCGGTGCCCGTGCCGATTTATTCGAACGCAGGAAAGTTATAATAACTCCACTTAGCAATACCAAGCCTAGAACCGTCCAAGCCGTGGCGAAAATGTGGAAGGAGCTCGGTGGCGAAACCGAAGTAATGGTGGCAGAAGCGCATGACGCAATATACGCCGGGGTTTCGCACGTGCCGCAGTTTTTAAGCTGGTGCTACGCCGATTTCCTGAGCCGAGTCGGCAAGCTCATTGAAAACCCGGAGGAAAATTTCACTCGGTTCACTCGCATCGCCGCATCCAACCCGGCATTGTGGCAGGATATTTTCCTGGCAAACAACAAAAACATTTCCAGCGTGATAGCTGATTTTTACCTGAACTTCTCAAACATCATGCGCGAGGTGGAATCGCCGCAGAAGGCAGAGCTGCAGGAAAGATTCGCCCGGGCGATAAACGATAGAAAGGCGCTGAAAGACGAATATTCCGGCTACCGCGAAACGCCTTGGGCTGCGGCGGATTTCGATGCGACGGTGATGGTGCCGCGGGTGATTGCGCTGGCGTTGTTGGAAGTCACTGCCGATATGAAATATGCCGGGCCGGGTTTTTTGGATTTCAGTAGGCAGATAATTTCCGACCCTGAGAGAACCTCCGGATACTTGGTCGGGAAAAGACGGGAAATACTGCCGCTATTGCAAGATTTTTTCGACTGCATGGATAATTTTTACAAGATCGTTGAGCGCAACACCAAACCCGATATTCTCCTAAAAATGGCCGAATCGAGGAATAATTATTTGAAGTGCGTTGGTAAAAATCCCTTATAATTCAACGTTGTAACAAAAGTTTAACAATTCTTTCGTTTACTTCTTCTTCTTCTTCTGGGAAAATCAGGATGGTTTACTTTTTCGAGCAGGGCTCTGTAACTTTCATCCCCGCTCGGGGAAGTTATGGGACGCTTGAAAAAGTGACCTGATGGGAGGACGCGAAGGTGTTCTACTTGTGCAAGGCTAATCGGCATGTGACAGTCCGACGCCGCCGGCTGTCACAAAGGAAGCTGGCCTTCCTGGAGAAGAAGGGATACTCTGTCGGGCATACCATGGCTTCCTCGGATGAGTATGAGCCTCCGCCTGGCACCATCGAATTCAGCTCTTTCGATGCCATGATCAGCGCGATCGAACGCAACGAAAAGTAAAAGAAAAACCCCAGGCGAGACACCCACTCGCCCGGGGTTTTTCATTTTAAAGCCCCCGTCATGTCCCCCTCACCCTACCCTCTCCCCCAAGGGGGAGAGGGATGCGAAGGCTTGGCGAATGAAATGAGCCTAGCCGCAGCTGGGTGAGGGGGCACTCCTCGCAATGACGATTACAGTCCTCTCTCCTTCGCGGCATAATAAACACCCAGCACCTGAACTTTTTTGCTGAAAAACCCCAGTTCCTCGAGAGCCAATTGCACGTTCCGCTGCTGTGGGCTGCCCTGGAAAGTGGCAAAGAACTGGGCGGCTCCAGAAATACCGCCGGGAATGTAGCTTTCGATTTTGAGTAAATTCACCCCGTTAGTGGCGAATCCGCCGAGCGATTTATATAGCGCCGCCGGGATATTGCGGATGGCGAATAATAACGTGGTGATGACAGCGCCCTTGGCCGGATCCGGGTCGGCCGGTTCCTTGGCAATCGTTATAAAAACCGTGGTGTTCTCGCCCGAATCCTCCATGCCGTCCTTTAATATTTTTAACCCATATAATTCCCCGGCGAGGGAAGATGCGAGGGCTGATTTTGCTGGGTCGTTCCATTTGGCGACATCGGCGGCGGCGGCGGCGGTGTTGGAATGTGGCTCCGCATGCAACTTCAATTTCCTGATGTTTTCCCGGCATTGCATCAGCCCTTGCGGATGCGAATAAACGGTTTTCACGGTTTGCAAAGTCGCGGACTCAGGCGCCAACAATTGATAATGAATCTTCTGAAAATATTCGCCAATGATATGCAGCTTCGTGCGCGGTAAAATATTATGGATTTCCGCGACCCGGCCAGCTTGGGAATTTTCAATCGGAATCAGCCCCAGCAGCGCCCTGCCCTCCTCAACTGCTTGGAAAACATCCTCGAAACTCGGCACCGCCAGCGTATCCATGTAGGGATAAGCCTGCCGGCATGCCAAGTCCGAATTCGCCCCTGGCAACCCTTGAAAAGCTATGGTATTGTTTTTGGTCATAGAATCTGAGAGTCTAAGAATCTAAGAATCTGAGTAAGAAAGTAAGTTCCTTCTTCACTCAGACTCTCATATTCTCAAATTCTCAGACTCTCTCCAAATATGCAACCTATGAAAAAAACTGCAAGCGAAAACAACTGGAGCCCGAATAGCTGGCGGAAATTTCCGATCAAGCAGCAACCGGAATATCCGGATAAGCCGAGGTTACAAGAAGCAGAGGATAAGCTGAAAACCCTCCCGCCGCTTACCGTTCCGAGCGAAGCCCGCCGCTTGACCAGGCAATTGGCGAAAGTGGCGGAAGGCAAAGCGTTTTTATTGCAGGGCGGCGATTGCGCCGAGAGCTTTGCCGAATTCAGCCATGAGAATTTGCGCGCATTCTTCCGGGTTATATTGCAGATGACGGTAGCGCTGATGTATGGCGCCGGGCGGCCGGTGGTGAAGGTCGGCCGGGTCGCAGGCCAATTCGCCAAACCCCGGAGCGCCGATACCGAAACCGTCGATGGCCGGGAAATCCCGAGTTACCGGGGCGATATGGTCAACAGCATGGATGCGAGCGATGAAGCGCGCGCGCCCGACCCGGAAAACCTGCTGAAAGTATATTATCAATCTACAGCAACGCTGAATTATCTGCGTTCGTTGGCGCGCGGCGGTTATGCCTCCTTGGAGCGCATCAATGAATGGAACGCCGATTTCGTCGCCAAATCACCACAGGGCAAGCGGTTCCAGGATATCGTCAACCACATCAACGAATGTATATCGTTCATTGAGGCCTGCGGGCTACCATTGAACGAGATCGAGCAATTGCGCGAGGCAGAATTTTATACTTCGCATGAAGCGTTGCTGCTCAATTACGAGGAAGGCTTGACTAGGCGCGATGACATCACCGGCAAAT
>JABDBP010000021.1 GCA_013288565.1 Alphaproteobacteria bacterium | reverse complement strand
GAAAGGACGCAGCTTCAGCGATACTTTGGCTGAAGCGGGAATCGACCGCGGCGAAGCCCGGAAAATCAACGAATCGGTAAGGCGTGTTATAAACCCGAAATCACTCGGTGCCGGGCAGGAAATTCTGGTGTCATTCGGCGAAGACGGCAGCCGGAGGGGTGGCAATATCAGGCTCGCCTCGCTGAAAATCTCAGCGGCGGAGCACGATATTGAAGTCATGAGGGATGACGGCGGCAATTTTATCACCAAGTCAACGCAGAAAAAGCTCACGCAAAGGGCGGTGAAAGCATCGGTCAAGATAGTTGGAAGCCTTTACCAGTCGGGGATTAGCGCTGGTATATCACCGAACATCATGCTCGAGATCATCCGCGCATACAGCTATGATGTCGATTTCCAGCGCGACATAAAAAGCGGCGATGATTTGACGGTTTTATACGGCGCATCGTTCAACCCGGAAGGGTACAAAGTGCGAGACGGCAATGTGATTTATGCAGCACTCACAACTGGAGGAAAAGAATTGAAAATATACCGTCATATCGATAAATCCGGCGATGTGGGTTATTTCACTGCCGATGGCCAGAGTGTGAAGAAATCTCTCCTCAGAACGCCGGTCAACGGCGCGCATATAACATCCCGGTTCGGGTTCCGCATGCACCCCCTGCTCGGGTTTTCCCGGATGCACCAGGGCATAGATTTCGGCGCGCCGGCCGGAACTCCCATTCTTGCGTCCGGTAGCGGGGTAATCGAAGAAATGGGGCCGAAGGGCGGCTACGGAAAATATATGAAAGTGCGGCATAATAGCGATTATGCCTCGGGCTACGCGCATATTAGCCGGTTTGCCTCCGGCATGCGACCGGGTCGGAAAGTGAAGCAGGGCGAAGTTATCGCCTATGTCGGCTCAACCGGTCTGGCCACGGGACCGCACCTGCATTACGAGATAACATTTAAAGGCGCGAAGGTGAATCCGCTTAGCGTTAAGAGTACGCCCGGCGTGAAGCTCGCGGGCGCGGAGTTAAAGACTTTACGCAAGGAAACGAAAGCGGTGGATTCCATGCTGGCCGCGCTGCCGCAACCGGCGAAGGTCGCGTCGAGATAAAAGAATTTCTAATTAAAATTCCTAGAACTCGTCTCATATAAATTCTTTTACAAGACCTTCATTATGAGCAAATCCATCAAAATCGCTCCGTCCATTCTTTCCGCCGATTTCGCGCGGCTCGGTGACGAGGTGCGTGCTATAGACAAGAGCGGCGCCGATTACATCCATGTCGACGTGATGGACGGGCACTTCGTGCCGAACCTCACCATCGGGCCTGATGTGGTGAAGGCCCTGCGCTCGCACAGCAAATTGCCGTTCGACGTGCATTTGATGATCGAAAGGCCGGATAATCTTATCAAGGCCTTCGCCGATTCCGGCGCCGATATAATAACCGTTCATGCCGAGGCGGTGACGCACTTGCACCGCACCATCCGGCTGATAAAATCGCTCGGAAAGAAAGCCGGGGTTTCGCTGGTGCCTTCGAGCCATGAGGAAAAATTGCATCACGTTATGGAGGAAATCGATCTGGTGCTGGTGATGACGGTGAATCCGGGTTTCGGAGGGCAAGAATTCATCCGCTCGTCTTTAAAAAAAATCGCCGCCATAAGAAAAATGATTGATGCAGCCAGCCGTGAAATTGATCTCGAAGTCGATGGCGGTATAAATCGGGATACTGCGAAAGAAGCGGTAAAGGCAGGCGCGAACGTACTGGTTGCGGGAAGCGCGATATTCAAGGGTGATGCTTCCCGTTATGTGGAAAACATCAAGGCGTTACGGGGCTGATGTCGTTATTAAAAAAAGCAGTGGCCGAGCATTTGGACGCGGTTTCTGAATTTTTCTCGCGCAATGAAAAGGCTCTGGAAGAATTAGCAAAAAAAACTGCCGCATGTTTCAAAAACGGCAATAAAATAATGTTTGCTGGAAACGGCGGCAGCGCTTGCGACGCCATGCACATCGCTGGAGAATTCGTCGGCCGGTTCGTGGATGATCGCGTAGCGCTTCCCGCCATAGCGCTTTCCGCCGATAGCGGGATAATAACCGCAGTCGGCAACGATTACGGGTTTGAAAAAATCTTCTCCCGGCAAATAGAGGCGCTGGGTAAAAATGGCGACATATTCGTAGCGCTTTCCACTTCTGGTGCCAGCCCGAACATCATCACGGCATTGCATGCAGCGAAAACCAAAGGAATTGATGCAATCCTTCTCACCGGAAAAAAGGGGAAAGCAAGCCGGGAAGCTAACTTGGTTCTATTTGTGGATAGCGAAACCACCGCGCGCATCCAGGAGACGCACATCATCGCGTTACACATACTGGCGCTGCTGACGGAAGCAGAATTATTTGCGAAACCGGAGGAATTCGGTGGGCGAGGGGGACTGGAACCAACCCGCTACGGTGATTGGGAAACCAAGGGTCGAGTCAGCGATTTTTGAGTCCGATCGACTATATCATGATTTCTTGAGTGATTCAGCAGTCTCTCTTAACGCCTCTGCCATGACTGATGAAGGACCACTACTTAAAAGTGTATTAAGGAATTTGTCACGCAACGCCTGATGTTCAGCAGAGGGCAGGGCAAAATCCACTACCCAGCACAACATTTCCCTTTGAACAGAAACGTCTTCGCCATTAAGGATTTTTTTAGTATCACGCATCAGAATTTTCTTCTGTTGCGGCGGCATGATATCATGTATTCGCAGTTCATTATTGCAGATCGCCTCAGCCAGTTCCTCTCCATCGCGGGTGCCATGCAGGGCGTGCAATTTCTCCAGCAGATTCTGCAGTAATTTTGGGTTATCCGCCGAAGCCGCCTGGCAAAACGCCGCCAGCTCTGATTGTTCCTGATCAAAATTGCCCTGAGGCTTGCGCAGAAGCAGCTTCCTGAACTGCGCATTTCTCTTTAAATCACTGAAATCCTGACGCTCAACAAATCCTTCGAAATCGCCCAAATTAACACGTTTCGCATACTTCTTACCTTCGGGTGCAATTATTTCAGAATAACGTTCGTGACGTATTCCTAAGTATTTCTCAAATTCATGCTGTTGCATGCGAATCTGGCGCCTGGACAGAAGCATAAACGTGCCTGTATTGCGCTGATGCTCTACCACATCCTTAAGCGTGTAATCCAGTATCTGCGACCCTGATTTCCCCCCCGTCCATGGCAGTGCAGCCATGTAATTAGCGGCTTCTGCTGCTAAGGCTTTTCCTGCAGGTTTACCTGTAGGAATAATGGAATGCGCCAGCGCGTCACATACGAGAATTACCGTGTCAATGTCAACTTTCTGGGGAATGATTATACCGCCTTCTTTCCTGCCTTTAAACCATCTCGAAATAGTACCACTATTTAAACCTGTTTTCTTGCCATTGACTTCTCCGATACTAAGAAATGTTAAACGACCGCCATCATAGCCTGATGAGAGTTTCTTAAATAAGGCAATAGCAATATCTTCCGCCTGTTCACGATTGTACGGCTTCATGCAAGCCAAGGACCTGCGCGTTTCGTCCATTGTCTTTTCAGCTGCCTCAAAAGAAAGAGAATCAAATTGGTTAAATGTCGTCTGTTTAAATCCAATGGTGACCGGCGTGCTAGTTATACCTTCTGACCCAGTTTCCGGTACAGCGGAGTGCGTCTTTCTGACCCAGTATTTTTTTGAGGTAAGAAAATACCTGCAAGCTTTCTGCAATACTTCATTATCCGGATATGCAAATTTTAAGAGAGCCTCAGCAAAATCCTCGCCAAGAGTAATGCGGTAGCTTCTCTGTTTTGCCTTATCGCTTGGAGCATTTTCGTTCTCTGTCTCGTCAGCACACATCTTCCTCATATTCTGACGCATTACTTCTTCATCAATCCACGGGTTCTTTAATTTTACGGCTTTGGCTAGTTCCATCATATCCGACAGGCTATGCGCTTCACGCAGCATTTTGAAAAATTTTCGTACCTCGAAAGCTCTCTCCCATCCCATCTTATTGGAATCGATGACCGGATTCGGAGTAACAAAGCAGGTATTTAATTCTGCCTGTTTATACGGATGAATTCTCCCGGTAGCTGTTGGATCGGAGAGTGGGGTTGACATAGGCATAGCCGTTGGTTCAACAATTGGTGTTAATGCCTCTTTCAATACAGGCGTAGGCGGTGGAGCAACGGGTTTAACTTGCGGTATAGCTACCGGCGGTTTGGGAGCCATTGCTTTGGGCGCGGTCGGCTTAGGAAACGGTGGAGCAGATAGCTTACCAATAACAGTAGTAGGTCTGGCTGGTTTACCGCCTCTGGCCTTTGGCGGCCTGAATCCGGTGTCCACTTCATCGACCAGTCGTGTTAAATCTTCTTTTGTCCCACTCCCAATGGCCATTCTGGCGCCTGCTAAAATTTCCAGCATTCGGTTATCGCCAAGAACTTCTAACTTTTCATTGCGGTCCCATCTATCATCAAAATCTCTTGTTTTATTATCGGTCTCGGCAGCGCTGACAAATTCAGCCGCCTCATTGCCTCTATAGCCAAGGGCAATAGCAATAGCCTTCGCCTCATTTGCCTTAAATCCTCGTTGGCCTACATCAAGCTGTGTAAGATTCAGCGGTGCCGACCTTGAACCTCTTTTGATTTTTCTATCCAAAATAACGGGATTGATCAGAAGCCCCATATGGGCAATGACTTTCTCCAGCTCGCCCTTGTCCCTAAACGGCCCACCCGGAGCTGTTACCTTTGCTACCCCCTCATCGATCAGTTGTTGGATTGTTTTCATCCAAAAATCTGTTGGTTAAACTGTAAACGGATCTTTGACCGAAATCGTATCTTCGCGCTCCGGGGAAGTGGAGATGATGGCGCATGGCGCTTCGATCAATTCCTCAATGCGGCGGATGTATTTGATGGCGGCGGCTGGTAAATCCTTAAAGCTCCGCGCTCCGCGCGTCGAGTGCTCCCAACCTTCGATTTCTTCGTATATCGGCTTGATTTCTGCTTGGATTTTCATTGAAGCTGGGAGGTAATCGTAGAATTTACCGTTATAATCATAACCGACGCAGATTTGTAAGGGTGTTATGCCATCCAGTACGTCTAGTTTCGTCAGCGCGATGCCCATGATGCCGGAGAGTTTCACCGATTGCCGCACCATTACTGAATCGAACCAGCCGCAGCGGCGTTTGCGACCGGTAACGGTGCCAAATTCATTGCCGCGCTCGCCCAGCCGTTGGCCGATTTCATCATGCAGTTCAGTCGGGAACGGCCCAGCGCCGACACGCGTAGTATATGCTTTGGTGATGCCCAACACATAATTCACCGCGGAAGGCCCGATGCCGGTTCCGGCGAATCCAGCGCCTGCCACCGTATTCGATGAGGTGACGTAAGGATAGGTGCCATGATCGGTATCAAGCATTATCCCCTGCGCACCCTCGAACAATATCCGCTTGCCTTTCTGCCGCATCCGATCCAACACACGCCATACCGGCTTGGCAAAGGGTAAGATTTTCGGTGCGATCGCGATCAGCTCATCTAGCGTATCCTTGGCGCTTATCTCCGCAGCGCCGATGCCGCGCCTTATGCAATTATGGTGCGAAACCAGGATTTCTACCCGTTTTTGCAGCGTTTCTCTATCCTCCAGATCGCAGACACGGATGGCGCGGCGGCCGATTTTATCCTCATAAGCCGGGCCGATGCCTCTGCCCGTAGTACCTATTTTTGAAACTCCACGCATTTCCTCCGCCGCCACTTCCTGCTGGCGGTGCAGCGGCAATATCAGCGGTGCGTTTTCGGCGATCATGAAATTATCCGGTGTCACCTGCACGCCTTTCTTGCGCTCTTCCTCGATTTCCGTCAGCAGCGCATAAGGGTCAATTACCACGCCGTTGCCGATGATGGAAAGTTTCCCCGGGCGCACAATGCCCGACGGCAGCAGCGACAATTTATGCACTACGCCGTCGATAACCAGCGTGTGCCCGGCATTGTGGCCGCCCTGGAACCGCACCACGACATCGGCCTTCTCCGAAAGCCAGTCGACGATCTTGCCTTTTCCTTCATCACCCCATTGGGAGCCGATTACTGCTACGTTTGCCATGATTTAAATCACTCCGCCACCAGTAGGTGCCGATTCCGGCCGATTATCCGGCTGCTCTGGCTCGGTATCGCTGCCGCCTGGATAAACTTTGTTGCCGTAGCTTTGCAGCGCCCGGACTATTACCCGGTCTTTGCGGTATTTCTTGAGTAGAGTCTCCTTTTCTTCTTGAGTGGAATCACAATTATTAAGCTTGTTCAGGCGATCCAACTCCAGCGCCCGGTCGCCGGAACTTGGCTCCTCACCGGCAATGCGGATGCAGGTAGCCTCGCGCTCCAGGAATTTTTTAACGTCTTTCGGGTAAAGTTCCAGCTCCAGGCAGAGGCCGAGATTTTGCGACGCGGCATCAAGCGACGCTTCGTCGCCGGCGCCGTAAGTTTCGTCCAGTTCGTTGCGGCACGTTACCGGTACCGCCGCCAGCGCGGGAATCGCGGTTAATATGATAAAAATTGCCAGAAGATATTTCATAGGAAGCAAAAATATAGTTTAGTCGATTGATTTTTTCCAATATTATTTAGGAATTATGCAGGAAACTTCGCGATTTACCAAATGCCTGGTAGTGCATCCGCACATTTTAGGAAGGAAATCTGCCCGGTCACCAGCGTCGCGCCTAGAGGAAGCAGCGGGGCTCGCCGTAGCACTGGATTTGCAGGTGATGGATAAAATAATCGTCCCCTTGCGCCAAATCACCCCCGCAACTTATATAGGCAAGGGTAAAGTGTTGGAAATCGCGGTGCTGGCGGCGGAGAAAAATGCGAAACTGGTGGTGATGGATTGTAGGCTTTCCCCGGTGCAGCAGCGGAATTTGGAGAAAGCTTGGGCCGCGAAAGTAATCGACCGCACCGCGCTAATCATCGAGATTTTCGGCGCACGTGCCCGGACGAGCGAGGGCAAATTGCAGGTGGAACTGGCGAGCCTCGAATACCAGAAAAGCCGGCTGGTGCGCAGCTGGACGCACCTTGAGCGCCAGCGCGGCGGATTCGGGTTCATGGCCGGTCCCGGCGAAACCCAGATCGAAACCGACCGGCGGATGATTTCCGACCGCATTGCCAAAATCAAACGTGAACTGGAATCAGCCAGGAGAACGCGTGGCTTGCACCGAAAATCCAGAAAATCCGTGCCTTATCCGATAATCGCGCTGGTCGGCTATACCAATGCCGGGAAATCGACACTATTCAACCGGCTTACCAAATCAAAAGTGGCGGCGGAAGATAAACTGTTTGCCACTCTCGATCCGACGATGCGGATTATAAAATTGCCATCGAACCGCAAGGCGATTTTATCGGATACTGTCGGGTTCATTTCTGATCTGCCGACCGAGTTGGTGGCCAGCTTCCGCGCGACTTTGGAGGAGGTGATAGAAGCGGATTTGATATTGCATGTGCGGGATGTTTCATCAGAAGAAACCGATGCGGAAAACCGGGATGTGTTGGATGTTCTCGACAATCTGGGAATCAAAAACAAACCAATGCTGGAGGTGTTGAATAAAATCGATCTCGTCCTCCCGCTTAAGGCAGAAACCCAATCCAAAAAAATCTCAATCTCCGCCCTGACTGGAAAAGGATGCGGCGCACTGTTAAAAATAATCGACAAAAAATTGGCGGGCGGAGAGAAAGTAAAAATGAAAATCCCAGCCTCTGAGGGGAAATTGATTGCATGGATATATGAACATGGCGAGGAAGTGAAAACCAAGCCCGAAGGTGATTTTTTGCGGATGGAATTCAGGATGGGCGCGAAGAATCTGGCGCAGTTGGAAAAGAGTCTGAGAGTTTGAGAATCTGAGAATATGAGCAAGAAAGTGTTTCTTCTTCACTCACATTCTCAAACTCTCAGATTCTCATACTCTCACCTCAAAACCGCATCACTTTGGCTTTTTTCACGCTCGGCAGTTTGTTGATTTTGCCGACCAGTTCGTCATTTGCTTCCTGGTCAATTTCTAAGAGCGCGATGGCATCGGTGCCTTCGTTATTGCGGCCTAGATTGAAATTGGCGATATTCACCCCGGCATCGCCCAGCAATTTGCCGAGATTGCCGATCAGCCCCGGCTTGTCCTCATTGTTCACATATAACATGCGGGCGCCAAGTCCTGCTTCCAGTTTCACTCCGTCAACTTCGACGATCCGCGGTTTTGTACCGCCGAACAGCGTTCCCGCCACTTCTTTTTTCTTTTTATCGGTGGTGACGGTGAGCTTGATGAGCGTTTGATAATCGCCCGGCTTGTTGGATTTCGTCTCGCTGATTTCGATGTTACGCTCTTTGGCGATCAACGGCGCGTTTACCATGTTTACCCCCTCAATCAGCGGCGAAAGCAGGCCCTTCACCAGCACCGCCGTCACCGGCTTGGTGTTTAGCGCCGCAACATGTCCTTGATATTCGATCTTCAAGGATTTGAGTCCGGTTTCAACCAATTGCCCAGCGAATGCGCCGAGCTGCCCAGCCAATTTCAGGTATGGTGCTAGTTTCTGGGCTTCTTCCGCCGAAACCGATGGCATGTTAAGGGCGTTGGTCACCGTGCCATTCACCAGATAATCAGCAATTTGTTCGGCCACTTGCACTGCTACGTTTTCCTGCGCCTCGCTGGTGGAAGCACCTAAGTGCGGCGTCGCCACGATTTTTTCCATGCCGAATAGCGGATTGGTTTTCGCCGGTTCCTCCTCGAAAACATCAAGCGCCGCGCCGGCGACATGCACGGATTCGATAGCCGCTTTCAAATCTGCCTCGTTAATCAATCCGCCGCGTGCGCAATTTATTATCCGCACGCCCTTTTTGGTTTTTGCCAGGGTTTTTGCGTTCAGGATGTTGCGGGTAGCATCGTTCAGCGGCGTATGCAGCGATATAAAATCAGCGCGTTTCAATAGTTCATCTAATTCGACTTTTTCGACGTTAATATCAGCTGCCCGGTCCCTGGTTAAAAACGGATCGTAGGCGATGACCTTCATTTTCAGCCCTTGAGCGCGGTCGGCGACGATGGAGCCGATATTGCCGCAGCCAATCAATCCCAATGTTTTGAACGCGAGTTCGACGCCCATGAACCGGTTTTTCTCCCATTTTCCGGCATGGGTGGAAGCATTTGCCGCTGGGATTTCGCGGGCAAGCGCGAACATCAGCGCAATGGCGTGCTCCGCCGTGGTGATGGAATTGCCAAACGGCGTGTTCATGACGATGATTCCGGCGGCAGTGGCGGCCGGGATATCGACATTATCGACACCGATTCCGGCGCGCCCGATCACTTTCAATTTCTTTGCGGCCTTGATGACTTTTGCTGTCACCTTGGTGGCCGAGCGGATCGCCAGCCCATCGTAATCACCGATGATTTTGATTAGTTCTTCCTCGGCCAAGCCGGTTTTCACATCGGCCTCGACGCCAGCTTCTTTGAATATTTCGACCGAGCGGGGGGATAATTTATCTGATATTAAAACTTTGGGCATGTTTAATCCTATTAGAAGGCACTGTTTCTAGGGGTTAAGGACTAGAAAATCAATATTTTTTTGTCATTAACTATTTTTTAATCATTTATTGTTAGACTGTTAGCCATGATACAACCTCGTGATAATATGTTACAGCAAAAGACGATAGTAATAGTAACTGATGCAGGGGTAACAACTGACACTTACCGTCCAGCGATGAACGGGGTAGTGAGGACCTGGGATACAGTCAGCAAGATTCTTGCAGAGCGTGGTTACAAACTTACTATTATCACGCCACAACAATTCCATACCAAGCCATTTCCTCCCTATCCGAAAATTCAGCTTGCTAAGCCTTTTCATCCGAAAAAGGGGGAAAAAACAGTATGGCGAACGCTCCGTGATACCAAACCTGATTATATCCATAATGCCACACCGGAAGGGCCGCTCGGTTTCCTTACATGGGTATATTGTGCGCGTAATAGAGAGAAGTTTTCTATGAGTTACCACACACGCATGCCAGAGTACGCTGAGGAATATGTTAGAGATATTGCCGAAAGATTGACACGAAGAGTGCCTTTTTCCTCCACCATTGAAAAACTGGCTGCCCGGCTGGTAGGTGAGGAGGGGAGACGAGTTATTCCAGAATATGCCGATTATTATGTTAGAGGTCTTGCCGAAAGATTAACAGGAAGGGTGCCTTTTTCTTCCACCATTAAAAACCTCACTTCCCGGATAGCACGTGAGGGAGCTCATATGTTTCTCAGTCAAATATATAGTCAGGCTGAGTCGGTGCTTGTACCCACCAAAACATTGCAGGGTGAATTGAAAGCCCGCAATTATAGAAAAACCACTATATGGCCGCGGGGTGTTGATACGCAATTATTTAGCCCTGATTATCCGATGCTCCCAGAAGTCGCAAAACTTAAACCGCCAATTTTCCTTTATGTGGGACGGGTTGCTAAGGAAAAGAATATTGGGGTTTTTCTTGATGCAAAATTACCAGGCACCAAAGTGGTTGTTGGAGGTGGGCCGGAGCTTGACTATTTTATAAGTAAGTATGCTGACCGGGCAAATATCGTCTTTGTGGGGGAGAAGCTTGATGAAGAATTATCACGTTTCTACGCCAGTTGCGCTCAGATGCGAGCTGTATTTGCTTTTCCCAGTCTAACCGACACATACGGCAATACCATATTAGAGGCTTGGGCTAGTGGTTTGATTGTGGCTGCCTTTAATGTTCCTAGTCCCATTGATGTTATAATAGATCCAAAAACCGGAGTACTAACCGCTGATATTACCCCTGAAGGGTTCGCAAATGCTTTAATGGCGGCGCGTCAACTAGATGGCGGATATGCCAGGGACTACGTAAAGCAGAACCTTACTTGGGACAAGGTAGTTGATATACTTGAAAAGCATTTTGTGCCCACAATAAGGACACGTTCTAGGTGAGCAACAACGTCAGATAAAATTGCTTTTTTGCAAAACAGTGTACGTTAATCAAGTCGCATAAATATATTCTTTCACTACACACATGGGGAAATTAACGGGAACACAACGCGACTATGCTGCGAATGAATTACCGGTATTTACTCACACAAATTATTGTCTCCCCCAACTTGAATTTTCTCTTATTCCTTCTATTGCTCCTGTCCGTGCTTCTATCCTTGCGCGGAAGTTTTCCAGTCCCATTCTCACTTCCTCAGCATGTATACGCTCTAACTCTGACCGCGCCTCCTTAGGTTTTTCTAGACCTGCTTTTTCTGCTACTAATGCTTCATATTCACTGCGGTTTTTAGCAATAAGCTGACCAATAGAAACTACATCGCCTATCATTTTTCCTGTTTCTAAATCATAAACTGCAAACGCAGCGCCGATTTTTTCTAATTTGATGTCCACTGGTTTCCCTGAAGCTTTCTTACCATAAGCACCGGTAAGAACCATCTCTGTTGTTGAGCCCGTGTTAGTATACCCAGTAGCATTGTCAGCTTCATCCTTACTGACATGTCTGCTTGTTTCTCTATCAATTAATATATCTATTGAAGGCACATGTGTATGACCAGAAAACAATTTTTTCATCTGGTGAAAATGTTCCATTGTGAATAATACCGGCTCTTTTTTTCCAGCTATTACTATATGCTGCACTTCTTTTTCAAGCCAGCTTAAGTCCTCCTGGTTAGCACCGTCTTTTTCAAGTAAGGCTTTTACCTTATCAATTCGACTAAGATGCCACTTGAGTGTTTTCTTCTCCGCCTTATAGGCCCTTTTTCTGCCGTTACGCTCTAAACGACTTAGCTCCTTCTCTTCAGGTAATTCTTTAAGTTTTCTCTTAATTTTTTCGATACGTTTATTTAACTGTTCTTTTAAACTTTTCGTATCTTTTAAACTTTTCATACCAACAATCTTTCCTTCTTCATTCGGATCAGGCTGATTAAGCTGCTCTAGTACTGAGCCAAGAAGTGCACGATACCCAAGCTCTCTGTGGATCTTTCTGAACGTAGAGACAGGTTTACGAAGCCAATCAACCAGCCACTGCAAAGCTTCTTGTTTTTGTGCCTGGGGAGTATAAACTACCTCCACAGCTTTTGCCATTTTGGCTTTTATAGTTCTCCATGGGTCATTCCAAAAATCACTTATGTATCTTGAGATTCCGCTAGGCGATAAATCAGGCTTTAACCTATAAAGCTTCCTTGTTGCCCACTCCATGGTTGTATCTGCGTTTATTTCTGTTCTTGCAATTTTTATTGCTTTTTCTGCCATCTGCCTAAGGGTCAGGAATCCCATCTGCTGGTCAGTAGAACCGGGAGCAACCATACCTGCATCCTGAGTAGTCAACTGTTGGTGACTGTGCGTAATAGTAACAAGGCCGCTATCTTTGTTTTTTCCCAAACGTATTCCTCCAAGCTCATTGCTGTAGTAATAGTTTTTGCATCCATTGGGCCCGGAAAGCAGAGCCATTGCCTCTCTGAATGGAGTGCAATTGCTGTGATTTCCACCTACTTCAACGAATGTCGTTTCAGGGTTTTCTTCCGCAAGTTTTTTACGCCAGGCCACATCACTTTCAGCTTTTCTTGATAAAATTTCTTCGACAGCAGTTATTAAAATCTCATGCTTTTCTTCCCTAGTTCTTCTAGTTCCGCTTTTGTCTTCCTTAAAGCCTTTTTCTATTTCCTTTACCCGTCTTATTACTTCCGCATTGGATTCATATTCAGAATCTGTACCGGGAAATAAAACAACATCAGAAAGTGCTACAGCTCCTTCTATCAATTCCCTTACTTCAGAAAACAATGAAGTGATGCCATCTTCATGCAAATCAGAGGAGGCAAAAACTACGCCTTGACCTTCTTGCAGCTTTAGCAACTGGCGAAATATCTCCGCGTGCTTTTCTGGCGATAATGCAAGCGCTGCGTCTCGTATCTTCTGGTCCATTACCCTACATACCTCTAAACTGCTTATGGCAGCTAATATGTTAACACAGAAATATTAACAAATTATTAACTTTGCGGGCAATTTTACTTTTTATAACCGGGTATCAATTCTCGCCTATATTACAGGATGTTATGCAGCTTTCGCCTTATCTTTTATCGCCTCAAACGCCCAATCGAGCCAGGGCAGCAGCGCGCGGATATCATTGCTTTCCACGGTTGAGCCGCACCAGATGCGGATTCCCGGCGGTGCGTCCCGGTAACCGCCGATGTCGTAGGCTACGGCTTCTTTTTCCAATAACGATGCAAATTCCTTGGCTTTCGCCGCTTGGTCATCCTTGGTTAAACCCGAATACCAAGGGTCAACAATCTTAAAACAGACGGAAGTGGAGGAAATAGTTTTTGCATCCTCCGCTAGAAATTCTATCCACGGCGTTTTCGCCACCCAATCGGCCATAACCCGCAAATTCTCTTCCGAGCGCTTCACCAGGCCCTTAAGTCCGCCGATGGATTCCGCCCATTTCAGGCCATCAATCGCATCCTCGACGCAGAGCATGGAAGGCGTGTTTATGGTTTCGCCTTTGAAAATTCCTTCAATCAATTTCCCGCCTTTGGTCATGCGGAAAACTTTCGGCAATGGCCAGGTTGGTTTATAGCTTTCCAGTCGTGCCACCGCCCGTGGCGATAAAATCAAAACCCCATGCGCCGCTTCACCGCCCATTGCTTTTTGCCAGGAATAAGTGACGACATCGAGTTTTTTCCACGGCAACTCCATCGCAAAAACCGCGCTGGTGGCATCGCAAATCGTGAGTCCCTTCCGATTATCTTTTATCCAATCGGCGTTAGGGATTTTTACTCCCGATGTCGTGCCGTTCCAAGTGAAAACCACGTCGCGATCCGAATCGACCTTCGATAAATCCGGGAGTTTGCCGTAATCGGCCTTGTGGATTTTTAAATCCGAGATTTTCAATTGTTTTTCCAAATCAGTTGTCCAATCGTTGCCAAACGCCTCGAATGCGACAACGTCAACTCCCCGCTCACCCAGCAGCGACCACATCGCCATTTCGACCGCACCGGTATCTGACGCCGGAACGATTCCAAGCAAATAATCATCCGGGATTTCCAGAATTTCGCGGGAACGCTTTATCGCTTCGGTCAGTTTATCCTTGCCGAGTTTCGCGCGGTGCGAACGGCCGAGAGCCGCCTCTTTCAATGCATCAAGATTCCAGCCCGGCCTTTTGGCGCAAGGGCCGGAGGAAAAACAGGGATTTTTCGGTTTTGCGGTGGGTTTTTGCATGGATTTCTCAGTAAAATTCCGGCGGATAATATTTGGGCTATAAACGCTAGTCAACAGATTTGGCTTAACGCTGCCTCGTTCTGCTTTTTCTTTGAAGAACCGAACTAATGAAATCGCCTTTTGCCCTCTTGGGGTCATTTTCCGTGAAATTCGCCATTTTTTTATCGATTAGTTGCATTTCAAGCAGAATGTTCCTCATTATTTTTCTCAGACATGCTACCGCATCCCCGCGTGTTTTAACAAGAAATCCATCACGTGTCATGCCATCCACTTGCTCCAAGAATTGCTTTTCTAACACATCTGGGTTTTTACCTTTTTTGAGAAATGACGGAATACCGAGTGAAATTTCAACATTACTTTCTTGCCCGTCAAGCTGTGCGTGGGTATATAAGTATAGACTAGTACTGGTAGAGTAGGGAGCGATCGTAAATTTGGTGAGTTTTATAAAATTGTCAGGGACGGTGTGGTTGAATTCGAATCTTGAAATATCTACCGGTGGTTCCTGCTCGTTCTTGAAATCAATTATGTGCTGCCAGCCTAATTTTCTGATTGTTTCAAAATCGAAGTTCCCTACTGTAAGAACTTGAGTTAGGAGCCTTTGAAGAGACTCATATTGCCCATAAGAAAGGCCGCTTATAGTGAAGCTCATCCTTCTTTTATTGCCGTCCGCATCATGTATGACTGCGATAAGGCATGGATTCTTGCTGTTCTTGCCCTTTATGATACTTGCAACTCTCATATTCTCTTGCCTTAGTACCTGCTATAGGCGATAAAATTTCCATCAGGCAATCGCAGGTTTTCCATGTGCAAGACGATAATATAAATAACTCCGTAAAACAACCAACCCTTCTGCAAGTCCTGCCGCGGTTACATTCCGGCGGGGTGGAGCGGGGGACGGTGGAAATCGCCCGCGCCGCGAAAAAAGCCGGGTTCGATTCGCTGGTGGCCTCCAGCGGCGGCTATATGGAAACCGAGATCAGGCGCGCGGGTGCTACGCATTTCACCTTGCCGCTCAACCAGAAAAATCCTTTCACCATCTGGAAAAACATCGCCAGGCTTGAGGAAATAATTAGGGCAGAGCAAGTCGATATAATACATGCCAGGAGCCGTGCTCCGGCCTGGAGCGCCTATTTCGCAGCAAAAAGAACCGGCGTGCATTTCGTTACCACTTTCCATGGGCTTTATTCCATTCAGAACACTCTAAAAAAGAAATATAATTCGGTGATGGCGCGTGGAGAAAAAGTCATTGCCATTTCGCATTTCATAAAAAATCATATCATGGAAAATTATGGTGTGGACGGGGAGAAAATCCGCGTCATCCACCGTGGTGTTGATTTCAAGCATTTCACTTCGGAGAACATGAATCCGGAGCGAAAAATCAAGCTGATAGCCAAATGCAGCCTACCGGATGACATGCCGATAATCTGCCTGCCGGGCCGCATCAGCCGCTGGAAAGGCCAGAAATTCTTGCTGGAAAGCTTGAAACTCCTGCCGCACCGCAATTTTTTCTGCATATTCGTCGGCGACGATTCGCAGCATGGCGGCTTCGCGGCGGAACTTAGGAAAGCGATTTCGCAGATGGGGCTCGAGGAAAACTGCCGGCTGGTGGGAAATATCCTGGATATGCCGGCGCTTTATATGCTTTCGAGCATTGTAGTTTCGGCGTCGATAAGGCCGGAGGCGTTCGGGCGGGTTGCAGTCGAGGCGATGGCGATGGGCAGGCCGGTTATAGCAACCGATATTGGCGCTTCCCGGGAAACGGTAAAGGATGGTGAGACCGGCTGGCTGGTTCCAGTCCAGCAGAAAGCAATGGCGGAAAAAATCGAAGAAGTGCTGATGATGGACCGGGGCCGGCTCGAAAAAATCGGCGGTGCCGCCATGCTTCATGCGCGCACGAATTTTGCAGCCGAGGATATGTATCGGAAAACGATAGATTTGTATCGTGAGATTTTGTGAATATCCTCATAATAAAACACGGCGCACTGGGCGATTTTATCCTGGCGACCCCGGCGATGAAGGCGATTAGGGAGCATCACAAAAACGACCTTATCACACTACTCACCACAGCACCTTATGCGGATCTGGCCAGGGAAACCGGGTGGTTCAATGCGGTGATGATAGATGAGAGGCCAAAATTATGGCAGCTACTCTGCTTATTGAAACTGGCAACAAAATTGCGTTCCAGGAATTTCACCCGCGTTTATGATTTGCAGACTTCCGGGCGCTCCAGCCGGTATTTTCATTTATTTCCACTGGCGAAAAAACCCGAATGGGTCGGCATAGTGAAACGTGGCTCACATTATCAGAGTAATCCTGGCCGCACGAAGATGCACACTATCGAACGCCAGCGCGATCAATTGAAAATCGCCGGGATTGAATATCAAGGATTGCCTTATGTTTCATGGCTTTCAGCCGATATTTCGCGGTTCAGGCTGCCAGGAAAATATGCGGTCATCGTCGCCGGATGCTCGGCGCACCGGCCGCAAAAACGCTGGACGAAATCTGGTATAGCCGAGCTTTCCCGATTTCTAGTAAGCCGGGAAATCACGCCGGTTTTCGTCGGCACGAAATCGGAGGAGGTGTTGATAAATGAGATCGTCGCTGAAGTTTCAGGGGGGATAAATCTCGTGAGTAAAACGACAATTGCCGACCTGGCTGAACTCGGCCGTGGCGCAGTGATCGCGGCGGGAGGTGATACCGGCCCGATGCATTTGATTGCGGCTAGTAATTGTCCGGTGCTTGTCTGGTTCTCCGGCCATTCCGATCCGTTGCTCGCTGCCCCAAGTGGCGGAAAAGTCAAAATAATCCAAAGAGGAAATCTGGCCGATTTGGCGGCTTGGGAAGTAATCGAACTTGCAAAAACCATGATAAACCAGTAATTCAGGGGCGCATGGCTTCAATAAATATAACCTTGCCGGATAAATCGGTACGGCAATATCCTGCAGGCGTCACCGGCATTGAAATCGCCGAAAGCATCGGGGCAGGACTCGCGAAAGCGGCGCTCGCTATTAAAGTGAACAGCGAAGCGATCGATCTTTCGCGATCCATAAATAGTGATTCCGCCATTGCCATAATCACCGGCAAAGACCCGGAAGGGCTGGAGATTATCCGGCATGATGCCGCCCATATCATGGCCGAGGCGGTGAAGGAATTATATCCGGAAACGCAGGTGACCATTGGCCCGGCGATTGAAAATGGATTCTATTATGATTTTGCACGCGAAACTCCATTTTCCAGCGACGATCTGGAAAAAATCGAAAATAAAATGCGGGAGATTGCGTCGCGCGACGAAAAATTGGTGCGCGAAGTTTGGAACCGCGACGAAGCGGTAAAATATTTTGAGAAAATCGGGGAAAAATACAAGGCGGAAATCATCCGCGATTTGCCGGGGACAGAAGAAATCACCATTTACCGTCAGGGTGACTTCCTTGATTTATGCCGTGGTCCGCACGCGCCTTCTACCGGCAAAATCAAAGCATTTAAACTCATGAAAGTCGCGGGTGCTTATTGGCGCGGCGATCATCGAAATGCACAATTGCAGCGGATTTACGGCACTGCATGGGCGGATGAGAAGCAACTAAAGGCCTATCTCATGCAGTTGGAAGAAGCCGAAAAACGCGATCACCGGAAAATCGGGAAAGAGATGGATTTATTCCATATCGAGGAACATTCTCCTGGCATGATTTTCTGGCACGACAAGGGCTGGACGCTTTATCGCACCATTGAAAATTACATTCGCGCAAAAATCCGGAAAGCCGGTTACATCGAGGTGAAAACGCCGATTCTCGTTGATCGCACTCTGTGGGAGGCGTCCGGCCACTGGGAAAAATTCCGCGAGAATATGTTCACTACGGAAGTCGAGAAAGAAACGCTTGTCGTAAAACCCATGAATTGCCCATGCCACGTGCAGATTTTTAACCAGGGAATCAAGAGCTACCGGGATTTACCGCTGCGCATGGCGGAGTTTGGAACATGCCATCGCAATGAATCTTCCGGCTCGCTGCATGGCATCATGCGTGTGCGCGGATTCACCCAGGATGACGCGCATATTTTCTGCACCGAAAATCAAATCACCGGGGAAACCGTGGCATTCTGCGATTTATTGAAAGAGGTCTATAAGGATTTCGGGTTCACCGATATAAAAGTGAAATTCTCGGACCGGCCGACCAAAAGAGCAGGCAGCGATGCGATTTGGAATAAGGCGGAATCGGCGCTGAAAATAGCGCTGGAAGCCACGAATCTCGAATGGACGCATAACCCCGGCGAAGGTGCATTCTATGGCCCTAAGCTCGAATTTGCCCTAAAAGATGCCATCGGTCGGGAATGGCAATGCGGTACTTTGCAGGTTGATTTCGTGCTTCCGGAAAGGCTGAATGCGAGTTATATAGGCGAGGATGGAGTGAAACACCGGCCCGTTATGCTCCATCGTGCTATCCTCGGCGCTTTCGAGCGATTCATCGGGATTCTGATCGAGGAACATGCCGGGAAATTCCCGCTGTGGCTGGCACCGGTACAGGTTGCAATAGCCACCATCACCAACGACGCCGACGATTATGCAAGAGAAGTGAGAAAAGCTCTAGATGCGGCAGGAATCCGGGCGGAACTCGATACCGGCAGTGATAAGATAAATTACAAAATTCGCGAGCATTCTTTGAAAAAAACGCCGGTAATTTTTGCCGTCGGCAGAAAAGAAATGGAACAAAAAACGGTTTCCGTGCGCCGCCTTGGCTCGGAAAATCAAGAAGTGCTTGCGCTTCAGGCGGCAATAGATAAATTGATTGCAACTAAATCTCGCCTATAACCTAACCCAAAGGAGGTAACACATCGCTACTACATTTAAAAGGCCACCCAGCCGCCCATATATAAAAAAGCCGGGATTTCGGGAACAACAGAGAAAGCCGGATGGCCCACGCGTCAACCGCGAGATTATCGCAAAGGAAATAAGGCTCGTTGATGAAAGTGGAGAGATGAAAGGAGTGGTAACAGTTGCTGAAGCACTGGTGATGGCGGATGCTGCGGGGCTCGATCTGGTCGAAATATCCCCAAATTCCACGCCGCCGGTATGTAAAATCCTGAACTACGGAAAATACCGCTATGAGGTGCAGAAAAAAGCCAAGGAAGCGCGCAAGAAGCAGAAAGTCGTCGTCACTAAGGAAATCAAGCTTCGCCCCACCATCGATACCAACGATTATAACGTGAAACTCCGAAACGTGCGTAGGTTCATTGGGGAGGGTGACAAGGTGCGGGTCGTGCTGAAATATCGCGGTCGCGAAATTGCGCACCAGGAATTCGGGATGAAGGTTTTAAGCCAAATGGAGCAAGATACCGCCGACATCGCAAAAGTAGAATTAGCGCCAAGGCTGGAAGGTAAGCAGGTATTGATGATCCTGGTGCCGAAGTAGGGAGAAATCTTTTGGATTCTGGCTACGATCCTGAATCCAACTGGATGTTGAGCCTGCAAGAGGCAGTATCGCCACCGGCAAGGTTATAAGCGTTGGTGTTGGCGCCGGTCGAGCATGGCGTATTCAAAGTAGGGTCTTGAACCCTGCCGCTATTTGGGATTCCGTCATCAACCTTGCTATCAATATTTTGGGCGTCGGTTGGGGAAAGGATTACAGCGTTATTGATTCCGGTCCCCGCAGCGCTCTGCCCGGCAAAATGCAGATGGTTGCTAGTTCCGGTGGCGGTGGCGTCATAATCTATCGCATAACCGGCGCTACTTATCTTCGATCCCGGGATGTTGGTTCCGACTACGGCGTCCTGGGTTCCGTTGACGGTTCCGGTGTAACTGCCGGGCAGCATACCGGCTGCCATCATGTGATACCAGGCCTGTGCACCCTCGCCGTTGCTCCAGGTAATCTGGTTATCGCCATTACCGTTCGCCAGAGCTGGATAAGTAGCGGTCGAAAGCGAACTGGTAATATCCGAAATATCACCGGGCATTGCGCCGTATTTGGTGACGAAAAGATCGAACGCGCTTTGGTAATTGGTGATGTCGGTTATTACCGACCTGATTTTCGCTGAGCGGATTATCGAGCTTGCGGCCAATACCATCACTATCAACAGGCCGATGATAATCAGTGAAATAGAAAGCTCGGCGAAGGTGAACCCGCGCTGATTTTTGACATTCCCCATAGTGGTATTATCCGATTATTTCGCTCAAGAATCAATAGGATTATGCCGCCTTTTCAGTCGGTGATGGCTATAGATGCTGAACGGGATGGAAAGCAGGTAGAGACCGCCCAGCAGCGGAAAGGTAAGCCAGGGGTCAATTATCAGGGCGATTATCGAAAGCACCAGTAGTATTACTATCGGCGACAGGTATTTCGTCTTGATGGCGATTTTCTTGGCGGAAAACGTTGGGACGCGGCTTGCCATCATCACTGCCACCACACCCAGATAAAGCGAAAGGAAGGAGGGCTGGAACAGGAAAAAATTATCGCGCAGGCTGAATTTGAAATTCTCCTCCGCCCAGAATGAAATCATAATTGGCATTAGGGCAAGCCCTGCGCCCGCCGGGGCTGGGATGCCGACGAAAAACCGATCGGCGCCGATACGTGGGTTTTCATCATCCAGGCTGGTGTTAAACCGCGCCAGCCGGAGCGCTGCGCAAACTACGAACAGCAATACAAACGCCCAACCGAACCCCCTAGCCTCGCCGGTTTTCCATAGGTAAAGCGTAAGCGCCGGTGCTACGCCGAAATTCACCAGATCGCACAGCGAATCGAGATAGGCGCCGAAATTACTGGTTGAGTGAAGCATGCGGGCGAGTCGGCCATCCAACCCGTCGATGGATGCGGCGATGATGATAAGGATAACCGCCGTTTCCCATTTGCCGTAAAGCGCGTAACGGATGGAAGACAAGCCAGCGCAAAGGCCCACCAGCGTCAGCAGGTTGGGAAACAGCCGGACGATGTGGAACGACGGCCGGAAGCGAGTTTTGTTGTGGCGCATGGTTTATATTGCAGAGTGCAAAGTGCCGAGTGTAGAAAGCGAAAAACAAACATTACGCTTGTTTTTTTGTTCTCTGCACTCTGCACTCTGCACTCTCATCTTCAATGCCTCACCCCCGTCCTCGGACCTTCTGAACTCCCGAAATCGGCCAGCACCGTTTCACCCGCTATCACCTGCTGACCTTCAATTACCAACGGATTTATCTCCTCTGGCAGGTAAATATCCATACGTGAGCCGAACCGGATTATCCCAAATCTTTCGCCCGCCTTCACTTCCTGGCCATCCTTAAGGTTGCATACGATCCTCCTGGCAATCAGGCCTGCTATCTGCACGAAAACTATATCCTCGCCCTCGTCGTTGGTGACGCGGACGGATTGCCGCTCATTCTCCGCACTCGCCTTATCGAGCGATGCGTTAAAGAATTTGCCGGGATAATAATTCAAGGCAGAAATCCGGCCTGAAACCGGTACGCGGTTGACATGCACGTTGAAAATATTCAGGAAAATGCTGATGCGTTTCCTATATTTTCCATCGATGGCGATTTCCGGCGGCAACAAGGCACGTTCGATTTTACTGATAACACCATCGGCTGGAGCGATGACCAGGCCGGGGCGGAGGGGAGTTATTCGATCCGGGTCGCGGAAGAAATAAATCATCCAGCAGGTGATAACGGCGCTGAGCCATCCTAAGGGCGAATAAATCGTGCCCAATACCAGCGATGCCACCGCGGCGATGAATATGAACGGATAGCCTTCTTTATTAATCGGGACGATAATATGCTTTAATAAATCCATAAAATACTCTAGAAGCGTTTTTCGTGATTCGTGATTCGTGGGATGTGGCCACGTTCTTACGCGCCACGCACTTAAATAAATCAATCGCGATGAAAAATAAAGGATTGTTTGATGAACTCCGGCCATAACATAAAATCTCTCTGCGTATTCTGCGGTGCCAGCAACGATGTAGATCGGAAATATATCAAGGACGCGGAGGGCTTCGGCCGGATATTGGCGGAAAATAACATCCGTCTGGTCTATGGCGGCGGCGATTCCGGGCTGATGGGCGCGGTGGCCAATTCGGTGTTGAAAGAAGGCGGGCGGGTGACTGGCGTTTTCCCGGCTTTCTTAAACCGCTTCGAATCCGAACATAAGAGCTTGACGGAGATGATATTGGTTGATGATATGCACACGCGCAAATGGCGGATGTTCCAGGAATCCGATGGGTTCGTAATTCTCCCCGGCGGGTTTGGCACGCTGGACGAAACCTTTGAGATCATCACCTGGAAACTCCTCGGCGTCCACAACAAGCCGGTAGTTTTATACAACCATGACGGCTACTACGACGACTGGGTGCATATGACCGGAAATATCATCGCTAAGGGCTTCGCGCGGAAACAATCGGCGGATTTATACCGGGTGGTTTCTAAGTTGGCGGAAATAATTCCGCTGATCGAGAAAGAAATGTTCGTGGCTTAGTGAGAACACCGTTGCTCCGAGGATTCTTTCTATATTTCTTGAATCAACTAGACGTTTAAAACACGAAAGGAGGCTGTTAAGCCTCCTTCCATATCCAGGTACTCCTCCGTGCCGAGCAAAGTTGTGCCCGGTTCGCGTAGGATGCCTATAGCTGAGATAAGACTCAGCTTAAAAAGAAGACGGGGTTAGTATTTACCAAAAATTATGGATCTTACCCACGCAACGTTGCGTGGTATCCACATATATTTCCATCCTTGGAATATATCCCATCCGTCCCCTCCGGTGAATCCTCCGACCCTTGGAGCCCAATAAAAGACTCCTTCAGGGGTGGCACACCAGATGCCGCCGTACTGCAAGAATTTCCCCACCCCATATCCTGGGCCGTGGAGAGTCTTGATGTCGCAAGAAACTCCGTGTATCCCGTAGCTAAGAGTCCTATCCTTCCCGGGAACCCTGACTACGGGTGCTAAACATAATTTGCCGAACCGGGTGAAGGAAAGGGCGATCAAGCCCACCACGAGCAAAACGCTGATGAACCAAATCATGTGAATCCCTCTGTTGTTTCATACCTAAACTCTAGGTAAATACTCCCAGCCTAGTTACATAGTAACCAGCTTTGAGAGACAATATTTACAGGCACCACGACGGCACCTTTAACCTATAACTAGAACTAGGTAGAAACAGGTTAATTATAACGGAAATTAGTTAACAAATCATTAATTTTCTTAAGAGAATTACTCATTAACTATAGGTCTGTCATCCAGTTAATCTATTGATTTTACTGGATATAGCGCCAGGCTGAGCAAAATTATTAAAAATTTCCATTTTTTAGGAAAATCCGCAAGCTGCGCCCTAAAACGGCGATAATATATCGATCAACTGCTCGCCATACCTTGGTTGTTGCAGGTCGGAGAGTGCGCCTTTGCCGCCATATACTATGCGCGCTTCAGCGATTTGGTTTGAGCTGATGGTGTTATCGGACGCGATATCTTCCGGCCGGATCACGCCCTGCACCGAAATTTCCCGCACCTCGGAATTGACGCGTATCTGCTGCTTGCCGCTGATGACGAAATTGCCATTGGGCAATATTTGCGTGATCGAGGCAGCGACTTCGGTGGTAATTGTTTCAGCCCGATTTATCTTGCCCACCCCGGTAGTTCCCGAAGCGCCGTTCACCGATAGCAAGTTGGAGGGATCCGCGGAATTGGCCCCGGGGATTTTGCCAAGCGCGCTTTGAAAACCGAACAGGGCCGGAACGCCGACTTTTTCCGTCGAGCTGCGGGAGCTATCGGTTTCATTGTTAAACGCCGCCTGGTCAGCAATCTGGATATTTATCGTCAATATGTCGCCGATATTGCGCGCGCGCGGATCGCGGAAGAAAGTCTTGGAATCGGATTGCCAGATCGAATTGGTTTTTTTTGGCTCATAATCGCGTTGTGGCGCCGGCCAATCAACCTGCTTGGCCATCTCCTCCTTGGGATTTTCCACTTTGGCAAGTTGTGGCGGTTTGCCAATATTTTCCAGCCGGTCAAGCTGAGCATCGGTACAGGAAAGCAACATGATTGTCATCCCCGCCAAGGCGGCTAGTAAACCACCGCGAGCGGGGACCCATTGTGCAGATTTACGGAACCAATAAATAGCCCGGTTAGGAAACCGGGCGTGGCTGCTAGGCCTCTGCCACAGCAGGTTTACTAACCTG
>JABDBP010000020.1:26142-26281 GCA_013288565.1 Alphaproteobacteria bacterium | reverse complement strand
AGGTATTTTGGGTAATGCTCTGACATAAAATCCTATCCTACCCTGGTTAAATCTGAGTATCCATCTGAAAAATAATATAATTCGATGGATTTTTGCATTGAGCAAATAACACTGATTTCATTAACCATTTATTAACCTT
>JABDBP010000020.1:0-26132 GCA_013288565.1 Alphaproteobacteria bacterium | reverse complement strand
TATGGTTTAATCTTATTCTAAATAGTAGAGCAATTCCCTAATTAAATACTATAATAACAGGTATATAAGACCCAATGTCTGATAGCCCATGGCAACCAAGAATTCTTTTGCAGGATGCAGTAGTTATAAATGCTGCTCTTGAGGTTATGCCGCTTAAAGAGGCCGGGATATGCGAGCCTAATAGTTTACTTTTTCTAAATCGCCATGAGTTAAATGAGGCTGGGCTTAGAGAAGCGATAGCTTTTGCTCGCGGTCATCGAGTTGATGTTTTAGTGAAAGAAGTTGCCAATAGAAAGCCACCACTTTCCAAAAGCGAATTCTTGAGCATGACCGGCCTGAAATTGAGCGGAGAAGCAGACCTAAAATCCAAAGAATATAGCCGCTATACCGCAGCGCTAGCAGATGAAAAAGGCCGTATCTTAAAATCATATCTGGAAAGAAGGTTGGATGAAATAGAAGCCAATGCCGCAAAAATTTCTACCGCTATAACTTCAGATGCCGAAGCAATTCGCGGTAATGCAATTATGCATAAAGCCTTGCGTGCTTTTGACCGCACAGAAAATTTTGTTCTTTCTTTCATGCAGAGAAAAGACGGGGGAATTCATTTAGGAAAGGTAATTGTTGGCTCTTGCTTAATTGGCCTTGCTATATTGGGAGCTAAAAATATCGATCCGATGCTGGCAACGGGTATGCAAATAGCGGTTTATACCGGTGTTGCTGGATTCTTTACCACACTTGGAAGCCATGTTCGCAGGCAGTTAGTACGTGCCGCACCAGAAATTTCCAACGGCCGGGAATTGGCCCAGGAAGTGGCACTCGCAATTAGTGCAGATACTCCGGAAAGAGTAAAAAAAATGTGCAAAGCAATAAGGCCGTTAGTTATTATTGCCAGTGATGCTGTGTATTACGATCCGGTTATAGGTATTCCCAAAAACCCAATGAGGAAACGCTTCGGCATGATGGTGCCTGAATATGGCTCGGTTTGGGCTCATGAAGCAATGGCACGGCAAGTAACTGTAGTGCAGGAAGAGTTAGAGCATATAGTTAATTTTTCCGTTGGTTTTGATAAAGCCGCCTGGACAAAAGCAGCTACACAGGATTTGCACACTTCGGTGGGCAGAAACTTCATGGCGAAGCATTCTGGTAAACCCTCTGGCTGGTGGAAAAAATACAAGGGTGATGCCCTCGGCTGGGAAATGCTAGAAGAAATTAATCGCATATTTGATAAGCTAAGTAGCGAAACTTCCCCGAAACAAGCATTGGCGACAATGAGCAAATCTAT
Organism: Alphaproteobacteria bacterium; assembly: GCA_013288565.1. Lineage (GTDB taxonomy): Bacteria > Pseudomonadota > Alphaproteobacteria > Rickettsiales > JABDBP01 > JABDBP01. The sequence goes on along the minus strand of JABDBP010000020.1, from coordinate 24,850 downwards.
CCCATCTTCTACAGACATGCTTGAACAATATAGACGGGCAGAAAAAGAATTTCTTGCCTTATTATCTCCAGAAGAACATCCTTTTGATGCTGCAGCTGAAGATGCATCTCCTCCTTCATACGGGGATTTAGCAGTACGTGATGCCGCAGCTCTTGCCAAATTAGGCTTTAAGCCTCAATCAGGGGGAATGAGGAAGAAAGGAAGTTAATATGGTGGAATTAGAGGTGAGTAATAAAGAGTTTTTGTTAAAGCTTACCTACAACACAACACTCAAATAATGTAAACAGTGCCTAGGCAGTATTAAAAATGAACCTAAAGCAATTTGCCGACAATTATATTGATGATTTTAGGAAAGCCTACCAACTTGTGGTACATCCGGAAGGTCTTGCTATTGATACATGGGCTAAAGTAAATGCACCCTATCTCAAAGTCTATTTCAATCAGCTTAATAATAACCAGGGTTTTTCGGGTGACGTAGTAGAAGATGGATGGTACGAGGGAATTAGAGAGAAACCAGAAAGTTTAAGCCTGGAAAGTACCGCAGTCGTTGAGAAGATCCCGGAAGAAAAAAAAGAATTAAATGAGTTGCTGCTGATAGATCTGGTGGGAAAACTTATTCCCGCCCTGGAAAGGGCTCAGGCAGAAGGACAGGATAGTAAGAAATATGAAAGGGAAGAAGTTGATGTCAAAAAAGAAGACCCTATGCAGTCAAATAAATATAGAGTTACGTATAGAGTCAAAACGAAAACCATTGATGTTCTTGCAGAAGATAGTGAGTTTATAAAACGAAAAGGCCAGGGAGGAGCCGTGCGTCCCCTGCGGCTTCTAATAAAGTATTTGAATGAAAGACAACATCACTATGCGCAATATATCGCATATCTCGATTTTGCTACCAATACCATGCAGGAGAGTTATAAGGGCTATCTAGGAAGTGCTACACCTGCCACGGATAGTCTGGAAGAAGTTAAAGCACCATTGGAGGAGCGTGTAAAATATATAAACTCAACAGTAGAAAAGCTCAATCAAGCGCTAACCGCGTTGGTGTTGGTGCGAATAAGGATATCCGATATAAAACCCTCCATAAATGGTAGGGACTAGACTCGGGCCTTTTGCCTGGTCGCTGACAATTAGGGTATTTCAAGCTAATACTACTGGGTTTAAAATGCCACAAGCCCCGGGAATGGGGCTTGTGTTTTTTTGTTAGTGCAGGACGCTGTTCTGTCGAAACAGCGGCCTCATCCAAAGGTAGGAGTGGTGAGGCTACTCCTCATCCTCCAGCCGAACCTGCCGCACGGGCAGAAACTGCGGGAGTGGAAGGGTGGTCACCTTCTCCAGCACTTCCTTTCCGTCTACATGGAAAGTTTCCGTGCAGACCGAGCAGCGGACGGATCGCTGCTGTTCGGCTGGAAAGGCGTGTGCCCCACATTTGGGACATTTCACTCGTAGGAACATTGCTGTTCCTCCTTCGAGTTGTAGGCCAGCGTGTACTAACGCTGCGCCTGGGGGGTATAGAGGGCACTTCCTGCGCCCATCTCTGGGGAATAGATGTAAATCCTTAACATCTATATAAACACCTCTATTGTAGCAAAAAATGTGGGTAGAAATATTAAAGTTTTGTTAAATTTCGCGGCTCCACCGGTAAATGCACGTATATAGCATTTATAATATCTCCTACAGACCTTTTTGTGGCTCGCTTTCCATTCTTTTTACCATTGCGGTAAACTTAACCTTATCTTTTCCGACAATTGGGGCAGCTTTTACTTTAAGCATGTCACACATCTTTACAAAATCTGTAAATTCAATGCGCAAGGATCCGGTTGAAAGGTCATGCTTTACATCAAGAATCTCTAACGCCCGCGCAAACAATTCCCTGCTTGCCTGCCCGACCTCCCCTCCTTTCGTCACAGCAACAACATAACCTGTATTTCCGTTTTCCATCTTAAATTCCGATGGTTTTCTTTCTATTGCTGCGGCAAGGGTATCTACGATCATTAAGTCCAGCCCGTCTTTTGGTTCTATTTTCAACCAGGTACACATTCTTTCAAAAACCGGCATTTCCATGCTGACACCTTTATGCTTTCCTGAAAGTTTATGTTTTATCCCAAGCGTTCGCAGGGCCTGAGTAATAGCATCTCTTGCTGCAAAATCATCCGGCTCATTCGGAAAACGGAATGCTACAACTTCACTGCGGTTATCAGGATTAATTTCGAAGTCAGGTGGGTTTTTTGTTATGGCAGTAATCAAGAAATCTCTTTCCTGACCACCTCTGTCAAGCTCACCAAATTCACTCCTGAGTAGATCAAGATCTTCCATATTAGCATGCGCTGCCTGAAAGCTGGTGCTTCGGCTTTTAGTATTTCGCCATTCTCGTGCTTTACCTCTCATAACCCTTCTCCTCAAAAATTAAGATTTATATAACTGGCTACCATAATAACAAAAATTCATTAAGAAAAGGTTAACGAGAAAAATCTAGCAATTACAATATGTTAATACATCTACCTCAGCGGTTGTGCGGCAATTGGCCTAACTTGAGTTACTACCCAAGGGTATCCAGCCCCATTTTTTACCTGGCGTTAATACTTTCTTAACCTTTATGGCTTATTATATTTTATATTAATGGAAGAGTTATGAATATAATAGATACGGTTGGAAAATATGTGGACTTAGTCTGGCGAGCCGCACGTTTGACTGAAGCTCAAGGGGCATCTACGGCTCCTCAAGCCGGATATAAATATGCAAATGATGCTCAAAGGGTGCTCGTAAGCGCAGCAGCATCTGTTGGCGCCAGGAAATTCTGGTATTGCACTGGAAAATCCCTTGATAATCTTGAAGTGGTGCATGGTGGAAAATTCTTGGATGAGGATGCCCCTCCAGAGCCGCCTAAAGGAACGCCACCTGAACCTGATAATGAGGCATATCATGCATATTGGAATCAGTGGGATAAGTATAGAAAATATCAAGAAATTGAAGCAGCTTATAAAGCTGTTGAGCCTGAATATAAAGAGGCTGAACGTGCAGAGATTGAATATAGAAAGGTACCACGGACCAATCAGATAGTGGATATAAATGATCCTACTGACACTGACATACAGGATTATGAAAGGCCACCTTCTGCAGAAGAAATAAAGAAAATGATTACAAGCGGAGAATTACTTTCTATCGAAGTAAAAGATTTAGATGGAAGAACAAAAGGATATGCCCTACTACACCGGCCTCTTCTAAGGGAATTTGAAGAAAAAGAACTACCGTTTGATGAAACAGAAAAACCTATAGCAGAACATCTTATAACTATGGGTGCAAGATTCCTTGACCCTATAGACCCTAAAGAAAAGCCTCGTGTTGGCAGTAAAGAAGAAAGAATAGAACAACTGAGCACTTTGCAGCATCTGATGATGGAAAGATTAAGGAAGATATCGCCAGGCACTGCAAGCCATGTGGAAAGGGTGGGAAAGCTTGCGCTGAGTCTTTTTCAGGAAATAAGTGCAAAAAAAGTTGAGTTCCCAATAGAATTTAAAATGACGAAAGAAGATCAGGATGAGTTGATGATTGGTTATTTATACGCAGTATTACACGATTTTGATAAAGGCCAGGTTCCGCTTTCCATACTACATTATCCCGGGAATTTAAGGAAAGATCCAAACCCCAGAAAATGGGAAAGAATGATGCTTCATGCGCTTAATACACGTGATGCTCTTGACCATCCTGTGCTGCAGGAAGGAGACCCAAAGCATCCTAATGCCAGCCCAGCAATTGCTGCAGCAGCGCACCATATGCGCCCTGATTACAGCGGCTACCCATTTTCTCCTTCAGATGATCCAGCCTCGCCCCTTGTAGGAGAGGACGGAAATTTACTACCAATTCCGCTGTTTACCAGAATTATCCAACTTATTGATGGTTATGAATCTATGTCATCTCTTAAAGAACAAAATGCAGCGCGTACTTACGATGCAAGATTCTTAATAGATCTTCCAAATGGCGCAGGAGGAACTGGGAAGAAGACCGATATGGACGGAATTCTGAACGTTTTATTTTTGGACGCAATTAATGGACAGGTCGATCCTCTTCTATACAGCACTTTTATACACAGCAACACTCTTGCAAATGACATAGAAGAAAATAAGCATATGTATATAGGTAAAAAAGAGTTTAATGCGCTAAAAGAGATAACAGAGGGGAAAACAAAGGAAGGGTTAGATAATAGAGAGTCCGCATTTTCTTCTGAAAGGTGTGCTGCTTTTAAAGCCGCGTGCACGGCCGCTGCTCGCAGGGGATACACAACTGTTTTTCTGAATGGTACTGGATCTAATGGCAGAAACTCAGAAAGATGAAGGTAAGCCGCCTTGCCTAGCGCTTAAAGCAGGGCAATAATAAACAGTAGCAAGAAAGGTGAGTGTTGGAACCAAGGATCAAATATACCGCCCCTGATAAATTGCCGCATTGGGATACGGAAGGTGAGTTCAGTCTGTTGATTTTTGATATGAATAGCCTGTATGTCGAATTGCAGAAACATCCCATAACACATGTGACGGCGAGTGACCTTGCGTTAAGTCACCGTCGGGCGTTAGAACAAGCCTTAAAGAATCACCAGCCTATCGGAATGCCTATTATCAGACTTACGAAAGATGTGGAGATGGACGATATGATTGATTTTTTCGATGGCAGACATCGCACGGAGTTTCTACATGAGAATGGAATAAAAGAAATGCCCGCTGTTGTGTTGACAGGGCAAAGAGATAGGATGATTGCCATGGGGGTTGCCCGCGAGCCGACGCCTCAAGAAGAACACGCTATAAAAACAGGGCTGGCCTTTCAATATCTCGATAATTTATATCGGAATCAGGAAAAATGGTGGAGGTGAACGGGATCGAACCGATGACCCCCTGCTTGCAAAGCAGGTGCTCTCCCAGCTGAGCTACACCCCCACATTGCCGAAAGAGCGGGTTTTATAATCCCATCAGGCGGAAAAGTCAAAAACCATCTGAACGGAAGATTAGCGGGTCAGTCTGCCTTAGAACATTTAAGGAAGGGAATCTATTGCTTCCACCAGACATATGTGACGTACGCCAAACTGACTACGGCCACAATGATAAGAATCAGAAGGTGGCCAGCAAAAAAATCGTGCCAATAAGTGCCAATCGCAATGCCTAAAGCTAACACGCCCCATTTGAAAAGACCGCCCTGCCACCATTTCAGCGTGAATGTCTTGAATATATTCATATGCCCTTCCTTCTTCGTAATATCATCCATGTTTTTCTCCTGATTTCAACACTAAGCCCTAAGCAACTCATTTACGCTGGTTTTACTCCTAGTTTTTTCATCGACTTTTTTCACGATTACCGCGGCATAGAGTGATGGGGAATCGGGCGTTTTTCCCGGAATAGAACCCGGAACCACTACCGAATATTTTGGCACACGGCCATAGATAACTTCGCCGGTTTCGCGGTCGATTATCTTGGTTGATGCACCTAAAAATACGCCCATTGAAATCACCGCACCTTCCTCCACGATCACGCCCTCAGCCACTTCCGAGCGCGCGCCGATGAAACAGTTATCCTCGATTATAACTGGGTTCGCCTGCAACGGCTCCAGAACGCCTCCGATGCCGGTACCGCCGGATATATGGCATTTCTTCCCGATTTGCGCGCAGGAACCGATGGTCGCCCAAGTATCCACCATCGTCCCCTCACCCACATATGCGCCGACATTAACAAAGCTCGGCATTAATACCGCATCCCTGGCGATATAGGCAGAGTGCCGGACAAAACAGCCGGGAACTGCCCGGAATCCGGCGGTTTTGAATTCCTTCTCGCTCCAGCCGGAAAATTTCGGCCCAACTTTATCCCACCATTTTAAATCTTCCCCTGCACCGTAAACCTTAAGCGGATTGATGCGGAACGAAAGCAATATGGCCTTTTTCAGCCATTGGTTGACTTCCCACTTGCCGGATTTTTTCTCGGCGACGCGGAGTTGCCCGGAATCCAACTTTTCCAGCGTTTCCTGCACCGCCGCCTGCACGTCTGGCACTTCGGCGAAGTTTATTGTATCCCGCGCTTCCCACGCATGTTCGATTATTTTCTTAGAATCCTGCATTTTTTAGCTCCTTTTGAGCGTGAAAGGGTAAATTGCCTGGCTCAAGTTTTCAAGCGGTTAAAATTCCCTTGCCTGTAAGCGCAAATTTCCTTAGATTCCGGCTGCCAATTTCAAGTTTCTGGCTTTTAGAATGTGGGGCCATAGCTCAGCTGGGAGAGCGCAACGCTGGCAGTGTTGAGGTCGTCGGTTCGATCCCGATTGGCTCCACCATCCGCCTTCGCTTACGCTTCGGCGCGACGAGTCGCGACGTAAGCGTTAGAGAAGCGGATGCCTCGCCGTAACGAAGTGAAGGCGGGCCGGAGACTGGTTAGCATTAGACTGCACCCACCACCAATTCTCCTCTTGTATTTCAGTAGATTGCTTATCTTGCTCTCCCGGTGTCAAAAATCTCCATCCATCCGGGTAAAAGCAATCTTACCAGGCAGGCCGGTTTCCTAGCCTGACAAACTGGGTGTAAGCAGTCTCAGTGAAGCTTCTTCCTCTGCCAATACCAGTGGTGGTGTTAGTAACAAAACCAACTGAGCTTGCATGACTTGTATTAATGCCATCCATTACTGCGCTGACAGTGGTAACCATGCCAGTAGTATCAAACGTACCATCATTGGTAAACGTAAAAGGAATCTGAACGATAGGAATACCAGCGCTGGCGGAGTCAGCACCGTCGTTAGCCAATACTACTGGCCCTCCCACAGATGCAAGTAAAACGGCTAAGGTGGAAATTGTAAGAAACTTTTTCATATAATGCACTCCTAAGCACCAAATTGAGATTAAACCAAGCCAATGCTAATCACGTTAACACTGAATAGTTAATAAAAGGTTAACGCCACGAAAAGTTTTCTTGTATATTGATAATTAAGGGTTTTAATTCCATATTTTCTCAACTTATTGGGTATGGCGGAGTTGCAGGCCCATAGAGAAGCGGATGCCACGCAGTAGTTCCGTAGGAACGAAGGCGGGCTTTATTCCGGATACCAAACCAGAGAATTAATGATCCATGGGATTTTCATGGCCTGTCGCACGATCATTACTAATAATCTTCAATAATTTCTCCATATTTGCGATGCTCCGGTCATAGCCTCCAGCGATTATCCTATCGTATATGGCCTTAGAATAATCCTTGCCCGACTTACCCTTATCCCGCTCCTCAAGGGTAAACTGCAATATGATCTGGGCGGCTTCATAGAAAACATCCGGTAGCTTCGCCGCTTTATATAGTGCTGCGAATCCTTTGGCGCTGCCGTCATAGACAAGTTTGCGCACATTGGGCAGCGGCGCACCTGTCAAATACGCCAGGCTGCTCTCGAAAAATGCTATATTTCCTTTACACAACGATCTTAATATCAATCCTGTGGTGAGTTTTCGCTCGCGGTACATTATATTGACGAAATCGTCTATTTCATTGCGATTTTTTCTCTTAACGCTTTCTAGAAGTTTCTCATCATGCGCTTCTTCCGCCATCAATGATGCCACTCCCAGCGAAGCATTATATTCAGCCAGCAGCTGCTCTTTAATCTTGCCAGGTACCAGCGTAAGCATCTGCTCGACTGTTTGGATTGGAAGGTTGCTGCGGCTTACTAAGTCCCCCAGAATAGTCTCGTTATGCTTGAAGTCGTTTATTATACGCATCATGCTGCGTTCCGATATTTCCGCCTTGCGGTTCTGAATTACGGTTTTGATGATTTCGATGTTGCGGCTATTCATCAGTTCATCCACCACCCTCTCCGGCAACAATCTTCTCTTTGATATAGCTTCGAGTTTTCCGATTTCTTTGGTGCTCCTGATTATTTGCAGCAAATCTTCATCTGAGAACACGGGAGAAAATTCAAGGACTGGGTTGGATACTTCTAGAATATCCATGGCGAGTTTCAGCGCCACCCGTTTAGGAAGATTCGGGTTATCCTTTAAGCTGCGCGAAACTATCTGCCTGATCCGCTTTTCAATATCATGGGAAAGAATTAAAAGTATTTCGGCGACCACCTCGGCTTCGACCGCCGCGAATACGTCGGCGTTGAAATGAGTGCAGACTTCAAGCGCTAAGTCACGCTTGGCTTCAAAGGAAGTACCAGAGTTCTGAAGCGTGTTAAGGCAGCCGGATAACCCTGCCTTAGGATCATTCTTGGTGTTGTCCATAAACTATCTAACGCAAATAGTGATTTCTTAACATATCACAAATTAGTTAATGAATAGTTAACGCTGAAAAGTGGCTGTTGGAGTGGACATAGAGGCGGCGGAGGAAGTTGGATAATGAAGTGGGATAATGGAGTCATCTAAATTCATAATGACAGGATTACATTATTCTGGCTCAATATGGAATTGCAAGATTAATGCATCTATAGCCGATTAAAGGAAACAGTGTTGGACAAGGCTGTCATTCACGAATGCACGCTATTATCCTTTGAGGATAAAATCACTTTTCCGCAAGTGGTGCAGAAGCTGGCCGCCATCGGCGTTGAGCGGTATGTTGCCGACCTGATAAGGTTGCACAGAACCACCTATAACACTAACAACGAAACCTACGTTGAATCCCTGCCATTAAAGGATGCGCCTGCTGTTCCTTCGTCTTTCAATCAAAGTGGCGTGCGCGTGGCAATTGCCGCTATTCAGCAGGGGAAAATTAATTACACAGAATTCCTACGGCAAATGATGAAAGCAGGCTGTTGCCGTTACGAAGTTTATATCACCGGCAAGAAAGTCATGTATTTGGGCAGGGATGGCGAGCACCATATCGAGAATTTCCCAACCAAAACATAAATTTCCTTCCGTATGCAGATTATTGGGCTGGTGCTGGTGATATTTACCTGCGAAATCCACCATATTTAAAAACTTTTATTGTTTTAAAGGCACCAATGTTTCAGCAAAAATCCTGGCGCTTGCTTCCCACGAACAGCCCTCAGCAAAGCTGCGGCACTCTGTGCGCGAACACTTTAACGCTTGGTCAATTGCGACTTTTAAATCTTCATTCAGCACCCCTACTTTTGCATCGCCCACCACATCGAGCGGCCCAGTGACCGGATATGCCGCAACCGGCGTTCCTGATGCTAACGCCTCCAGCATAACAAGGCCGAACGTATCCGTGCGGCTGGGAAAAACAAATACATCGGCGCTAGCGTAAAAGCGGGTAAGTTCTTCGTCCTCCTTCATGCCGAGAAACAAGGCTTTGGGATAACGCACCTCCAGGGATTTCAGGAGCGGCCCCTCGCCAATAATAAGCTTGGTTCCGGGCGTATCCAGCGACAAGAATGCTTCGATATTTTTTTCAACCGAGATTCGCCCGACATAGAGCAGGATTGGGCGGGGGAAATCGAGTGGTATTTTTTTTGATGGGTGAAAAAACCCGGTATCCACTCCGTGCGACCATTGTTTGCATTTGCGAAATCCACGCGCGATTAGATCGCGCCTCAGGCTTGGGGTTGGCACCAGGGTTGCAGCAGCGCCATTATGAAACCAGCGCAAAAAGCTATAACCAATACCCAGCGGCAGCCGCAGATGTTTCTGCAGATATTCAGCAAAGCGCGTATGAAATGAAGTGGTAAAGTTATAGCCATGTTTTGCGCACCAAAGCCTAGCAGTAATCCCAAGCGGCCCTTCCGAGACGATATGTATATAATCGGGCTGAAGTTTGTTTAATTTTCGTGTCAGGCGTGGCCACGGATTTATTGCAATCGGAATTCCTGGGTAGCCGGGACAAGGCATGGTGCGAAAGTCTCCCGGCTCTAGTATGCTGACCTGCCATCCCATATCCTTTAAATAGTCCACTATCACCTTAAGCGTGCGAACAACCCCGTTTATTTGCGGCTCCCAAGCATCCGTTACCAGCGCTAAATGTTTAGGTTTTGTTGACATATCAACCTCAGGTTTTAAGAAAGAGAAAATTGTGTTTCATCATTATTAGGCGAGTCAGTTTTAGTCCAATTAATAATCTCCAGCCTGCCATCAAACCATTCTACCAGTGCTGTGCAGCTTTCAACCCAGTCGCCGTCATTGCAATATAAAATAGAGCCGTAAGGTTTGATTTCGGCATGATGGATGTGGCCGCACACCACGCCGTCCGCCTGGTGGCGCTTGGCAGCATCCACAATATAGTGCTCAAAATCACTAATGATTTGCACGGCAGATTTCACCTTATACTTCACTTTGGCCGATAATGACCAATAGGAGAGTCCCATCTTCTGCCGCGCATTGTTCAGCCAGCGGTTAACTTTCAGAAGCTGCATATAAAAATAATCGCCGATATGGGCGATCCACTTTGCATAAGCCATTACGCTATCGAATTCATCGCCATGCATGATCAGCAACCTTTTACCGTCCGCTGTGGTATGGATATCTTCGCGCAATAGTTTTATATCACCAATTTCCAAGCCTACATAAGGCCGCAAAAATTCGTCGTGATTGCCGGGAATGAAAATAACTTCCGTCCCCTTGCGGGATTTGCGCAGGATTTTCTGTATTACCGTACTGTGGGTGGATGGCCAATACCACTGGCGCTTCAGGCTCCATCCATCTATAATGTCGCCTACCAAATAAATTTTATCGGCATCGTACTGGCGGAGAAAATCAATAAGAAATTCGGCTTTACAGTCACGAGTGCCTAAATGTATGTCTGAGAGCCAGATGGTGCGGCACTTTACAGTTTTTCCTTCATCCTGCATGGGCTATATATAACTAAGTACGGGGGAAAAATGAAGACCGCTCAACAATAAATATTCTATAATTTATTTGTATTCGCTTCACCCCAGCCAATGGCTAAACCTGGGGGCTATCGCGTAGTTAAGCTGTATCAGCAAAATAAAGCCGAGACTCCAATATGTGTTGATAACAGAGAGCAAAACGCCAAATGCTAGTAAGACTAGAGCAAACATGACGCGTTTCTTGATGGCGGCGTCTAAACCCTCCGGAACATTAGCTTTTAACAAGCCGTGCTTGGTTGCATATGTCCAACTTACATAGAGCAGCGTTGACAACGCAAAAAGGTTAACCCAATATACGACAAACGCCGTTCGGTAAGTGATGAACTCAGCCAGAAACTTGGTCGAGAACGGCATAATAGAAACCGCGAATAGGAAAGTGATATGAATCCAGGTCAGGTTTCTATCGCCTCTCCTGAAGTGATTAAGCTGCGTTTGCTGGCCAGTCCAGTAAATCCCCAGAGTCAAAAAACTCATGGCAAACATTCCTATCTTTGGGACAAGCGCCACTAATACCCGCCATATATCCCCTTCACTGTGAGTAATAGCATTCACCGGAACATGAAGGTCAAGAACCAGCAGCGTCATCGCCACCGAAAAAACGCAATCGCTAAGAGAGCCAAGGCGCCGCACGCTCTGCCCAGCAATTTTATTATATGATGTGCCTTTATTATCTCTAAAAATCATAATGGCAAACTACATTATTTTCAGGCAATAGAGAATAGAGATTTGCTAGGATAAATCTAGATCAATGGAGAAGTCTTTTTGGCTTGGACGGTATATATTTTAGAGTGCTCTGACCAGACCCTTTACACCGGGATTACCAACGATATGCCGGGCCGCCTGGTAAAACACATAAAGGGCACCGGCGCCAAATACACAAGAGGACGCGGGCCTTATAAGGTCATCTATGCTGAGTTGCATAATACGAAAGGCCGTGCCTTAAAACGGGAAGCCGAGATCAAGTCCTTTGGCAGAGATAAAAAACTGAAACTTGCTGCCGCTTACCATTCTGATAAATAAAAAACGGCCTGGAAATTTCCAGGCCGTTTTTATTGAAAAAAGTAAAAGGATTACTTATTTACTGCTTTCTTAAGAACCTTGCCGGCCCTGAACTTAGGCTGCTTGGAAGCCGGAATGTTAATCGGCTTGCCAGTTCTCGGGTTACGTCCTTTGGTCGCCTTTCTTTTGGCAACTCTGAAAGTGCCGAAATTTACCAGACGCACGTCGTTGCCTTTGGTAAGAGCGCCAGCTATTGACTTGCAAATTGCATCAATAGCTTTACCGCAATCAGCCTTGGATAAACCAGTTTTCTTCGCAACATCATCGATCAGATTGTTTTTATTCATTTTGCCCTCATTGCTTAAAGTTTTTAAAGATTGTAAAAAAATGGCTAAGGTTTTCTAGAGCCACCGGCACATATCAAGCACCAAGAAAGGGAAAGAGCAAGCAAAATTTAAGAAAAAGATGGAATAAGTGGGGTTTTCGGGGGTGCAGCCGCTTAAGATTGGCTTGTTTCCTTACTAAAAGCAATTATCATATTATTAAAACCATTCCTTTACGGTAAATGATTCAAGAAAATAATTCATCAGACCTAATAACAAAACAATCAAAAATTACCGCATTCCGGTTTGTCTTGATGATCGGAATTGTCAGCCTGTTCGCCGATTTTACTTATGAAGGCTCCCGCAGCATCACCGGCCCTTACCTGGCGCATCTTGGCGCCAGCGGATTTGCCGTCGGCATCATTGCAGGGCTCGGAGAATTGCTAGGATATGGCTTGCGCCTGGTTTCCGGGCGATTAGCTGAGCGCACCGGTAAATTCTGGCCGATCATATTATTCGGCTATGCAATTCAAATGATTTCAGTGCCGATGCTGGCATTGGCGGGAAGTTGGCGGGTTGCGGCGCTGCTGATTGTCATCGAGCGTATCGGTAAGGCAACGCGCAATCCGCCTCGCGATGTTATGTTGTCACATGCTGGTAAAGTGATTGGCTATGGCTGGGTATTTGGGCTGCATGAAGCTTTGGATCAATTTGGCGCTATGATCGGTCCATTATCGGTCTCGACGGTACTGGCAATGCGTGGCGATTATAAAATCGCTTTTGCCGTATTGCTTATTCCAGCGGTTATTACTCTAGGATTAATTGCGACAGCCCGTCTCATTTATCCAAAACCAGAATCCATTGCAGCGGAAACGCAAACTACTACCCTGGAGGCACAAAATCTTCCGCGCAGTTTCTGGATTTACCTGGCCGGTGCGGCGCTGGTTGCCGCAGGATTCCCGGATTTCTCGTTGATGTCATATCATTTTGAAAAAGCCAATGTGGTATCGGCAACCTGGATTCCTATTTTTTACGCAATTGCGATGGGCACAAGCGGCCTGGGTTCCTTGGTCTTCGGAAAGCTCTTTGACCTTAAGGGTATTAAGATCCTTATCCCGCTGACGATTATTACGACACTTTTTGTTCCATTGGTATTTTTCGGCGGTTTTGTGAGCGCGCTTATCGGCTGCGCATTATGGGGAATAGGAATGGGAGTGCATGAATCCATTATTCCTGCCGCAGTCGCCATCATGGTACCATTAGAGCGCCGCGCATCGGCTTATGGCATATTCACCGCGGGGTATGGGATCTTCTGGTTTTTAGGCAGTGCGGTTATAGGTTTCCTATACGATGTCTCACTGCCTGCGTTAATCGCTTTTTCTGTGATAGCGGAACTTGCCGCAATACCATTCTTTCTCTTGCTTAAGAAAGCATCGAAAATATAAGGGATTTTTTAGAATTGTAACAAAAGTTTAACAATTCTCTTCTTTATTTTTGCCCCGATTTTTGCGATAATCAGGGTGTTCAGTATCTCTTTCCGGGGGCCTATATAAACTCCCGCGCTGGGAGATTATAGGTCACCTAAAAGACGACCTGGACGAAAGGACGGTTTTCATGTTCTTTTTTGTTGACCGCATGCGTCGCGGCGACGGTAAGGGGATAACCCCTCTTGAAATCCACTATCCCATCGAAAGACGGGAAGAAGTGGTGAAGGCCCTAGGAAGCAGTCCGTGGAAGGACGTTCCGCTGACCGCCTATAAGCACGGCGGAAAGCACCAGGAGGCACATCTCCTGGCTCGGGCTGAACGGAGGAAGGTCGAAAAATTTAGCTCCCTTGAGGAGCTGATCTCCTGGCTCGTAACAATTACCAGCGAGTAGCCATGGCTACTCGCACCGAAGACCCCGCGATGCCATTAGGGCACCCCGGGGTCTTCGTGTTTTTAAATCACTTCTTCCCAATCTTCTTTTTATCATTCTTCGCTTCCTGCAGCTTGCGCGGGTCATACGGCTCCTGCTGGGGCACTTCAATCGGCGGCAGCAGTTTGCTGGTGAAGAATTTATCCTTGTAATAGGTTATTTTTTTCGACTTTATCGGCGGGAAAGATTCGATAAGTAATATCTGCTCGTCACGCGGCAGGTTTATCACTTCCTGCGGCAGTAGCAGTGCGCGCTGGGTTTCCGATACGGTCTGCGAGCGCGATTTCGGGTTCAAATCCAGGAACGTCGGCAGGTTTTTTGATGTCTGTTTCACTGTTTTATTGCCGATTAACTTTGAAATCAATTCCGCGGTCTCAAAATTGTTGGCAGAGAAAGTTATCCGGTAAGTCGAGTTGGAAAGGAAGGTATTCATCCCCGCTTCCTCATATATTCCCTTCAATTGCTCGGTATCTTGAATGATCAAAAACAGCCGCACGTTATAGCCGCGGAAATAGGCAATGCCGTTTTTAAACTGCTCCATCTCGCCGAGCGTGGGAAATTCGTCCATCATGAACATCACGCCGAAGGGCTCATCCTTCCGCGGCATGTGCTTACACAAAAATTGCGTCGCCTGCTGGTAAAAAATCTGCATCAAGGGCTTTAAGCGCTCGATATTATCCGGCGTGAGTCCCACATAAATCGTAGTTTTTTCCTTCTTCCACATATCGATATTGAAATCGCTTTTCGCGGTGGTGGCATCAATCAACGGATTCGCCCAAAGCTCCAGAGAGGAGTTCAAGGTTGAGGTCACGCCCGATCTTTCCTTATCCGCCTTTTGCAGGAATGAGGCGATGTTCATATACGCCACTGGGTGGATAATTTTCCCGATGGTATCCAGCACCACTGCTAGGTTATACACCACGTCATCACTGCGCAAAGTTCGCACGACTTCGCCGAACGATTTGGTTTTCTCGGGAACCGCAAGCAAATATAAAACCACACCGAGGAACAGTGAGCGCGCCTCATTCTGCCAGAACTCCTGCTCGGGCAGCAGGAGATTGGCGATTTTCTGCACATCATCGACCATCTGGCCGGGCTTTTCGCTAATCCAATCGAGCGGGTTATAGCAATGCGAAATTCCGTCCGGCGAAGCGGGGTTCCACAGATAAACTTTCTGCCCCATTTTTTTCCGCCAGCCAGAAGTAAGTTCGAAATTTTCTAATTTTATATCGTGCACCACCAGTGAATCCTGCCAGAAAAGCAGATTCGGAATCACGAATCCGACGCCTTTCCCCGAGCCGGTCGGTGCGAAGAGCAGCGCGTGCTGATAGCCGCTGGCAATCAGGTATCCCCCAGCATTTCTGCCCATCATCATGCCTTTTTTGCCCCGGAGCCCAGCCTTTTTTATGGTCGCTTCGCCAGCCCATTTGGCGTCACCATGTAGCTTTTCCTTCTTCTCAAACGGACGGAAATCCATCAGCGGCGCGCGGATGAAAAAAACGATCAGGAGATAGGAAAAAACCCCAGCGCCAATCGGCAGGAACATTTTCTCGGTAAAATCTCCAGGAAGCTGGCTATGGTATTGCAGCCAATATTTCAGTAGCGTGACATAGGTTTTTAGGATGAATTCGTAACTGGAATAATAGTGAAAATATTTGTAGCCGTAGAGCCATGCGATGGTTATGACCACCGCGTTATAGGCGAAAAATGCCAGGAATCCGAAGAAAAATATCGAGATAAATACAAAATTGCGGATCTGGTGGAGTTGGATCATTTTCCCTTATTCCCAAAATAAATTTCGGAAACAAACCTCCGGCCTTTTTCTCCGCGCTTTAACTGCACGACTATTTCCACCACGTTCCGTATATATTCGCTGATCTGCTGGCGGTCCATGCCAAGGCCTGCCTGCATCACCATCAATATTAGCTGCTCGAATGCCAGTTCCGGCGTATCGGCATGCAGCGTGGCAATCGAACCCGGGTGGCCGGTGTTGATGGCGCGCAGGAAACTGAACGCCTCTTTCCCACGCAGCTCCCCGACGATTATCCTATCGGGCCTTAAGCGGAGGCAAGCTTCAATCTGGTCCTGGGTGGTGACATCGGCCCTGCCCTG
The DNA here is from genome assembly GCA_013288565.1 of Alphaproteobacteria bacterium. Lineage (GTDB taxonomy): Bacteria > Pseudomonadota > Alphaproteobacteria > Rickettsiales > JABDBP01 > JABDBP01. The sequence continues at coordinate 8,721 of JABDBP010000020.1, read as the reverse complement.
CCCGCCTTTTGAAACCAATAGATGAACGCGGTTCGGATGATGCTCCAGCTGGATTTCCCGCGCATCCTCGACAGTTATTATCCTTTCTTCATGCGGAAGAGCTTTAAGCGCGGCATTGGCGAAGGTGGTCTTGCCTGTTGAAGTGCCGCCGCTGATGATGATGTTTTTCTTCACCTTGATCGCGGCGATTAAAAATTCCTTTATCTTTTTTGCATCGAGTAGGCGGTGCAATTCAGCATCATGCTTGTTTTCTATTTCCCGGACTGCAGTATTATCGAACGCACCGAGCTTTTCGTAAGCATCCAGATCCAGGTTCATTATCGTCTGCTTGCGGATGGAGAAGGCAACGGTTCCGGTTTCACAAGCTGGCGGGAAAACCACCTGGACGCGGTAGCCGCCGGGTAGCGTCGCTGATAATAGCGGCTTTTCCTCCGAAACCATCTGGCTGGTCGATTGCGCAATTAGCCGCGCCAATGATTTTAAGTGATCGAACGTCAGATTCGGCGCTTCCTCACGCGTCATGTCTCCGCGTATTTCCATCCATAATTCGCCTGGGCGGTTAATGGAAAGCTCGCTTACCCCCTCGCGATCCAGGATGTGCTTCAGCGGCGAAAGATATGTTTCTAGTGCTTCTAAACTCATTTGAACACTCCTGTCGCGGAGGCCTCCTTAGATTGATTGAAAACCAGATCGCGGTTAACGAAAACTTTTATTGGCGTTCCCTGGTCGAGCGTTATGGTCGGGCTGGTGTTTATTAAATTGCTAAGTATTCCTTTCGTTACACCCCCGAAATTCTGAATATCGGTGGAAAGCTCTTGAGATACCGGACTACCGGAAACTGTGCTACTGCCATTGGCGTTTTCGGTCTGCGTCTGTCCCTGTGCGCCGGTTACTGACTGGGCAGCAGCGACGAACCCTAAGTCTATAGCGGAAAACAATATTGAGTTACCGAAGATTTCCATATAGTGCGCATCAATCACGCCACCGACACCAGAACGCCCAAGCAGATCGACTCCTGGCGAATCCACCGCGATGCTGACGCCGTCCGGCCGTATGACGCGGTTCCAGATTATGTATACCCTAGCCTGCCCTTGTTTGACATTGGAATTATAGGCGCCAACAAGACGTGAGCCTTTCGGGATTAATATTTTCCTGCCTGATTCTGCATAGACATCGCGACTCACTTCTGCGCGTATTACCCCAGGGAAATCACTATTGATAGCGGTTTCCAACACGGCATCAATCATTTTTCCCTGCACGATCATGTTGGTGGTGTCGCCGACCAGCTTGGCTTCCGAAACCTCCACTTTATCCTTATCTGCCGCCGCTCCTCCGGCTCCACCCGCCCCTCCTCCCCCGGTTAGCTTATCAAGAACCCCACCAGCTATCAGCATGCCGGATTTGAGCCGCTCGGCTTCTTCCTTGGCATTGGCGGGAGGTGTAAGCGTGGGCGTGGGCGGGGATTTAATGTCGGTTGGGCCAGTCACTGGCGGCAGTCCAGGTGGCGAGGGAAGGGGCAGCGGCTCCGGCGTCGCTCCACTTACTGGCGGTACGGGAAGTTGATTATTCACCACTGGCGGCTGCACTTGAGTCGGGGCGCTGGGCATATCCGTCGGTGGCGCAGGAGCCATCATCTCAGCCGATTGCTCCGGTGGGCTCTGCTCCACCGCCACCGGAGGCTTGCTCTTGCCACCGAACAGCAAGCTCACCAGCATAACCAGCGCGAATACCGCAATCGCGCCCAGCACCAGGTAATTCTTTGCCTTGCTGACAGATGCAATCTGCGGCAGTTCACCGCTCTCTTCCCCACTTTCGCTTTCTTCCATGGAAGGAGCGGCCTTAGGCAGCTCCTCCGGTACTATCAACGGATTCGGTTCGCCGTTTGTGTCAGCTCCGGTTTCCTGATTTATTGGAGTTTCGTCAGCCATTTAAAATTTCCTGTTCGGCTCGGAAAATGCCGTACCTGGTACGTTTTCATTATAAACATTTACCCTGCCCTGCCCATGCCGCAAGAGAAATTGCTTTCCCACTTCATCCACCACTACATACTCACCGACGATGCGGTAAACCAGATCGGTTTCCTGGTCGTTATCGCCCACCAACGTCACCTGCGGGATTATCGCATTGTGGTTCGGAAACTGGAAATATGTGTGCTTGCCGTCATCGAAAACCTTTAGAGGGGCGAAAGTGCCAGGCCCGGTCAGTGTGTAATTGAAGTTATAATAGGCGCTGGAGATTTTATCGCGGCTCATCTGCGCCACCGCTTCCGAGGAAATCATCTGGCTTGGCTTGTCGAAATCTTTTTCCGGATAATAAAAACGGATAACGTAAACCACTTCGTCCTCCGGTTTTGAGCTTGAGGTCAAGTCGAACTGATAGGTGCGTTTATTGGTGACGACAGTCATGTTGGTATGGGCGTTTTCCTGCATCGCTTTGATGAAAAGCCGCCGTCCCGCCGGAGTAATCTGCCAGGCAGCCGTGTCGCCGATCGAGATGGTGGAGACCTCCTCATCAGCGGAAAATTCGATGTTGGACTGATAGCCGTACACGGTAGAAAGCCGGAAAACCTCGTTCTCACCATAAACGAAAGTGCGTATGCGGCTATCGGTCGCAATCGGGATAGCAGCATGCACTGAAACCAGAAACCAGAAACCAGAAACCAGAAGAAGAAAAGCTCCTATCCAAGCTTCAGGTTTCAGGTTTCCGGTTTCCGGTTTCAGATTATTCCACATCCTTGTCCGTCCTGTAGCTCTGCACCTGAAAACCCAAAGGATTCACCATACGCTCCTCGTCGGAAAGTTTTAAATCGACGAAATTGAAGTCTATAGTCGCGATCTTGTTCTGCCTGTGGTTTGCTAACGCCTGGCCATTTTCGTTCAATTCGTCCACCGCCAACCTTACTTGCGCTTTTCTCTTGTAGGTATCCAGGAACGAAATAGATTTTATCCTGACCATCTTTTTATATCCTCGCGGCAGGTTCAGGGGGCTTTCGGGATTATCCGGTTGCATCTGGTAGCGGAACTGGGCGAAAACCTGCTGGCTCGACATCAACCGCACCACCTTGTTGTAATTATATTGAAAATCCGTCACGTCGTAGCCCTCCCGAGCTTTCAGGTAAAGATTCAGGAAGTAGCGTAGGACGATTTCACTCGCTTGGTATTCCTCCACTGATTTGCGCGTGACCGTAGTTACGATGCCGGTCCTCTTCTCCACTTCTATGACGTAAGGTTCAACGGTCTTGGAGCCGGAAAGCGCGGCAACCGCCAGTCCTGCTGCCGCAGTCCCGACCAGGGAGAGCAGCGCTATGAGGGTGAGGATGTTCCTCTGCACTACCACCGATTCATAACGGTCGGCATACCAGTTTTTGACCTTTTGCTTAGTATCGGGTGTTTTCGGCATTATAGTCGATCAAGTCTGACGTGATAAGGTTTGTTGCTGGAGAAAATCGGATGGATGCTAGGAGCGAAGCGAACAGCTGGGCTTGTCCCCCGGTGGAGCTTTGCGACAATGCAGGCGCCGATTTTCGCCGCAACCTGAAGGGCAGGGGAAGAAATGAAAAAATTACGGCGTGAAAAATATTCCATGTAGGGCAGGCTACCTGGAATATTTTTCACTTGTCCTTTTTTCATTTCTTCCTCCTGCAAACTATATCAAGTCAGACTTGATCGACTATAACAACATATAGCGCTTATCGCCGGAAAAATCTACCACGGATATTCGTCTTAGGGAAGAATTTTGCTTTATGTAACCCTGAGGCGCAAGCCGAAGGATCTAGATGAGATTCTTCGCTCCACTCAGAATGACCATCACTCCCTAAAACGCCTGCTTAGGCAATTGTTTCAGCACGCTCGGCACTTGCGCCTCACCCTTCCAGCCGCCGCCGAGCGCGTTATAAAGCTGCACTATAGCCTGTAAATGCGCGAGCTTCGCCTGCACCAGCGCATCCTGTGCGGTAAACAGCGCGCGTTGCGTATTCAACACGGTGGTTATATCGATTATCCCTTGCTTGAACTGGAGCAGCGTCAAATCATAAGCCTTCTGCGAAACGCGGACACTTTCCGTCTCGGCCTTTTCTTCCTCCGCATCCTGTTGCACCGCCACCAACGCATCTTCCGTATCGGAAAACGCCGAAACCACGGCCTTATGGTAATCCTGTAGCATTTCCTCATAGCGCGCCTTGGTCAAGTCCCAGCCGCCCTCGATCGCCCCGCCTTCGAAAATCGGCTGGGTCAGACCAGCGGCGATGTTCCACAATATGCTTTGCGGCGTGAATAACTGGGATAATTGGGGGCTTTCATAACCTCTCTGCCCGGTCAACGTGATGGCCGGAAAAAACGCGTCGCGTGCGCTGTTTATATTGGCGTTGGCGGCGATAAGGGCGGCCTCGGCTCTAGCCACATCCGGTCGGCGCTGCAGCAATTCAGAAGGCATCCCGGGAGAAACTGCGGGCGCGGTTAATTCCTTGAGGCCGCTCTGCGGAATATCCAGCGCTTCCGGATTTTTCCCGAGCAATATCGCTAGTGCGTCGCTACTTTGTTTTATTTGCAATTCGAGCGGCGGAATGGCGGCGGCTTGTGCTGCGACCAAGCTTTCCTGCTGAGCAACATCTAGGTCATTAGCTATTCCTTGCGCAAATCGATCGCGGTAAGCTTGCAGCAATTCGTTTGCGGCTTTCAGGTTATTCTTCGCTGCTGCCAGCCGGTCTTCTGTGCCCAATATGGCAAAATAGGTAGTGGCAACACCGGAGGTGACAGTCAACTTAACCGTTTCCTGATTAAACCTATTCTGTTCGGCAGTAGCTAGGGCGTTTTCCGCTGCCGCCCAGTTCTTACCCCAGAAATCGACTTCATAACTGGCGTTCAGGCCCGTACTATAAGTATTGAAAATATTCGATCTAGCGGAATTGTTGTTCGAGGAAACGACAACGGTTTTTAAGGCCGAAGGCTGCCGTTGGCGGCTAACTCCAGCATTGGCGCCAAGAGAAGGAAGCAGTGGTGCTCCGGCGATTTTAGCCTGCGCATCGGCCTCACGCACCTGCGCTATCGCCACTTTTATATCGTAGTTTGCGGCAAGCGATTCCTCGATCAGCGATGTCAAACGCTGCGAATTGAATCCCTTCCACCATTCGGCGTCCGGCAGAGTGCCACTGGAAGAATCGCCATTTTTCCAAGCTGGCGGCACTGGCGTTTCCGGCCGCTTGTATTTATCATCGAGTATACCGCAGGCGGCGAGGATGAGTGTGGCGAATATGATAAAATATTTTTTCATCTATGTTGCTGCCGCTTCCATTTTTAGTGATTTCTTTTTATGCACTCCCAGTTTATCCAGCGCCAGATAAACCACCGGTGTAGTATATAACGTAAGTAGCTGCGAAACAATTAGCCCGCCGACGATGGCTACACCCAAAGGCTTGCGCAATTCCGAACCATTGCCACCCCCGATAGCCAGCGGTATAGCACCGAGTACCGCAGTGAACGTAGTCATCATTATCGGCCGGAACCGTCGGCGGCAGGCTTCGAATATCGCATCTTCCGGTTTCATGCCGCCGCGCTCGGCCATGATGGCAAAATCCACCAGCATGATGCCGTTTTTCTTGACGATCCCCATTAATAAAATTACGCCGATGATGCTGATTAATGATAAATCGTTGCCGGTTATCATCAGCGCCAGCAGCGCGCCAACACCCGCCGATGGCAGCGTCGAGATTATGGTTATCGGATGCATCGTATTCTCATATAAAATCCCGAGCACGATATAAATCGAAAGCAGCGCCGCCATAATCAATATAGGTTCATCGCGTAAGGAGTCGGCGAAAGCCTTGGCATTTCCGGCAAATTCCGTATGTACAGTCGGCGGCAGATGAATATCGGCGGCAGCTTTCTGAATATGTTTGGCCGCATCACCCAAAGATGCACCGGGTGGAAGGTTGAACGTCAAAGTCGCTGCCGGAAATTGGCCCTGGTGGGTGATGGAAAGTGGCGCAATACCATGTTCATAATGCGCCACCGCACTTAAAGGCACCAGCTCGCCGGTCGTTGATTTCACGTATATCTTATCAAGCGCTGCTGGTGATTCATGATCCCTGGGATCGATTTCCAACACCACATGATACTGATTGCGCTGCGTGTAAATCACCGAAACCTGGCGCTGCGAAAAAGCATCCTGCAGCACTTGATCGATGGCATTCATATTCAGGTTCAGCCGCGCTGCATCGTCACGGTTCACCACTATGTTCAATTGCTGCCCGGCATTTTCCTGGTCGCTGGAAACATCCGTCAGGCCAGGCTCTTTTCGCAAGGCGGCGATATATTTAGGCGTCCATTCACGCATTTCTTCGAGCGATTCATCGCGTAGCACGAACTGGAACTGCGCCTTACTTGACCGCCCGCCGACGCGGATATCCTGAACCGCCTGAAGGTATGTTGCTAGGCCCTGAAGCTTGGCGAGCTTCGGCCGGAGCCGGTTTATTACCTGGTCGGCACTTACGCGGCGTTCTGACAATGGTTTCAGGGCGATGAACATCCGGCCACCATTTGCGGTGGCATTGAATCCGCCGCTGCCAACGAACGAGCCGAGTCCCTGCACCGCCGGGTCGCTCAGTATTATTTTCGCTGCCTCCTGCTGTTTATCCGACATCGCCTGGAAGGAAATATCGCTGTTAGCCTCGGTATTAGCGGTGATGAGACCGGTATCCTGCTGCGGGAAAAAGCCTTTAGGCACTTCAATATAAAGGAAAATGGTGAGCGCGATGGTGGAAAGCATCACCATAAGCGTCAATTTCCGGTGCCGCATCACACGGACAAGGCCGGACTCATAAATCTCCTGAATTTTGCGAAAAAAATTCTCGCCAGCCTGCGCCAATGGCGAACGATGATGTCCAATGCCATGGCGTCGCCGCCAGTTCATGAGATGGGCATAAACCGTCGGCGTCACCGTAATCGAAACCACCACCGAAACTGCGATGGCGATAGTCAGCGTCACCGCGAATTCACGGAACAACCGCCCGATGATTCCGCCCATAAACAACAGTGGGATGAACACCGCCACCAGTGAAACGCTGATCGAAATTACCGTGAAGGTGATTTCCTTCGCACCTTTGATCGCAGCCAGAATCGGCGATTCGCCGCGCTCCACATAATGCGTGATGTTTTCGATCATCACGATCGCATCATCCACCACGAACCCGACGGAAACGATCAGTGCCATCAGTGAAATATTATCCAGGCTGTAACCAAGAAGCCACATGGCTGCGAAAGTCCCAGCCAGCGAAAGCGGCACCGCAACACTGACCGCCAATGTCGGCGTTGCAGCACCCAGCGAGAAAAACACCACCGCGATGACTAGCGCGATGGTGATCAGCAGCGTCATTTCCACATCAACAACTGAGGCGCGGATGGTCTGGGTGCGGTCGGCCAGCACGGAAACTTTCGTTCCCGCTGGCATCCAGGCTTCGAGTTGCGGCAATATCGCCTTGATGCCGTCAACCGTATCTATCACATTGGCGCTCGCCTGTTTCTGGATGATTATCAGCACCGCCTTGCCGGTATTATACCACCCGGCCTGCAGGGAATTCAGCACGCTGTCCTTCACTTTGGCGATGTCGGAAATGCGCAGCGTAGTGCCTTTATCAGTATGCAATATCAGCGGCGCATAGCCGGAAGCACTGAAAAGCTGGTCGTTCGCGCCAATCTGCATCGCCTGGTTTTCCCCCTCCAGGAAACCTTTGGGCTGATCGGAGTTAGATGACGACAATGTCGTCCGCACATCTTCTAGGCTGAGTCCCGTCGCCGCCAGGGCGAGCGGATTCACCTGCACGCGCACCGCCGGAACGTCAGCGCCAGATAACGTCACCTGCGCCACACCGCTCACCTGCGATATGCGCTGGGAAAGTATGGTGTCGCAGGCGTCGTATAGCTTGCCGGTGGGAATGGTATCGGAAGTCGCCGCCAATATCAGGATCGGCGCATCAGCGGGGTTGGCGAGGCGGTAAGTCGGCGGGTTCGGCAAATCGACCGGCAGATCAGCTTGCGAGGCGTTTATCGCCGCCTGGATGTCACGCGCTGCCGCGTAAATATCGCGGTCGAGATCGAATTGCGCGACGATCCTGGTAGAGCCGACCGAGCTGGTCGAGGTAAGTTCCTCCATCCCGGCGATTTCGCCAAGGCGGCGCTCTAAGGGAGCGGCCACCGTCGCCGCCGTCGTTTCCGGATCGGCACCGGGCAATTTTGCCGATATATTTATTGTCGGGAAATCAACGCGCGGCAACGGCGCTACGGGAAGCAACCCAAACGCCACTGTCCCGGTCAGGAAAACTCCTATCGCCAGTAAAAATGTGGCAACCGGCCGGCGGATGAATATTTCGGAGAGGGTCATAGCCTGCCGGCAGTTGCAAGTAACAAAAGTTGCAAGTTGCAAAGAAATACTTGCAACTTTTGCAACTTACAACTTACAACTCTCAACTTTTCCATCGCGCCTTCACCTTCTCCAACGCCAGATAAATCACCGGCGTCGTATATAAAGTCAAAAGCTGGCTTAAGAGCAATCCGCCGACGATGGAAATCCCCAAAGGCCGACGCAGTTCCGAGCCCATGCCATGATCAAACGCTAAGGGCAGCGCGCCGAGCAGTGCTGCCATCGTCGTCATCATTATTGGCCGGAACCGGAGCATACAGGCCTTATATATAGAATCCTTGGGGCTTAAGCCCTCATCGCGCTCGGCCA
>JABDBP010000019.1 GCA_013288565.1 Alphaproteobacteria bacterium | reverse complement strand
TATGCATAATCGGGCTGGTGTTCGGCAGTTTCGGCTCGGTTCTTGCGTCACGTCTTGTATCCGGAGGGCCGCTGGTATTTGGATCATCCAGATGCCCCACTTGCGGCAACGCACTTAAGGCCTGGCATTTGATACCGCTGATCTCCTGGGCATGTCAGCATGCCAGATGCGCTTTCTGCAACGCGAAAATCTCTGTATTCTATCCCATCATAGAGCTTGCGACCGCCTCCGCCTTCGTCTTTATTTATCTCAAATACGATATAAGTTTTGAGCTTGCTATTTTTTCTGCAGTTTCGTTCCTGCTTATCGTCATCATTGCGATAGACATGAGGGATAAAATCATTCCCGATGTTTTGCAGATCGGCCTGCTGGTTCTTGCGGCAATATGGACTTTTTATCGGAGCGAATGGACCCACGCGCTGGAGGGAGCCGCTGTCGCGGCTACCCTAGGATTCGGATTGCGCTGGGGATTTTTTTGGCTAAAAAAACGTGAATCGCTCGGAATGGGCGATGTGAAATTCCTCATTATTTCCGGCATTTTTTTAGGGCCGTTTATCCTGTTGCCATTCATTTTCTTCGCCGGTGTATTCGGCATCATAACCGGCACACTATGGAACCGGCTGGGACACGGCCAAGAATTTCCGTTTGGCCCAGCGCTTAGCCTTTCGCTTTTTCTCTGCCTGACAGTGCCGGAAATATCACATTTCTTCTGGGGGATTTATGACAGATGAATCGACGGCAAAAAATTCAAACGGTGAATCAACATTTAGTAGCATTTAATTTTATAAGTAGTATATAAAGTAGGAGTGATACATTGGCCAATAGAACGATCGTTGCGGCGTTCGGGCGCAAAAGTCCTTGCCCTGGCAGGATTTCTGCCGTTTTTGCTCTGCGTCTCTTCCTGTTATGACTGGAAGCAGGTGCAAAGGCCGGATTTAATTGACCCGAAGGCCGAGCTTTCCCAGGACGAATACAAGCGCCACCTTATAAAAAGCGATGATTTCCTGAAAGGAGCAGGCGCAGAAATTCCTGCCGTTCCAGAGCCTATGCCGATCATGGCACCGCCACCTACGGGAGAGGATGAAAAACTGATTAGCTTATCAGTCACCGAAGACGTACCGCTGCGCGAGGTTTTTGTGGAAATCGCCCGCAAGGCCGATATGGATTTGGAGGTTGATCCAGGCATCAAGGGCGGCATCATCTTCCGCGCCAAGGATAGGCCGTTTTCCGAAGTGATAAACCGGATATGCGACTTGGCGGACTTGCGCTGCAGCATAAAAGACCGGGTGCTGAAAGTTAGCCTTGATACACCGTATATCGTCAATTATCCGCTGGATTTCCTGAACCTGATACGCTCAAACACCGGTGAGGAGACCGTCAATACCCAAGTGCTTTCTGCCAGCGTTAGCGGCGGCACCGGTTCCTCCACCGGAACCTCGGGAACGCCGGGATCTACACCGGGAGGGAGCGGTTTAAGCTCGGGTTCCTCGAACAGCAGTTTCACTAACGGATCCAAGAATAATATAAAATCCTCTTATGAAGGCGATATGTGGAAATCTATCGAGGAGGGCGTGAGAGCGATAATGGCTAACTACACGGCTCCCCCTCCCGGTATTTCGGTTTCCCCCAGCCCCGATAAGGATAAGCTCGCAGCTGCTGCAAAGCCCGCTGTCAACGGCAATTCGCCCGATAATTTCGTCACCATCAACAAGCAGGCAGGCGTGATAACTGTGCTAGCCACCGACAAAAAACACCGTGAGGTCAAGAAATACCTGGATAGCGTTAGGATCGCCGAATCTGCCCAGGTTTTGATCGAAGCCAAGGTGGTGGAGGTGAACTTGGATGACGAATATAGCAGTGGCATAAAATGGGATGTGGTTGGTAAGAACTTTACCTCCGCCGCCAGCTTCAATAATAATTCCCTGAATGGCCCTTCTACTCCGTTTTTCTCCGCCAGCATATTGCCGCAGAAGCTATTCGGCACCAACACTTCACTTGACAGCGCCATTTCATTCACTCAGCAATTCGGCACGACAAGAACGCTCTCCAGCCCCCGCATCAATGCCATGAACAACCAGCAAGCGGTTTTAACCTTCGCCGAAAATTCGGTATATTTTATAGTTAATTTCTCGCAAACACAAACCACCACCGCCACTACTCCACAAACCTTTAGCGGCATCACCAGTTCACCGCAGGTCATACCGATAGGCGTCATTATGACGCTTCAGCCCTCAATCGACCTGGACACCAACGAAATAACCATGAACATCCGCCCCAGCATATCCAGCATTGTCGACCATGTGGATGATCCGGCCATCCCGCTTATAGCGGCACAGTTACCTGCAGCATCGCAAGCCTCCTTAGCCAACGTAAAGAATGCTATTCCTGAAGTCCAGGTGCGTGAGCTTGATTCCGTCCTCAAGATCAAAAGCGGCGAGGTGATGGTGATCGGCGGCCTGATGCAGGAAAAACAAGTCGGCCAAGATACCGGCATACCCGGGCTGATGCAGCTTCCCTTTGTTGGCAATGCCTTCAAGGCCACTTCCCACACCACGCAAAACACGGAAACCGTGATATTCATCAAAGCCACCATAGTGCCGAGCCGCGGCGGAGTGAAGGATTACGACCGCGATTTCTATGAAACATATCAAACGAAGAGGAGTTGATTAGGTGCTAGGTGCTGGGGACTAGGTTCTAGGAAAGAAATTCTTACTAGCACCTAGAACCTAGCGCCTAGCACCTCACCTATGCTAACCACCACCCGTTATATCCTTCTCACCGCAATCCGCGACCGGCTGTTCATCGCCCTGTTCGCCGCGATTTTTCTGAGCTTCGGCATATCCGTATTTATGGGTGGCACCGCGGTTTCCGAACAAAACCAGATGATCATCTCCTACACAGCCGGATCGAGCCGATTGATTATGGTGATCGGTTTCATCGTCTTCGTTTGTTTCCATGTTCGCCGCGCCTTTGACAACCGAGAAATCGAGCTTATCCTCTCTAGGCCCATATCACGCCATGCCTTCATTTTTTCATATTGGCTTGGGTTTGCCGCGCTCACCGCACTTATAGTCCTGCCGGTCGCCATGGTCATCGGATTTTTGGCACGGCTGCAAATATCGGGTACGCTTTATTTTGCCGCAAGCCTGCTGTGTGAAAGCTTTATTATAGTCGCTTTCGCTTTGTTCATCTCTCTGATACTAAAAAGTGCGGTCGGTGCGGTACTGGCCTGTTTCGGATTTTATTTTCTATCCAGGATGATGGGATTTTTCCTGGTTTTGATTGAAAACTCCCACTACGCGGCGGTTTCCCTGAATGGGTTGCTTGATAAGCTGCTTTACGCGCTTTCCATCTTCGCGCCACGGCTAGATCAGTTCGCACAAAGCAAATGGCTGGTCTATGGACCGGAAGGCGCACATCTGCATTTTTTCCTGTTACAAACGCTCGCCTATATACCCTTCCTCCTCCTACTCACCATTGCTGATTTCAGGAATAAGCAGTTTTAGGATGGCTGCAAATCGCCTTCTGATAAATCTCCCGTTGATACTGGCGGTTTTCCTACAAGCCGCGCTATGGTACTCAAGTCGCCACATTAAGCCCGACTTGGCTATATTGCCGGAAGTGCCGGGGAAATACGAGGTGAAGGCCCTGGCGCTCGGCGATGATGAGTTTTATTTCCGCGCGCTCGGTAACCGTTTGCAAATGTCGGGTGATACTTTCGGCCGCTCCACACCATTCAAGGATTACGATTATGTGAAGCTGGCCGAATGGTTCCGCGTCCTTGATTCGCTTGATGGCAAATCGAATTACATCCCTTCCCTCGCCGCCTATTATTTTAGCTTAACGCAGCGCCATTCCGATACCATATATGTGATAAATTATCTCCAGGAAACCGCCGCAAAAGACCCCGAGCGCAAATGGTGGTGGTTGGTGCAGGCTTCGATAATCGCGAAATACAAGCTGGGCGATAAGAACCTTGCGCTGAAAATTGCCAAGAAGCTGGAAAATATCCCCGGCGATATACCGCTGTGGGCGCGCCAACTTCCCGCTTTTTACCTGGCTGATATGGGCGAGAAGGAGCAGGCAATAATTATCATCCGCGATCTGCTTAAGAATTACAAAAACCTGCCGCCGGACGAGCTAAATTTCATGTATTATTTTGTGAAGGATCGGCTGAAGATGATAATCCCAGAGGAATTGCAAAATGCTCATAGGGAGGAGCGGTAACCGGCTTTTTATCTTTCAGCCAGCTTGCCGGACTTTATTATTCCGGCGCGGATTAAGGCGCGGAGCATCATGTTATCGGCCATTTCCTTGGTGAATGGCTCGCCTTCCCGGCGCACCAGCCTGGCCGGAGAAATATCGACGGGAAACATGGAAAGATTGTTCCTTCCCAGCATCTCGCCCATTTCTTTTTCCAGCTTTTTGCGACTTGGATTTAACGAGGTTGGCATATTTTTCTTAATTGCATAAACTTCTCTCAGTTGCAGATTGTCATCAGAGAAGGCAAGAAAATGTGGGTTATCACATAAATATTTGAACAGTTTTTCGCGATCAAAATCAGTATTTTCTCTTATTCCCGGTTTTTTCCTACCACGTTTGCCAAATTCGATTATACCCCTTTCGCAAAGATTTATTATATAATTTATATGCCCGCATATCGTATCCGGGGATTGCGAGAAAAGCGATGCCTCCCCGAGCGCTGCACCAAGGTAATCCTTGAGCGTGAGATCGGGAGCAAATCTTTTCACCACTTCCCTGATATTCTTCACTATCCTACCCGGGGATTGCGAGAAAAGCGATGCCTCCCCCAGCGCTGCATCAAGGTAATCCTTGAGTGTGAGATCGGGAGCAAATCTTTTCACCACTTCCCTGATGTTCTTCACTATCCTACCCGGGGATTGGTAGAAAAGCTGTGGTTGGTCCAGCGCTGCATCAAGGTAATCCTTGAGCGTGAGATCGGGAGCAAATCTTTTCACCACTTCCCTGATATTCTTCACTATCTTGCCCGGAGATCGGTAAAAGAGCGATGGACATTCCACCGCTGCATCAAGGTAATCCTTGAGCGTGAGATCGGGGGAAAATCTTGTTACTAATTCCACCACTTTGCTGGTGAAGTTGAAAAGAGCAGAATCTTCTTTCAATGATCCGTCACGAACACTCGGCAAAAATGATGCATAGCTATCCAATTTGGCCGCAGCTTTTGTAATTTGCTCCCGCGAAAGCAATTCGCCAGCCCCAAGCGAATTGAATTTCTCAAGCTCTGCAATGATTCTTGGTAAATATTTGCTCATATTCTAATGTTATAACCCAAAACAGTTAATAAAAGGTTAACACCAGTCTTTTTATTGCAATCCGGCCAAATAATGATAGATTTCCCGACCTTATGCCACCTAAGAATAACAACAACCGCCCCAAGCCCATCATCCTCTGCATCCTGGATGGCTGGGGCGCTGGGCCGGACGCACCGGATAATGCTATTTCTAAAGGCAATACCCCGAATTTCGATAGGTTCATGCGGGAATGCCCCAATTCATTGCTGGAAACTTCGGGGCAGAGCGTCGGATTACCGGAGGGCCAGATGGGAAATTCCGAAGTTGGGCATATGGCAATCGGCTCCGGCCGAGTGATATTGCAGGATTTGCCACGCATTGACCGCGCGATAAAAGATGGCTCACTCGAAAAAAATCCCGAGTTGATTGGATTTATAGAAAAACTAAAAAAAACCGGTGGGCGCTGCCATTTGCTCGGACTTTGCTCTGACGGAGGCGTTCATGCACATATAGACCATATTATTGCGCTGGCGCGCATGATTTCCGCCAACGGGATCGAGGTTTTCATCCACGCAATCACTGATGGGCGCGATACATCACCGGAATCGGCCATGCAATATTTGGAGCGCCTGGAATCCGATACCCAGGACAATGATTTAATCAAAGTTGCAACCGTAATCGGCCGCTATTATGCAATGGACCGCGATAAAAGATGGGATAGGGTTTCGCTGGCCTATGATGCGATAATATCGGGCACAGGCATCCGGAAATCTACGTGGGAAGGGGCGATAAAGGATAGTTATAAGCTAGGTAAAACCGATGAGTTTATCGTCCCGGCAGTGATTGGGCAATATAACGGCGCTAAGGACGGCGATGGAGTGATAATGGCCAATTTCCGGGCTGATCGGGCGCGGGAAATCATGGAATCGCTGATCGATCCAAAATTCGCCGGGTTCAAGCGCGGGAAAATAATTAATTTCAAAGCAAAACTCGGAATGGTCGGATATTCGGAAAAGCTTGATGAATTGATGCCCGCATTATTTAAGCCGGAAAAAATCGAAAACATCCTGCCAGAAATCATATCAAGCGCCGGCATGAAACAACTCCGCATCGCCGAGACGGAAAAATATGCGCATGTGACGTTTTTTTTCAGCGGTGGCCGCGAGCGGGAATATCCGGGCGAGGAGCGAATTTTAATCCCGTCACCGAAAGTCGCCACTTATGATTTGCAGCCGGAAATGAGCGCACCAGAAGTGGCAGAAAAGCTGGTTGCGGCGATAGATTCCGGCAAGTTCGATTTCATCGTCTGTAATTTTGCCAATGCCGATATGGTGGGACATAGCGGGAACTTTGCTGCCACAAAAAAAGCGATTGAAGCGGTGGATGAATGTTTAGGGAAAATCGCGGCCGCACTTGATAAAATCGGTGGTGCTATGCTGATAACCGCCGATCACGGCAATGCCGAGCAGATGAGTGATGCGGAAAATCACTCCTACCACACCCAGCATACGTTGAACCCGGTACTCTGCATAATCTACGGATTGCCGGGCAAAATTTCTTTAAAAAACGGCTCGCTGCCCGATATCGCACCGACACTGCTGGAAATCATGGGATTGCCCAAACCGAAGGAAATGACGGGAACGTCGTTGATCGACAAAGTCTAATACAAATATTGGCCCCCTGCCTTACGAGATCTTTCTTTTTTAAATAGACTCTCCCCGGCCAAATGAATAACATCTTGGGAATGAATCGCAAAAAAACCGCCGCACTTATCCTGTGCTTTCTCCTCGCCGCCTGCATCATCGTCCATGATTTTGGCGAATATTGGGGACAGGGGTACGTCGATCCGGCATTGGCCGGAACCTGGCTGGACGGCAAGGGAAACAGCGTCACCTTCCTCAAATACGGCGATTCCTATAAGGTTTATTATTCGCAGCGCGATGAGGAAATCGAGGCGGCGCGGACGCTGAAGCTGGGCGATGCCACCTTCCTGATGGTGAAGGAAAAGAAAAGGAACTTGAGCGGCAGCCTTAACCTTTACGCATTCGTAAACGGCTATATGGTGTTTTATGTTCCGAACTCCGCGGAGAGGGATAATTTCGCCGCCAATTACGGCGATTCCGGCATTAGGATAAACCGGAACAGCGTGGATATTGCGAAACTCACGCCGGAAATCGCCGCCATCCTGCTAAAAATAGCACAGGAACCGAAATATTGGGAAGTCTCCAAAACCTATGCCAGGGCTAGACTTGAAAAATAATCCTTCTCGGCTAAAATAAAGGCCTATGGCAATTTTACGGGAAAATAGAGAGAAGGTTATCGGGGCGTTGGCGACCCTGTTTTTCGCCGTTTCCATTTTCTATTTCTCTTATTATGCGATAAGCGGGCAGAAGGGCGTGATTTCCATGTTCCGGTTGATGCGGCGGCTGGAAAAATCCAAGGATGAACTTGATTCAGTGAAGGCCGAGCGCATCGGCCTGGAGCGGAAAGTTGATATGCTTTACAGCAATTCGCTGGATGCCGATATGCTGGACGAGCAGGCGCGCAAGCTCCTAGGCGTCGCCGGGAAGGACGAGGTGATTTATTTCATTCCGAAGGAAGGGAAGAAGTAGGTTGTTGCAAATCAAAAACCAGTAGTTTGGCGGCGGATTTGCCGGTAATTGCCACCCATTATCGCATAAAAATGCGTAATATATTTCCATACAAATTCGTTTTATAAGCACAAGTGGAAATTTCAGTCACCTAAACAAGATAGAAGTAAAATCAGGTAATGCCCTGAGTGAGTGCATAAACAGTAAAAATAAGGAAGTGGTATTCATGATAAATTATACGAAGAAATTTTTGGCGGTATGGAGTGTTTTACTGGCAGTCGGAGGGTGCGTTCTTTCGCCCCCGCCGCAAGCAGTAATGGCACCACCGCCTCCGATGGCGGAAGCGGCCCCCGCGCCTAGCCCGCAAGCACAGCCTTATTGCCGTGAATATACGCAGAAGATGATAGTTGCCGGACAAACGCATACAACATACGGAACAGCCTGCCGGCAACCTGACGGAACTTGGGCGATTCAGCCTACTGCCGATCAAGCCGGGCAAGCCCAGCCGCCTCAAGCAATAGGGGTGCCGCAGCCGGTTTATGCAACGCCAGCACCTGTATATGGCTATCCGGCGCCGGTATATGCTTATCCTGCACCGTTAGCGACATCGGTTGGAGTGGTCGGAGTATTTGGCGGGCGGCGCTAGTCATGACCGAAAATCTCTGATAGTTTCAGCCATGCCCATTATAAATATAAATAGTTCCAACGCAGCTATAAGCGTTCCGTCCGGCTACGATGCGTTTCTAGGGTCTACCGCCGTTAACGACACCATTTCTCTTGCTGGAGCCGATACGCTGCATGGCGGTTTGGATTTAAATTCCAACACGGTAAACACTTCCGGCGGCAATACGATCAACGTGATCAACGCCACCATAAATGAAACCGGCGGTAGCAGCGATACCATAAACGGCAAGAGCGTCTTCAATGATATTTCCTTAAACGGCATAGTTTATAGCGGTACCGTTTCCCTGGTAGGCATAAATAGTTCAGACAATTCTTTAAATGTGCCGTATGGTTATGGCGTTCTTCTTAACTCCGGTAGCAATAATGATACCATTACTCTTGTAGGAAACGATACGCTGCATGGCGGCCTGGACCAAAATTCCAACACGATAAACACTTTCGGCAATAATGTGGTCAATGTGAATGGTGCCACCACCATAAACGGAACCGGAAGCAACGACGTCATAAGTGGCAGGAACATTGTTTCCTCCAACGAAACTAGCGTAAACGTCAATGGCAATACTATTACCAACTATGGCGGTACTATCTATGGTGGCTTCAATGAAATCACCCTAAACGGCAACGGTAATAATACGGTCTATAGCGGCGCTGGTTCATTAGTGATAGATAACGGTACCGGCAATGACAGGATTTTCGCACAGTCGCTGATCGGGGAACATAAAATTTATCTAGGGTCGGGCAATGATACTCTCGAAGTGCAGGATGGCGTGTCAGGTCCGCAAGTGTCTGGAAACCTTGATAATGCTACCGTCTTTAATTTTGTTTCCGGACGTGATGTAGTGGCTTTAAACACCTTAGTCGGGGCACATTTAATTAATGCAGGCAATATCGCCAATATAATGAATAATACTTTTGGTTATCATGGGCTCTATACGGAATTAGTCCTTGGCGGCATGAGCATAATTTTCCAAGGCGTTAGTTCACTACACGCATCAGATTTTATCTTAGCTTGATTGATTATAAAACGCCCTTTTCTGGAGACTAGGCATAAAAAAACCGGTGCGTTTTAAGCAACCGGTTTTTTTATCGAAGGCTTCATAAGCTATGCTATCAAAGTGAACTCGGAAGCGGTAAGGGCCGAAGTATGAACGCCGGTAAAAGTGATAGTTTCACCGCCAAGGGTTAATACTGCATTGCCACTAGAGTTATCAGCTATATGCGAGGTTATGATGCTGCTCAAGTTAGCACTGGTAACAAGATGGATACCATGACTAGTGCTTAATTCGATAACATCACCAGGAGCAAAGTTACTGACCGTAGTAGTAACGACATTGCTATTACCAGTACCATCCCGCGCCACAAGAATATCGTGGCTAGCCAAGGTATCGTTATGAACTCCAATTGCGTATGTAAATAGTGTATTGGAGCCACCACTGGCATCATTTATGGAACTAATACCACCATGAACCATATTGTTTGTGCCGGTGCCTGTTAGGACAATAGTGTTGTTGCCTGCGCCTCCATTGATAGTATCGCTGGAACCGGAAGATGTAATGGAATCATTACCCTGAGCTCCTTCCACTAAAACGACATTGCCGCTGTTAGTCATAGTATCATCACCTGCGCTGCCGATGAAGGCCCCGCCGTTTTGAGTATTGTTTAAAGTTAATCCTGTAGTCATAAAAATCCCCTTTGTTGCGTTTAATTAAATAATTGAACCTAACCGTTTATAACAGGGATTAGTTAACAGAACGTTAAGATTACCAGCAATTTTATCAATTAAATGAACATGATGGCAGTAAACGGAGTGTTGTGGCAGAAAGGCAACTATTTGTTAAAGGCAGGATGGGCCTGCTATTACAAAGACTATACTCAAGAATTGGCTTCCAGCCTAAATGAATAGTGCAGGTGGGAGAATTCTCGAACTAGTCCGCCTTCGCCCTTCGGGCTACGCCGGACACTGCTTCGCCTAAGATCGCCTTCACGTGGCTTTAGCCACGCGAAGCCGAAGGCAAAGCGTGGTGCCGCTAGTATGAATCGGACATACGACCTCATCATTACCAATGATGCGCTCTACCACTGAGCTATAGCGGCTGATGGAAGCAAATACGGAATATTTATACCCTTCCAAACGAACGAGCTTTATAGGATAATCCGGGGAAATTTCAATAACTATATGAAAACGCCGGAAAATCAGGAAAAATTGATAGGAAAGAAAGCCTCGCGTCAAGAAAAGTTGAAAACCGCGCTCCGGCATAACCTTTTACGCAGAAAAAAGCCGCCAAAGTCATAAAACCGTAACATTGCCGTGATATGGTCCTTAAATGCTGGGGATCATATTGAAACTGATATTTAAGGGTGACTTGAAGCTGAGGGAGAAAGAAAAGAAAATCCTTAAGCGGCATCGCCATACCCATATCATCAACGCCAATATCCGAATAGCCGAAGATGAAAGAAAACGGTTTCTGGCAAAGGAGGAGGATCGTCAAACCCGCAAATGGCAGGAAAAAGCTGCGAATATGAAGCACCGGATCCGCACCAGGAAAGAACTTCTTGAGGAAAAAGGAAAGAGAACGTTTGGCAAAGAGTTATAAACGATGATTCTAAACGCTTGCCAAAACTCCGCTACCAATATATTCCAACCTCTATGCCGATAATGCCCGATAGCTGGATCGCCTCCATGGCCAAGGAAAAAGCCATGATTACGCCATTCGTTGATAGCCAAACCAAAGAGGATCTGAAGAAGAAGGGAGTCATCTCCTATGGGCTTTCCTCATATGGCTACGATGCCCGCGTTTCCGATGAATTCAAGATTTTCACCAACATAGATTCCGCAACCGTCGATCCCAAAGCCTTCGCCGCCAGCGGATTCGTCGATAGGAAAACCGAAATTTGCACGATTCCGCCAAACAGCTTCGTGCTGGCGCGCACTGTAGAATATTTCAAAATCCCGCGCGATGTGCTGGTGATTTGCGTCGGCAAATCCACCTATGCCAGATGCGGGATCATCGTGAATGTGACGCCGCTCGAACCGGAATGGGAAGGGCATGTAACGCTCGAATTTTCCAATACTACACCATTACCAGCCCGGCTTTACGCCAACGAAGGCGCCTGCCAGTTTTTATTTTTGAAGGGCGAATCGGTGTGCGACGTCTCCTACGCCGACCGCGCCGGGAAATATATGCGGCAAAATGGAGTTACCTTGCCGAAGGTTTAGATGCCCCTTTCGTCTGCTCCACGGCGCAATTCTATAGCATCCCTAGGCATGCCGTGCCTATATCGGCTTGCATTCTGCTTCGGAAGATTGGGCCGTACCCCCAAATTAACTCCTGTTAATAATTGTGCTGCCCCTTTCAGGCTTTCAGCAGCAATCTTCATATCCTCCTCCGATTCCACGCAAGCAAAGCGTAAAAAACAATCCCCCGGCTTTGTCCCGAAAAGCTCGCCTGGCACGGTAATAACCGGGACATAACCGAATTCATGCAAACCAACTAGGAAATTGTTTATATCCGCGCCACTGGCAATGAATTTTCCACTCGGCTCACCGTTTGGTAAAGGAATCTCTTTCCCTTTAAAAACTTTGCTCATATCCGCCCACAGGAACATTCCGCCAGCCGGCACACCGTCTATAATCGGCGGAGCATCACCGGAAGCGATCTTGTCAGAGCATTTTCTACCAATATCATCCAATGCCTTGCCGATTATCCCCATACGAAGTTGGTAATGATCGACTATCTCGTCACTGACTTTCCAACCGGTGGTCAAAACCTCACTTCCGGCAGCAAAGCCTTCATTAGCGAAATAGGGAACGCTCATTACACTCGCGATCACAGCATTTCCAACCCTACGGAGCAACTCTCTATTCTCGGAAACTACGGCTCCCACCCGTGAATTCGCCAAGCTCACGCTTTTCGATCCGGATATTAGGAGCACCGTGTTCTGCCGCGCTTCCGGAGTTAAATGCGGGTAAGTCGTACGTATATCTCTCGGCCTTACCAGGTTTATATAGGCAAGGTCATCAATAAATAAAATATGCGGAAATTCCTTATTTATCTTATTTATGGCGTCGGCAAAAGATTTGGCCTTTTCTTCATTCAACATAGCACCGGTCGGATTATGCGGAAAATTGAAAACCAGCGCTACTATCTCCGGGTGTTTTATTATAGCTTCCCTCAAATCTTCGTAAGTAGGCACATAGCCATTTTCCCTTCTGGCTTCTATAATCCTCACTTCACCGCCATGGCTTTTGATCGGAGCGCCATAATAGCCATAATACGGAGAAAGTATGCCGGCCGATTTTCCCGGCTCTATCACACTGCCGGTAACCGCCCAATAGCCATGGGCACATCCGTTCGTTACAACTACATTTTCTTGGGAAAACCCCGAGCCATTTCTCGCACAAACGTAATTCGCTAAATCCGCTGCCCCTTTTTTATGATTCTGAGTTCCGGTACCGGAAGGTATATATCTGGTCTCACCTTTTCTTATTGTTCTTATCATTGCCTCAGAAACCTCGGGAAGTAACGGATAGGTAGGATTTCCGGGCGCCATATTTATTATAGGAATTCCTTTAGCATTCAATTCACCGATCATTGCGTAAATTTCTCCATAAGGAGATGGAGAAAGGTCGAATCGTTTGGCAAATTCTATTTCTTTCATAAGCTCAAATTTTGTTTAGCACTTTCACGTAAAACTTGAATATAAACCAACTTTATTAATAAAAGGTTAACAAAGAGCAGGATTTGCTAATTCCGGATAGAAAAACAATAAATTGTCATGCCAGCGAAGGCGCCTGCCAGTTTTTATTTTTGAAGGGTGAATCGGTTTGCGACGTCTCCTACGCCGACCGCGCCGGGAAATATATGCGACAAAATGGAGTTACGCTACCTAGGGTTTAATCTCTGACTCTCTTCTCTTGATCCGTAGGAATGGTGTTTTTTCAATCTGTTGCCGAGTTCTTCAAAGACGGCTTCTATATTCATTGCGATTATTGCCCGCGCTCTATCGATGCCGATTCCCATGGCTACACCCCTTTGGCCCGGCGAATCGCGGTCCGGCCGTATCGGACTGGGTGTTTTCAAACCGGAAGTATAATCTTGGGAGTTTTTGTCTATTCTCAAGAAAAAATCTTCCAATTCTTTATCTGTAAGGGCATCGAACATACTCTTAATGTCTAAGGAAGGTGCCGCCCCTTCCTTTTCATGAATGGATAGGCCTAAACAGGCGGCATCGGTTTGTATCATTGCTGAACTTAAAGTATCGTCGAAAAACGTTTTTACCGGCCCTGAAATGTGTTCAATTAGTCTCAAATAATTTTCTATAAGTATAGTAGTGGTAGGAGCTGCCCTTTCCTTATTGGAAGCGGTGAACGCAACCAATTCACCAATATCTCTTATATATTCCTGAAATTCTGATAGGGTTAATGCAAGCAAACTTATGCATCCTGTGGGGATGCCGTCGCCGGTGAGGTGTTCTTTAAGAAAAGGGATGTAATCATCTTTTATAACTGCATAAAGCCTGGAGATTTTTTGTAAAAATTCTTCAGGAGTTAATTGTTTTGAGATTTCTGCCATTCGTCATGCATTTACTAATAATCTCAGGCCTGCTGCACTCCGGCATCCGGCACGATCGTCGCACCACCCGGCGTTCCTGAGGTTTTGCGTAGCGAGGAGCGTTTGGTTGCTATACTACTACCAGTGAAGCTGCGGACTATCGGGGCGCCAGCCAATAAATCCTTGATCTCGTCGCCACTCAAAGTTTCATATTCGAGCAGTGCCTTGGCAAGTGTGTGCAATTCCTCCAGCTTTTCCGTAAGGATGGTTTTTGCTTTTTCGTAGCCTTCCTCAACCAGTTTTTTCACTTCCGCGTCGATCAAGTTTGCGGTTTCCTCGGAATTTTTACTGCTACTGATGGAGTGGCCGATAAAAACTTCCTCGCGGTCGTCGCCGTGATAGAGCGGGCCGATTTTATCGCTCATGCCCCAGGCCGTCACCATGTTGCGGGCGATTTTGCTGGCGAATTGAATATCGCTCGATGCGCCACTCGTCACTTTTTCATAACCGAAAATCATTTCCTCAGCAACCCTGCCGCCCATCGCGACCGCCAAATCTGCCTTCAGTTTCGCACGCGTCACCGAAAGCCGGTCCGATTCCGGTAGCCGCATAACCATCCCCAAAGCCCGGCCGCGCGGGATAATTGTTGCCTTATGAATCGGGTCGGATTCCGGTAGATGGATTCCCACAATCGCATGTCCGCCCTCGTGATAGGCAGTGAGTTTCTTTTCCTCCTCGCTCATCACCAGGGATTTGCGCTCCGAGCCCATCATCACTTTATCTTTCGCCGCTTCCAGCTCGCGCATGGTGACGACTTTGCGGTTATTGCGCGCCGCCAGCAGCGCTGCCTCGTTTACAAGATTCGCCAGGTCAGCGCCGGAAAAACCGGGCGTTCCACGCGCTATCGTCCTGGCTTCCACATCCGGCGCCAGCGGAACTTTTTTCAAATGCACCTGAAGGATTTTTTCCCGGCCGGCAATATCGGGAATCGGCACCACGATCTGCCGGTCGAACCGACCGGGACGGAGCAGTGCGGGATCAAGCACGTCCGGACGGTTGGTGGCGGCGATAAGTATCACGCCTTCGTTGGTCTCGAACCCATCCATCTCGACCAATAATTGATTCAAGGTCTGCTCGCGTTCGTCATTACCGCCGCCGAGCCCCGCGCCCCGATGCCGGCCGACCGCATCTATTTCATCGATGAAAATGATGCACGGCGCGTTTTTCTTGCCCTGCTCGAACATATCGCGCACGCGGGATGCACCAACACCGACGAACATTTCCACGAAATCCGAACCAGAAATGGAAAAGAACGGCACGTTCGCCTCGCCAGCAATCGCCCGCGCCAGCAAGGTTTTCCCGGTTCCCGGCGGGCCGATCAGCAGGCAGCCTTTCGGGATTTTGCCGCCGAGCTTCTGGAATTTCTGGGGGTCTTTCAGGAAATCAACGATTTCGGAAAGCTCAGATCTCGCCTCGTCAATCCCTGCCACGTCGGCGAACGTCACCCGCTCGGTTTTTTCGGTCAGCATCCGCGCCCGGCTGCGGCCGAATCCCATACCATTGCGTCCTCCGCCGCCCTGCATCTGGCGCATGAAAAACACCCAGACGCCGATTAATAATAATATTGGGAACCAGGAAAGCAGCATGCCGATCAGCGAGGAAGCGCCGCTATCGGGCGATACCGCGTTAACTTTCACGCCCTTTTCAGTGAGCCGGTCCACCAGCGCTGGATATTCGGGCGAATATGTGGAAAACTGCCCGCCCTCGGTATAATGGCCTTCGATGTTGCGGCCCTGGATGGTGACGTCCGATACTTTGCTGCTTTCGACATCGGCGAGGAAATCAGAGAAAGTGACGCGCGTGCCGGAGTTCATCCTGCCCTGGAAAAAATCAACGACGGCAGCTACGAACAGGATTACCAATCCCCAAATCAGGATATTTTTACCGAAATTGCTCATTTACTAAACCGTTACGAACCGCGCCATAGAAAGCGCTCACCCTAGCTAATATAGGCGGGAATCTATAATTTTCAATATGCTATAGTCGATCAAACAAAAAAGGCAGGGCGAACCCTGCCTTTTTTAAGAAAACAATCAAGAAAAACTATTTCGTGGAATAGGTAGTAGTTTTATTTCTTGCGGTCTTGGAGGTGGTGGCATTGCTATCCTGGCAAGCGCTAAGAGTGCTGATTGCGAAAGAGGCAACCAGTAACGAGATTACAACTTTTTTAGCGAAGTTTTTGCGTTCCATTTTAAAATCCCTTGAAATGAATAATGAATTAATTGCTGGGTGAAAATTTATCAACCGGAACCGTAAACTCTTAAAAGGCCAAGCCGCCGACTCCGATTTACTAAAGGCTGAACTTAACCTAATATATTTTAATGGCAACGATTTTTTTGAACAATGCGCGATAAAATATTCCGGCATCACGATTTTGGCTAAAAATGTCACAGGTCTTGTCTCCCATGTAGCGAGTGCATGACGCGGTGAATGATGGGGGCAAGCAGGATGCCGGCTATGCCGATTAAAAAAAGCCCACTATAGAGGGCATAGAAACTGGCGAATAATTTGCCTGCACTGGTTTTCAGGGTGTCCACCGGCCCCATGCCGCCGAGTATCATTGATGCGTTTAACAGCGCGTCAATCCACGGCATGCCCTCGGTAGTGCGATAGCCGATGATCCCCAGCGCCAGGGAAAATCCGGCAATTGCTATCACCAGACCCAGCCCTTTAACCATCCGCAAAAAGAACAGAGGCCGCGCTAATAAGGGTTCTGAAACATGCTCGAACATGGAAACAAACTATGCCTGCAGCGGCTTTTAGTCAAAATTTAATTTGCCGAAATATCAAAAAATCTCTCGAATTTTCATAATTCTGTAATAATTCCATGTTATATTGAAACTGAGATGTTCGCTTTCTTTTTCGATGGAAAATTCCCGTTCATAGCGGTTTTCGAAAAGTAAAAGCGGGCTATACGAAGCGTCGTGTTTTGATGTTTCTTTAGGTTGCTCCTGCCGCAACTTCGCGGAAAGGAGCTAGGCGAAAGGAGGCCTTAAATAGCTAGGTTCGTGATTGATCGGGAAAAGCTCCGGCTGGCTATGGAAAGGATGGCTAGGGAGAAAGGCGTTCGCCCGGGAGTCCACTTCCGGCTCCGCTGCCAGATCGCCATCGGAGAACAGTGGAGCCTGAAGTACTTCTCCCCCACCGGCTCCGGCTGTCCATGCTGGCTGTCCCTAGAAGACAACTGCGTCTTTCAGGACTATGGGCCGTCCATGGACCATTGTTTCACGGAAGCGGGAGCAGGTTTCGTCGTCTTCAGCCCTCGTGAGGCGTCCAGAAGTGACGTAAATAACGGCACTTTAACCAGCGCTGACCTCGTTCGGCTTACTCTGCTGGCGGAGTAACCCGGTCGGTGTATTCCCGCGTTCCTAAAGCCTTCGGGTTTTTAGGGCGCGGGAGTTAAACTCCTACAATCCATATTCCTTCCACTTCTCCGTCACTTTCCTAATTATCTCCTCATCCATTTTTATTTCCCGGCCCCATTCGCGGCTGGTTTCTGGGGGAATTTTGTTGGTGGCATCGAACCCGAGTTTGGCTCCAAGGCCCGATTCCGGTGATGCGAAATCGAGATAATCTATCGGGGTGTTTTCGATCACCGTTATATCCCGGCCGAAATCCATCCGCGTCGAAATCGCCCACATCACACTCACCCAATCGCGGATATTTATATCCGAATCCGTCACGATCACCCATTTGGTGTAGATGAACTGGCGGAGAAAACTCCATATCCCCAGCATCACCCGCTTGGCATGCCCGGGATAGGATTTTTTGATTGAAACCACCGCGATGCGGTATGAGCAACCCTCCGGCGGCAGATAAAAATCCACGATTTCCGGGAATTGTGCTTGGAGTAACGGGATAAAAACCTCGTTCAACGCCTCACCCAAAATGCTTGGCTCATCTGGGGGCTTCCCGGTGTATGTCGAAAGATAAATCGGGTTTTTCCGCATAGTTATCGCGGAAATGGTGAATACCGGGAATTTCTCCACCGAATTATAATATCCGGTATGATCGCCGTAAGGCCCCTCATCCCGGTAATCATCGAACGAGACATGGCCTTCGAGCACGATTTCGGCTTCAGCCGGAACTTGCAGAGGGATGGTTTTGCAATCGACCAGTTCGACGCCCTTCCCGCGCAATAATCCGGCGAATTGATATTCGGACATGGTATCTGGAACCGGAGTAACGGCGGCCAGTATTGTTGCCGGGTCAGCGCCGATTACGGCGGCGGCAGGCATGGAGTTGACAGTTGACAGTTGACAGTTGACAGAGGAGGCTTGCCGATGGTGTTCTGCGCCACCCCTATGCTTCAGCCAGCGCATGAGTGTTTGGTTTTTTGAGATCACCTGCATGCGGTAGATACCAAGATTATAGTTTTCAGCCGGTTTCTTACTGTCAACTGTCGACTGTCGACTGACAACTCCCTTCGTCACTACCAACGGCCAGGTAATCAGCGGTGCTGCCTCATCCGGCCAGCAGGTCTGGATGGGGAATTTCGCTAAATCTATATCGTTGCCGGTCAAAACTATTTCCTGGCATGGCGCGTTTTTTACGATTTTTGGCTTGGTATTCATCAGTTTTTTTACTAATGGAAACATGCCTAGAGCTTCTTTCCAGCCGCCTGGCGGCTCGGGGTTTTTTAGGAAAGCCAATGTTTCCCCTAGTTCCCGGAGCTTATCCCGGGTTGTGCCCATACCCCATGCCACACGATCGATAGTGCCGAATAAATTAACCAACACCGGATAATCATAGCCTTCCACATTCTCAAACAATATCGCCGGGCCGCCTTCGCGCAAAACTCGGGTCTGGATTTCCGTCATCTCCAGATACGGCGAGACCGGGGCTTTGACTCGCGCCAAATCGCCCTTCTTTTCCAGGAAATCGATAAAATCCCGTAATGATGAAAATTCCATGGCATTATTGATAGATAGTATATAGATTATTTACAATGCCGATTGAGCCGTCAGAGCTGGAAGAGATTATCATGGCTGCATTCCCGGATAGCAGGGTTGAAATATGTGATACGACCGGTGACCGCGACCATTATGAAGTTCGGATAGCGTCCGCCGTTTTCCGGGGCAAGCCGCTGATTGACCAGCATCGGATGGTGCAAAAAGCATTGGATGGGTATAACATCCACGCAGTTTCGATAAAAACATCAGTACCGGAGTAAAACATGAGTAATGAAACTATACTGAACCAGATAAAAAAAGACGTGACGGGAAACGACGTGGTGCTTTACATGAAAGGCACGGCGGCGCAGCCCAGATGCGGGTTCTCAGCTGTGGCGGCGCAGATACTAGGGGCTCTGGGCGTCGCATTCAAAGATGTGGACGCGCTCTCCGACCCTGAATTTCGCGATACCCTCAAGGAATATTCCAACTGGCCGACCCTGCCGCAACTGTTCGTGAAAGGCGAACTGGTGGGCGGCTGTGACATCATGAAGGAAATGTACCAAACCGGCGAATTGCAGGAACTGCTGAAGGAGAAAGGAGTGATTGCTGCGTGAGAGTCTGAGAATCTGAGAGTCTAAGAATATGAGTAAAGATTTTATAGCGATTCTCAAGATGGACAGGATTCATATATTCTTTTTCCACTCAGATTCTCAGATTCTCAGATTCTCAAACCCTCAATGTTAATCGGCATCCTCGGCGGTTCGTTCAACCCGGCGCATTCTGGGCATCTTTATATTAGCCTGGAGGCGATGAAACGGCTGGGTTTACGCCAAATCTGGTGGGTGGTTTCCCCGCAAAACCCCTTAAAACCCAAGGAAGGTATGGCTCCATTTCTCGAGCGGCTTCAGGGCGCGAAAAAAATCGCCAAACATCCGAAGATCCAGGTTCTTGACATCGAGAAAAAATTTGGAACATCCTATACTTATGATACTTTGCGGCGGCTGAAAGCCCAATATCCCAGGCATCAATTCGTCCTAATTATGGGCGCTGATAATTTTGCCGAATTGCCGAAATGGCGGCGCTGGCATGAAATTTTTCGTCTCGTCCCTATAGCCATATTCAATCGTGATGCTTTTTTCCCGCCGATAATGGTTGGGAAACCTGCTATCTGTTTCCGTAACTATCGGAAATTTAAGACTATTTCCAACACGCCGGGATGGGTTTTTTTCGCCATCGGCAAAAAAGCCATATCTGCGACAAAAATACGCCACACCGGGCGCAACCCATTGACTGGACACTAAAGTTCTGCTACACTTCAATTATTGGAACATAAAAAGGAAAGCCCTAAGAAATTGCGTAAGAAGACTGGCCTTAATGGGTCAGAAAAACTCCTGAAAGCTGCCCTGCATTCGCTCGAAGGCAGCAAGGCTCTCGATATAGTCACCATAGATCTCGCCGGAAAAAGCGACCTCGCCGATTATATGGTAATCGCCAGCGGCAGCTCCAATCGCCATGTCGGCGCCATCGCCGCCAAGCTCGCCGAATATATGAAGGAAAAAGGTCATTTACCAAAAGCACCCGAGGGTTTCCCGGAATGCGACTGGGTGCTGGTGGATAATCCTTACGTCATCGTCCACATCTTCCGGCCGGAAATCCGGAAATTCTATAACCTGGAAAAAATGTGGCAGGCCGATTTCGCCGCCAAAGAAGCCGCGGTTTAGCTGCGGTTTATATGACAATTATTGCTGAAAGTATCAAATAATCTCTACGACTTTAATAATCCTGTAACAATTCTGTGCTACATTATAGGCTGTTTTGGTTCCGCCTTAATTCAGTTGCCGTTTGTTTTTTAGAAAGGAAAATAAATCAAGCAACTTCTGGCGGAATTTATTGCCGATAGCTTTCCTTGAATACGCCAAGGGTCGGCTGTTATTAACATGCAGTGCGCAGAAATCCTCACGGAACCTCTTCTAGCGCGGCCAAGCTAAAGAGGTGTTTTTCTTACTGGCCTCTGGAGAAAACCATGGTCGAATGGTTCGCCAAGAACTGGGAAAAGATTCTCGGCATTCTTGGCCTCGGAAGCGTAGCGTTTAGCTTTCTCTGGCTCTACATACGCCTTCGGTGGTTCGGCAGTCGTCGCTCCACTAAAAACTGGGGCAAGACCATCGAGCTGTTCGGTGATCTTGGTCTCCTGAAGCTGGGTGTGAAACGGGTCAATCCCGACACGCTGACTGCAGAAGGGGACGCGGCCTCACTGTACTACCAGTCCTTCACCGCCTACCATTACGAGGTGGTGAATGGGGTTCGTCTCTGCTTCCTCCGTTCTTACGTGGTAGAGGTTTACGCCTTCTACCAGTGGATGACGGAGAGAAAGCTGGGTGACAACACTATGTCCCATTTCTCCTCCGCGCCCTTGCCCTGCATGGGGCTCGAGGAGAAAAAAGACGAAAATGGCAGCTACTGGGTCAAAGTCCCAGTAGCCGACATTTTTGTCAGTGGACAGAAGTTGATCTAGTGTAGACGCCGCCTCCCATTACGGGATGGCGGCGTTTGTCCTTTTAGACTCACCCAAGTTATAAAGAAATGCATCGTTATGCTTAAAGCCCCAATAACAATTTCCCCGGATCTTCGATTCCTTCTTTCACCCGCACCAGGAAAGTGACGGCCTCTTTGCCGTCGATCAGGCGGTGGTCGTATGAAAGCGCCAGATACATCATCGGCCGGATTTCGACTTTACCATTTATAGCCATCGGCCTATCCATGGTTTTATGCATCCCTAAAATCCCCGATTGCGGCGGGTTAATGATAGGCGTTGACATCAGCGAGCCGTAAACCCCGCCGTTCGATATGGTGAAGGTGCCGCCGGATAAGTCGGCCATAGAGAGCTTGCCCTCGCGCGCTTTACGCCCGAATTCTGTGATAGTCTGCTCGATTTCGGCGAATGACATCTGATCCGCATCGCGCACCACCGGAACCACTAATCCTTGCTCAGTGCCGACCGCCACGCCGATGTCATAATGATTTTTATATATGATTTCATCGCCTTCGATTTCGGCATTGACGCTCGGAATTTCCTTCAGTGCGTTTATCGCCGCCTTCAGGAAAAACGACATGAACCCAAGCTTCACGCCATAGTGCTGCTCGAACTGCTCTTTATGTTCATTACGGAGCTTCATCACCGCTGACATATCCACTTCGTTGAAGGTGGTAAGTATCGCCGCTGTTTGCTGCGATTGTTTCAGCCGCTCGGCGATTTTTTGGCGCAGCCGCGACATTTTCACCCGCTCTTCGCGCGGATCGTCCGTCGCCTGTTCGTTCCGCGATCCCAATGCTTCCAGCACATCGCCTTTGGTCAAGCGGCCGTCCTTGCCGGTGCCAGAAACTTCGCTTGGATTGATGTTTTTTTCCGCAACGATTTTCCGAACTGCCGGGGATAATGATTCATTCTTGGCTTGCGGCTTAGCGGATTGTTGCGGTGCAGGCTTTTGCGCTTCCGGGGCTTTTTCCGGTTGTTTTTGCTGTGGTGCTGGAACCGGTTTCGCCGCTTCTTTCGGGGCAGGAGCATTAGCATTAGCCGCCTTCTGGCCAACCGCAGATGCATCAATGATTCCCAGTAAATCCCCTACACCGACCGTCCCGCCCTGCGCGACTTTAACTTCCTTGAGTGCGCCGGAGACGGGAGCATTCACTTCCAGCGTTACCTTATCGGTTTCCAGCTCTACCAGCAGGTCGTTCAAATTCACCTGCTCGCCCGGGTTTTTATGCCATTTGGCGACGGTGGCCTCCGTTACCGATTCGCCGAGTGGCGGAACTACGATTTCTCCGGGCATTTTAGAACTCCTTGGATTACTTAGAGACTAATTTATAACCCCAAAATATTATAAATCAAGCTCCGGAGAGACTAGTGCAAAAGAATGGATTGTATTTTTACTATCTACTGCTCCGGCCTCCCCTGTCATTGGGTTTCCAATTGGGAAAATCATCCGCGATGACCGTTTTTATGTCTTGCATTGCAGCATATATGCGAGCCTTTTCGACTCCTTTAAGGCACCTACCGTGTTTATCAAGAACATACATAAAATCCCGGATGTTTTTTTTAAAATCCCCGAATGCAGAAGGAGGGTTAGTACCTGCGGGAAAACCCCTCAATTTCTTAGAGCTCTCAACGATAAATTGGGCTAAGCTTATAAGATTATTGCTGAATCCCTCGTCATTTTCATAAGCACCGGATTTGGTAAGCGCAGTTTGAGTTACCATCTCCAACTTATTTACTGCATCCACTACACTGATAGGTTCCTTTAGAAAACCCGCCTCCAATATTTGCTTATCGACCAGCCCAACTTTGCCCGGAAAAGCCGTTTCCATCTTTTCCCCGACTATTCTGATTGCGCTGTATAACGTTTCCTTTTGTTCCTCATCAAGAGTATTTACCTGAAAATCCACGATATTTATCATATCTCTTAAGTAATGCTGTAAAAGTCTAAGTATGATGGTGGGATTCCCAGGCCGAAGATGCAATTCCTTGGCTTGGGAGATAATCTGGGAGATAGGGCCCAGTATATCCTGTCGGAAACTATCGGAAGCCCCAAAATCCTCGGAAACGGGGACATGTTCTAGTACGTTATCCACCACTTTGCCTAGGCTTTCGGCGGCTTTTATTATACCTAGGAATGGCTTATCCAAGCGCCCCCACCAATTCCTGCTGCTGTTTCATATAATCCAAAACATTATAAATCAAGTAAGCAAAGGTTGCGGTTTCTTTTCCTCCGTACCGATTGCAAAATATTTTCCGGCTTCTAATTCTAAATTCTCACACGTGTGCCGTATTAACCAGCTATCAGTATCCTGAGCTTGATTTTGGAACTTATCTATTATACTCCGAGCAGCAGAAACTCTCCATTGCCAAAGCTCTTTTAGATTCTCATAATCCTTCGGCTTGACCTTCCAGTCTTCTTCTATTTTGTCGATAGTTTCCCGCTCCCTGATAATTTCTTCTCTTATTTTTCCCATATCCGGATTCTTACCCTTGTGGGTAAGCCAATGATCCACGGCTCCTATGAATGCGTCATATTCTTCCTGAACCAGGTTACTAGTCCTTACCGGAAAATATCTTGCATCAGGGAAGCCAACTAAGCTTTCGGCACCTTTCCTCACCCATAAAACCCACTTTCCAATACCCATAATCTACTCCAACGCCGCTTCCACCAATTCCTGCTGTTCTTTCACATGCAGTTTCATATATCCGGCGGCAGGGGAGGCGGCGGGTTTGCGGCCAGCATATATTGGCCGGTGTGCTTTGTGTTTCGCCTTGATTAACACTTCCTCGATACACGGATTAACCGACATCCAGCCGCCCATGTTTTTCGGCTCTTCCTGGCACCAGACGATCTCGCTTGCATTCTTATACCGCTCGATTTCGGCGGCCAATTCTTCGGCCGGGAACGGATATAATTGCTCCAGCCGGAGTATTGCGACATCGTTAATTTTCTTGGCGTGGCGCGCCTCGAACAGATCGTAATAAACCTTGCCGCTGCACAGTACCACTTTGCGGATTTTGCCATCCGCCGTGAGTCCTTCACCTTCGGGGATTAGCGGCCGGAAAGCGGTGCCGGACGACATCTCATCTAGGCCGCTCTGCGCCAATTTATGCCGTAGCAATGATTTCGGCGTCATTATAATCAGCGGCTTCCTGAAATTCCGCGCTACCTGGCGGCGGAGGATATGGAAATATGATGCCGGAGTGGTGCAATTGGCCACCTGCATATTATCCTCGGCGCATAATTGCAAAAACCGCTCGAGCCTGGCCGAACTATGTTCCGGCCCCTGGCCTTCGTAGCCGTGCGGCAACAGCAGCACCAGGCCGTTCATGCGCAGCCATTTCACTTCGCCTGAGGCGATGAACTGGTCGATTATCACCTGCGCGCCGTTGGCGAAATCGCCGAATTGGCCTTCCCACAACACCAGGCTTTTCGGCTCTGCCGTGGAATAGCCGTATTCAAAACCCATCACCGCGAATTCGCTTAAATTTGAATCGATCGGCTCGAAATTCGCCTGCTTGCCGCCGAGATTATTGAGCGGGATATAATTCTCCTCGGTTTCCTGGTCGATCAGCACCGAATGCCGCTGCGAAAATGTCCCGCGCCGTGAATCCTGGCCGGACAGACGTACCGGAATCCCATCGCGCAGCAGTGAGCCGAAAGCCATGGCCTCGGCTGTCGCCCAATCCAGCCCTTCACCAGTTTCAATCATCTTGCGCTTGGCCTCCAATTGCTTGATGATTTTCGGATGCACTTTGATTTTTTCCGGCACTGCCGAAATCGCCATGCCGATTTCCTTTAGAGATTTCAAATCGACGCCGGTATCTGGCTGTGACCCGTTGCCGTTGGCTTTGGAAAAACCGACCCACTTGCCTTCCAGCCAGTCAGCTTTATTCGGCTTATAGCTTTGCGCGGCTTTAAGCTGCTCCTCCAGGTAATCTGCCCACTCCTTCTTCATGGACTCGAACTCATCCTGGCTGGCCACGCCCTCCGCTATCAATTTATTCGCATAAACATCGCGCGGTGTCGGGTGGCTGTTGATGTTCTTATACATGATCGGCTGGGTGAAGCTCGGCTCGTCGCCTTCGTTATGGCCGTAGCGGCGGTAGCAGAAAACGTCGATCACCACATCCTTCCTGAATTCCTGCCGGAATTCGGCGGCGATGCGGCTGGCGAAAACCACCGCCTCCGGATCATCGCCGTTGACATGGAATATAGGGGCTTGGACGATTTTCGCCACATCGGTCGGGTATGGCGAGAGGTGCGCGTTTTTCGGGGAAGTGGTGAACCCGATCTGGTTGTTGATGATGAGGTGGATCGTACCGCCGGTGGTATATCCCTTCAAATCGCCTAGTTCAATGGTTTCCGCGACCACTCCCTGCCCGGCGAACGCCGCATCGCCATGGATGAGTATTCCCATCACTTTCGCGCGTTCCTTGTCGCTGCGCTGATCCTGCTTCGCCCGCACTTTCCCAACCACCACCGGATTCACGCACTCCAGGTGTGATGGGTTTGCGGTCAAGGATAGATGCACGCACCGTCCATCAATCTCGCGGTCAGACGAAGTGCCCAGGTGATATTTCACATCGCCGGAAATGTTCATGTCCTCCGGAAACGCCGGGTTGCCCTGGAATTCCGAGAGCATAGCGGCGTAAGGCTTGCCCATCACGGCGGTTAACACATTCAGCCGCCCGCGGTGCGCCATGCCGACGACGATTTCTTCGACCCCCAATCCGCTTGCAGTGCTGATGACTTCCTCCATCGCCGAAGCCGTGGATTCCGCGCCCTCGATCGAAAATCTTTTGGTGCCGGGATATTTCACGTGGCAGAATTGCTCAAACCCTTCGACCTCAATGATTTTCTTGAGTATCGCTTTTTTCCGCTCCGGCGAATATGCAGGTTGTCCGCGCGATTCCTCGATTTTCTTTTGCAGCCATTCGCGCTGCCCGGCATCGCCGATATGGGTGAATTCAAACCCGATGTTGCTGCAATACGTCGCCTTTAAAATATCAAGGATTTCTTGCAGCGTGGCCTTTTCCAGACCCAATTCGCCGCCCAAGAAAATCTCGCGGTCGTAATCTTTCTTGGTGAAACCATAGGCCGTAGGGTCAAGCTCATGAAGCGCTGAGCCGTTTTCCATTCCCAGCGGATCAAGGTTGGCAATGAAATGGCCGCTCGCGCGGTATCTGCGGATCAGCATCAATGCATTCAGCGAATCAACCCGGGGGTCTTTGCCTCTGCGGCGATCATGCGTGGAGACGACTTTTAATCCTGGAGCTTCGGCGCCAACGACTTGGGATTTAGAGCCATTGGCCCAGGATGCGCCGTGAAAATCATCGGCGATGGTGGATAGATTATCGCCGACATTGGCGAAATAATCCCGCCAGCTTTGCTCAACCGAAGCCGGATTTTTCAAATATTGCTCATACACTTCCGCGACGAAAGTGGAGTTGGTGGGGTTCAGGAACGTGGTTTTTCTCAAATGTTCTGCCATAAATTTCAGGTTCCAAGTTTTAGTTTGTTAACGACAAAAGTATTAATGCCTTCCCAGTAAAAAATCCAGGGGTTTGCCGGATTGCTGGGTTATAGTACAACGGAAAGGTTAACAAATCATTAACGGAAAGGTTTTTTCTTAACTACAAGGAAAAAAGCGGTTTATAT
>JABDBP010000018.1 GCA_013288565.1 Alphaproteobacteria bacterium | reverse complement strand
AAATATTGGTCGACAGCCGGAATTGATTGCGCATTCAATGTCTATGGCCGTATCACCAATAAACCATACGTCGTGTGATGGCGTGATACCACTGTCTTTCAGTGCTAGGAAAACCGGTGCGGCGGTTGGCTTGTCAGACTCGGCGTCCGTCGCACCGACGATTTTACGGAAAAATTTATCCCAGCCTAGATGTGAAACTTCCGCACGAAGATGCTTGCCAGTTTTATTACTGACCACTACCGCATAAATGCCGGTTTTTGCGGTTTCCTCCAGCATTTCCAGCGCATATGGAAGAGTTGCTAGATTGATTAAATGGCTTTGTAAAAAGCTGTTGTAATAAATATTGGCAGCCTTTTCCCAATCCTTGCCGAACAGCTCCGGGAACGAATCACGCATTGATTTATGCACATATCTTTTCGTTTCCTCAATGCTCCAAGGGTCACGCCCCATGGCGACAAAAGTCTCGCCGAGTGCCTTGTGAATCACCGGCCAAGTGTCGGCCAGTGTATTATCCCAATCAAAAAGAATGGCCTTAGGCTTTGGTAATTTTATCGACGTAATCATTATAAATCTTCATAAGCTTGCGCGTTATTTTGCCAGGTTTTCCGCTGCCAATTTTTTTGCCATCAATTTTCACCACCGGCAGAATTTTTGCCGTGGTGCTGGTAAGGAACGCCTCTTTCGCATTCAGTGCTTCCTGCAATGTGAACGGTTTTTCCTCAAT
This sequence comes from Alphaproteobacteria bacterium, assembly GCA_013288565.1. Lineage (GTDB taxonomy): Bacteria > Pseudomonadota > Alphaproteobacteria > Rickettsiales > JABDBP01 > JABDBP01. The sequence goes on along the minus strand of JABDBP010000018.1, from coordinate 27,699 downwards.
TTTAATTTTATTTTTTTTTGCCAGCGCCAGAGCAGTTTCGCGTGTTATGCCACCGAGGATAAGGTTGTTTTTCGGATGCGTTTTCACTGCACCACTGGCAATTACGATGTAAGCATTGGTCGAGCAGCCCTCGGTTATCACACCGTTATCGATAAGCCAGGCTTCCTTTGCCGGCAGTGCCTGGTTTTTCGCCAGAACATTAGGTAGAAGCGAAATGGATTTTATATCGCGCCTCTGCCAGCGCAGATCAGGTATGGTAATTACCACAACACCATTTTCGATTTCCTCTGCACTCGGTTTTTTTAGCGGCGCTACGGTTATCAGTAAAGTCGGGCGAGAATTCTTCGGAAAATAATGATCTCGCTTAGCTATGCCGCGGGTGATTTGAATGTAAATCATCGCGTCTTTCAAGCCGTTTCGCCGTAGCAATTCCATTATTATCACATGAATTGATTTTTTCGATGCGGAGGTGGAAATTCCAACCGCTTTGAGTGAGCGCACAAGCCTTTTATAATGCAAATCTTCGTCTATCAGCTGCCAATTTTCTGCGGCGATGACTTCATATATCCCATCGGAGAACTGCAATCCGCGGTCATCTACATGGGTTTTTGCAAGCGGATGCGAAATAAATTTTCCGGTTCTACCATCGTTAAAATAAGTGATGCGGGAATGGTTGGAACCTTGCAACGGCTCAAGCCGCATCCACTTTCTCTTCCTGGCCTATATTTAGCGAGCGCAACTTCCTATGTAGCGCGGAACGCTCCATCCCGACGAAACTGGCAGTGCGTGATATGTTTCCGCCGAAACGGTTCACCTGCGCCACCAGATATTGCCGCTCAAACAGTTCGCGCGCCTCGCGGAGCGGCATCGCCATAATATCGGTATTCATTTCCGGGTTTATCGCGGCAGGAGTAGAGGTGAAAACCTCAACTGGCAGCATACTGGAGCGGATGGGATTGGCCTCACCCGGAATCATTATCAGGATCCATTCCATCACGTTTTTCAATTGCCGCACGTTGCCCGGCCAATCATAGGCCTGGAGCGCTGCTGTTGCATCTTCGCCTAGAATCCGCTGCTGCATTCCGGAAAGCTCGGCTCCTTTTCTGAGGAAATGCCTGGCTAGCAGTGGAATATCCTCCCGCCTTTCGCTCAAAGGAGGAACGCGTAGAGGTACGACATTAAGGCGGTAAAATAAATCCTCCCGCAATTTTCCGGCTTTTATTTCCGCCGGGATGTCGCGGTTCGACGCAGTGACGACGCGGAAATTCGTTTCGATTTTGCGCTGGCCGCCTACGCGTTCGAACGATTGTTCCTGTAAGACTTTCAATAATTTACTTTGCGTCGACAGCGGCATATCGACAATTTCGTCGATGAATAGCGTACCGCCATGTACTTTCTCAAAAATACCGATCTTTCGTGGTCCACCGTTCACACCACCATTATCCTCAGTACCAAACAGCTCGACGTCCAGTGCTTCCGGCGAAATGCTAGTAGCGTTCAATATCACGAATGGACCGTTCTTGCGCGCCGATTTCTCATGCAGTATACGCGCGACCACTTCTTTGCCGGAGCCGGCCTGACCGGTGATGAAAACGCGGCTCGAAGTCGGTGCAACTTTTTCGATGGCGGATTTCAGCGAACTGAGTGCCTGTGAGCAGCCGGTCAAAATATTTTCGTCATGCGCACGTGCCCTGAGCTCCGCGTTTTCGTGCTTGAGTTTCGCGGTTTCCAGAGCCCTTTTTACGACATGGATCAAACGGTCAGATTTGAATGGCTTCTCAATATAGTCATACGCACCCATTTTTATCGAGGCTATGGCAGTTTCGATGTTGCCGTGCCCGCTTATCATGACCACCGGGATTTCCGGGTATTTGCGCTTCACCGTTTCCAAAATGCCAAGGCCGTCCAGCAAGCTATCCTTCAGCCAGATATCCAGAACTATTGCGGAGGGTAGGCGCTCGGCTATCGCCGCAAAGGCGGATTCGCTTTCCTTGGCCATGCGGGTCGCATAGCCCTCATCCTTTAACGTATCAGATATAAGTTCCCTTATATCCTTCTCGTCATCGACTATGAGGATATTAGTGGTGGTTTCTATAATAGCCATAATCCCGTATTTAGTATTGTGTCAAAAATGATACTATTTCAAGTTTTATTTTTAACCTGAAAGTATAATGAAACACAAGCGCCATTATTTATATTCTTTAAAATTAATTTTCCCTGATGGTCTGACATGATTTTTTTTACTATCGCCAAACCAAGCCCAGTGCCCTTTTCGCGTGTTGTAACGTAAGGTTCAGTCAGTTGGTCAATCAATCCCGGAGGTAAGCCGTTTCCGTTATCGGAAATTTCTACGAGGTAATCTTTTTCCTTGGTGATTTTAATATTTATCCTAGGTTCTTCATTCCAATCTGGGTTTAAAATTTTCCGCGTTTCGATGCCTTCGACAGCATTCTTCAGGATATTGGTGAACACCTGGCCAATTTGCCCAGGATCACAATTGATGATTGCCGGAGATCCACCTGTTTCGATTTCATAATTTATATTGGGGTTGGCACTTTTTTGGGAGAAAACCGCATCCCGCGCTATAGCGCAAATATCAGCATCCACCATAACCGGAGCTGGCATCCGGGCAAACTCAGCGAATTCCTCAACCATTTTACCGATATCGGTGACGTGAGCAATTATGGTATCTACATACTTGATATAATTCTCCTTGCCCGAGGAAATCTGATCACTGTATTTTTTCTTCAACCGTTCAGCGGAAAGATGAATCGGCGTCAGCGGATTTTTTATCTCATGCGCAATGCGGCGCGCCACATCCGACCAGGCGCGGCTGCGCTCGGCTGATTTCAGTTCTGTTATATCGTCGAAAGTTATCACGCAGCCTTCGATCCTTTCGGCGAACATCTGTACGGCGATTCGCACCAGCAGAGTCGATTTTCTCTCGCCTCGCACTATGTTTATTTCCTTCTGCACCGTCCCTCTCTGCTTCTCAGCCTCTTTCAGCATTGCCTCGATTTCCGGGAAGAATTCTGTGTAATGCACGCCTTGCATGCCAAAGGGCTTCTGCGAAAGCAGTTCTAGCGCCGAAGCGTTGAATAAGTTGCCACGCTTATCCGGGTCAAGCGCCACAACTCCGGCCGAAACCCCGGAAAGCACCACCTCACTGAATCTTCTTCTCGCATCTATCTGCCGGTTCACTTCTATCAACTGGCTGCGTTGCTTTTCCAATTGATCCGCCATGCTATTGAAGGCGCGGCCAAGAGTTCCAATTTCGTCATTCTCCGGCCCTTCGTCTACGCGAGCGCTTAAGTCGCCTTCCTTGATGCGGCCAGTAGCGCGAACCAGGCTGGCAATTGGCTTAACCAACTCGCCCGCTATCACCATTCCGAACCATACCGCTGAAAGCAGCAAGAGCAGTGCCACACCAATAAATACGAACGAGAATTTTATCTGTAACCGGGAAATGCTGTTCTTCAGTCGTGTATATTCATTGACCGAGCCTTTGGTGCTTTCTATGTGGTTTATCACCCGGCTATCAACCAACCGTCCAACCAGCAAGTATGTATCGAAAAAATTATCGAGCTTTACCAGCGCCCGTACCCTTTCGTCGCTGCCGGGAGTGATGATCACCACCTCGCCGCTGTCGGCCAGCCGGTAATCCTCATCGGTTATCTTATCAAGGTCGAAAAGAAGTGAAAAACTCAGATTTGAGCGCGCCAGGATGTTGCCATGCCGCTTGAACACTATTGCCTCAGTGAGAGAGCGGATCGCCGCTTGGCCGGAAACCAACCGCTCGAACTCCAGTGGATCGGCGTTCACCATATAAGCCTCACGGGTTAAATCATTGGCCATAGCGAGCACATCGCCTCGTATCGCTTCTTTATGCTCGGTCAGGTAACTTTCAGCTACCGCGACCGATTCCTCAAGCGCGTTACTTACCCGTTCGTTAAACCAAGTCTGGATGCCGAAATTAAAAAACAACGCGGAAAAGCTGGCAACGATTATGGTAGGTATTATCGAAACCAGCGAAAACATTAATATTATGCGCGTTTGCAACCGCGAGCCACCAGCGCCGCCTTTCAGCCGCTCTAGCCATAACTGCACCACTTTTATCGAGACTATGGTTGCAAGGCCGAGCAAAAACACCAGGTCTATCAATATGAAATCGACCACTACCTTAGGATCTGGCCCTAAGGGGTTCGATTTTTCCGTGATAGTTATGTAAGTTGCGATGCCGGAAACCACTGCACCAGCAGCGAAAGCGAAGGCCAGCTTGCGTGCAAGCCTTATCCGTTCCGCCCAGTCGCGGAGAATGAAAAGATAGTTGGAGGCCGTGGAAACATTCATAGGGATCAGATGTTAGATATTAGACTTAGGGTTGGCAACTTGTTCTATTATAAAGATGTCTAATTATGACGATAAAACCCCTTGCACCACCTATGTTATTCCTTTATAAAAACAGCATAAAATTTTATGACCGAACCCGGTAAAAATGGCAGTCTAATCCCCATCTCCATCGAAGAGGAGATGCAGCGCTCGTATCTCGATTACGCGATGAGCGTGATCGTTTCCCGCGCCATCCCTGACGTCACCGATGGGCTAAAACCTGTGCAGCGGCGCATCTTATATGCCATGCATGAATCCGGCTGCGATTATAACAAGCCATACCGGAAATCGGCGCGCATCGTCGGCGAGGTGATGGGTAAATACCATCCGCATGGCGACAGCGCGATTTATGACGCGTTGGTGCGTATGGCACAGGATTTCTCGCTCAGGGTGCCATTGATAGACGGTCAGGGAAATTTCGGCTCGATGGACGGCGATCCGCCGGCCGCTATGCGTTACACCGAATCACGGCTGGAGGAAGTCGCGCATACCATGCTTACGGATATCGATAAAGAAACCGTCGATTTCCAGGAAAATTATGATGGCAGTGAAAAGGAGCCAGTGATTTTACCAGCACAGTTTCCGAATCTTTTGGTAAACGGCGCAGGCGGTATTGCCGTTGGCATGGCGACCAACATTCCGCCACATAATCTCGGCGAGGTGGTCGATGCAACTTGTGCCTTGATAGATAATCCCGAAATCACTTTGGAAGAATTAATGCAGATCGTCCCCGCGCCGGATTTCCCGACCGGCGGGATAATACTCGGCCGCTTGGGTGCACGTAGCGGGCTTTCTACGGGCCGAGGCTCGGTCATCATGCGCGGCAAAACCGAAGTTGAGGAGATCGCCAAAGGAAAGCAGGCACTAATCATCACAGAAGTCCCCTATCAAGTGAATAAGGCGAAACTGGTAGAGCGCATCGCCGAGCTGGTGCGCGAGAAGAAAATTGAGGGAATCAGCGATCTGCGCGACGAGTCGGATAAATCCGGTGTCCGCGTAGTGATCGAAATCAGAAAGGATAATTTTCCAGAAATCGTTCTGAACCAGCTTTATTCTTTCACACCGCTGCAAACGAGTTTCGGCGTTAATATGCTGGCGCTGCACCAGGGACGGCCGGAACTAATGAATCTGCGGCGAGTGCTGGAAGCATTTATTGCTTTCCGCGAAACCATAATCACCAAGCGGATAAATTTCCTGCTAAGCAAAGCGCGCGACCGGGCGCATATTTTGATTGGGCTGGCGATTGCTGTCGGCAATATCGACGAAGTAATTACCCTGATAAAAAGTGCCGCAGACCCGGCGGAAGCGCGGGAAAAATTGCTGGCGAAGGACTGGCTGGCCGGAGATATTCAAACGCTTATCGACCTGGTGGATGACAGCCAAAATGTGATTTCTGCCGGAAAGTGCCGCCTGACCGACAGCCAGGTGCGCGCAATCCTAGAGATGAAATTATCTCGGCTCACCGGCCTCGAGCGCGAAAAAATCGATAATGAATTGAAAGAGCTGGGAGTTGAGATCACGAATTATTTGAGCATTCTCGGCGCCAAAGAAAAAGTGATGAAAATCATGCGGGATGAGTTGCTAGCGATCAAGGAAAAATTCGGCACCCCACGCCTGACCCAAATCGAAGATTCGGAATTCGAGCACGATATCGAAGATTTGATCCAGAAAGAAGATATGGTGGTGACGGTGACGATGGGCGGATATATAAAACGCGTACCGCTTTCCACATATCGCGCTCAGCGCCGTGGCGGCAAGGGTCGTGCAGCTCTCTCGATGAACGAGGAGGACATCACAACCGATGTTTTCATTTCCAACACCCATACGCCGGTGCTGTTTTTTAGCAATCTCGGCAAGGTTTACAAGCTGAAGGTATATAAACTCCCTCTCGGGAATCCGCAGGCGAAAGGTCGGGCGTTGGTAAATATTTTCCCGCTGGCACCGGATGAAAAGATCACAGTCGTCATGCCACTACCCGAGGATGAAACCACTTGGGATAATCTCCATATAATGTTCGCGACGGCGAAAGGAAACGTGCGCCGTAATGATCTTTCCGATTTCAAGAGTATCCAGTCGAATGGCAAGATTGCAATCCGGTTGGAGGATAACGATAAGTTAATCGGCGTGATGACCTGTGACGATAAAAATCATATTCTCCTCGCCGCAAAAGAAGGTAATGCACTCAGATTTCCGGTCGAAAAAGTCCGTGTGTTCAAGAGCCGAACCTCAGACGGCGTGCGCGGCATGCGGCTCACGGAAAATGACCGGGTGATATCGATGTCGGTACTGAAATCCGCGGAAATCGAAATGGCGAAGCGCGAATTATTCCTGAAAATCCCGGTGGAAGCCAGGATGGAAATCGCCAAGCTTGAAGAGGAGGCTGGGATTCTTGCTAAGCTGGGTGTCGCTGGAATCCCAGAGGGTTTAACTCCCGCAGAAATATATTCTCTCGCAAAAAACGAAGAATTCATTTTAACCGTGGCCGAAAACGGCTACGGCAAGCGTACTTCGGCCTATGAGTACCGTATCACCAACCGTGGCGGATCTGGCGTGACGAACATCCTAACTTCTGAGCGAAATGGCAAAGTAGTAGGCAGTTTCCCGGTGAAAGAAAAAGACCAAATCATGCTTATCACTAACAAAGGAAAACTCATCCGTTGCCCAGTGCATGACATTCGCGTCGCCGGAAGAAGCACGCAAGGCGTTACAATTTTCAAAACTGGCGACGGCGAATCGGTGGTATCGGCAGCGCATATCGCGGAGGGCGAGAATGGCGATGGCGGTATCGAAGAGCAAGACACGCCAGAACTGCATAATAGTGAAGAACAATAAACGCATCGGCATTTATCCCGGAACTTTTGATCCGATAACCATCGGCCATGTTGATATAATCCAGCGCGCGCTGGTAATTGTCGATAAGCTGATAATCGCGGTGGCAGCCGATATTCCGAAGACACCGATTTTCTCTATTAAAAAACGTGCGGCCATGGTGGAAGAGGAAATTCATCATCAAAATAAGCGCAAAACAAAATTTTTCGATGATTTGAAAAAAATCGAAGTGACTTCGTTTTCCGGCCTGCTGGTGGATTTCGCGGCGCAAAACAAAGCTTCTGTTATAATCCGCGGCCTCCGCGCTATTTCTGATTTCGAATACGAATTCCAAATGGCTGCAATCAATGCCAAGATGAACAACGATATCGAAACCGTTTTCCTTCCTGCTTCGGAAGAAACACAGTTTATTTCATCGCGTTTTGTAAAAGAAATCGCGCGGCTCGGTGGTGATGTTTCACATTTCGTCTCGCCGCATGCGGAGAAGAGCTTAGGGGTTTACTTTTCTAAAAAATAATGACTATAGAGCCGGAAATAGCGGTTATAATGCTGGGCGGGACTATAGCTTCTAATTATAAGGGCAAGCCAAAGCCAAAAATGTTGATGCTGCAAATAATGAACTGGTACAAGGAACTATAGAAACCCTGCCGGGTGGCTTGGACTGCCGCTTCATAAACTGGCTTTCCGAAGACAGTAATAATATTAGCAAGCAAAATATCAAAGACCTTGCCAAGCTTATAAAAGACCTGAGGAAAGAAGGAATAAAAAAGATTTTAATTACTTGCGGTACAGATCGCATGGCTCATCTTGCCCGGGATTTGAAAGATTTGCTCAAAGGGTTGGGTGTGGTAGTAGCCTTCGCTGGCGCTATAACCCCTATCTCGCACGGAACCGAAAGCGATGGACCGGCAAATCTGAAAACTGGCATGGCGTTTCTCGAGAAGGCTGACCCGGATATTTGTCCAGGGGTTTATGTGGCAATGAATAAGGGGAAAGATATTTTCATCGCTGGTAAGAATTTAAGGAAAGACATTAATACCGGTATTTTTTACGGAACCAAGATGCCCGATGCGGCAATGAATAAAGAATTCCGTCTATCCGGCTTTAACTAGTTTCTTTGCCATTATTCCGCTAATCGCCTTAACAATTCCCGCCGCATCCAGCCCAGCTTCCGCATACATCTTTTCCGGCGCATTATGTTCCAAAAATAAATCCGGCAGATGCATCGGGATGAATTTTATGTTTTGCAGCAGATTGTTTTTCGCCAAAAAATCCGCCACATGCGAGCCGAAACCACCAATCGCGCCCTCTTCTATAGTCACTAGCAATTCATGATTTTTTGCCAAGTTTTTGATCAAATCATGATCGAGTGGCTTGGCAAAACGCGCATCGGCAACCGTTACCGAGATTCCTATTTTTTCCAATTCTTCCCCAGCTTTTAGGACTTCTTTCAACCGCGCGCCGAATGACAATATCGCCGCTTTTTCCCCCTCCCGGATTATTCTTCCCCGGCCGATTTCCAGCGGTATTCCTTTTTCGGGAAGAGCGATGCCTGTTCCCTCACCCCGCGGATAACGGAACGCCGAAGGCCGGTCGTTTATCGCCGCTGACGTAGCCACCATATGCACCAATTCCGCCTCATCGCTCGCGGCCATAATGATAAAATTCGGCAGCGTGGCGAGATAAGTTATGTCAAACGAACCGGCATGCGTTGGTCCGTCAGCACCGACCAATCCAGCACGGTCTATCGCAAACCTCACGGGCAATTTTTGTATCGCCACATCGTGCACTACTTGGTCATAGGCGCGCTGGAGGAATGTTGAATAAATCGCAGCGAACGGCTTGTATCCTTCAGCAGCCAAGCCCGCAGCGAAAGTCACTGCATGTTGCTCAGCGATCCCGACATCGAAACAACGATTAAGGAATTTTTTTGCGAATAAATCAAGACCGGTGCCGGATGGCATCGCAGCAGTAATAGCCACGATTTTCTCATCTTTTTCAGCTTCCTTTATCAAACTTTCGGCAAAAACTTTTGTATAGCTCGGAGCGATAGGCTTGGATTTTTGCTGTAATTTAGTGAGCATATCAAACTTCGCGACAGCATGGAATTTTTCCGCGGAAGCTTCCGGTGAGGAAAACCCCCTGCCCTTCTCCGTCACCACATGGATCAAAACTGGATGATTTATTTCCTTATCGTCACGCACGTTTTTCAAGATTGGCAATAGGTGATCAAGATTATGGCCATCAATCGGCCCGACGTAATAAAACCCCATCTCTTCAAAAAAATTGCCGCCAACCGCCAAGTTCCGCGCATAATGCTCGGCCTTGCGCGCGGCTTTTTCCAACCGTTCTGGTAAATGATGTGCCATCCGCTTCGCCATATTGCGGAAAGTTATGTAGGGCTTTGAGGAAATCAGGCGCGAAAGATAAGCGCTCATCGCACCCACCGGCGGTGCAATAGACATATCATTGTCATTCAAAATCACGATAAGCCGAGTGCCATTTGCATTGTTCATAGCCTCAAAAGCCATGCCCGCACTCATCGCGCCATCGCCAATCACCGCGATTACTTCGTGCGATTTTCCGGCCAAATCGCGGGCAGTGGCGAACCCCAGGGCAGCAGAAATCGACGTGGAACTATGGCCTGCGCCAAACGGATCATATTCGCTCTCGGCTCGCCTAGTAAATCCTGAAAGCCCAGCGCCGGTGCGGATTGTACGCATCCTATCCCGCCGCCCAGTGATGATTTTATGCGGATAGGCCTGGTGCCCAACATCCCAAATCAGCTTATCTTCCGGCGTGTTAAAAATATAATGAAGCGCTATCGTTAGTTCCACCACGCCTAAGCCAGCGCCAAGATGGCCGCCGGTTTCCGAGACGGAGGCAATGGTTTCCGCACGGAGCTCCGCTGCCAGCCGTTTCAATTCAGCTTTGCTAAAATTCCGCATGTCAGCGGGGAATTTCACTTTATCAAGTAATGGCGTGTTGCTCATAATTGCCGTTACATATATAACGATTTTTATGCAAGGTTTAAGCGAAAAAGAAAAAATATTGAAGATAGTGCCAGAAGTGGTGAAAACTGCTCTGGAGCGGATTTCCCCGCACCTGAAACAAACGCCGATTTTGGAGTCTAAATTCTTGAATTTGCTGCTTGGCCATGAAATATTTTTCAAGGCCGAAACTTTCCAGAAAACTGGGGCATTCAAGGCACGCGGTGCACTTAACGCCATATTGCGGCTTAAGGAAGATGGTATTTTGCCGGAAAGAGTCGTGGCCTTCAGTTCGGGAAACCACGCACAGGGGGTGGCATGGGCGGCATCCGAGACCGGGATAAAATCCAAGATTTTCCTGCCAAAAAACGTCTCCAGCGTGAAAAAAGCGGCAACCAGGCATTATGGCGCGGAAGTGATTGAGGTGAATAGCAGGCAGGAGGCAGAATCCCTGGCCAGAGCGGAAGTGGAAAAAGGCGCGGTTTTGATTCCGCCATTCGATAATGACGATATAATTGCAGGACAGGGCACGGCATGTTTGGAAGCATTGGAACAAGGCGTTAAGCCAGATGCGGTTTTTGCACCAGTCGGCGGCGGTGGGCTGATTTCCGGTTCTTGGCTGGCAACCCGGCTTGCTTGCCCAACCGCCAAGGTTTTTGCAGCAGAGCCACTAAACGCCAATGATGCTGCAAGATCATACCGTTCCGGTGAGATTTTCAAATGGCCAGAGCAACCGGAAACCATCGCCGATGGCGCACGTACTCTAGCGCTCGCGGAACGCACTTTTCAATATGTGCAGAAGATTTCCGGCATTTATGAAATCGCGGAAGAGGAAATAATTTACTGGGCACAATGGTTGAATCACTTATTGAAAATCACGGTAGAGCCGACGGCAGCACTCGCCATGGCGGCGGCACACCAATGGCTGAAAAACCAGGAAAAAGGCCGGAAAGCACTGGTCATCATCTCCGGTGGTAATATGTCAGAGGAGACTTATAGGAAAATTTGGGCGAAGGATTATTTGGGAAAAGTGCCGGGATTTTAAAATTACTTCTTACCTCGCATCCCCCGCCACTTCTCTAATCTCCGCTTAACCTCCGCCTCATAACCCTTTTCCTTCGGAAAATAGAATTCCTTGCGGCCGTAGCCTTCCGGGAAATAATCCTGGCCGGAAAATCCGCCTGCGGCATTGTGGTCATATTCATATCCTTTGCCATAGCCGATCTCCTTCATCAGCTTGGTCGGCGCGTTCAAAATATGCTTGGGCGGCATCAGCGAGCCGCTTTTCTTCGCCTCCACGCCCGCCGCTTTATAAGCGACATAATTGGCATTGGATTTTGGCGCCGTTGCAAGATAAGTCACCGCATGGGCGATGGCGAGTTCTCCCTCGGGCGAGCCCATGAAATCATAGGCATCCTTGGCCGCTAGCGCGATATGCACCGCATTCGGGTCAGCCATACCTACATCTTCCACTGCAAAATTACAAAGCCTTCGGCAGATATATAATGGGTCTTCGCCACCTTCAATCATCCGCATAAACCAATATAGCGCCGCATCCGGGTCGCTGCCGCGCAGGGATTTATGCAACGCACTGATGAAGTTATAATGGCTTTCCTGATGCTTGTCGTATAGCGGCATCCGCTTCTGCGCGAATTTCATCAATTCGTCCGCGCCGATTGGATTTTTCGGATTAGCGGCAAATATCGTTTCCGCCAGGTTTATCAGATAACGCCCGTCGCCATCGGACATCGCAATCAGCATTTCCCGCGCTTCTTTTGTTACCGGCAGCGTCCGGCCCATATGGGTTTCCGCCCGCTGCAAAATCTGTTCCAGTGCCGCACTCTCCAACCTTTTCAGCACCAAAACCTTGCAGCGCGAAAGCAGCGCCCCGTTCAATTCAAACGATGGGTTTTCTGTAGTAGCACCGACCAATGTAATCGTACCGTCCTCAATGAAAGGCAGGAAAACATCCTGCTGGCCACGGTTAAACCGATGGATTTCATCAACCATAAGCAAGGTCTTTATGCCATCCTTGAGCCTGATTTTCGCGGCGGCGAAAATTTCCCGCAGATCATTTATGCCACTCATCACCGCCGATGCGGTTTCAAAATGGTAGCCACTGGTTTTTGCTAGAATCCGTGCCAGCGTCGTTTTCCCACAGCCTGGTGGCCCCCAGAATATTATTGATGGCAGATGGCCGCTTTCCAGAATCAATGTCAGCGCACCATCCTTGCCCAGTAAATGCTCCTGTCCCATCACCTCGTCCAAACTTTGTGGACGCAATATATCGGCAAGCGGACGCGCATCATTCTCTGCCGACCCTGCGCTAAATAAATTCGGTATATTTTCTTTATTGCTCTTTCGCATAATGAAGGGTTTCAGTATAATCCTAAATATGAATAAAAATCCAATGATTGCGGTAGGATTAATGCTTTTGCTATCCGCCCCGGCATATGCCGCCAACGAATGCTTGGCACCGGATGAAAAAGCCGCGTTCAACGCACGCGTTTTGCAGACCGAACTGATGGAAGCCGCACTTTCCTGCGAAGAACACAAAAGCCGTTATAATGCGTTCGTAAAAAAATATAAGAAACAATTGGCCGAGCAATCCGCTGCGTTCCGGAATTATTTCAAGAAAAAATACGGGTCGCTTGCCGATTCCAAGCTCAACCATTTCGTAACGAAACTTGCCAATGATGTTTCAGGATTGAATATCACTAAACAAAACCGGGGATTTTGCAGATATACCGGTAGTAAATTCGATAAGTTGGAAAGAGTGAGCCCTGAGGATTTCGCAAAATTCAGTTCCGGGGAAAATTCCGAAGTTATTTACGAAGCACCTTGTAAATAATCACTTTCTTCTCCGGTTCGTTGTACCAGAAAGGCTCCTGATAATCCCACGCATAGTGCGGATTTCCTGCATGGTAAATCCGGTTCGAGAAAACATATTCCTGATGTTCCTAACCATCCCCGGCTTTTTTTCCGCCACGGGAAAGAACCCGGATTCCTGCAATTCATCCTCCAAATGCCTGAACATATTAATCAGCTCGGCTTTCTCCACTGGTGGATTTTTTCTAATAACTTTTTTAGGGATTTTGCCGCTAAAAACCTCATAGCACATCACAGCCACCGCCTGTGCCAGATTCAGGGATTTTAGATCATCTGCTACCGGAATGCTGATGATTTCATCTGCCAATGCGATTTCGTCATTGGTCAAACCGCTGCGCTCCGGGCCAAAAACAATCGCGGCTTTTTTAGGATGTGATTTTGCGGCATATTCCCTCGGAGTTACAACCGTTTTTTCCATATCACGGTCACGCACAGTCGTCACAGCAACGTGATTCATATCACCAATTGCCCCTTCTAATGTCCTATATATTTTCGCCTTTTCCAAAATGGGCGCAGCATGCACGGCCATTTCGATAGCTTTCGCATTCGGCCATCCGTCACGCGGAGCAACCACGCGTAATTCACGGAATCCAAAATTCATCATAACACGTGCTGTCGCGCCGATATTTTCACCCATCTGGGGACGGACAAGAATGATGGTAGGGTATTCCTTAGCCATTTATATAATGACCACTGACAAAGCCCATAACCCAAAACCAAACAAGCCAACTCCAGCAATACGATTTACCCATAGCATACTGCCGATAGTGATATGTTTTCGTAATAAATTTATCCCGCCTGATAATATTATCCACCATAACATTGAGCCAATGAAAACACCGCCTACTATGGCTCCGGCATCAGCCATGCTGCGATTAGCGGCAAGGCCGAATCCGGCAAATATTACGGCAAAAGATAAAATGGTTGCGGGATTTGTAAGCGTCAAAATCAATGTGGAGACAAAATTACCAACGGCGGAACGCTCGGGAATTGCATCTTCTTTCGGTGGCGGCGCTGAAAATACCCTCCATGCCAGCCATAATAGAAAAAAGCCGCCGGTGACTCTGATATATTTCTCTGACTCGGTTAGAAACCCAGATATCGCCGTCAACCCGAATGCCGCAACCGCAGCATAAACGGCATCGCCTACTGCCGCTCCCAAACCGCCGCTTACTCCGGCAAAGAACCCGTTTCTTAAAGTGCGCCGGATACAGAGAGTTCCCACGGGTCCGATTGGTGCTGCTATGGCCAGACCCAAGAAAACCGATTTCAAAAATATTATTATTTTTGGTCCCTTATTAGCTTGTATGTAATGCCATCATACAGCGCATTATATGATGCATTAATGACGTTCGCGGAAACGCCGCAGGTTGCCCATTTATTGCCTTTGGAATCAGCGCTTTCGATCAGCACCCGCGTCACCGCCTCCGTTCCCTCACCTGCAGCCATAATCCGGACTTTATAATCGATTAGACGCATATCTTTCAATTGCGTATATTTTCCTAATAGCGCCTTCCGGAGCGCCTTATCCAGCGCGTTCACCGGGCCATTTCCTTCCGCAACCTTCATGATCAATTTCTTGCCGACTTTCAGTTTGATCGTGGCTTCGGAAACATTCACCAAGTCGCCTTTCGTATTCACCAGACGTTCGTCGATCACCCGAAAACTTTGCAGATGAAAAAATTCCGGCAAGTGAGTCAGGAATTTCCGCGCCAATAACTCGAAGCTTGCAGTTGCGCTATCATAGGCGTAGCCCTGGTTTTCCCGCTCTTTTATTTCTGCAATTAAGGCTGAGATTTTTGCGCTCTGAACCACATCTTTCAAATCCACTTTCATCCCGATTTCTTTGAGGCGCGCCAAGATATTGGATTTTCCCGATTGGTCGGAAACCAATATATTCCGGCTATTTCCAACCAGTTCTGGATCGATATGCTCATAAGTCAGCGGATTTTTATTTATCGCAGAAACGTGAATCCCGCCCTTATGCGCAAACGCTGCCGCGCCAACATATGGCGCGTAAATATCAGGAGAACGATTCAACCGATCATTCAAGAACCGCGAAACATGGGTGAGAGTTTTAAGATTTTCTTTGGAAACACCAGTGGAAAATCCCATTTTCAACATCAGATTCGGGATGATGGAAATCAGATTCGCGTTGCCGCAACGTTCGCCGAGTCCATTCAGAGTCCCCTGCACCTGCCGCACGCCGGAGCGAACAGCCACCAGCGAATTCGCAACCGCGTTTTCCGTATCGTTATGGCAATGGATGCCAAGGTGTTCGCCGGGAATGGTTTTTGCCACTTTTTTCACGATTTCCTCAACTTCATGCGGCAACGCGCCGCCGTTGGTATCGCATAAAACGATCCAACGCGCGCCGGCCTTAAACGCCGTTTCTGCCGCCTGCATCGCGAATTTCGGATCGGCCTTATAGCCATCGAAAAAATGCTCGGCATCAAAAAAAACTTCGCGGCCTTTTTTCTTGATGTAAGAGACGCTCTCGGAAATCATTTTCAGGTTTTCTTCCGGCGTGGTGTTCAGCGCATGTTCCACCTGAAACTCCCAGGATTTACCAACCACGCAAATATGTTTCGCACCACTATTTAACAGCGCATTCAAGCCCGGATCGTTATCAGCGGAAGTGCCGGATTTTCTGGTCATCCCGAATGCAGTGATTTTTGATTTTTTTAACGCGGGAAGATTCTCAAAAAACTTATCGTCGGTCGGGTTCGCGCCCGGCCAACCGCCCTCGATATAATCAATGCCCAGCTCATCGAGCAAAGCGGAAATATCCCGCTTATCCTTGACGGTGAAATCCACCCCCTGCGTTTGTGCCCCATCCCGCAAGGTGGAATCATATAGGTAAACTCGTTCGGTCATTTTTTCAAAACTTCAACTTCGCCATCTTTATTTATCATGACTTTATACCCTAATTCCTCGATTTTTGCCTTATTTTTATCGGCAGCGGCGTAATCCTTGCGTTCCCGGGCGGCTTGGATGGCCAGTTTTAGCTCGTCAATTTCGGGATTATCAATGCGGAACCAGTCTTCGGGGGATTGCTGAAGGAAGCCTAGCGGCCTCATTGCTTCTCTAAATTTTCTAGCAATATATTTGATATTACCTCTAATATCACTATTAGTGTGTCCAAGATTTATAATCTCGGTATATCGGGCAATCAAAGTATCGGTATATTTGTAAATGTCACTGATAACACCTCTCATATTTAAGTCATTGCAAAGCATGTCATTTACAACCTGTAAATCGGAATAAGCAGCTGTTTCAACTTCTTTGTCGTCAAATTTATCGACATTCAATAATGCTCTGTAAGCATTATCCAGCGTAACTTTTGCATCATATAATAACTTCTCCGTCCAATTCAATGGACTGTGGTAATGGCTGGAAAGCAGTGCGAATCTTATCACTTCGCCCTTTACGCCTTTATCCAATAAATCCCGCACGGTGATGAAATTCCCCTCGGATTTGGCCATTTTTTCGCCGTTCACGGTTAAAAATGCGTTATGCACCCAGAATTTTGCGTAATGTGAGCCGGGATTCGCACAGCAGCTTTGGGCAATTTCGTTTTCATGATGCGGGAACATCAAGTCCGCCCCACCACCATGAATGTCAAAATCATTTCCCAAAATTCCCGTACTCATCGCTGAACATTCAATGTGCCAGCCTGGCCGCCCGACTCCCCATGGACTTTGGAATTTACTCGATTCATCATCCTCGGCATCTGCCGGTTTCCACAGAACAAAATCCTCCGGATTTTTGGATTTGTACTTCTCTACATCCACCCTTTTACCAGCATCTAATTTCTTTAAATCCTTTCCAGATAACTTTCCGTAAAAATAACCCGGCGCAGGACGGTATTCCAACTCTCCCACATTAAATAAAACGTGCCCCGCACCCTTCTCACCTACCGGAATAACATAGGCATAGCCATTTTTAATCAACTTCTCGATCATCTGAATCATTGCTGGAATATTTTCCGTCGCTTTCGGTTCATGCGTTGGTAATTCGCAATTTAGCGCCGCCATATCTTCATGAAAATCTTTCGTCACCCGCGCGGTGAGACTGGCAATGCTTTCCTTATTTTCCTTTGCCGCATTTATGATTTTATCATCAACATCGGTGATGTTTCGCACATAAGTAACTTGCTTATATTGGCTTTTCAGCAACCGATACAAAACATCATAAATCACCACCGAGCGGGCGTTTCCGAGGTGCGGGCGGTCATATACCGTCGGCCCACAGACATACATTTTCACATGGTTCGGGTCGGCGGGAGAAAATTCTTCAAGCTTACGAGTAAGGGAATTATAGAATTTCAGCACTGCAATTACTTACCTGTTTCTCTTGCATATTTTTTAATCATTTGATCCAAGAAAATGGTGATGTCCTTATCATGCAAACATTCCTTCCCATGTAACGGCATAACTCCAAGAGCTTCGGCCATTTTTTCCAGCAATTGTCGGCGTTCTACCCCCCCCTCCAATTTGTCATCTATGATATTATACAGACATGAAATTATTGCCCGCGCTTGCTCCTTGGAATCAGGATTTTTAGTGCTATAGGGAACAAGGCTGCTTTCCAAACATACAAATGCGCTCCCGATTCTCCCCATTTCTTCAAACGTTATTTTTTCTAAAACGCTATTATTAAAAAAGCCTGACTTCTTGGCATAACTATCCTCCCCTCCACGTGCCCAGCCAAGGTAGACACAGACACCACTACACTTAGCGTGTATCAATTCATAAAATTTATATTTCTGCCCCTTGTATTCTACTATTGGCTCTTGATATTTTTCTAATTCCTCAAGCGAAATTTCAGTCATAATTTTTCCTCCTAAGCCGCCTCACCATTTAATCTAGCTAGCGCTTTTTCCCGACCGATCAGCGGTAGCAGATTTTTCAGTTCCGGGCCATGTTCCATGCCGGTCAGCGCCTTGCGTATCGGCATGAACAGCGCTTTTCCCTGCCGCTGGGTGGTATTTTTTACCTTATCCATCCATTGATTCCAGGTGGTTTCATCCCATTTGCCTTCGGGCAGGAAATTCCCGGCCTCACGGGTAAATTCCGGCTCGTCGATGACTGGCGTGAGCTTTTCATTGCAGATTTTCCACCAATCTTTTATTTCCGCCAATGTTTTTAAATTCGGCTGCACTGAAGCCCAGAAATTTTCGTCGACTTCGAGAAATCGTTCTTTGATTTCAGAATATTGCAATTTCTGAATCACTTTCACATTTATCCGCTCCAACTCCGCCTCATCATAAGTCGTCGGCGCGCGGCCAAATTTTGTGATATCAAAGCCGGCAATAACTTGTTCCAGATTCGTGCGCGGCTCTACCACTTCCGAAGTTCCCATGCGTGCCAAGAAACTGCTTATCGCCATCGCTTCGATGCCGGATTCCCGGAGAGCTTTGATCTCAAAGCCCCCCTCCCGCTTGGAAATTTTGTTATCCTTGGATTTAAGGAGCGCCAAATGCGCGAATTGTGGCACGGCAGCACCAAGCGCCGCAAAAATCTGAACCTGGACTGCCGTATTCGTCACATGATCTTCACCGCGCACAATATGCGTAATCCCATAATCCGCATCATCGACGGCGGAAGGTAATAAATATGTCGGTGAGCCATCCTCGCGGATCAATATCGGATCGCCAAGGTTTTTCGCCTCGAACGAAACTTTTCCGCGCACCAGATCATCCCATTCGATTTTTCCATCCTGCATCAGGAACCGGTAATGCGGCTTTCGGCCTTGTTTTTCATACTCGGATTTTTTTTCCGCAGTCAAGGAAAGCGCAGCGCGGTCATAAATCGGCGGCTTACCCAATTTCATCTGCATCTTGCGCTTAGTTTCAAGCTCGGCAGCAGTTTCGTAACATGGGTAAAGCCGCTTCGCCTCAAGCAGTTTTTGTTTAATTTCGTCATACCGAGCAAGCCGCTCGGACTGGCTGAATGTGCTATCCCATTTCAGGCCCAGCCAAGTCAAATCCTCCTTTATCGCATCGGTATATTCCTGCTTGGAACGGCCAACATCGGTATCGTCAATCCGCAAAATAAATTCACCACCATGTTTTTTTGCATATAGCCAGCAAACCAGTGCCGTCCTTGCATTTCCAATATGCAAATACCCAGTGGGGGAAGGCGCGAATCTGGTAATCACTTTATTCATCAAAAAACTTATTGGTTATCGGATAACGCCGGTCGCGGCCGAAAGAACGCGAAGTAATCTTCACTCCCGGCGGCGATTGCCTGCGCTTATATTCCGACAAATTCACCATTCTTTCAACCTTTTCCACGGTTTTCGCAGCAAATCCTGCTGCGATTATTTTCTCTTTCGGCAATTCACGCTCGATCAGCATTTCCAAAATCCCATCCAATACATCATATGGCGGAAGCGTATCCTGATCCTTTTGATTGAATCGTAATTCAGCGGTGGGAGCGCGTTCTATGGTTCTTTGCGGAATGATTTTTTTAAGCCCGTTTCGCCAACCAGCCAGTCGGTAAACTTCAGTTTTATACACATCTTTCAGCACCGAAAACCCGCCACACATATCACCGTAAAGCGTGGTATAACCGACCGACATTTCCGATTTATTACCGGTGGCAAGCACCATATGGCCAAGTTTGTTGCTGACCGCCATCAATATCAGGCCGCGAATCCGCGATTGCATATTTTCCTCGGTTATGTCTTCCGGCAGGTTTTTGAATAATGGTGAGAGGCAGGCGCGGAAAGCAGAAAAAGCCAGTTCGATCGAGATTTCTTCCAGTTTTATTCCCAGGTTTTGCGCCAGTTCCTTAGAGTCTTCTATGCTTTCTTTCGATGTATAGCGCGAAGGCAGCATCAGACCGAGAACTTTTTTAGGTCCCAGCGCATCGACAGCTATGGTAGCGGAAAGCGCAGAATCCACCCCGCCGGAAATACCGATGACGACACCGGGAAATTTATTTTTTTCTACATAATCTTTAAGGCCCAGAACCAGCGCCTTGTATATTATTTCTTCCTGCGACGTTTTTTTGCGCGCCAGGGGGTTTTCTATTTTCCATCCAGATTTTTCCTCAGCAAAATCGACTGCAAAAATTTTTTCTGCAAAAAACGGCAATGCAATTTTTTCTTCACCACTCGCCGAAATTACGAACGAATCACCATCAAAAACCAATTCGTCTTGTCCGCCGGTTTGGTTGACGTAAATCAAGGGCGCCTGCGCGATTTTTGCTGCAGCTTTTGCTTTCTCTCGCCGTACTTTTGCTTTGCTTTTCTCAAACGGCGAGCCGTTGATGGAAATCAATAAATCAGCTGCTTTCAATGCTTCCGGTACTTCTCTAGTCCACATGTCTTCGCAGATTAGAATTCCGAGCTTGATACCACAAAATTTTACCGTCTTAGGCAATTTTCCCAACGCAAAAATCCTTTTTTCATCAAATACACCATAATTCGGCAGTTCATGCTTATATTGCCTATGCACAATTTTTCCACGCTTAATTAGAAATGCAGTGTTGAATAATTTTCCTTCATGAATATCAATTCCACCGAGCAAAAGCGCGGTTTTTAAGCCTCTAGTTTCTGCGGCGATTTGCTTGATAATCTTTATCGCTCTTTTCTGAAATGCGCTTTTTAGCACCAAATCTTCCGGGGGATATCCGCAAATGGCAAGCTCAGAAAAAACCACCAGGTCGGATTTTAAGCGTTCAGCTTCCCCAGAAAACTCGAGGATTTTCTCTTTATTTCCCGCCAGATCGCCTACGGTGAAGTTTACTTGCGCTATCGCGATTTTAAGCCGCATCTACTCTCATATGCAATAATTTCAGCGATCGATCGATCCACTGTGCAGTGAGCTTTTCTTGCAGTGAATTCTGCTTCAGCCGGGAATTCAGATGAGTGAATGAAACGTGATCCAGAAGCTGATCCTGATTGAAACATGAGTATATATATTTCCGCTCACCGGTCACTGGATCAACGTGTTTTTGCAAGCATTGTGCGCAGATTTCCTTCATCATGCACTGCATCGGTGAGTTAATGCTGCCAATTGCGATATGGCCAGGCTTCAAATAATTCTTCAGGATGTTATGCCGGGAAGCGGCTACCGCGGCCATCATTCGGTCAGAACCAATGGCAATAATGCGATCAACATCCTGCAATTTTATAGATTGCGCACCTAATTTTCCACTTCCGTAAGCAGCGAGCGCTTGCACGATATTGCCGTGAAAACTTTTGTCCACCTCACGTTCCGGCTTAATTTCTGCATCGTCACAGCACCAGATGATAACATCTGAAGCTTCCTCGATTTCCTTGATTTTATAGCGATCCACCACTTTCCGATAACCGGCAATATATAACACCTTGCAACCGTTCTCCTTCATCGCCTTACCGATTGAGAACAGAACCGCATTTCCTAACCCGCCGCCGATAAGCATTACGGTTTCGTTTTCGGGAATTTCCGTCGGCGTTCCGGTTGGCCCCATCAATATTATCGGCTCGTCTTTTTGCAGGTAGCGCACAAGATCTGAAGAGCCACCCATTTCCAGTATGATTGTCGAAATCAGGCCGTTTTTCTTATCCGTCCAAGCACCGGTCATCGCCATGCCTTCCATGGCAAGCGTGGTGTCATTGGTTTTTAGTGCGTTCGTTTCAAAATTTTGCAAGCGATAAAATTGCCCCGGCTGAAACTGCTGAGCGGCAAGCGGCGCGCGTGCCACAACCTCAATGATATTCGGCGTTAGCCGATTTACCGCATGAACGCGCGCGATAAACAGATCCGCCATCCGCGCAAGAAATTCCTTCGCGTTCGATTTATCATGCGGTGGCGATTTTTGTAAGATACGCGAAACCACCGGATAGCCTTGTTTAGCACTTCCCATTGCTTTCACCACATTGCCTGCATAGGAAGGATGCAGATCGCCGAAAAAGCTGACCACCTTGTCACCATCGATAGACATCAAAACATAGGGATGGTCGGGCTTGGCAACCCCCTGCGGCTTCACGGACTCGCCATTTTCATTTATTGCCTGGAAATATTTTCCATCGAGCATGAAATGTTTTGGATCCTCTCGAGCAACTACGGTATTAGGCGAGGTTCCGGCGGCAATGAAAACGGTTTTCGCTGGAAGAATTTCTTCCGTAACCTCGATTTCGCCGTTTGCCGATTCGCGTGTTGATTGCACGCGCAGGCCCTTCACGCTCCCAAAATTATCCATCTTGATCCCGGTGGGGGTTACGTTTTCGGCGAAGGTTATGCCTTCTTCCATGGCCTTTTCCACCTCCTCGTGATTCAAGCGAAAGCTCGGAGAATCGAACACGCGCTGGCGGTATGCAATCTTCACCCCGCCCCATTTATTAATGAGTGAGAGAATATTAGGACTGGCTTTTTTTCGCTCTTCACGGATTTCTCGTGCATGCGAAATAAACTCTTTGGCAATTGTTCTATCTTCCTCGCTCCATTTTTTTTCGACCCCTTCCTTACCGCGCTCTTTCACCAAAGCTTCGTATCGCAGCAAAAATTTTTCCACCTGTACGGGATAATAAGCCAAGGATTCGGTCGCAGTATCTATTGCCGTGAGTCCCCCGCCGATAACAACAACCGGCAGCCGCACCTGCAAATTGGCAATCGAATCTTTTTTTGCAGCACCAGTCAATTGCAGCGCCATCAGGAAATCCGATGCGGCGCGGACACCGCGCGCCACAGCATTCGGCATCGAAATCACCGTGGGTTTTCCAGCACCCATAGAGAGAGCGATATGATCGAATCCCATCTGGAACGCGGTTTCATAAGTCACCGTGCCTCCGAACCGCACCCCGCCGAACACCGCAAAATTCTGGCGGCGCTCAAGCAAAAGCCGGATTAATTTCAGATAATTCTTATTCCAGCGCACGGTGATTCCGTATTCCGCTACGCCGCCGAACCCAGCTAATACCCGTTCATCCAGTTTTTCGAATAATTCATTCACATCTTTTATCGGCTTGAATGGTACCTTCCGCCCGAATGGTGTGACACCGGAAATTTCCGAAGGCATAGGCTCAATTTTTAACCCGTCGATCCCAACTACCGTATGACCATCATTCAAAAGATGATGCGCGAGCGTGAACCCGGCGGGCCCGAGTCCAGCAACCAGAACCTTATATCCGGTTTCGCGTCTTGGCACCGGACGCGAGAGATGCAGAGGATTCCAGCGCGTAAGCAGGCTGTAAATCTCAAAACCATAAGGAAGATTTAGTACATCGCTCAAAACCCGTGTTTCCGCCGCCGGAATATTCACCGGATCCTGCTTCTGGTAGATGCAGGATTTCATGCAATCGTTGCAAATGCGGTGCCCGGTGCCAGCGCACATCGGATTATCTACAATCACCACAGAAAGCGCGCCAATCGAAAATCCTTTCGCCTTTAAGGCATTCATCTCGGAGATTTTTTCCTCGAGTGGGCAACCGGCAAGCGTTACATTCGCTGCGTTCTTCCTATAATTTCCATCTTTCTCTTTAAAGCCTTTCGAGCAGGAATCCTTACTTTGGTTATGGCACCAAATACAATAATTCGCCTCATCCAGCGCGGATTTCAAAGATGGTCCGTGATCAGTAAGTCCGAATCCCTCGCGCGGGCGCAGATGATGATGTGGCAATTTTTTTACACTCACACCGTCGACTATTTCGGTTTCAAATGGCACGAGATTGTAGAAATCTAATTTGCGCGGATTTTTGAATAACACTCCGGTACGGTGATGTTTTTTCCCCTCCTCGCTGTAAACCGCCCAGGCTGCATATTTTGCCGCCGATTCCAATTTTATTTCATCGGATAATTCCAACCATTTAGTGACATGATGGGAATAAATTTCTTCGCTGAATTCCTGGCCGAAGTGACCCTCCAATTCCGTCCGTAATTTACGACCATCAAATTTCACCGCGTCCTCCGGCTTGTGCAATTTCGTGGCACGGCGCTGCACGAAAAGCCTTTTTGCCGTGTAGATATTAGCTAATTCATCATGTTGCGCGCGAAGTTTCCGAGCTTCTTCTTCAATGCCGAACAATTTTGCGATAAAATCCTCCAAATACGGCGCAGCATCTACCAATAAATCCGATTCATTTTTCTTAGAGATCTCCTCTGGATTTAAGCGGGCTGCGACCAAACGATTATGCACTTCAGCATTCGCAATAGCCAATTCGGCAATGAATGCCTGATCAAGTTTCACCAAGCCTTCGTGGGAATAAAGCTCATCGAATTTTAGGTTGAATGCTAACTTCATGGTTTAAATATCCGCACCGGTGTAATCAGATTTCTTGGCTACCTGCTCCACCGGTTTCACCAGATTCTGCTCAACATAATCAATCAACATCCCCACACATTCCCCAATCGATTTTTTCCCGGTATCGAGCACTAGATCGGCATTCTCTGGCTCCTCAAATGGCGCAGAAATCCCGGTGAAATCCTTGATCTCGCCTGCCCTAGCTTTTTTATACAATCCTTTTGGATCGCGCTTTTCGCAGGTTTGCAAATCGGCCTTTATATAGACGCTGTGGAAAGCGTTTGGCGCTGCGGCACGTGCATGATCGCGGTCGTTTTTATAAGGCGAGATGAAGGCGGTGATGACGATTATCCCGGCATCGGCGAATAGTGCCGCAACCTCGCTGACCCGGCGAATATTTTCCGAACGATCTTTCGGCGTGAATCCTAAATCAGTATTCAAGCCACGCCGGATATTGTCGCCATCCAGCACATAAACCTGATAGCCGCGTGCAAATAATCGCTGCTGTAATTCCCCGGCCAACGTCGTTTTTCCTGAGCCAGACAATCCGGCGAACCACAACACCCCACCTTTGTGCCCATTGGCAAGATTTCGCTCAAGAGGAGTTATGCGGTTTTCCACCACATGCAGATTTGTCGATTTCACTTTCCGCCCTGAACGAAGATTTTGGAATCCCTTCACATCGATAATTCCACCACCGACGATCTGATAGTTTTCAACCAGCACGAATCGGCCGGTTTTCTGGTTTTCAGCAAAGTTATCGAGAGCAATCAACCCGCGCACGCGAAACACTACTGCCGCCACTGAATTACGTTCAACATTACCTCCAGCAGCTATTTTAAGGTTATCGGTATTAACGATTTTCTCGATCTCCTTTACCTCAACCTGGTATTCTGTGGTATTTATTTTCAGCAGGTATTTATTTCCCTTGGCCAGTGGCTCACGCCCTAGCCAAAATAATTTTCCACGGAACAAATTAGTGAGGAATGGCGCCGCCTTAGAATGGCTCGCAAGCTGACCGCGCTCGACGAAAATCTGGTCGTCTAGCGTTATCGCAACACTCGCTTCCGCGCCTGCTGTACTTGGAGTTTTTCCCGTAAATTTTCCCCCGGGCCATTCTTCAATCGACGCAACGCGCGCGCTTTTATTTGTCGGGGAGAAAACTAACTCATCTCCGACCGATAATTTTCCGCTTTCTATGCGTCCCACTATCAATCTTCGCTCGTCGAATTTATAAACATCCTGAATCGGAAAACGCAAAGGGAGCGCGGAATCCGGTGGGGTGATGGAGAAATGGTCAAGAGCCTGGACTAAGCTTGGGCCGCGATACCATTTCATATTCGCTGAAGCACCTGCAATGCAATCGCCCTCGCGCCCAGAAATCGGGATCACGAATGTCGGCTTCACGCCTATGCTTTTTAAATAGGCGCGATATTCTTTCTCAATTTTTTTGAATTTAGCTTCGGAATAACCAATCAAATCCATCTTGTTCACCGCAACCGCAATCTGCCTTACCCCCAGTAAATGTAGCAGATACCCATGCCGTTTTGACTGCTCGCGCACACCTTCCTTGGCATCAATCACCAGCAGTGCTGCATCAGAGCTTGCCGCACCAGAAATCATGTTTTTCAAAAATTCCTTATGCCCTGGCGCATCAATGATGACGTAATCGCGCTTGGGCGTTTTGAACCATATTTGCGATGTATCGATGGTGATTCCCTGGTCGCGCTCGGCCTGGAGAGAATCCATCAAAAATGACCATTCAAAAGGCATTCCGCGCTTTTTGCAGGCAGCCATCACTTGCTCGAATTTTCCATCCGGCAGCGAATCCGTATCATGAAACAATCGGCCAACCAGCGTGGATTTTCCATGATCGACATGGCCGACGATAACGATTTTTAGCTGCTCTCTTTCGGTGGATTGCGCCTCAGGTTTTACTGCTAATTTTAAATTACTTTTCATATTTTACATATACCCATCAGCTCGAAGCCGCTCGAAACTTGATTCATCCGTATCGGCACCCATCGGCCTTCCCGATCTCTCCGAAACTTTTGTTACTTTCAGTTCCGCGATAATTTCGTCGATGGTTGTAGCGTTAGAAGCCACCGGAAAAGTGATTCCCTTTTCCCCTAAACTTCTAAACCGCATCATTTTGCCCTTGTAATCCTGGCCGTAAAATTTGCCATATGGCTTGGCATAATATAGCGGCACGATCGGTAGGTTTTCACGTTTTATATATTGCCATATATCCAATTCCGTCCAATGCAGCAGCGGGTGCACGCGCACATGGGTTCCCGGTTTGAAATCGGTCATGAACTGGTCCCAGAATTCCGGTGGTTGATCTTTCGCATCCCACTGGCCTTCATGGTCGCGCGGGGAAAAATAGCGCTCTTTTGCCCGAGTAGCTTCCTCGTCACGGCGGATTCCAGCGATGATTCCGGTAAATCCTTCGCGGGCGATGACGTTCTTGAGACCACCGGTTTTCCTAGCCGCCACACGAGCAGAATGTGGCAATGAAGGATCAGTCGTTTCAATAGGTGGGCAGAGTTCACTGATCAAATTCAACTTCCATTCCTTTACATATTTATTGCGGAAAGCATACACTTCATCCATCTCCAATTCGGTATCACAATGAATCAGTGGGAACGGAACATGGCCAAGGAATGCCTTTTTTGCGAGCCAAATCATGGTGTTAGAATCCTTGCCGAATGACCACAGCATCCCGAGTTTTTCGATCTTGTTGAACGCCTCACGAAAAATATAAATGCTCTGCGCTTCCAGACGGTCGAGATGATCCATTGTCTCGATTTTTGCTGAGCGGAGTTTTTTTATGTTATTACCGGATTTTTTTCTGGCAATTTTTTTCTTTGCTTTTGCCATTTTTAAACTTCCCAATTTGGCTGATTATCTTTGCCCGGCAGATGAATCCCGCATTCGGTTTTCTGTTTGCCCTGCAAATCTATCGCATGCGCCCAGCGGCCCGAGCGCTCGTCTTCACCAGGTTTTACTGCCACCGTGCAGGGTTGGCAGCCGATGGATAAATATCCTTTCGCAACCAGCGGATGCTGCGGGAGATTGCGTTTTGCCAGCTCAGCTTTAAATTCCTCCTTACTGAAATTAGCGAGTGGGTTTATTCGAAAACGGTTATCTTCATCCAGTTCTATCGCCTGCAGATTTTGCCGATCTTCGGTCTGATAGCGCTTCCTGCCGGTTATCACCGCTGTGAAACCCCACTCCTTTAAGCTGCGCGCCAACGGCTCAACTTTACGGAGCCAACAGCAACGGTTCACTCCGGTTTTCCACAACTCGCCGGTCGGATCTACATTCAGCACTAAAGCTGGATCGGGCCGGATGAACCGTACATCGATGAG
>JABDBP010000017.1 GCA_013288565.1 Alphaproteobacteria bacterium | reverse complement strand
TGCGATTAAAGGTTAAATTATCTACGGCCAGCCGGAACCGATAGGTAACGTCCAGGTATTTCTCGTCGGTGAAGGCGATGCGGCCGACATAATCGGAGAAATTATTCTCGAATCCGCTGAATTCCGGGTATTTGTAGCTGGTATCGGTGCGGTAATTCTGGCCGAGCAGGAAGGTGACGTTGCCCTTGTTCTGGCCATAGAACCCGCCCTTGAAGCCGTAATTGATGCGTGGACCGGATTCTACATGGTCGTAGCCGGAGAATCGATTGGGATCGAATATGTTTAAATCCGAGAGATCGACTTCCTGGCTATCCTCGTTCGGTATCTTGAACGAATTTCCGACATTCGGGCTGATGACGAAGTCCGTCACCGGCTCCAGGAAAAGCCTACCCGCGCCTAAATCATTAACCAGCGGATAGCTCCAATCAGCCTCGGCTTCCGGTATTACCCGGCCAATGACGCCGCTGAAACTCTGTGCCGTATTGGCGGGGTTCTGGTCATCATTCACGGCATAGGTGTCACCGCGCAGGTGCGTGCTGAACTCAAGTAATTGTCCGTTATCGGATACGTACGGAATGTGCCACAGGCCGGTTGAGGAAAGCCGAGCGCTTTTTTCGCCATTGGTACGGTAAATGTTTGCGGTGCTGGAATCCCATATGAACCGCGAGCCGCCGTATCCCGGGTCGCTCTCGAAATGCGCCTGGGCGGAAGGCAGGACGATGGGTGGTTGGGTGTTGGCCGCATTTGGGTTAGTGTTAGCTACTAAATCCTGGAATGATAACCCTTCGATCTGCACAAAATCTCTGTCCTGCAATTTCTCCAGATAGATTCTGCTGGTGAGCCGGTCTTGACTGCCGAACTCGTAACGCTGAAGATAAGTATTATCGCTCGCCCGCTCGCCGGAAAAACCCAGGTTCCAACTATTTTCCAGGTTGAATATGCCAAACCCGGCAAAGTGGCCGCGCGTTGCCGGAACGGTTACGCCGTCAACAGTTCTATCTGTCGGCTGGGTGATGCTGCCATTGAACTGGTAAAAACCGTTATCTAGCACATGCCGCATTTCGGCGGCCAGAACCGGCCCTTCCTGGGTGGTAAATATCGGGGTGATGGTGGCGTCGTAATTATCCTTGAACGCCATAAAATAGGGCACGCGAGCGACGAGGCCGAGGGTGGAAATGCTGCCGACGGTTGGTGAGAGGAGGCCGCTTTCCTCTTGCGATTTCGGTGTTGGATGCGAGAAATAGGGCGTATAGCCGGCAGGCTGCCCGAAAACATCAAACCAGACGTCGTGGTAGCTGACTTTTTGGCTATCATCGTCGATCTTCATGTCAGCGGCGCGTATCTGCCAGAGATAGCCGTTACCGAACCCATTTTCCTTATCGCAATTGCAGGGCGAGAACATCGCCTTATAAAGCTTAGTAATGGTTGCGCTTTCCTTCACCGCACCCTTGGCCGCCATTACGGCGTTGTTCGGGAACCGGCCTTTCAAGGCTTCAATCGTCCCAGATTTTAAGTCGTCCTTGAACTCGGCGTAATCAGAGAAAAATACCTTGCCGTCTGGCTCGACCAGGGTGACATTTCCCATCGCCGTCACCAGGTTTTTATCCTGCTCGTATAAAATCCTATCGGCGAAAACCAGCCGTGGTTGCTGCTCCACTTCTACATGGCCAATCGCCAGCACCGTATGAGCTTCGGCGTCGTAATGCATCTCATCCGCCTTGATCAAAGCTGGCTCGGATTTGGAAATTTTCGCTTCCTCAGCGGATGTCGGGAGGGATAATAGCAATATAATTATTGCTGAAATCCGTAGCCTGAAACCTGAAAACACTAACCATCCTCCGTATGCATGAGGAATGCGACACCGAGGAGCAGGCAGACCAGCGGCGGAGTGAAAGCGGCGACCGCAAGCGGAATATTTCCGGCCAGCGCCAGCGCCTGTATTAGGTCGGAGAAGAAATAAATCGAAAACCCGATACATACGCTGATGGTGATTAAAAGGGGTATTCGCCCCTGGCGGGGGGTTCTGAGCGAAAACCCGGCGGCGATATATACCATGGATGTAAGCAGAAGGGGAATCACCAATAGCGCATACCAATACATGCGGTGCTTGATTGCCGAGAACCCTGCGCTTTTCATTGAGTTTATGAATCCCGGCAAGGCCCAAAAGGAAATCGATTCCGGCGAGGCGAAGCTATCCTGGATTTCTGCCCGGGTCAGATCGGTTGGCATCATATATTCCTCATGCTTCTCGCCTGGCTTGTCGGGATAGGTGATGATCGCGTCTTGCAGACGCCAATAGCCGTTATCCAGCAGCGCAGTTTGTGCATCAATGCGATAGGAGAATTTATCCTCTTGCCCGAATACGAAAAACACCACTTCGTACAATTCCATATTTTCCTTGGCGGCGCGTAACGCATGGATGATGGTTTCACCCGGCTTATCCTGCATTATCGGGTAATTGCGCTGGCGCAGCCATAATCCGGTCGGGGAAACTTCCATCAGATTGCTGCGGCCATGCACATATTTAGTGAGCATCTTGTCGTATTTGCTCATCATCACGCAGGCCAAGGGGTTATAAACCGAGATGACGAAGACGCCGAGTGCGAAAGCCGTAATCCCCGCGGGCCTAAGGAACTGCCAGACGGAAATTCCCGATGCGCGGGCGACTATCAGTTCCTGGGTGCGTGTCAGCTTCACCAGTGTAAGTACCGAAGTGATCAGAATCACGAACCCGAACATTTTTTGTATCTCTATCGGAAATTTCAGCAAAACCATCCTGATTATGACGCCGAAAGGCAGCTCGTTGCTGTAGGAGCGGCGTATCATATCGACAGTATCAGCCAGCACCAGCACGCCAGAAACCATCAGGAACGCCACCAAGAAAGTCTGCAGAAACACCCGGGAGATGTAGAAGGAAATTTTAAGCGGAAGGCGCATTCTGCGTTCCTATCCGCTGGTGTTTGAACCCGGAAACCAGGGTTTTGAACGGGTGCCTCGCCATTATCATCGTCAGCCCGATGAATATGCCAAGTGCGATGTTCAGATACATGATCGGCGCCAGGAAATTTCGCTTGGCGACGATATTATTGAAACTTAATCCCGCCGCGATGAAGATTACTGCCATAACCGAAACAAGAAGAATACGCTGCCATCTACCGCGCCGATTCAGCTCTGACGAGAGGAAAGCGCTTAAGCCGAACAGTGCCAGAACCAGGCTGTATAATGGCCAGGTCAGTCGGTTATGCCCTTCCGCCGCCATCTTAGATTTAAATCTTTCTTCGGTGCTGGGCTCGGGATGGAACAATTCGTTTAAATAACGTTCCTCCGGCTCGCGCCAGCGCCGTTCCGACGCACTCTTGAACGCACTCAAATCCAACCCGTAACTATCAAAATAAAGGAACGAAACCTGCTGCGTTTGGTAATTTATTTCCTGCCTGTTGCCTTTCTGCAATTCAAACTGCGGGCCGGACGGCGTTTCCACCAACTGGCCGGATTCAGCCATCATGGTAATCGGCTTTTCCGGGCTGCGGTTATCATGCACCAATATCCCTTTAAGCATCCCCCTATCGTCCTTATCGCGCACGTAGACAGTAAGGCCTTTGACCGGCGTGTTGAAAGTTCCCTCCTGCATCAGCACTGCGACGTAATTATCGCGGATAAAGCTCTGCAAATCCTTGAATTCCCGGTATGATTTTGGCAGTAAATACAGCGTGATGCTATAGCCGAGAATCAATACCATGAAAGTTAGGATGAGAGCCGGTTTTGCCAGCGAGCCTCGAGAGAGGCCGGCACTTTGCATCACGATAAGCTCGTTCTCGGTCAGCATTTTATTATAGGTGTAGATGATGCTGGCGAACAGTGCTATCGGCAAAATGATGTTAAGCAGTGAAGGTATCAGCATCGCCGAGAGGTAAAGGAAAGTGAACAGACTTATGCCCTGGTTTATTATCAGGTCGATGAACCGCAGCGACTGCGAAAGCCATATCAACCCGAGCAGGCTGCCGCCGATGAAAATCAGGGGCCCAAGCAGGCGGATGATAATATACTTGCTGTAACAACTCATTATTTGTTATTTATTAACCGTTCAAACCAATATCTTCAAGAAAGGAAACTATGGAAATAAAATTCTCTGCGCTTGAACTGCCGGAAAAAGGCTCTGGCGTAGTCATAATCGGTGAAGACCTGAAACTTTCTCCGCTGGCCAAATCCCTAGATCGGGAAACCGATGGGATGATAGAAAAGGCTATAAAATCCGGTGATTTCAAGGGAAAGAAGGGCAAAGCTACATCGTCTGTTGCACCGGGAAAATTGGATTATGTACTTCTGCTCGGTGCTGGAGCGAAAAAAGATTTTGCGGATAAAAGCGATTTTCAAGGATTAGGCGGCAATCTTTATGCGCAGTTGAACGCGCTTCGGGTAAAATCGGCAGCGATTATCGTTGAGGATAAGCGTGGGAAGTTCGCATCAGAGGAAGTTGCGGCGAATATCGCGCTTGGATTTTACTTAAGGAGCTACCGGTTCGATAAATATTTCACCAAAAAGAAAGATGATGAAAAACCGGCGCTGAAAAATTTAACTGTGCTGGTGAAATCTCCGGCGGCTGCGGAAAAGCATTTCACAAAAATAAAACCCATCGCTGATGGCGTTTTCTTGGGGCGCGATGTGGTAACCGAGCCGCCGAATGTAATCTATCCGGCCACGCTCGCCGCCCGCTGCGAGGAGCTCGAAAAATTCGGCGTGAAAGTTGAAATACTTGGCGTAGCGGAAATGAAAAAGCTTGGGATGGGTTCTCTGCTCGGCGTTGGTCAAGGCAGTGCAAAAGACTCGAAACTTGCGGTTATGCAATGGAACGGTGCCGCGAAAACTAAAGCGCCGGTCGCGTTCGTCGGCAAGGGCGTCACCTTCGATACCGGCGGAATTTCCATAAAACCGGCGAACGGCATGGAGGAAATGAAATACGACATGGGAGGCGCTGCGGCGGTAATCGGCCTCATGAAAACGCTGGCGCTGCGTAAGGCGAAAGTCAACGCCGTCGGCGTTGCCGGGTTGGTGGAAAACATGCCGGGCGGCAATGCGCAGCGCCCGAGCGACGTAGTGAAATCGATGTCCGGCCAGACCATCGAAGTATTGAACACCGATGCCGAAGGCCGCCTGGTTCTGGCCGACGCGCTATGGTATTGCCAGGATCGGTTCAAGCCGGAATTCATGGTGAATCTGGCGACACTTACCGGCGCCATCGTGGTTTCACTCGGCAATCAATATGCCGGGCTGTTTTCCAATAATGATGCATTGGCGAAAAAGTTAACGGCGGCGGGCGAAAAATCCGGCGAGAAGCTCTGGCGGTTCCCGATGGGTGAGGCCTACGACAAGCAAATAAATTCTGAAATCGCCGATATGCAGAATATCGGCAATGAAAAAGGCGCGGGCAGCATCACCGCGGCGCAATTCCTGAAACGGTTTGTGAATGACGTCCCCTGGGCGCACCTGGATATAGCGGGCATGGCCTGGACGAAAAAAGACCTGGATTTAACTCCCAAAGGTGCAACCGGATTCGGTATTAGGTTGCTGAACCAATTGGTTGAGGATTATTATGAGGGGTAGGATTGATTATGGAAAATCGTAGCACAGCAGATACAATTTTAGGACTCTTATGTGTAGTAATGGAGCCTGTTACAGCTTTGCAATTATCGCAGTGGGTAAAATGCAGTGAAGCTGATGCAAGCACCATTATTGCTAGTAATGCACAACATATCGAAGCAAGCAGGGGCAAATTTATCGCCAAGGATGATTTCAAGAATCAGCAGGGTGATCTTCGCTGGGCACACGGAATCATTGCAATGTCAGCGTTGTCAAAAATTCCCGGCTTTGGGAGTCCTGGAAAACCAAGGACTATCTAATACCAAAGATTTAAAATTCCATCGACAGCCTTCCGATAGCCGGATAGGTTTGAGTCCGCGATGAGGTTTTCAATATTAATAATATTTCTTGTGGCGGCCATACCCTGCGCCGCCATGGCCGATGACGTGATGCCGGATTTCAAGGATACCTTGACCGGCAATTGGAACGGCAGGCGCGATAAATTGAAGGCTGAAGGCATCGAGCTCGGAGCCACTGATTATTTCGATTTCTTCGCGGCGGCGAAAGGTAGCAGCAGTATATTAAATAACCTAAACCTCAACGCCTTCCTGGATGGCAATAAACTAGTAAATATTCCTGGATTATCGGGGTTATTTTCTATCTTGCAGACCAACGGCGGCCGCCCGAATCGGACGCTGACCGGCGCGGTCCAGCGTATCGACGGCATGGAAACCCATGCCAGAGGCCTGGAAGTTTATCAGGCATGGCTGCAACAGGAATTTTTCGGCGGCGGCGTTTCGGCGCTCGCCGGGGTTTATGATGCCACCAACGAATTCTACAGCACCAACGCAAGCGATATATTGATAAACAACGCTTACGGCTTTGGCACAGAACTCGCGGCCACTGGAAATCACGGTGGTGTGGCGATTTTCCCGACTTCGGCGGCGGGCGCCAGGCTGCGATTGCAGCCAATGAAACAATTATATTTGCAAGCGGCGGTCATGGATGGCATCAACAGCGCCCCGGAAACCCGCCAACCTATCCGGTTGAACGGCCATTCTAGCGCACTGGTCATCGGCGAGGGTGGCTATGTGCAGATGATGGATAAGGTGGAAACGGCGAAAATTGCATTTGGCGCTTGGCGCTACACCGACCAGATCGGCAGCCTGTTTCAGCCAAAGGAAGCAAAGGAAAGATCGGCCTATATAAGCGGAGGCGAATATGCCCTGGCCGAGAGTTATATTTTCCGCAAACCGGGAAGTAATCGCGGATTGATGGCATTTGCGCGGATGGGCATTGCCGACCGCGAGGTCGATCGATTCAATTATTCATACAGCGTCGGGCTGGATTTCAAGGGAATTCTGAGAACTAGGGCCAAATCCGAATTGACATTCGGCATTGCCGATGCGCACCTTTCGCCGGTTTATCGGCATGCACTCACTGCACAGGGGATAGCTAGCAATGTAAGCGAAATGGCTCTGGAATTAACCTATCGCGATTATCTTAAGCCCTGGATTTCATTACAGCCCGACCTGCAATATATCATAAATCCCGACGGCCTGAAAAATCGGCAAAACTCAACGATATTTGGGATAAGGACGGAGATTAATTTTTAGGAAACACCACCGTAACCGTAAGCCCCCGTCCAGATTCCGGTTCGGCCAAGGTTATCTCCGCGCCTAAATTATCGGCCATGCTTTTTGCGATGGCGAGTCCGAGGCCGCTTCCCGTCACCTTTGATTCCCCGCGATAAAACCGCTCGAAAACTTTTTCATATTCGGCAGGCGGTATCCCTAAGCCGTTATCAGTTATTTTCAGCGCCGGGCGGCCGGATTCTTCAGTCACCACTACTTCCACATGGCTGCCGGATGGCGTGTATTTTATCGCATTGTCTAGTATGTTCCCGATAAGTGGTGATAGAATCTCGGGTGAGCCGGCGATGGTAGCTTTCGTCTCTTTCTTCAAAGCGATTTCGATGCCTTTTTCAACGGCGAGATCGGCGAATCTGGTGACTGCTTTTCCCGCTTCCGCATATAGATCGAGTTCGCTAAAAATTCGGGATTCCTGAGTATTTTTAGCCAGTATTAATAATTCCTCGACCAGTCGGGCGGCTCTTTCCACCCCGCCGATCAGCTCTTCCAGATGTTCCCGGGTTTCGCTTGTGGATGCCGCAAGCGCTAGTTGCGCCTGGATTTTCAGTGCCGCCAACGGCGTTTTCAATTCATGCGCCGCGTTCTCGGTAAACCGCTTCTCACGCAGGAACGATTCCTCCAGCCGGTGCAGCAGGGAATTCAGCGATTCCGCCAGCGCCGCCAATTCGGCCGGAACATTATAGAGCCTGAGTGGCGATAAATCCTGTGATGAGCGTTTTTGCACCTGCTCGGAAAATCTGCCGACATCCTTTAAGCCCCGCCCGACGCCACGCCAGATCAGGAACGCAATGGCCGGAAACACCACCAGCAGTGGAATGACAAGGCCGAATGTGATGTGGTTCACCAGATCATTCCTGACTCCTAGTTCCTCGCCGATTTCTAGCGTGATTTTCCGCTCCGGAATGTGCAGCGAATAAATCCGCCATGGGTCACCGTCATATTTTATATTGCTGAAACCAGGCGGCAGGGCTTTCACCGATTCAGGAATTGAATCCTCGGAAGAGATTATTATTTTGCCGCCCTGCCAGACGCGGAACATTCGGCCGTCGGCGTTTTCGTCGAACGCCGCGCGCTCTTCCTCGCTTAAATATTTTTCGTCGATGCCGATATTGAGCGGCTTGTGGTTGGGGATGATATCGTGCTCCATCAGTGCCCACAGCACATTTGCGGCGGTGATGAGTTGCGCATCATAAACCTCGCCCACTTCCTCCCTGGCGCTGTAAAAACCGATGCAGCCTATCGCTGCTATTGCCAGGCCTATCGGTAGCAGCAGCGAATTGAAAACTTTGCGCCGTAAGGAATTTTTTTTCATTTTTCTATCACATACCCGCTGCCGCGCGCGGTTTTTATCAGGTTTTTGCCGAATTTCCGGCGCAGGTTATAGACAATCACCTCCACCGTATTGCTTTCGAATCGCTCATTTAAATCATAGATATTATTCTCAATCTCAGTCTTGCCGATTATCTTGCCCATGTTCTGCGCGAGCAGGCTTAACAGTTTGAATTCCTTGGCGGGCAGCACCACCATTTCGTTTTTCTTCCGCACCATTTTTGCTGCTATATCGACCTCAATGCCGCCGACCGAAATCTTCTCCTCGGCGCGGCCGCGGCTTCTGCGCACTAAGGCGCGGATGCGTGCCAGAAGCTCGGATAGATCAAACGGCTTTACCATATAATCGTCGGCACCGCTATCCAGGCCCTCGATGCGGTTTTCCACCTCACTTCTTGCGGTCAATATCAGCACCGGGATTTTTTTCCCTTGGGTGCGCAAGTTTTTTAATACCCCGATACCCGGCAGTTTCGGCAGGTTCATATCAAGAATCAGCAATGCGAAATCATCGGTGGTAGAGGCAAGCAGCGCCGCCTCGCCGTCTTCTACCAATTCAACGTTATAACCGGCCGCTTCCACGCCTTTCTTCAGCGAACGGCCAAGCATAATATCGTCTTCGGCAATTAGAATACGCATACAATTGACACACAACATGCCATAAAAACCCATACTATAGGGGAAATTTTCTAGGGTCCCTCAGTTTCGCATCATCTTGGCATGATAAAAGTCTTACCATGTTAATAGCATGTGATTTCGATGGCACGATAACCGATATTGATACCACCGACCTAATTCTTTCCCAGTTCGCCGCGCCCGAATGGCGGGAAGTAGAACAGGAATGGCTGGATGGGAAAATAGGCTCGGCCGAATGCATGAAGCGCCAGGTGGAATTGATATACGCCTCGCGCGAAGAGCTGGATGATTTGATCGATTCGGTCGAAATCGCGCCTTATTTCAAGGAATTGGTGAAAAGCTGCAAAGGCAGTAAAATCCCGCTAGTGGTTTTAAGTGACGGAATCGATTACGCAATAAACCGCATCCTCGCCAATCATAATATTCACGGCCTGGAAGTCCGTGCCAACCGGCTGGTGGAAAAAATCGGCGGCGGTTATAGTCTAGCGTTCCAGAATTCCGGCATCGGCTGTTCATCCGGCAACTGCAAGTGCCGGCGCGTTTGGCAGGAGGAAATTTTAACCATCTATATCGGCGACGGCAAATCGGATTTTTGCGTGTCGAACAAGGTTGATCTGGTGATCGCGAAAGCTGGGCTGCTCGATTATTGCCGAGAGAAAAAACTGTTCCATGTACCATTCACCGGATTTTCCGAGGCCGGCGAATTAATTCTCCGCATTCACCGCGATTGCTATAACAATCCGGCCCGGGTTTACGCCAAGCCGCAGCTTAAATTCACACCAGAAAACATGCTGCATATATAGTTGAATTGGTATGACTTTAACCTTGAACCGGAAAGTTCCCGCGCATAACGCGGAATACAGCGAAACCGAACTTCTCGAGCTGGAGCGCGAATATTGCTCGTTCGGTGATACGGTGCATTACCTGGAAAACCCGAAGATTTTTTCCACTTGTGAAGGCTCATTCCTCTACGACGCGGAAGGCACTCCATTCCTTGATTTGCAGATGTGGTATTCAGCTTGCAATCTGGGTTATGCCAACCAGCAAATCAACCAAGCGGTGAAAAATCAACTTGATAAACTGCCGCAAATCGCTTCGCAATACCTGCACCGCGAGAAAATTGAATTGGCGGCAAAGCTAGGGCAAGGAATCGAAAAAAGGTTTGGGCAAAAGGGCCGCATCCATTTCAATGTTGGCGGCAGCCAAGCGGTAGAAGATTCGCTGAAGTTGGTTAGAAATTTCACCGGTGGAAAATCATTGATGTTCGCATTTGAGGGCGGATATCACGGCCGCACGCTTGCGGCAACCGCCATCACTTCCAGCTACCGCTACCGTCGCCGCTACGGTCATTTTTCCGACCGCGCGCAGTTCATCCCTTTTCCTTATCATTTCCGCAATGGTCGCGGTATGGGCAAAGAGGAATATGGACTTAAATGCGTGCGCGAATTCGAGCGTTTGTTTGAAACTGAATATCATGGCGTATGGGATGCTAAAGCCGGGAAAGCAGAGTTCGCTGCGTTTTATATAGAGCCGATTCAAGGAACGGGCGGTTATGTGATTCCGCCAAAAAATTATTTTATTGAGCTGAAAAAAGTTTTAGATAAATATGGCATCCTACTGGTTTCTGACGAAATCCAGATGGGATTTTACCGTACTGGGAAGCTGTTTTCCATCGAGCATTTCGGGGTGCAGCCGGATATAATCGTTTTCGGAAAAGCGCTAACCAACGGCCTTAATCCGCTCTCCGGAGTCTGGGCCAAAGAGGAATTGATAAACCCGGAAATTTTCCCGCCCGGCTCAACGCATTCCACATTCGCCAGCAATCCTTTGGGGACAGCGGCAGGTCTAGAAACCTTAAGAATCCTGGAATCCGACGATTATGAAAATATTGTTCCGAAAAAAGGCGCATATTTCCTGGAGGGACTAAAAAATTTACAGAAGCGGTTCAAAATCATCGGCGATGTCGATGGGCTGGGCATGGCGCTGCGTCTGGAAATTTGCGGCACTGATGGGTTTACTCCCGACAAAGAAATGACCGACAGAATCGTTGACGAGGCGATGAAAGGCGATATAAAAATCGGTGGGAAAAATTATGGATTGGTGCTGGATATCGGCGGCTATTACAAAAACGTCATCACGCTCGCCCCCGCACTAACTATCGGTTACGAGGAAATAGATTTGGCGCTGGAACTGCTTGCCGAGGTTTTCCGCCGCGCCGCGAGATAGCCGTGCTCCTGCAATTGCTGCATCTCGACGACGCATTGAAAACCCAAT
Organism: Alphaproteobacteria bacterium; assembly: GCA_013288565.1. Classification (GTDB taxonomy): domain Bacteria; phylum Pseudomonadota; class Alphaproteobacteria; order Rickettsiales; family JABDBP01; genus JABDBP01. The sequence goes on along the minus strand of JABDBP010000017.1, from coordinate 19,579 downwards.
CGGATTTCATTGCCGCATCCTTAAAAAAAAATGCCTGCGAAATAGACATGGATGCGTCAGATATCCGACTCTGGGGCAATGAAAAAAATATCCACGCACTCGCAGAAAAATTAAAAAAAACCATACGGCTGAATGGAAAACCGGCTGTTACTTTCATGGGTTCCGGGGATTTTCACCATGTGACCTCACTTCTGCTTGAATGCATATTGCCGGAAAAGTCAAAGATAACGGTGATTCATTTCGACAACCACCCGGACTGGGTGCATCACAAAAACGGCGTACATTGCGGATCGTGGGTAAACCGCGCCAATTCGCTACCGCAAATCGAAAAAATTATCACCATCGGCGTTTGCAGCAATGACCTGAAATTCCCAGAATTTAAAGGCGGGAATTTGCAAGCGATGCGCCAAGGAAAACTAGAAATCTACCCGTATTTCCATGGAGACACGCGAGTCTTTGGCCAATACGGTAAGGGCCGCGGCTATAACCAGCACGGTAGGAAAATCCAATGGAAGAACATTGAAGCGCAAACCGCCGATGAATTCATCGCAGAAACTTTAGAGTCTGTTTCCTCAACCGAAGTTTATATCACCATAGATAAGGATGTTTTGACGCATGACGACGCGATTACCAACTGGGATCAAGGGCGGATGCGCCTGCCGTTTTTGTTGCAATTCTTAAAGAAAATCATGGAGAAAAAAAACATTCTCGGTATCGACGTTACCGGAGATTATTCGGCGCCGCGCTATACCGGGCCGTGGCTAACGCGGTTCAAAAAACATATAGAAATTAAACTCGATCAGCCGAGGCTGGCTTACGATGCGGCAACCATCGCTAGGCGCAACGCTAGCTCGAACCTGGCGCTTTTGAATTTATTCAATGAGTGTTTGTAAAGGCCCATATGGATAGAAAAGGTAAAATTTTCGCATACACGAATTGGGATATAATTCCAGTAACTTGTGGCGTTTTACATCTTGCATTCGTCGTCTGGTTGTTTCTGGCCTTCCCGCACTTGTCATGGGCGGCAAGGATTTTTTTCGGCTGCGTTTACGCTATTGCCATTTCATGGAACATCAACGGTGTTTCGCATAATTTTATCCATAATCCTTATTTCAATTCGGAAAAATTGAATTATGCGTTCAGCTTGGTTGAATCATGGGCGATTGGGTTTTCCCAAGTTTTTTATCATTGGGTTCACATGCGCCACCACACCGGCAACAGCGACAGAAAAGATGAGAGTGGCAATACCATCGACTGGCTTTCCATCTACCGCCACAGCAAAGACGCGCGCACCCCGGAAAGCGTATGGGGATATGTTTTTTTAAGCTTTTTCCGCGACGATCTGACCGAAACCTACCGCGACATCAAGCGTAAAGATCCATTCCGTGCCAACTTCGGCAAGTTCGAGGTATTCGGATTCATGGCATTGGTAGTACTTGCGCTCATCATTGACTGGCGTGCGGTATTGTTTCTGGCACCGTTCTACTACATCGGCAATTGCTTCTCCTCGCTGAACGGTTATTACGAGCATTACCGTGGCAATCCAGATGTTCCCATCGCCTGGGGTGTTAGCAGTTATAACAAATTATATAACCTTATCTGGTTCAACAACGGCTACCATGCCGAGCATCATTTCCGCCCGAAAATGCATTGGATGAGAATGAAACAATTCCATGAGCAAATAAAAGAAGAACAGAAAAAAGCCGAAGTACACACAATAACCGCGTGCCATGCGCTTGGGTTTTTGGCCCCTGAGAATAGATGAAAGATTACTCCTTCTTCCTTGAGGGCACCAATGGCAAAGGAGTGCTTTTAATCCATGGGCTCACCGGAATTCCTGGCGAGATGCGACCTGTAGGAAAATTATTGAATCGCAAAGGATTCACAGTTTACGCGCCGCTGTTGGCTGGGCATGGGGATACTGAAAAAGCACTGCTTAAGACCCGCTGGCAAGATTGGTATGAATCGGTGAAAAAAGCTTTTTTTGAGTTAAAAGGCAAGACCGATCAGGCATTCACCGCCGGAATCTGTGCTGGTGGTGCGCTTGGGTTATATCTGGCAGCGGAACATCCGAAGGATGTGAGCGCCACCGCAATATACTCCCATACTTTCCGCTATGATGGCTGGAATATGCCGAAGTTCTATGTAACAGCACCGTTAATACCGATTGCCGCTTATGTTCCCTACTTAAGAAACCTGAAATTCAGGGAAAAGCATCCTTTCGGTATTAAGGATGACCGTATCAGAAACGCTATCATCGGTAAATCCGGCGGCAAGGATTTTATGGAGGGGGTGCTCGATTATTTCCCGCTACGTGCGCTTGACCAGATGTATAGGCTGGGTGGAGTTATTAATAAGGTAGCGCCGAAAATTACTACCCCCACTCTACTTATCCATGCCAAGAACGATGATTTGAGCCACCCGCGCAATTCCCGCTATTTGGCTAGAAAATTAGGAAAAAGTTGTCGCGTGGAACTGCTTGAAGATTCATACCATATGATCCATATCGACAGGGAGCGCGGTAAAGTTGCGGATATGACGGCAGATTTTTTCGCTGCGGCAAATTGATGGAAATAAGAATAACCGATACGATAACCGAAATTGGCCGGGATAGTTGGAATTCTTGCTTCCGCGGCGAATTGGAGGATTACGATTATTTTTTAAGCATAGAGGAAAGCGGGATAAAGAATTTCCGCTGGTTTTATATCGCGGCTATGGAAGAGGGCCAGGCGATAGCTGTCTGCCCCGGATTTTTTACCGATTATGATCTGGCGACGACTTTGCCGGATAATCTTAAGAAATTCGGCGCATCTTTAAAAAAACTCCTTCCGGGAATGATGACGCTGAGGCTTGCTTGCTTAGGCTCACCATGCACGGAAACTTGTAGCTTGGGAATCAGCCCAACGGTTGCCGATGACCGGAAAAGCCTAGTTCTCGAACGCATGGTTATGACATTCGAGAATTACGCCAGGGATAAAAAAATCCGACTACTTGCATTTAAAGATATACCGGAAAACCAGAAAAAAATTTGGGAAATGGCCCCGGAATGTACCAGATATAAGCGGGTTCCAGGGATGGCGGGCGCCGCGCTCAATATAAAATTTTCCTCAGTTGAAGAATATATTTCTTCCTTAAGCGCTGGGACGCGGAAGGATATGCGGCGCAAATTGAAAATGATGAATAAAATCACAGTCGAGCGACGAGAAAACATCAATGATATTATGGATGAAGTGATGGCGATGTACCTGGAAACCAAGGCTAGAGCCGAGTTCCAGTTTGAGGAATTGACGCCGGAATATTTCAGCGGTGTCTTAAAAAACATGCCGGGTCGGGCGCTATGCAACATTTATTACGCTGAAGGGAAACTGGCTGCCGTCAATCTAATTCTGACCAACGGCAAAACGCTGCTGGATAAATTTTTCTGCATGTATGGCGAAATCGGCAGGAAATATAATTTATATTTCCTAAGCTGGTTTTATAATTTGCAATATTGCCTGGAAAAAAACCTCAAAATCTACCAGAGCGGCCAAGCTGGCTACGATAACAAGCTACGGCTACAGAGTAGGTTGGAGGCTAATTATATATATTTCCGGCATACACGCCCGCTAGTGAATTCTTTGCTGCGCTTGGCCGCGCCGCTGCTGTCTTTTTAAGGACGTCATATGGGTATATTCAGACAAATTCCACCAACCGCCAGCTTTCCCATTTATAGCCGGGATTTTTTGTCCATATTCAAAATGGGCAGCCTGGAAGAAGATATCAAGAATTTGCTGCCGTCTCCCTATGCGCGAATTACCTGCTCGGGAACGGTTGCGCTTTATGTGATTATCGAGACTTTGAAGGATTTATCGCCCAAGCGAACCATTATCATTCCCTCCTTCATTTGCCCTCTGGTAGCGCTGGCTATTGCCAGAGCTGGGTTAAAAATTGTCATATGCGATATACAGGCCGGACGGTTTGATTATGATCTAAAGCAATTGGAGAAACTATGTTTGAATAGTGGAGATATTCTTGCCGTCATTATACCGCATCTTGGTGGATTGCCTGCGAATATGAAAGCTATTAGCCAAATTGTTAAAAAACACGGGATATATATAGTCGAAGACTGTGCTCAAGCCTTAAGCGCGGAATATGATGGAAGAAAAGTCGGTACATTTGGCGAATTTGCTTTTTTCAGCCTCTGCCGCGGAAAAGGCCTAACGCTATACGAAGGCGGCGTCCTGGTAACGCATCAGGACTATAGCGGGATGGTGGAAAAAAAATTCACTCAACTGGTGAAAGCTAACTTTCTAGCGGAAAGTATGGCTATTATCGGATTTATTGGCTACTCAATTTTTTATCGACCTTCTCTGTTCTGGTTCATATTTAACCTGCCGCGAAATTTCTGGAATCTCCTAAAAAATAAAGAGAAGGCGGCGGCGGAATATAACCGGATAAATTTCCCCATCTATAAGATGTCGCGTTTTAGAAAGGCCTTGGGGCATGCATTTTTTCACCGTCTCGCACCTCAGATAATCCGTCAAAGAAACTTGGCTGAGTATTATATTCAACATCTGGAGGGCAGAGAAAGCTTCCGTATTGTGAAAGAATTGCCGGGAAGTTTGGCCACCTATCCTTATGTCACACTTATCTTTCCTTCCAGAGAAAAACGCGATAATGCATTTGACTCCTTAAATAAGCGGGGCTTAGGCGCCTTCATCATTTATATCCACGCACTTACGGATTATCCATATATGCGGCCTTACCTTCCGGACGGAAATTATCCGAACGCAAGTCTATTCGCGGATTGTTCGCTAACCTTATCCACCAACATTTTTTTGACTCATAAAGACTTAGAAGAGATCATCGCTCTCCTAACCCATCCATAAACTCAGGCTGCTTTGCCGATTTATCCATTTTTATCAATAGCAGCCCAAACATGATAAAAACCACGCCGATAATTTCTTTGATATAAATTTCTTCATGAAATAAAAACCAACCGGCGAGTAAAATGGTTATGTATTGCACACTTATAAATGGTGCCGCGAAGCTTAAATCAGATTTTTTTAAGATTAGCATCCAGGCCAAGAAGCTTCCTATATCGGCGCCAATAGCTCCCCATAAGTAAGGCGAAAGGACTGCTGTGGAAAGCCATTTCATTCCGAAAGACATATTGGCCACGGCTCCACCCAGAAATTTCATGCAAATCTGGTTAGCAGTATCAAATACCGGGAAGAGCACCCACTTTATAAGGCCAATAAATTTATTCACCACCGTGCGAGCCAATGATAACCACTCCAATGGTTATTAAAATTATACCCAGCCATTTTTTCACTGAGATAGTTTCCTTGAGCACATATTTGCTGGCAATGATCATACCGCAATAAGACAAGCTCATTAGAGGAAAAGCAATGCTAAGTGATAAGTGCTCCAACACCATCACCCAGGAGATAATACCAATCCCCCAACAAGTAAAACCAAGCCAGATTAACGGAGAGCCAACCATGCCAAATAAATAGCTGGTCTGCTTTTTTGCAGCGGGCGCTTGGTTGGCCGATAGCTTGAAGCACATTTCCCTCGCTATTTCCATAGCAATAGCAAGGGCAAGCAGACAAATAGCCTTTAATGTCATAAGGCTTTTATACTATACGGATGATTGGCTAAAGTCAGTGAAAATATAGGCATTAACTGAGAGCTTTTTTCACCAATTCCGGCAGCCGCTCTGGTTTCATGCCAGCGCCTACGCATGCGATAGTGACGTTGATTTCTGCCAGCATTTCCGACTCACGGAAAATTTGCTGCCGCAGTGAAAACGATGCGCCGCCAATCTCGGTTACCTCGCTCTCAACCCGTATCATATTATCCAGCTGCGCCGGTTTTTTCAAACTCCCAGAGAAATCGCGAACGACAAAAAGCTCACCGGAATTTTTTGCCAGTTCCGATTGATTTATCCCCGATTCACGGAGAATCTCGGTTCGCGCGCGCTCGGCGAATTTCAGGTAATTAGCGTAATAAACCACTCCCCCGGCATCGGTATCTTCGTAATAAATGCGGAAATGGGAGATAAATTTTTTATTCATTATCCGCAATATTCAGCAAATCTTCCTGGTTAATCGCCGTATTCTTCGGCAATTCTAGTCCGAGATGCCGGAAAGCATTAGGCGTCAGCATCCGGCCACGCGAGGTTCTTTGAATGAATCCTTGCTGGATCAAAAATGGCTCGACGGTTTCCTCCAAAGTATCGCGCTGCTCGGATAAACCGGCTGCCACTGTCTCGATTCCCACTGGCCCGCCGGAATAATTTTCGGCGATGAATTTCAGGTAGCGATGATCCATTGAATCGAGGCCGAGATTATCCACTTCCAATTGTTTGAGTGCGGTATCCGCAATGGTTTTATCAATGGATTTCTTCCCGGCGACCTCCGCGAAATCGCGCACGCGCTTTAACAGCCTGACTGCGATGCGTGGCGTTCCGCGAGAGCGTTTGGCGATTTCCGCCGTTCCTTCCGCGGTCAAATTCGCATTTAAAATTTTCCCAGCGCGGTCAATGACGGTTTTGAGTTCTGCCGTATCGTAGAAATTCAAGCGCAGCGGAATACCGAACCGGTCGCGCAGAGGATTGGCAATAAGTCCGATGCGGGTTGTTGCACCGATGAGGGTGAATTTCGGAATGTCAATGCGGAGGATGCGCGCGGCCGGGCCTTCGCCGATGATTAAGTCGAGTTTAAAATCCTCCATCGCTGGGTAAAGCACTTCCTCAACGATCGGGTTCAGCCGGTGGATTTCGTCGATGAATAGCACATCCTTATCGCCTAGGTTGGTGAGCAGTGCTGCCAAATCCCCGGCCTTGGTGAGCAGCGGGCCGGAAGTGGTTTTGAAATTCACTCCCATCTCGCGCGCGATGATTTGCGCCAGGGTGGTTTTGCCAAGTCCCGGCGGACCGTATAGCAGAACGTGATCCAGAACTTCGCCGCGGCCCTTAGCGGCCTTCACGAATACGCTGAGATTATCGGTCGCTTTTTTCTGGCCGATGAATTCAGAAAGAGTGAGCGGGCGTAGTGAATTTTCCACCGCATCTTCCTCCTGCAATTCCGGTGCGATGATTCGTTCTTCCTGCATTTATTTTCCTAACTCTTTAAGTCCGGCGCGAATCAGGCCGGATATTTCCATATCGGAATTTTGATTGGCGATTTTTGCGATTACGGTAAAAGCTTCGCTCCTATTGTATCCCAGGTTCACCAGCGCCGAAACCGCCTCATGGATTTCCGGCGCGGCACCCGGCATAGCCACAATAGGTTGGTGGCCGAACGATTTAACCTTGCCCTTCAGCTCGACCACGATGCGCTCAGAAAGTTTAGGACCGACGCCGTTGACTGCCTTAAACGCCGCTTTGTCCTGGGAAGCGATGGCCGCCATCAATTGATTAGGAGAGAGCGCGGAAAGTATCGCCAGCGCCAATCTGGTTCCAACGCCCTGCACGGTGAGAAGTATGCGGAACCATTCGAGTTCGGCTTTCTCCAGAAACCCGTATAAATGTATGTGATCTTCACGCACATGGGTTTCGATGGTTAATTCCACCTGCCCGCCCGTTGGGGGGATTTTGCGCAAAGTATTGCCGGAGCAGAAAACATGATATCCCACCCCGCCGACATCGATAATGGCCGAATCTTCGGATATTGTATCGATTATGCCGCGGAGTTTGCCAATCATATTCGCTTACTTAAGCCCTCCCTCAGAGAGGGTTCAAGAATTTTCCTCATTCCCATATGACTCGCATGGCAGATCGCTACCGCCAGGGCATCGGCGGAGTCGGCGGTCATATTGCGGGCGGTGGGCAATATGTGCGAGACCATCGCCTGAACTTGCGGTTTTTCGGCGCGGCCGACGCCGGTCACGGTTTTTTTCACCAGCAGGGCTGCATATTCATGCACCGGAATTCCGGCAAGCGTTACGCTTAAAATTGCTGCGCCCCGTGCATGGCCAAGTTTCAATGACGACATTGCATTTTTGTTCACGAAAGTTTCCTCGACCGCTGCCTCGTCCGGATTATGGCGTGCAATCACCTTGGAAATTCCCTCATGCAAGGCCGCGATTCTTTTGGCAAGATTTTCCGCCGCATCGGATTTTATTACGCCGCAATCTATATATGAAAGGCTGTTGCCCGAGGATTTTATTATCCCCCAACCAGTGCGCTGCAGCCCGGGATCTATGCCGATTATGATCTTCATATCTCGCTTTGTGCGCCCCACTTGGCAGCGATGACGCTGGGCTGCATGCTGAGGTGCCCGACTATATGTTCTAGGGCAGAGTCGCGACTCGCAACGGAAGTGGCCACGATGCTTATTTCAATATTTCCGATAGTTTCGGCGTTTTTGCTTTCCAGTTTATGCAAATGCAGCCCAGCCTCGATTGTCTCCTGAAGAATCAGAGCGCGTATATGTTCCTGTACGTCATTTCGGCAAGTGACGCATATGGCATAAACGTGATTATGATTGGAAACCAGGATTCTTGGTACATCCAGCCTTTTCTTGATGATCCAAGCGAGCGGCCTTAAGAAAAGGTTTGCAGCGACGATAAACGCGGCGCAGATCGTTGCCGGAAGTGCGAACCCGGCTCCGGCGAACATCCCGACTGCAGCAGAGCACCAGAGAGTGGCGGCGGTGGCAATTCCCTTAATACTCGCCCCCTCACGCATGATAACCCCGGCACCCAAGAAACCGATGCCGGTGACGATCTGCCCGGCCACGCGCGCCAAGCTATCCTGTCCTATACCGACTCCGAAAAGTACGAAGCTTGCAGCGCCGACCGCGACTAGTGCATTCATCCTGAGATCGGTACTGTTCTGGCGAAGTTGCCGCTCCAGGCCGATAATAATGCCAAGCACCAATGCCAAGCCGAGCCGGATAGTCATCATCTGCCATGTCATGTTATTTACCATATTATAATTTTTCCATCATTTCTTCCGATATATCGAAATTGGCGTATACTGATTGTATGTCATCATTATCCTCAAGCGCGTCGATCAGCTTCATCACCGCATCGGCTTTTTCCTGATCGACCGGAATGGTGTTTTTCGGCTTCCAGGAAAGTTTCACCGCAGTCGCCTCGCCAAATTTTTTCGCTAAGGCCTCGCGCACTTCGTTCAACTGCGACGGCTCAGTATAGATTTCATGGATGTCTTTGTTCGATTGACAATCCACCGCGCCGGCCTCTATCGCCGCCTCGAAAATTGCCTCTTCGCTTGCCTTATTGGCTGGATATTCGATATAGCCTAAGCGATCGAACATGAAATTAACACTACCGGTTTCGCCAAAGTGACCGGCGAATTTTGTGAACATGGAGCGCACTTCCGAAGCGGTGCGGTTCCTATTATCGGTCAAACCCTCGGCAATTATCGCGACGCCGCCTGCCGCATAGCCTTCGTAACGCACCTCCTCGTAATTTTCGCCTGCTCCAGCCGAACTACCCTTTTTTACCGCACTGTCGATCTTGTCTTTAGGCATGTTGGCCTGCCGTGCCGCGATCATCGCGTTGCGGAGGCGCGCGTTGAACTGCGGATCGGGCTGGCCAGTTTTCGCCGAGACGATTATTTCCCGGATGAGCTTGGTGAAAATCTTCCCCTTTTTCGCATCCTGTGCACCCTTGCGGTGCATTATATTTTTAAATTGCGAATGTCCAGCCATTTCAAAATAATTTATATGGGTGATTTCGTCGTCGTTTTTAATTTTTAAATCCTCATGTAGGTTAAAACTACACTCCGGTTTAAAAACTAAAAACTCCTAGAACCCACCTCATATAAATTGTTTTGCGGCAAGTTCCAGGCAGGAATCAATATAACTCCTATCAAATCGCCAGGCAACAAAACTAATCGGGCAGGGACGCTAGTGGCATTGCTTTTTTCCTCGGACGGCCTTTAGTCTTGATGAACAGTTGCAGCGCTTTTTTCTGCATCGCCAGGATGGCCATGATGATTATAAGCACCCCAGCTATCTGTCCAGGCAGGAGAACTTCATCCAGGGCTAGATACGCGAACAACGCGGTGATGAGCGGTGCAGTGGAACTGACAAGCGAGGCCTTGGAAACACCGATACGTTTCACCCCCTCGGCAAACATCAGTGCCGGAGGAAAGCTGGTCAGCGAAATCATGGCGATAAGTAGCGCCCCACGCCAGGTGATGATGAACTCTGCCGCCTGCCAGTTAATCAGGGAATTGATTGCCACTATAATGGTGGCTCCAGTCAAGGCCCAAAGCGTGAAATAAATGCTGCCGATCCGACGCACTAATGTTTGAATCAGGATGACGAAGAAGGCGTATATTAGCGCGTTTCCCAGCACTTCCCCGGCGCCGACAAGGTTATGGCCTAATAAATCACGGTTGCCGAATCCGCCAATCAAGAAAAAAGTCCCGGCCTGGATCATGAAGAACACCAGCACTTCTAGCGGTGAAGGCCATTTTCTCTCAAGCACGCTGCTGATGGCTATCACCATTATCGGATAGGTGAACATCAAGGGCCGTTCGATGACGGCGTTGATCATGGTTAGTGCGTGCATGCTGATCATCGGCACCAGAAAAAATCCCACCCCGCCGGATAGCGCGCTTAAAATAATATCGGATTTTTTGACAAAGATTTTTTTCCTAGGTAGCCGCGCCAGCGCCACGATCCAGAACAGCGGTAAAAACATCAGTTTGCGCCAGAGCAGAATCGCCATCATTGAAGCGCCATCGGCATAGGCGAGCTTCACCAATACCCCCTGCAGCGCAAATCCGAAGGTGGACAGGAAAACCAGGGTAATCCCGAGCGTTGAAGCGTCGTTTCTTTTATGCGAATGCGGCATCAGAATCTATATATCCGGTTTTCTGTCACTATTAAATCCATTTTCCGATCGTGCGGAAGGGTCGGAATTTCAAGGATTTTCTGGATTTCAAAGCCGACTCCAAGGCAGAGGATTTTTTTCTTTTTCCGTAAGAATTCCAGGGTGCGATCATAATATCCGGCACCCCGGCCCAAGCGTGTGCCGGTTGTGTCGAATCCGAGAAGTGGGATTATTATTATATCCGGGATTATTTCCGGGTTTTCCACGCCGGGTTGCATTATGTGATTATACAGGTGGCTTGGTTCCAGAGAATCACCAGGGTGATATTCGCGGAAAACCAGAGGAGAATTTTTTTCGATCAATGCCGGAAGGCAAAACCGGAGTTTCAAGGCGAAGAGGGTGGAAATATCCGGCTCGCCGGAAACCGCCTGATAGGTCCCAATGATTTTTCCTGGAAACTTGGCGATTTCCGCCGCCAACCGCGTCGTTATTATTTTCGATTTCTCTGTGAACTCTTTTTCCGGGATAACCGCAATTTTTGCCCGCAGTTCCCTACGTAGGGATTTTTTTTGTTCGATGGTTTCAGATTCGGAGAACATTCTTGCTAGGAGGAGGAAGGGACCGCATCCACCGTTGGTTTTGTTATCCTCGTAAAGCCCTTTATATAAAGGCGGGCGCCATATAACTAAGGGCAAGGCCCAAAGTCAGGGACAGCTCCCTTACAAGGTACATTGGCTCCTGGGATATAAACTTATAACGCGCAGGCGCAGCACCCCTTCCTTGACGGTAAGCCTAGCATTCTTCAAGCTTCCCGGCAAGGGTTTCCATGTATTCGGCGATAAGATTTATTTTCTCGGTGGCGGGCTTTAAATATTGACTATTTGCCTCGGTTTTGCTCTCCGGCGCCGAAACGGCTTTTTTACCGAGTTCGTTCAATTCGTCTTGCATCATCAGCGCGGTCATGGCGAGCAGCAACTGGCCGGAACCTTCATGGACAAGTTTCAGCTCGCTGATGCGGCTGTTTAAGGAATTAGCAAGGCCAGTAAGACGGGATTCCTCGCCATCGCCGCAGGCGAGTTGGAATTTTCTTCCGCCGATGTCCAGGTCAACCAGCGCCATATGATATAGGTTAAGCGGCCATCGCTTTTTCTAGTTGGCTTATAAGGTTTTCGATGCGATCGGAGGCGTCGCGCTTGACTTTGGCAAGTTTATCGCTCCTCGCCTTTTCTGTTGTCAGCGCTAATCGAATTCCCTCATTCTCACTATAAAGCTTTTTATTTTCGTCTTGCAATGCCCGGATTTCCGAATTTTCCAGCAACGGCTGCTCGTCGGCATGCTTTTCGGCCAGCTCTTTCTTGAGATGCGCGAATTTCTCGAGCGTTCCGCCGATTACATTGTCAAGCTTCGCCAGTGCCTGCATCAATTTCTCCTCAGCGGCGGTAAAATCCTCCTGAATCTTTTCTTTTTCTGCCATAATTTAAGTAGCTCTCCTGTTGAAATTAGTGTGTCATTTTGACTATCGCCGCAAAGCAAAAAAAATTCAACCTTTCTGTGGTCTTAGAAAGAATTTGTTTTTAGAGTGTGCTTCTGTTAGTTCCAGTTAAGCGGGAGAAGGACTATGTACACAAACGATAAACCCAGCAGGTTTGGCCGCGCCTTTAAACTGTTTTTGTGCTTTTTCGTTGCTGCGCTGGTGGCGCTTGCCTTCGGCTATATATTCTCTGCCAAATATATCGAGGGTGAGGCGGAAAACCAGGTGGTGCAGGAGGCCAGGCTCTATAACACGGTTTTCAAATCGGACTTCCTGAATTATTTAAATTCATTGAAGAATGAAATCGTCGCTTTCTCGAGCAATCCGGCGATGAAGAAGCTGGTGGCCGATATGGCCGACAGCTATTCCAGGATTGGGCCTGATGCTGCGAAAATCCTCGTAAAAAAATACGGAAAGAGCGTCCCGACGGAAGCGGCCCCTACACAGGAAAATACTCCAATCCCTACTCCTGCTGACCAGTCGGTCGATGCGGCGCTTGCCTTTTACGATTCACTGTATTCAACCTATGACCCGATTTTCGCCGATCTGGAAAAATCCCTTTACCTGTATGATGTGCAGATAATTGATCCGCATGGCACCGTGTTATATAGCCGGGAAAAATACGGGGATTTTACAGTTGACATAGCAACCGATGAAAAATGGAAGGACAGCAACCTGGCCTTGATTTTTAAGGATGCGTCGGGCTTAAAAAGCGGCGAGGTCGTGTTGCATGACGTGAAGCCATACTCGGTGTACGGTGCCGCCGATAACAGCATACCTTCAAGCCTGATGGCGACGCCGATAATTAATGATGGCAGCCTGCTGGGGGTTCTGGTGTTCAGGCTTTCCTTCGTGCCGCATCCCGCCACCTTCAATTACCAGGGAATGCTGAAGAACGGCGAAAACATCTATATAATCGGCAATGACAACAAGGTTTCCCACAGCATCAACAGTATGCCGTTCAAGCGAGAGTTGTTGGGCATAGGGCGTGATAGCTTTATAGTCGAGGTAGACCAAGACGAAAAAAAGGGTGTGGCCATGGAAAAAGCCAAATTTCTGGGCAACAGCTGGCAGATAGTCACCGAATTGAACTTAGATGCCCGGGTTCAGGATACTTCCGATCTGAAGGAGAAGCTTCTTTATAAATATGCCGGAATTGTTGCGGCTAGCGCGGTGTTTTTCCTGTGCTTGAGCTTACTGTTTTGCCGCAAGAGCGGCGAGGTGACCGAGGCGCAACAGAAAATCCGGTACTACAGATAGCCATTTTTGGCTATATCCCGTTCTTAGTCACCTTCTCGCCGGAATTGACGTAATAAATTATTTTCGCGAGGCTGGCGGCGTGGTCGCCGATGCGCTCCAGGTTCTTGGCAGCGAAAATCACATGGGTGAATGTCGCGGCGTCGCCGGGACTTCGCATCATGTCATCCTGAAGATTTTTGAATAGGCTTTTATAAATCGCATCTACTTTGTCGTCATTTTCAAGGATTTTCTGGGCTTTGGCCCCATCGAAATTCTTGAAGATCGCAATGCTTTCTATGAGCATTGAGCGCACCAGGGTAAGCATTGACATTAAATCTTTCAGCGTATTTTCCGGTATTGACCGAGTGAGCTTAGCTGAGCGCTTCACCGTGTTTTTCGCCATATCGCCCATGCGTTCCAGCTCGGTCGCCATTTTTATCGCAGATGTGATGAACCTAAGCTCACCCATGAATGGTTGGCGACGCGTCATTATCATAGTGGCGTGATCTTCAATGTTTAAATCTAGCCGGTTGATCTCGCGGTCGCGGAGTTTTGCATCATCGACGGCAGCCGAGCCGGGTGACTCAAGCGCCGCTGCTGCAAGCTGCAACAAATCCAGCACGCCGTCGCTCATTTTGATAATAAAATCACAGAGCTCTTTCAGCTCGCGGTCGTATGACTTATCGGCATGGCCTTCTATGTTTAACATTGTGCCCAAGTATATGCGTTGTGAAAACCGCCAGCAAGAATTAATATGATTCCGCTATGCCAGGGAGTGGAAATAAATTTGTATTGATGATTTTGCTGGCGATTTTTCTTGCCGCCGCTGTAGCGAGTGCAACGCCGCTTTCCATGCAGCATGAAAAACCGCATCCGGTTACTGCGAAGTCGAAAATCATTCTGCAAAAGCCAGCGAAACTAGTGATAATCATCGATCCCGGTCATGGCGGTAATGATCCCGGCGCCATATCGGAAAGCGGACTAAAGGAAAAAAACATCACCCTGCAATATGCAAAAAATCTCCGAGCCCTGCTGGCCAAAAATGCAAAGTACAAAGTTTTCCTGACGCGAACCAAAGATGTCTATGTGGGTTTAAAGGAACGCACGGTAAAAGCGAGGGATTTGCATGCCGATCTATTCATCTCGCTGCACGCCGATATCAACCCGGATGCAAAAGTGCGCGGGCTTTCGGTATATACGCTCTCGTCTGCCGCGGCGGCAGATGAGATGGAAAAATTAGACAATCAGCCGGATAAAGCGAGCGCACTTGGGCATCTCGATCTCAGCCGCGAAAACAAAGATGCGAAGGATGTGGTGATTGATCTGGTGCAATCGGAAAACCGTAATGCCTCGGCGAAATTCGCGGAAGTGGTGGTGCATGAATTGGGTGGGCAGGCGCGGCTGCTTGGCCATTCACACCGGTTCGCCGGATATGTGGTGCTGACCGGCATCGACGTGCCCTCGGTGCTTATTGAGCTTGGTTATTTATCGAATAAATATGAGGAAAAAATGTTGGTGAAACCTGATTACCGTAAAAAATTGGCTGGTGCCTTGGCGCATGCGGTGGATGTTTATTTTAGGAAATAACGCCTCACTCAAGCCCGAGCATTTTGAACGATTCTAACATATGTTCCGGCATTGGCGCGGTAACAAATATTTTCTTGCCAGAAAGCTTGAATTCTATACTTCGCGCATGCAGGTGCATTTTGTCGGATAGCCCGGTGATGAAAGCCTCCCGCCCGCCATATTTTCCATCGCTTAAAATCGGGCAGCCTATGTAAGCCATATGTGCGCGGAGCTGGTGCATCCGACCGGTCAATGGCTCCAGCTCGACGAATGCAACTTCTCCCACCTTTTCCTTTACGCGATACATAGTTATCGCTTTTTTGCCGGACGCATCGACGGAAGTTTTTTCCGAATACCCATCGCTTGATTTCGCCGCCAGCGGTGCGGAGATTTTTCCCTCGATATTCTCCGGCACTTTCGCCGTCAGTGCCCAATAGGTTTTTTTTATGCCTTTTTCTTTGAACATTTTTCCGAGTGTTACTGCCGATTTGCGATTGCGGGCAAGCAGCATGACACCGCTGGTATCCTTATCTATCCGGTGCACCAGCCGCGGCCGTTCGTCGAGCCCGAATTTCAAAAAATCCAGTGCTTCGTCTACGCTTTCCTTCACATTCGTGCCGCCCTGCGCCGCTAAGCCCGGTGGCTTATTTATCGCCAGGATGTTTTCATCCTTATAAATCACCGCTTTCTGCAACCGCTCGATCATCGCTGCGGAAATTGGCGGCTTTTCTTTCACGGTTTTCTCGCGCCGCTCGAATTCGATTATCGAGATTTGCTGCCCGGTTTCGAGCTTCTGTTCCGGCTTGGCCTTTTTGCTGTCAACTTTTATTCCGCCTTTCCTGAGCAGTTTTTGCAGGAAAACGAAGGTGATGTCCGGGTAATTTTTCTTCACCCAGCGATCAAGCCGCATCCCGGATTCGGCTACGCTGACTTCGCTGGTTTTCACCCCTTTATCGTAATATTCAGCGTTTCCTCGCCGCGCTGGACGACGACCAGCCAGGTGCCGTGATCGCCTTTGCCGATGGCGGTTTTCAAATCCCCCACTTCGGTTATGTGTGCACCATTAACAGAAGTGATTATGTCTCCCTCGGCGAAACCGACCCGGCTCGCGATGCTGCCTTGCGCTATCGCCAGGATCACGACGCCTTCGGCGGTTTCCTTGAGTCCCTTATCCTCGATCAATGCTGGGGTGATAGTTGCCACTACTGCGCCGGAAAGCGGGTTTTTCCCCGCCATTTTTACATGCTCGGCCGCCGGAGTTTCCATAGGCGCTTCCATATTGACTTTGATCACCTGCCCGGCGCGGTCGCGGAAAATCTTGAAATCGGCGTTAGAGCCAACCTTGTAGGTGGCGACCCGGAACCGGAGCGTCTGCTCGTCGGGGATTTCCTTTTCATCGACCTGCAATATAACGTCGCCGGATTTGATCCCTGCCTTTTCCGCCGGGCTGCCGGAGAGAACTTTTTTCACCATTACCCCCTGAGGGCGCGAAAGCCCAAGCGATTCGGCAATTTCCGCTGTCACTGGCTGGACCGTTAGGCCGATCCAAGGCCGTACCACTTTCCCGCCCTTGGCCCCGACGCTTGCAACTACGGTGGCTGCCATGTTAGAGGGTATGGCGAACCCGATGCCGTTGCTGCCACCGGTTTTGGAATAAATCGCGGTATTGACGCCGATCAGCTTGCCTTCCATATCCACCAGCCCACCTCCGGAATTTCCTGGGTTGATCGCCGCGTCGGTCTGGATGAAAAACTGGAAATCGCTGATGCCGACGGTGGTGCGCGCCAGCGCTGAAATTATCCCGTGCGTCACCGTTTGGCCGACGCCGAACGGGTTGCCGATGGCCAGTACCACATCGCCCACTTCCAATTTGTCGGAATCGCCGAGTTCCAGATAGGGTAGGCCGGTAACTTTCGCCTTTATCTTCACCAGCGCCAGGTCGGTTTTCGCGTCGGTCAAAACAACTTCCGATTCAAATTCTCGCCGGTCGGGCAATACCACGGTTATCTCGTCGCTATCCTGTACCACATGGTTGTTGGTGATGATGAGGCCGTCGGAATTGACGATGACACCGCTGCCCAGCGAACTCACCACACGCTCGGCCATTCCGCCCGGCACCCTACCACCGAAGAACTGCCGGAAAACTGGGTCGTTCATCAGCGGGGAAACGGCATTTACCTTGACTTTTTTGCGGGTATAGATATTAACTACCGCCGGCGCCGCTTTTTTTACGATAGGCGCATAGGAAAAGACAAGCTGCTCCTCAGATTGCGGAACGGCTTTTTCGATGGGTTTTTCTGTGGTTTTTTCGGCCAGCGCCGCAAACCCGAATAAAATCAGTAATATTGGCGGCAGGAAAAGGAATTTTTTCATCAGGCGAAGTATATAATATTATTTTGTTAAATCGCAATGGGTAAGAGTGCAGAGAATAGAGTGCAGAGTGCAGAATACAGAGCGCAGAGTCTCGAGAACTCGGCGCTCAGCACTCGCCACTCACCACTAAAACGAATCGTCGTCGCCATGTCCGGCGGGGTTGATAGTTCCACCGTGGCTGCACTCCTGCATGAGCAAGGCTATGAGGTCATCGGCATCACGCTGCAACTATACGATTACTCTGGCCCGATGAAAAAAGGCGCCTGCTGTGCCGGGCAAGATGTTTACGATGCAAAAATGGTGGCAGAATCACGGGGTTTTCCGCATTATGTATTGGATTACGCAAGTGTGTTCAAGCAAGAGGTGATGGAAGATTTCGCCGATAGCTATATGCGCGGTGAAACGCCGATTCCTTGCGTGAAATGTAACCAGTCGGTGAAATTCCGCGATTTATACAGGGCGGCGAAGGATTTGGGCGCTGATGCGCTGGCGACCGGGCACTACGTCCGCCGCATCGATGGTGCGGGCGGTGCGGAATTGCACATGGCGGCGGACCCGCAGAAAGACCAGAGCTATTTCCTCTTCGCCACCACGCAAGACCAATTGGAATTCCTGCAATTCCCATTAGGCGGTATGACCAAGGAAGAAACACGACAACAAGCGCTCCGGCTCGGGCTTCCGGTATATGACAAACCCGATAGCCAGGATATCTGCTTCGTTCCCGATGGGAATTATGCCAAGGTAATCGAGCGGCTGCGCCCCGGCGCGCTGGATTCCGGCGAGATAATCCACATCGACGGAAGGGTTCTAGGAAAGCATGATGGGATTATAAATTATACCGTCGGCCAACGTCGCGGTATCGGCGTTGCGGCGGCGGAACCGCTTTATGTTGTGAAACTGGATGCGGAAAAAAACCGAGTTTTAGTCGGCCCAAAATCGGCTTTATACAGCCAAAGCGTCAGTGTGCGCGATTTGAATTGGCTGGGTGGGGATAATTTCGATTCGGATAAAATTTTATCGGTGAAACTGCGCTCCACGCAAAAAGGAATCCCGGCGAAAATCCGGCTATCGGGAACTGGCGCGGAAGTGGATTTATTAGAGCCAGAACTTGCAATAACTCCTGGCCAGGCCTGCGTTATTTATGATGGGAGCAGAGTGCTAGGCGGTGGATGGATTGCACGGGAGTGCTAATTTACCCCGGAATTGCCGCGGTTAGCGTCCAGGTTTTATAGCGACGCCTTCATTTTTTCCTTTATGCTCATAAACGAACTTCCCACCCTCAAAGCGTATCTCCGCATGATATTTCGAAGTATGGGTAGAGGGATCAATCAATACTATGTCATTTTTTTCATTCCTTCCTATAGTGAAAGGCCTCCCAGCTTTGATATCATAAGATTTTCCGGTTTTTACATCGGTTAGCCTTAGACTCTGTGGGCTGCTTTCAAGATTGATTTCACCCACCACGAAAAGGGAATGGTTCCCGCTATAAGAGAGTTGTAGTTTTATAATAGTTCCCTCTTCCAATGGTGTAATTTTATGATCTTCCTTATCGAGAACAGTAAGGCGGTCGCGGAAGAGACGCTCGACATACTCATTCTTTGCAGCATAATCCTTTGCATTATAATCCGTATCATCCGCACGCGACCCATATTTGCTTATAATCCACTTTATAATTCCTTCTCTATCTGCCATATCAGCCTACTGTTTAACCTTCCGGATTGATTTTCACCCTGCAGATGCAGTGTTTCTTGCGCACTTAGGGATTCAAATAAACAATCATAGCAGAAAGAGGTTAAGAAAAGGTTAATAGAGATTTACTCTATAAATCAGATAGTTATGTGTGGCGAACCTGTCCACCTCCCATCACCATGCATTCGGATCCTGAACCGGCTTTATCCTCTCAGTGACAGCCGGTTTTTCCGATTGTTCCTCGGGAAATATTTCCGGCCTCCCATCCGCCTGATCGATTTTTTCCTCCGGTGGCGCGGACGGGGAATCAGGCGGAGAATCTTTTTCTCCCGTAAGTTCTTTTTCCACTATATCAAGAAGTCTTTTTCCCGTCGGGCTATCGACCGA
>JABDBP010000016.1 GCA_013288565.1 Alphaproteobacteria bacterium | reverse complement strand
CTTATTGGCAGTTTTCATCAGCCGCGCCTGGTCATAGCCGATATTTCAACACTTAAAACTCAGGATGAGCGTCAGTTCCTAGCTGGATTCGCTGAAGTGATAAAATACGGCCTCATCGCTGACCGGCATTTTTTTGAGTGGCTGAAAAGGAATTTGCGGAAAATAAAAAACCGCGAGCCGGAAGC
Source organism: Alphaproteobacteria bacterium (assembly GCA_013288565.1). GTDB lineage: Bacteria > Pseudomonadota > Alphaproteobacteria > Rickettsiales > JABDBP01 > JABDBP01. The sequence continues at coordinate 30,983 of JABDBP010000016.1, read as the reverse complement.
CCTGATCCATGCAATTTTCAAAAGCTGCGAAGCGAAAGCCGATATAGTTTCATGCGATGAAAAGGAACAGGATGTGCGGGCGTTGTTAAATCTCGGCCATACATTCGGCCATGCGCTTGAGCTAGCTACGGGTTTTTCCGATAAATTGCTACATGGCGAGGCGGTTGCGATCGGGATGCTGCTTGCATTCGAGTTTTCCGCCTATCTCGGCATTTGCGGCAAAGAAGCGGCGTTAGAGGCGCGGGATTTTATAAAGGAATCCGGGCTGCCATATTCGCTGAATCAGGTGAAAGCGAAACTTGCAGCAAAAGCCATGATAGCCGCGATGCATAAGGATAAAAAAGCGGCGGACGGAAAATTGACATTCATTCTAGCGCGGGCGATCGGTGATTGTTTCGTTGAAAAAGACGTGAGCGAACGGAAACTCCTTGATTTCCTCGCATGGAAATTGAAATGACCGCAATCATCATCGTCCTTGCATTAATTCTGCTTTCGGGTTTTTTTTCGGCGGCGGAAACGGGAATCACCACGGTTTCCCGTGCCCGTATCCATCGTCTCAGCACCGAGGGTAACAAGCGCGCTATCCTGGTTTCCGACCTGATCCGACAGAAAGATAGAACTTTAAGCGCCATATTGCTCGGCAATAGTGCGGTGAACATAACTGCTTCGTCGGTTGCGACGGAAATCCTCATCCGCATTTATGGTGATGACGGGGTGATTTACGCTACCGTAATCATCACCTTGCTGGTACTGGTTTGCGGTGAGGTGATACCGAAAACTTACGCTTTCTCCAACGCTGAGAGAGTTGCGCTTGCCTTTTCTCGGTCGGTACGGTTGGTGGTGTGGCTGCTGGCGCCGGTTACCGGGCTGGTGCAGCAGTTCGTCAATTACCTTTTCCGCATATTGCGCATAAAAGCCGGGGAGGAGAATTCCGGCCTGGAGGCGATAAGTGAAACAATCGACCTTCACCATTCCGCGGGCGAGGTGGTAAAGCAGGATAAAGATATGCTGCAAAGCATATTAGAGCTTGAGGAAACTTCGGTGCGCCAAGTAATGATACCGCGCAGCCGCATCATCAGCATAAATATCGGGCGCAAGCCGGAACACATCATAGCCGAAGTGCTTGACAACACCCACACTCGCATTCCGGTATGGCGGGAGAATCCGGATAATATAATAGGTATACTGCATTCCAAGGCGCTGCTGAAGGAGGTGACACAGGCGGGCGGCGATTTCGCCAAAGTCAATTGGCGCAGGGCGCTTTCTGAGGCCTGGTTTGTCCCAGAGACGACCAAGTTGAAAGAGCAGCTTTTCCAGTTCCGCCAGAAGCGCAACCATATGGCGCTGGTGGTCGATGAATATGGCGGGTTGCAAGGACTGGTAACTCTGGAGGATATATTGGAGGAAATCGTTGGCCACATGGACGATGAATACGATAAGGCTTTCACTGGAATTGTGAAGGAGCCCGGCGGGTCTTACAAAATCGAAGGAGCCACGCCGGTGCGTGATATTAATCGCCAACTCGAATGGAACCTGCCCGATGACAAAGCCGCCACCATCGGCGGATTGATAATCGAGCAAGCCCGGACCATCCCCGATCCCGGAGAGGAGCTGGAATTCTCCGGCGTCCGGTTCAAGATTTTAAAGAAACAGCGAAACCAGATTTTGTATGTGCGGTGCTGGCTTATTGGAGGGGCCAGAGCCCTAAAGCTAGAATCCTGAATTCAGGATTCATGTTTCCGATCCCCTTCTTGCCAGCGCATCCGCCCGCTCATTTTCCGGATGTCCGGAATGGCCCTTAACCCAGTGCCATTTGGCGCTATGCGGGGCAAGAGCTTCCTCCAGCTTTTTCCATAAATCCACATTCTTTACTGGCTTTTTCGCGGCGGTTCTCCAGCCGTTTTTTTTCCAGCCATGTAGCCATTTCTCCATCCCGTCTTTCACATAGGTGCTGTCGGTATATATATGCACTATTGATGGTTTTTTGAGTGCCGCCAGCGCCTGGATAACTGCCGTCAATTCCATGCGGTTGTTGGTGGTGGCATCCAGGCCGCCGTGGATTTCCTTTTCCCTACCGTCACAGGTTAAAATCGCGCCCCAGCCGCCCGGTCCGGGATTACCAGAGCAGGCTCCGTCAGTGTATATCCTAACGATTTTTTTATCTTCCATATGGCCGGGGGCGATAGTATCCTCCCCGGCATGGCTGTAAACAAGAAAAAGAAAATCCGCGCTGGAGCCAAGAAAATCTCCCTGGCACTGCAGGGCGGCGGGACGCACGCCGCCTTCACCTGGGGCTGTTTGGACCGATTCCTGGAGGACGATGCGGTGGAAATCGAGGGCATCAGCGGAGTTTCCGCCGGGGCGATGAACGCCGCACTGCTGGTATATGGAGTAAACAATGGCGGCAAACAGGAAGCGCGAAAGCTGCTGGAATCCTTCTGGCGCAAGGTGAACGCACTTTCCAGCATGTCACCGTTTCAACCGACCATCATTGACCGGATGTTCGGGAATAAAGACCTTACTTTCTCGCCCTCGTTCTATGCGCTGGATTACTTAACAAGGTTGTTTTCGCCCTACCAGTTCAATTTTTTCGATTTGAACCCGATGCGCGATTTGCTGGCCGAATTGCTGGATTTTTCCGAATTGCGCAAGGGCAGGAAAATCGACCTGTTCGTCAACGCTTCGAATGTCAAAACCGGTAAACCCAGGGTTTTCAGCAAAAAAGAATTGGATATGGAAATGCTGATGGCCTCTGGTTGCCTGCCGTTCTTATCGAAAAGCGTCGAGGTGGAAGGCGAATTTTATTGGGATGGCGGTTATTCCGGCAATCCATCACTCAGGCCGCTCATCAAGGAAACAGACACGTCTGATATCGTAATAATCCAGGTGAACCCTTTAAACAACGAAGATGTGCCGCTGAAGGCGCAGGACATATTGAACCGCGTCAACGAAATCAGCTTCAACAATTCGCTTCTTCGCGAAGTTGGCTGCATTTCGCTGATTTCCGAATTGATCGCATCCGGCAAGTTGAAATCCTCATCATACCGCCGGATCAACCTGCATATGATCGGGGCCGAGGAGATCATGACTGGCTTCGGTCCCGCCAGTAAATTCAACGCCGATTGGGATTTCCTGATTCATCTAAAGGAAACCGGCCGCCAGGCCGCTGACGACTGGCTGGAAAATAATTACGAAAAAATCGGCGAAGAGTCTTCGCTGGATGTCGAGGGGTTGCTTAAGTGAGAGTATGAGAATCTGAGAGTTTGAGAGTTTAAGTGAAGAAAGAACCCTGCCTCAGATTCTTAGATTCTCATACTCTCAAACTCTATTCTTCTGCCTTCTTCTCTTTCTTCTTCGTCGGGGCTTCGGATTTTGGTTTGGCACTGGCAGCGGCCGTTTCGGCCTTTGGTTTTGCGGCGGAAGCGCCTTTCGGCGCGGCACCAACCATTTTGAAGCCGCCGAAACGCTTATTGAATTTCGCTACCTGGCTCGCATTTTCATTGATGTGCCCGCCGCCGCCGGTCCACGCCGGATGGGTTTTCGGATCGACGTCCAATTGCAATGTATCCCCTTCTTTCCCATAAGTGGAGCGGGTTTCGAACGACGAGCCGTCGGTCATGACGACTTTTATACTGTGGTATTCCGGGTGGATGCCTTCTTTCATGTGCTAGCTCCGATATTTCAATTCAAGGGATGCCTGTCTAACCTAAAACTGCCCGGGAATCAAGGAGATTCTCACTTCTCCCCCGAAATCTCGATGAGGTAAAGGATTAAGTTCCGGGTGACGGCGGATTTACGCTCAGAGGCGATTTCAGCAGCTTCCAGTGCAATATTCCTTATCTTGTTGGCGGAAAGGTTAAATTCCTTGGCAATTTCGCCGGTCAAGCGCGTCGCCTCGAAAACCAAAAGCGGATCGATATTACTGCCTTCGCGCCCGGTTTTTCGGCCAGTGCCAAGATAACGACCACCTTTTTTCTCCTCCAGCCCGAACGCGGGATATTCAACCCCGGCAGTCCCAAACGGCATGGTTATCTCATTGACACGCAAGTCTCTTTCCTGCCAGCCGAGCAGCGTGGCCAGCGGTAATCTTAGCTCATACGGCAATTCTTCGGGCACGCCCCTAGTTATATACTGATGAATATAAGCGTGATTACGCCCAAGTTTTTTTGAGATTGCGCCGTATTTAAGATTAAGTTCGACAATCCTTTTCCGCAGCTTTTCCCTAATAATTTCACTCTTCCGCATGTGAATATTATAGAAAAATCTCGGAAATTTCCTAATAGGATTATACATATTGACGCCTAGGCTTCCACCTATTATAACTCATTATATTATAGGTTTATGCTTATGTCAGATTATGGGACAGAATGCAATAACCCTTTCACTATCAAATGATTTTTATAATTTTGTTAAATTTTAACTCATGGGGAAAAAATGACGGAGCATGAAAGTTTCGAGCAGCAAATAGGCAGGAAAATTGAGGCGATAAGGAAAATCTATGAGGTTGAGCCAGATGTCCTTTGCCAAAAGACCGGGATTTCCGAGAAACAGTTGGAGGATTACGAAAAGGGTGTGGAACCGATAACCCTTACCCACCTATATAAGATAACCAGCGTTTTTAACCTATCCTTGTGTTATTTTCTGAAGGATTGGTAGTGTAGTGGAGAGTATAAAGTGCCGAGTGCAGAGGAAAGGTAAACCAAATTCTACCTCTGCACTCTTCACTTGGCACTCTGCACTTTTCTTAAACCATGTGATTCAACGGCCCATGCCCCTTACCAATATTTGGAGCGGTTTTTATCGCCTTATCGACATAATCCAGCGCTTTCTTCACGGCTTTTACTAAAGGATATTTCTGCGCGGTAAAAGTGGCAATGGCGGAAGCAAGCGCGCAGCCGGTGCCGTGGGTATTCCGACTTTCGCGCCAGCGTTTTTCGAAAATCTTCACGCCGTCCCGCCCGGCTAGGACATTATATATTTTCTCTGAATCGAGGTGCCCGCCCTTTACCAATACGTTTTTTGGCCCCAATTCCATTATTTTTTCCGCCGCTGTCACCATCCCAGCAACGTCGGAAATTTTCATTACCGCCAGGATTTCCGCCTCCGGGATATTGGGCGTCACCAAGAATGCGCGCGGCATTAATAGATTTTTTAAATGTTCGACGGCTTCCAGCTCTAATAAAGCGGCGCCACCTTTCGCCACCATCACCGGGTCGATAATCAAAGGAATATGCTGAAATTTTTTTAAGCTATCCGCCACCGTTTTTATGACACCGACACGATGCAGCATTCCAGTTTTTATAGCGTCAGCGCCGATGTCCGACAGCACCAATTCGATCTGCTGTGCGATGAAATCATCGGGGATTTCATGGATGCCGAAAACGCCGAGCGTATTTTGCGCGGTCAGCGCCGTTATAGCCGTGGCCGCATAACCGCCCAAGGCCGTGACGGTTTTTATATCGCCCTGCACCCCCGCCCCGCCACCGGAATCCGAACCGGCGATTATTAGGATTTTAGCTTGCATTTCAGTCTGTTAGTTGCGTAAGAAAATAATTTGCTAACATTAACGATTTGTTAAGGAAGTTTATATAGAATAACCGGATAATATTAAAGAAAGTAATATTGATGGCTCAATCAAATGCACGGGGAGTAATAGCTGAAGATTATGCAACCCTTCAAGGGGTGCCGATTATTGAAGCAGCCCGTTTAGCATATCCTCTCCCGCCATGTTCACCCGCCAGCAATAGAAGGGCAGTTTTGCAGGCAATGGAAGTTGGTTTGATTAATTCTGCTGACCTATTTGAGAGAGCAGCAAAGGATATAGCCGATGGTCAATATGGCCGCGCCGCTGTTAAACTTTCCTGGCTTGCCGGGTTTCAGAAAGTAATTGAAACTGTAAGCCGTATCCCATCCTTGTTAGGCAACCCTGATTCCAAGCATTCTGTTACAATAGATGATTCCCCAGCCCTTGAATCGTTCCTGGAAAAGCGCAATATGTTTGGTCAGACATTACTTTCTGCAGACCAAGGCAAGGTGATTAATCTTGAAAGTGCCATGGCAACAAAGTCGCTGGAAGACCCTATTTATCAGATTGTGAAGCACACTCAGCACGCCAGCCAAAGCGCGTCTATCTGGTATCGCCACCTTAAAAGGGTGGGTATCGAAGTTTCCCCGCCTTCCTACCCGGAATTTGTAGTCACAGATAAAATGAAAGAGGTGGTTTTTGCTCTAACCCTCAATGGCGATACATATTTTACCCAGTTTCGCGGTTTGCACCAGATTCCTGAAATTCTTGCCAGGGAAATGAATGATCATCTAGTGGCTTCAACCGCCGCTATCCAGGCCGGGAATTTGCCTAAAGCCAAGCGCGGGATTTCCGCCGTTAATATTTTATTTACCGGGATGCTCGCTTCGCTGGAAGCTATTACCGAGAATCTTGCAATGTCGGATTATCACGAAATCAGGGAGAATCTTGGTACAACAAGCGGTAGTCACTCTAAGGCTATACGCGATAAATTATTTACTGAGCATTACAATAATCTTTGGCACGCGGTTGAGCATCATATCATGGGCAGTTCGGGTGAGCCGGGAAAGTATGATAAGCTGGTAGTCACAGACCGCATAAAGCAAATTTATCAAGCGGCAGTTGGCGATAATCCTAATCCGCAAACTGTAATGGATTACGAACTTTTGGAGAAGTGCGCGGAGTTTCGCCAGAACATAATAGCATGGCGGGATAATCACCTTAACTTACCGCGAAACAATCTTGGCAATGATGCCGCTTCGTTAATGGGAGCGCAGAACGCGCCGGAATCGGCGCACAATATGCAAAGAATCGCTCATGCTGCAAATAGGGATTTTATGGCTCCACTTGCTGAAGCACGCGGTGACAGCACAACCTTGTTTGCCATGAAAGAGACTTCAAATCGTTCCGTAAGATCACTGCTTGATGACGAGTTGCAGAGGATGGGTGGAAAAATTACGCAGAAACGCTTCCCTAATGTTCAAGACCGAGCTTATGGAAAATCTTCTTAAGAGATCTTAAGCCCCTGCCGCCCGCTCAATCTCCCCCGCTATATCTTCCGCCAATTGTTTTATCAGATGCTCGTTATCGCCCTCGGCCATGACGCGGATGACGCTTTCAGTACCGGATTTGCGAACGAAAATACGGCCATGGCTGCCCAGCCGCTTTTCGCTATCCGCGATCGCTTTTTTCACGGCGTTATCTTGCAAAATATCTCCGTGGCTATTCATGTTTTTCATTTTTACGCTGAGCAGCACCTGCGGGTAAGCCTCGAAAACTTTCAGCAGTTCACTGGCTTTTTTCTCTTTCTCCTTCAGCACCGCCAGCACTTGCAGCGCCGCGATCAGGCCATCGCCGGTCGTCGAATAGTCGGAAAGGATAATGTGCCCGGATTGCTCGCCGCCGACGTTGTAGCCGCCTTTCCGCATTTCCTCGACGACGTAGCGGTCGCCGATGTTTGTGCGCTTTAAGTCCAGGTTTTTCGATTTCAGGTAAATCTCCAAACCCAGGTTTGACATCTGGGTGGTGACGACGCCGCTTTTTTTCAGCCGGCCTTTTTCCTGCCAATCGGTGGCAATCAGCGCCATCAATTGATCGCCGTCGATGATTGCGCCCTCTTCGTCACAGACCACCAGCCGATCGGCATCGCCGTCAAGCGCAAGCCCGATATCAGCCTGCAGCCGCACCGTTTCTTTTGCTACGATTTCCGGGTAAGTCGAGCCGCAATTTTCATTGATATTGAACCCGGTCGGGCTTTGATTTATGGGAATCACCTCAGCGCCCAGTTCCCATAATATCGTCGGCCCTAGCTTATAGGCCGCACCGTGCGCGCAATCGAGCACTATGCGCAGCCCGCTTAAGTTGAGCTTTTTCGGGAAGCTGCTTTTGACGAATTCGATATAGCGCCCGGCGGCATCGTCCAGCCTTTTGGCGCGGCCGAGGTTTTTCGGCGTAGCGAAATTGGCTGACATATCCTTGCCCATCCGCGCCTCGATTTTGAGTTCGATTTCGTCGGAGAGTTTATAGCCGTCCGGCCCGAATAATTTTATGCCGTTATCCTTGAACGGGTTGTGCGAGGCCGAGATCATCACGCCCAGATCGGCGCGGAGCGAGCGCGTCAGCATGGCGATTCCGGGCGTCGGGATCGGCCCGACCAGCACCACATCCATCCCGACTGCGACGAAGCCGCTGGTCAGCGCCGATTCAATCATATAGCCGGAAAGCCTAGTATCCTTGCCGATTACTACGCGGTGCCGATGGTCGCCGCGGGTGAATTGCAGCCCGGCCGACATGCCGACTTTCAAGGCAGTTTCCGCGTCCATCGGGGATTTTCCAGCCTCGCCCCTTATGCCGTCAGTGCCGAAATATTTACGTTGCATTCTTTTTAGTGCCTTGTGCTTTGTGGTTTGTGCCCTGTATATGTATAAGGCACAAGGCACTTTTCGTAAATGGACAAAATCAAAATCACCGGCGGCGTTCGCCTAAAAGGCAAAATCGAAATCGGCGGGGCAAAGAATTCTGCACTGCCGCTGATGGCCGCCAGCCTATTGATGGAGGGCAGCGTGACGCTATCGAACCTGCCACACCTGTCCGACATCTCCACCATGGCTAATCTCCTGGTACATCACGGCGTTCGCTTGAATATAAATGCCTGCTCGGATTACAAGCCCGGGCATGACGGACGCGTTATGACCCTTTCGGCTGCCGACATCAAGGATTTGACCGCACCTTACGAGATCGTGCGGAAAATGCGCGCCTCAGCGCTGGTTTTAGGGCCGCTGCTGGCGAGGTTTGGCACTGCGCGGGTATCGCTGCCCGGCGGTTGCGCTATTGGAACGCGACCAATTGATCTGCATCTTGCGGCTTTGGAAAAAATGGGCGCGGAAATTACACTCAACGAAGGTTACGTTCAGGCGAACGCCAAAGGGGGCTTAAAAGGCGCGGTAATCGAATTTCCCAAAGTCACGGTAGGGGCGACGGAGAATCTATTAATGGCGGCGACGCTGGCGAAAGGCACCACTGTAGTCAAAAATGCCGCCATGGAGCCGGAAGTTTCCGATTTGGCGAATTGCCTTAAAAGAATGGGCGCGAAAATCGAAGGCATCGGCACCAGGGTTTTAACCATTGAAGGTGTGAAAAATTTAAATTCAGTGAATTACGCCGTTATCCCCGATCGCATCGAGGCCGGGACCTACGCCACGGCGGCTGCCATCACCGGCGGTGATGTGGAATTGCTCGGTGCTAAGGCGGAAATCATGGGTGCAACCATTGACGTTTTACGCCAATGCGGAGTGGAAATAACCGAAACCGCACACGGAATCCGCGTAAAAAGAACGGGAGATTTATTGCCGGTAGAGGCCGAAACCGAGGCCTATCCGGGTTTCGCAACCGACATGCAGGCGCAGTTGATTGCGCTCATGTGCGTAGCAACCGGCACTTCGCGCATCACCGAGAATATTTTTGAAAACCGATTCATGCATGTTCCGGAATTGACGCGTATGGGCGCGGATATTAGAATCGATGGTAATACGGCGGTGGTGAAAGGAATTGATCATCTATCGGGGGCATCGCTGATGGCTACCGATTTGCGCGCCTCGGTCTCCCTGGTTATTGCTGCCCTGGCGGCTAGGGGCACCAGCATCATAAACCGCGTCTATCACCTCGACCGCGGCTATGAGCGGCTTGAGGAAAAACTGCGTGGATGCGGCGCTATTATCGAGAGGACAAATAAGGAGTGATTATGGCATTATTGGAAAAACATTGCATTGCCTGTAAAAAAGATACTCCGGCGTTGTCGCGTGAGCGGGCGGTGGAATTATGCAAGGAAATCCCCGGTTGGGGAATGGAAGACGAGGCGAAATGCCTGATCCGTAGTTTCCGGTTCAAGAATTTCGCTGAGGCATTGGAATTTGTTTGCGCCGTTGCGGTGATTGCGGAGAAGGAAAAGCACCACCCGGACATCACCTTCGGCTGGGGTTATGCCACTATCCTGCTTTCCACCCATTCAATCAAAGGCCTGCATGAAAACGATTTCATCATGGCGGCGAAGATAAATCAGCTAACAGTTGCGAGTTGACGGTTGTCAGTAAAAAACCTCATAGAAATCAAAAAACCGGAGTTCGACGTGGAATTGGATATCCGCTATGCCACCGCCAATAACTTCACCGGCAAGCCGATATATAAAAATGCCGATTGTTATTTGCACCCAGATGCGGCGGCGGCGCTAACACGTGCGATAACACTCGCCAGGGAAATCGACCGCCGTCTGCTGATTTTCGACGCTTACCGGCCGCATTCGGCGCAATGGACGCTGTGGAACCATACGCCCGATCCGGAATTTCTATCGCATCCGGAAACCGGGTCTTTGCCACATTGCCGGGGTGTTGCGGTGGATTTGAATTTATTGGACGCAACCGGAAAAGAATTAGATATGGGAACCGGTTTCGATGAATTTTCCCCAAAATCGCATCACGGGAATATTGAGATTTCTCGCGAAGCGCAGCAGAACCGGTTTACTTTAATGGGAATAATGACCAGCGCCGGATGGGATTTTTACCGCAACGAATGGTGGCATTATCAGCTGTTCAAGCCGCGGGAATATCCGCTGATTTAAGCTACTGCACCGCTTCCACGCCGACCACTTCCGGCACATAGTGCTTCAGCATATTCTCGATGCCGTCCTTGAGAGTGGCGGTGGAGCTTGGGCAACCCGAGCAGGAGCCGTGGAGTTCGAGTTTCACGATGCCGTCGTCAAACCCGCGGAATACGATATCGCCGCCGTCTTGCGCCACAGCCGGACGCACCCGCGTTTCGATCAATTCTTTTATTTGATTCACGATTTCCGAATCACCGCCATCAGAACTTTCCACCGCGTTATCCGTATTGAGTATCACCGGCTTGCCGGAGACGAAATGATCCATGATGATGGAAAGCAGCGAGGGCTTCAGCAGATTCCATTCGGATTCCGCCGATTTGGTGACGGTGATGAAATCAGCGCCGAGATAAATCCCCCGCACTTCGGGGACGGTGAAAAGCGCCTCGGCGAGCGGTGAATTTTTTGCCGCTTTAGCGTCCGTGAAAGTCGCCGTTCCGGTTTCCAGCACCGGCACACCGGGGATGAATTTTAGCGCCTCAGGGTTCGGCGTATTTTCGGTTTGGATGAACATAGCTTTAGATTCCAGAGCTAATTATTAAAAGTAGTCGTCATTGCGAGCAACCAGCGGGAGCGCGGCAATCCAGGCTGGATTGCTTCGTCGGGCAATGCCCTCCTCGCAATGACGCCACAATGTAAATATACCTGCAATATACTAAGCCCGAGTAAATTATTCAAGTATTGTTTGGGACAATTTGCCACTTATTGAAAGAAAGGCCTGATTCAGGTTATCATCAATCATGGGAACAGACCTTCGCTACCTTCTTATTGGCTTACTAGCAACCGCCTTCTTCTTTTTTGCTTCACCACTCGCAATTGCATTTCCCAAAATGAGCAGACGGATTTCAACTCCAGGAGCCATTGTGTCCTTTATTTTTGCAGTATGTTTAGGATGGCCAGAGATTCAGCTACTGTTCGATAAATCAAGTAATGTAAATCATATTTACCTTGTCCTATCAGCATTACTCATAGAAGGCTTATGTTGCTTTTGGCCAGTAATAATAACCCGAAAGCCGTTAACAAATCAGGAAAGAATTGGCTCGCCACAGACAAACGAATTTGCCGGACATACGAATAATCAATTACGACAGAGAGTAATCACATTCGCACGAGAAATGCGGGTGTTTGAATCAGATTATAAGGCTAAAAGACCTCAAATGGAACCTTTGTGGGGGTCAACACAGCAGGAAATCCGTGAAAACTGGTCTCGCCATATTGCACAAAGCCACGCTTTATCCGAAGCTGAGAAAGTGCATTTTAGAAATAATTTCTTAGGAGAAGCAAGGTCATTAAGAGATGAACTATCAAAGCGTTTGGGTATTTCTACGGTTGCAGAATCTCCCACTTCTTACGCAAATATGGAGGAAAATATGGTTGCTCATACTTTGAAATTTGGAATGCTTGCCGGGCCATCACCTGTATCGGATATAGCAGACTATCTTGAAAAATTGGCTAGAGCACTTCCATAAATATCTGTGTGTTTGATCAAACCTCCTTCACTTCCCCATCCCAATAATGGGTGCAGCCGAGCCGTTTGGCTTCCGTTTTTGCGTCTTTTGCCTTTTCCAGTCCTGAAACAGTGATGGTGCCGGATTTTCTTAGATTTTCGCCCTCGGCGTATTTGGTGCCAAACGGCAGGAAAACCCTGGGCTTGCGGCGGAATTTCGGTAGGGCACGGAGAATGTTATTTATATACAAAGTGAACCCCACCGCCTCGATCGGCTTATCTTTCTTCGGTTTATCCCCTTCCGCCGGATTAACCGGACGGTATCTGCCGCCCCGGCCCAGTTCGTTTTGTGCTTTGCGGGAGAAGATGGAGAAACTTAGTCCCGTATGATATTCGAACCCGCGATATTCGAGCGGATCGACGGTGAGTTTCACTTTCGGCGCGCCTTTGCCGACGATTTCCACCACTTCGCGCAGGCGCTCACATTGGGCGCGGGCGCGTTTAGGGAGTTCCACCATGGTTGCGAGATCAGGCAGGATTTTCTTGGCCGACCCGGTGCTGGAAAGCAATTGCACGATGACGCCGCAGGCGCGGGCGCGGATTTCCTGGATGCCCTCGAAATCCTTTTTATCAATCAGGTCTAATATCTTGTCCCAGAGAATTTCCGGCGTACCGAAATCTTCCAGTATGATTCCGGCCAAGTTCGGCAGAGAAAAATCTATCGAAAAATCCTTCACATGCAGGGCTTTTAAACCTTCGGCGGCGATCAATATCGCCTCGGCATCGGCCAGCGGGGAATCCGAACCGATAAGTTCGATGCCGGCTTCCGCCAGTTGGCGCTCGGCGTAAAGCCCGCTACCTTTCACCCGCATCACCTGGCCGGAATATGAAAGCCTGAGCGGCAGCCCCTGGCCCTGCATTCGCGTCGCGGCAATGCGGGAAATCTGGGTCGTCATATCTGCACGGATCGCCATAGTTTCGTGACTGACCGGATCCATCAGCCGGAACATTTGGTTTTTTAATGATTTGGTCTGGCCGAGAGTGAGCGAGGATTCAAATTCTATCAGCGGCGGTTTTACCTGCTCATAACCGTAGCGGGCGAAAATGTTCAGCAATTTACTGACCGAGCGCGATTCCAGCGCCGCATCGGGCGGCAATAAATCCTGGAATCCGGCGGGCAAGAGGATCTTATTATTGGGTTTCATAAGGGGAGGTTAATATACTGTTTATCCTGAAAGAAAGCAATGTACTTTAAGCTGGCGCCGGTATTTCCTCTGGCGCTTTCTAGAAAACCGCATATATTTGTTAGTATCGGATAGGCTCATGGACAACATCCTCTCCAAAATCGTTTTCAACCAGGACGGCCTTATTCCGGTCATAGCCCAGCAATATGATACCGGCATGGTGCTAACGCTGGCCTGGATGAACCGCGAGGCGCTCACGAAGACCATAGCGGAAAACCGCATGTGGTATTGGTCGCGCTCGCGCAAACAACTGTGGCAAAAGGGAGAAACTTCCGGCCAGGTGCAACAGTTAAAACAACTTATACTTGATTGCGATTTGGACGCGGTATTGGCGTTGGTCGACCAGGAGGGCGTTGCCTGCCATACCGGGCGGAAAAGCTGTTTCTTCAATTCCATCGAGGGCGGGCCCATTGAAGGTGTAAAAATAAAAATAAACCAGCGCCAGATCGTGCCGCCGGAAAAATTATACGGAGAGCAATGAGAATCATTCTTCTTTTGATTTTCATCCTCGGCGTTACTGCAGCCGATTGCGCCGCCAGTCCGCCGGAAAATGAGGAATTCCAGGCCATAAACATCATGGCCGCCTCCAGCTTGACCGAGGTGATGACGGAAATAATCCGCGAATATTCGGCGAAAAACGGTGTTTCCATTGCCGCCGTATACGATTCGCCGCCTGAACTGGAAAGGCGGAGAAAAGATGGCGAGCGCGCCGATATTTTCATTTCCGAAAGCTCGCATTGGATGAATGATTTGCGGCAGGCCAAGTTGATTGATGCCAAAAGCATTGCGCCAATCGCCGGGAACCAGTTGGCTGTGGTTGAGCCGTCCGGCCATGCGGTAAAATCGCTTGCGAAAAAACAGCCTGTGGAGAATTTACTCGATAATTTAAGCGCACGGCTTTTTGTCATGGCGGATTACAATAATGACCCACTGGGGATTTATTCCAAAATGGCACTGGACGATATCGGCCTGTTTGAAAAAGCTAAGGAAAATATCATCCGTGCCAGTGACTCGGTGGATGCCGTTTACCTGATATCAACGGAAAATGTGCCAGGTATAGTTTATTATTCCGATGCCTGGCATAATCCCGATTTGCAAATTTTGGCGGTGCTGCCGGAGAAATTTTACGAGCCGGTAATTTATAATGCGGCATTGGCGGAGGGAGAAAATATGCCGCAGGCGCAGGGTTTCCTGGGATTTCTGAAAAGCCCGGAATCGAGGAAACTATTTGAGAAATATGGGTTTTCGGCGGCAAGCCAATAGTGGTTGGCGGCCGGGGCCAAAATATGCTATTATTCCGCCATATATGAAAAAGTTCTCCGTGCCATGCGATTTCGGCGGCACTAAGGCGCCGTTCGATTTTTATATTGGCGAGCCGAAGGATGGCAATCATCCGTTGCAGAACCAATCTTCATGGCTTGCCGCCAACCGCGGTGGGACGGTTCCGGCTGAGGTGATGGAAAATTTTGCCAAAATATTGAAGTTGGCGCAGGAAAACGGCGTTTCGTTCGAGGAGCTTTGCGCCTACGCCATCGAAGCCAACCAACTGAAGGGGGGGTAGGGTTATGGCAGATCATAGACGAGGTGATGGTGACAGAGAGGGAGATCGCTTACCGGCAGCATTAGGGGGAGGCCGCATAGATTCATCCTCGTTTCCGAATTCTCCGCCTGATATTAGTACAGAACCGAATCGTAGCCCTCCTCCTGCGCCGCGAAGTAAAAATAAAATCCAGATGCCAGACCTCGACAAGGTCATTGACTATTTAACGCCCTGGCGCAAAGCGGTTGCCGATGACATCGCAGAAATAAAGAAGACCAGGCCGCCGACCACCGAGGCGGAAATTGCAAGCTTGCAAAACAAGGAGAGGTTTCTCGGATCGATTGATGGGTTGATAGCGCAGGCAGAAGAAGGGCTGGCTGACCCAAATACAACCTGGTTCCGGCAAAAATTTCCGCGCTCAAGCCGTGTGTACGATGGGATGATTACTGTGCTCACCGCGCTTGAAGGCAATCCAGCTGGCAATGTTGGCAAGGGAGATGTATTAAGATTCTTCAAAGGAGTTTTAGAGACCGCCAGCCTTATGCGTGAAGAATACCTGAAAGGTCTTTATGGCGATAATTATAAAGAGAAGGCTGTGAAAGAATTCAAGGTCTGGGAAGAACAAGTCCGGAAATATTATAAGAAATACGAACGCCAAGTAGCTGCAGAGAAAAAAGTGGTAGAACAGCAGCAGGTAACTCCAGGCTCACTCACTCCCACAAAGACGCCCCCTGTTCCCGGCAGGGATCCTATCAGCAAAGCGTGAAAAAATTCGATTCAGTAATCGTCGGCGGCGGAATGGTAGGGCTGACCATGGCGGTTGCGGTTGCCCGTTCCGGGTTCAGCGTCGCGGTGATCGACAGTGCAGACTTAAGTAAAACCGCAACGAAAAATTTTGATGGCCGCGTCAGCGCCATCACGCTCACCTCCCGCCGCATCCTGGAAAATATCGGTGTGTGGGCGGGTTTAAAAGAAAATGCCGGGCCGATTTCGCACATCAGGATTTCCGACGGCGATTCGCACCTGTTCCTCGATTACGATGCGAAAATGATAAGCGACGAGCCGATGGGGCATATCGTTGAAAACCGCTTTATCCGTGAGAATCTTCTTGCCGCTGCGCGAGAATATCCGAATCTGGAAATCTTCGCGCCCGCGCATTATGAAAAAATTACTTATCATCCGGAGCAAGTGGAAGTTTCCGTAAACGGCGCCACAATCCTGGCAAAACTCCTCATTGCCGCCGATGGAAAGAAATCGAAAATCGCGGCGCAGGCGGGAATAAAACCGGTCATACGCGATTATGGCCAGGACGGCATCGTCTGCACCGTCCGGCATGAAAAAAACCATCAAAACACCGCATGCGAGCGGTTTCTGCCTGCCGGGCCGTTTGCGATTCTGCCGATGCAAGGTGGCCATCATTCGTCATTGGTATGGACGGAAAAACGTGCGCTCACTCCGCTGTTCCTGCAAATGGACAACGAAAATTTCACCCGCGAAGTGGAAAAAAGATTTGGGAATTACCTAGAAAAACTGGAAGTAATCGAACCAAGATTTTCCTTTCCGCTAGCGCTTTACCACGCGAAACGCTACATCAGCCATCGGCTGGCGCTGATCGGCGATGCTGCGCATTCTATCCATCCCGTCGCCGGGCAGGGACTCAATTTAGGTATCCGCGATGCTGCAGTTTTGGCCGAGTTGTTGATCGGGCAAAGAAACCTCGGCCTTGATCTCGGTAGCTCTATAATGCTCGAAAAATACCAGGATTTACGCAAAGGCGATAATCTACTGATGATGAGCGTCACCGATGGATTGAACCATCTTTTTTCCAATAGTATTGCGCCCCTGAAACTCGCGCGTGATATCGGCCTTGCTGCTGTCAACAAAACCCCTCCCATAAAAAAATTCTTCATGCTGCATGCGATAGGGGCGATTGGGCATCAGCCGAAATTAGCCCTGGCTGGCTAACCCGTGTCCTTGTCATCCCGAACTTGTTTCGGGATCCACGCTGCACCATACTCCGGTTGCTGTGGATGAAAGGTAGATGCTGAAACAAGTTCAGCATGACAATCTTCGGGGATTATTCATTTTTCTTCCCCATCGCCCTCCGGTTCGACCGGCAGTTGCCAGGCGCGTCTGCCATCTCCTTCACGTACCCGGGCTATGCTGATACCTTTTCCCCCCAGCCATAATTCATGTGCGCCGTGCGTTTCTAACTCATTACGCCCGATGACGCGCTGCGGCCCAGGGCAAGATTCGCGGGTTAAATACCTCCATGCCGCCAGAATATCCGCATTTTCCCGGCAGGCGGATTCGAGCAAGGCCTCGTCTTTATCCGATTTTATAACGATGATTTCCCGGCCTTTCGCTCGGTAACGACAGATTTCCCTATCGCATTCCACGCCGGAATTTTTTAAGGGTACCGCGGCGTCCTGGCCTTCGGCGCGCAGCCAATCCTCTCCGGTGAACGACTTAGCAGAGCCCTTCAGCAGTGTATATTCGCCGTCATCCAGCCGCGCCATCACCTGCCGCATGTCATGGCCGATCAACATATCGGGTGGGCGATGCAGGGCAATGGTGCAAAGCCCGGCGATAATTAGAGGAATTCCGAAAACCCGCCACTTTGCCCGGATGATGCAAAGCCATAACAGCCCAGTGGTGGAGATGACCAACCCTAAATCGCTCGGCGCCGGAAAATGCAGAGAGGCGAACGGCAAGGCGGTCACCCAGGCGGCGAGTTTCAGCATTATATCTATCCCGAATTTCAGTGGAACGTAGCTAATTCCCTGAAGTCCGAGCGGCATCAGCAGCAGCGAAACCACCATGGCCGGCATAATGACGAAAGTGGCGAGCGGCACGACTATGATGTTCGAAAGCAACCCAAAACTGGCCAGCCGGTTGAAGTTATATAGGACGAACGGCGCGGTAGCGAGAGTTGCCACCAGCGAAGTGAAAATGATGCCGAGTCCATGATTGAAAATCTTGCTCTTCCATGACGGCACTCCACGATAGAAATAGCTTCCAAACGTCTCCGAAAAACTGATGATAGCTAGTGTTGCGGAGAACGACATCTGGAAACTCGCGCCGAACATCGCTTCCGGGAATGCGAGCAGAATGAATCCTGCGGCCATCGCCAAGGTTCTGAGGGAAATTCCGGAGCGGTCGAGCATGAACCCCAGGAATAATACGCCAACCATGATGAAAGCGCGCAGCGCCGGAACCGGGCACCCGGCGAGCAACAAATAGAAAAAAGCCCCGGATAGTGCGGTGAATGCGGCGATTTTCTTGATGGGGAATTTGAGCGCCAGCGTAGGCGATAATGCCAGTAAAAGCCGCACGCTGAAGAATATTATCGCTGCGACGATGCCGAGGTGCAATCCGGCGATCGCCAGCATGTGTGCCAGGCCGGAATTTCGGAGATTATCCTTATCGTTGGCGGGAATTGGACCAGTCTCTCCGACCGTCATCGCTGCCGCCACCGCACCGCTTGCTCCCGGCATTTTACTCCGCATATCATCACCGATATGGTGGCGCAGATTGTTCAAAAACCCGGCAATCCCGGAAGGTTCCGCGGCCCAGACGATTTCCGGCGGGCGCATGGCGAAGCCGTTGCCGCCAATGCGGCGGAAATAAAAATGCCGGGCAAAATCATACGAGCCGGGCATCACCGCCTGTGGTAGGGGAAACAGATCGGCCATCATCCGCACCCGGTCGCCGATCTGCCATGCCCCGCCTCTATCGCGGAAACTGATGCGCAGCCGGAGTGGTGTATCTACCGCCGCCAGACCTTCCACGATTGGATGCGAAATAACCAGCTTGATTTTTTTCTCCACCGGCTCGATTTCGTCAATGGTTCCCTCCACCTGCTGGTAATGGATTTCCTCTTGCAACAGGGGTGTTGCGACTATTTGAGTGCGTACCGAAGCGGCCGAAAATCCTAGTGCTACAAGAAAAATCGGAATCGCAATGACGCGGAAAGGATTCCGCCAGGTAAGTGCAAGAAAAACCCCGGAAACCACCAACATGCCTGACCCAAAAAGAACTGGCGGCTCGCCGGAAAGTGCGAAATACCATGCAATTCCGGCCATCAGTCCCACCGGCCAGAGAAAAATCAATCGTCCGCGCTCCTCGGAAAATGTGCGGGAAACACTGGAGAACATCGAGTTTATTCCGATTTATTTATTGAGAGGCCGCGCCTCTTCGGGCAGCATCACCGGGATTCCGGCCTTTATCGGATAAGCGAGATGTGCGCTTTCGCTTATCAACTCCTGTGCTTCCGGATCATAGCGGAGCGGGCCCTTGGTTACCGGGCAGACCAGGATTTCCAGCAGCTTCGGGTCGATTTTATTTTTGTTTTCCATAAGGCAACCAATACTTAGCGCAATATTATTGCGCTTGCAAAGTCAAAAACTTTTCATATTATCCTATCTCTTCCAATCGAGCGGGCGTAGCTCAGGGGTAGAGTGCAACCTTGCCAAGGTTGATGTCGAGAGTTCGAATCTCTTCGCCCGCTCCAATTATACTAAGGGATTTTCAAGGATTGCCTATCCTTCCTGGAAAAAGGTCTTTTCGGTAAAACTTTGGCTTATTTTATAGAGGGTTAGTATGAGCAAAGTTCCTAAAGTTAATCTGGCTTTCTGGATTATCAAAATCGCCGCAACAACACTGGGCGAAACAGGCGGAGATGCCGTATCTATGACGTTGAAGTTAGGTTATGCGGTAGGAACTGGCATTTTCTTCACTTTCTTTCTTATAACTGCAGCGGCTCAGGTTAGAGCAAAATCTTTCCATCCATTTTTATATTGGGCAGTTATTGTTGCAACCACCACCGCTGGCACGACGATGGCAGATTATGCAGACCGCTCACTTGGGATCGGCTATGTCGGAGGCTCATTAATCCTTTTTGCAATCTTGATAACTGTTCTTGGATTTTGGCGGTTCTCGGTTGGTTCGGTGTCCGTTGACAATATCACATTACCTAAAGTCGAAGTATTTTACTGGGTAACGATTCTATTCTCAAATACGCTTGGAACTGCACTTGGCGACTTTCTGGCCGATAGTTCCGGGCTAGGATATGAAGGTGGGGCGTTAGTTTTTGCTGGCGCACTGGCATTGATTGCAGTCGCTTACTTCTACACGAAAATATCTCGTACATTGTTATTTTGGATGGCCTTCATCCTAACCCGGCCACTTGGTGCGACAGTTGGCGACTTACTCACCAAGCCGCATGACCATGGGGGCTTTGCTTTGAGCCGCATAAGTTCTTCCCTGGTAATCGCCATTTTCATTATCGCATGTATTTTGCTAACGTCCAAGAAAGCAGGTAATCATCCGGGACAAGGCAAGGCCGCTTCTTAAAGCTGCTGCCAATACCGCCTTGACATTTTGCCAAAAATCGCTAGTCTCCGCCGTTCTCTGGCAAATAAGGAATTGAATTTATGGCAAAGAAAAATACCGTACTGGTGAAACTGGTTTCCACCGCCGATACCGGCTTTTATTTCGTAAAAAAGCGCAACCCGAAGAAGCTGACGGAAAAGCTCGCCTTCCGCAAGTATGATCCGGTGGTCAGGAAACATGTGGAATTTAAAGAAGAGAAGCTGAAGTCCTAGGCTTCTGGTGTTCCAGCTTTGCTGAAAACCGTAAAAACTACCCTAGGCTGGCGGGAATGGGCGGCGCTGCCAACACTTGGCCTTCCGGCGATAAAAGTTAAAATCGATACCGGCGCGCGGACTTCTTCCCTGCATGCTTTCCGCATTAAACCGTTCAAAACCGGTGGGCGGAAATATGTGCGGTTCATGGTTTATCCGGTGCAACATGAGAGGGAAGTGGTTGTATCCTGCGTGGCCGAAGTCACCGACCGCAGATATATCCGCGATTCCAGCGGTAGACGGGAGTTCCGTTATATCATAAAATCGGTGATCCGCATGGACGGCAAGAACTGGGAAATCGAAATTTCGCTCACCAACCGGGCGAAAATGAATTTCCGCATGCTACTTGGGCGCTCAGCGATGCGCGGTATGCGTATTGCCCCGCGCCGGTCGTTTTTGCTCGGAAAACCGGATGGAGAAAAATAATGAAAATCGCCATTTTAGCGCGGAATGCCCATCTATATTCGCATAAACGACTGATCGAGGCGGCGAAGAAACGCGGCCATTCCATCCGCGTCATCAACCCACTGCATTGTTATATGAATATTTCGCCGCATAAGCCGGAAGTGCATTACCGTGGCGGTGAGATTCTTTCCGGACTGGACGCGATAATCCCGCGTATCGGCGCATCGGTGACGTTTTATGCGACCGCCGTGCTTCGCCAGTTCGAGATGATGGGGGTTTATCCGCTCAACGAATCGGTGGCAATAGCCAGAAGTCGCGATAAATTGCGCTCGCTGCAAATCCTATCGCGCAAGGGTATCTCAATGCCGACTACCGGGTTTGCCCATTCGCCACACGATACCGATGACTTGATAAAAATGGTTGGAGGCGCACCTTTGGTGGTGAAATTACTCGAGGGGACGCAAGGAATCGGCGTGGTTTTGGCGGAAACCGGGCAGGCGGCGGAATCGGTAATCAGCGCGTTCAAGGGCCTGAAGGCCAACATATTGGTTCAGGAATTCGTGAAAGAGGCGGGCGGGGCGGATATCCGCTGTTTCGTCATCGGCAATAAATGCGTGGCGGCGATGAAGCGCCAGGCAAAATCCGGCGAATTCCGCGCCAATTTGCATCGCGGCGGCCGGGCGACGTTGATTAAAGTCACTCCGGAAATGCGGAAACTGGCGGTGCGCGCCACGAAAATATTAGGCCTCAACGTCGCGGGCGTCGATATATTGCCGTCGAAAAACGGTCCGATGATCATAGAAGTAAATTCATCGCCCGGCCTGGAAGGAATCGAGAATGCCACCGGCAAGGACATCGCCGGGATGATAATAGATTTTATCGAGAAAAACGCTATGCCGGGGAAGACTAAGTCGAGAGGGAAGGGGTGATCAGCCTACCTTTTGTTTACCCGGTTCGCTGCTATTATTTTCATTATACTAGTTTCAAAAACCCACTTCTGAGGTGGTTTTTATTTTTAACTAGGAAGCCGGGGTTTCTGCAGCAGGAGCAGCAGTTGGTTCAGCCAGTGCAGCAGCAGGTTCCGCGGCGGGAGCAGATGGCTCCGTAGCAGCTGGAGCAGCGGTTTCAGTGGCTGGCGCCGGAGTTGGTTCCGCAGCAGCAGCCGGAGCACCAGTAGCAGCGGCTTTTTTCGCTTCCAATGCCGCTTTCTTGGCTTCCAGTTTTGCCGCAGCTTCGGCCTTGCGTTTATTGATTTCCTGCTTTTTCTTTACCGAATCGGCCTGGTGAGCGTTAATTTTCTTGAGTGTCGGGTGGTCGATGCCTTTTTTTACGAACAGCCGCGCCAAAGTATCCGAGGCCTGCGCGCCGCTGGAAAGCCAGTATTTCACACGATCGCCATCCACAACCAGGCGTTGCTCGCTATTTTTGGCCAGCAGGGGGTTATAATGCCCGATTTTCTCGATGAACGCGCCATTGCGCGATTTCCGCGAATCGGCGACGACTATCCGGTAATATGGGCGTTTCTTGGCGCCGCCCCTAGCCATTCTTATTGTTGTAGTCATTCTTTTTTCCTATATTTTCGAGCAGGTTTACTACCGCAATTTAGTTATAAAGTCAAAGGCTTTGTGCTTAGTGGAAAGTGCTGAGTGCAGAGGAGTAATGCTTTTCTCTGCACTCAGCACTCAAAACTCTGCACTAACCAAAAAACTTCAACCTCCGCTTTTTCGGCTTTTCTTCTGGTGCCGGGGCGGAGGGCTGATAATCCCGATTGCCACGGTTATCATTATTATTGTCGTCCCGGTTGCGGCGCGGGCGATCATTATAATCACGGCCACCGCCGCTGCGCTCACGATCCCGGTTGCCGCCACCGCTTCTTGGACCGCGGTTACGGTCGCGATCGCCACCGCGTGGACGGTCCCCACGTGGGCGATCATCCCTGTCCCGCCTTGGCCGTTCTTCACGCGGCGGGAAATTGGCTGAGTTATCCTCGCCAGTTTTTTGATCGACGACTTTCATGCTGAGCTTTACCTTGCCGCGGTCTTCGCCAATGACTTTCACTTTAACTTCATCGCCCTCGGCCAATACATCGGTGACTTTTTCCACCCGGTAATCAGCGATTTCGCTGATGTGCACCAGACCGTCCTTGGCTCCCAGGAAGTTAACGAAAGCCCCGAAATCAACGATCCGCACCACTTTGCCGGTATAGATTTTGCCGATTTCCGCTTCGGAGACGATACCTTTGATGATTTCGATCGCGGAATTGCAGACATCCGCATTCGCCCCGGAAACGGCGACGTTTCCGTTATCGTCGATGTCGATTTTCGCACCGGTTCTTTCGCAAATGTCCCGGATTACCTTACCGCCCGAGCCAATTACTTCGCGGATTTTATCTTTCGGTACGGTGATGTTGACGATTTTCGGTGCATTTTCATTCACCGATTCGCGCGCGCCGCTCAAAGCCTTCGCCATCTCGTCCAAAATATGCATCCGGCCTTCGTTAGCCTGGGCCAGAGCGATTTTCATGATCTCCTCAGTGATGCCTTGGATCTTGATATCCATCTGCAAAGCAGTAATTCCCTGCGTGGTTCCGGCCACTTTAAAATCCATATCGCCCAGATGGTCCTCGTCGCCCATGATATCGGAAAGCACGGCATAACGCTCGCCTTCCAGAATCAACCCCATCGCAATCCCAGCGATCGGCCGTTTCAGTGGAACACCGGAATCCATCATTGCTAATGAAGCTCCGCAGACACTAGCCATAGAGGATGAACCGTTCGATTCAGTGATTTCAGAAACCACACGGATGGTATACGGGAATTCTTCTTTGGTAGGCATAAGCGCATGAACCGCGCGCCAAGCCAATTTACCATGACCAATTTCGCGCCGGCCGGGCGGACGCAGTTGGGTCGCTTCTCCGACCGAGAATGGAGGGAAATTATAATGCAGCATGAAATGTTCTTTGCGGTCGCCCTCAATATTGTCGAGGATTTGCTCATCCTCGCCAGAGCCTAGAGTTACGACGACCAGCGCCTGGGTTTCACCGCGGGTGAACAAGGCAGAGCCGTGGGTACGCGGGAGAATCCCTACTTCTGCCAATATCGGCCGCACAGTTTTCTCGTCACGTCCGTCGATGCGGTGTTTTGTATCGAGAATGTCGTTACGCACTATATCAGCCTGCAAATGTTTTACGATTCCCTTCACCAATATTTCATTCGCCGGTTCGGCATCGTCAGCCAGCGCCGCTTTAACGCCTTCCTCCACCTGTTTGATTTTTTCCTGGCGGATTTGCTTTTGTTTTTCCTTATAAGCCTCGCGGAAACCATTCGCAGCTAAATCGGAAATACGTTTTTGCAAAGCTTTAATATCTGGCGCTTTCACCTCCCAACGCTGCTTGCCTGCCTCGTGCGCCAGTTCCTTTATCCCGGCTATAACCGCCTGGAATTCCTTATGTCCGAACATCACGGCGCCGAGCATCTTATCTTCGGATAGTTCTTTTGCTTCCGACTCGACCATCAAAACTGAAGTCGCAGTTCCAGCGACGAATAAATCTAACGCACTCTCGGCCAATTGTTGAATGGATGGATTCAGCACATATTGGCCATCGACGATGCCGACGCGCGCGCCGCCAATCGGCCCGTTGAACGGGACGCCGGAAACCGCCAAAGCCGCAGAGGCTCCGACCATCGCCAGGACGTCCGGTTCATTCTCGCCATCATAAGAGACAACGGTGCAAACCACTTGCGTTTCGTTCTTGTAATTTTCATCGAACATCGGACGGATTGGACGATCGATCAACCGTGAGGTCAGGATTTCTTTCTCGGTTGGCCGCCCTTCGCGTTTGAAGAAGCCTCCCGGTATTTTACCAGCAGCATAATATCTCTCCAGATAATTCACGGTAAGCGGGAAAAAATCCGCTCCTTCTTTCGGTTTTTTTTCAAAAGTAACACAGCAAAGTACGCTGGTACCACCTTGTGTCGCCAGCACCGCGCCGTCGGCTTGCCTGGCTATTTTTCCGGTTTCTAAAACGAGCTTTTTTCCGCCCCATTCGATTTCTTTTCTTTTAATATTGAACATTTATTTCTTCCTTAATTGTTTTAATTATTGATTATTTCCCCACATGCCTGCCAATGAACGAATGGGCCTTGAGAATACGGATCACCTGTCAGAAATCTCTGATATCCGGCATCCGGTTGTCTATTTCCTTATATTCAGCTTTTTGATCAAATCCTGATACCTGGCTTCGCTCTTGCGTTTCAGATAATCCAGAAGCTTGCGCCGCCGGCTGACCATGACTAAAAGCCCACGCCGGGAGTGGATATCATTGACGTTGGTTTTGAAATGCTCAGTCAGGTTATTGATGCGCTCGGATAGAATCGCCACTTGCACTTCCGGCGATCCGGTATCGTTTTTTTCATTAGCAAATTGTTTGATGACTTTTTGCTTCTTTTCCGCAGTAATCGACATCGTTCCTCCTTTTTTCTCTAGACGTTGAACACTCTTACCGGCTTCAGGAATCCGGCCCTTATTTCAGCCATCGCCATGAATTTTCCTTCCGAAACTATCCGCAAATGCTCCGTTTCCGGCGCGTTTTCGATTTTTATCGGCTGGCCCTGGCGAAGCTTTTGGGCGGATTTGGTTGTTATTTCCAGCACCGGGATGTCGTCCAGCGCCGCTTCAACCGGCAATAAAATACTCGATAAATCACTATCGAGGCGCGCAATATGTACTATTTTCTCCAAAGTTTCCAGCGAAATCGCATTTTTTGCAGAAAATTTTCCGACAAGAGTTCGGCGAAGCGCGGAAACATAGGCGTAAGTCCCTAATTTCTCAGCTAAATCCACGGCAATGGACCGGACGTAAACACCCTTACCACAACGCATTCTCAGCCGCGCTTCAGGCGGATTATATAATAACAACTCCAGCGAATGAACCATTACCGGGCGGGATTTTATATCGGCTTTTTCGCCACGGCGCGCTAGATCATATGCCCTTTCGCCGTTGATTTTAATCGCCGAATATTGTGGCGGGGTTTGCATTATATCGCCGATAAATTGCGGAATAACTATCCGGATTTCCTGTTCCGATGGAATTTTCCCGCCGGATTCCAGGATTTTCCCCTCCCTATCCCCAGTATCGCGCGACTCGCCGAAAACCGCAGTGAACTCATATTCCTTGGCGGAATCGACAGCGAATTGCATGGTTTTCGTTGCCTCGCCCAAGGCTATCGGCAAAACGCCGGAGGCGAATGGATCGAGCGTTCCCGCATGACCAGCCTTATCCACGCCAGTCAATTTTTTAACTATGTTTACAGCTTTTGCCGAAGTGATACCCTCCGGCTTGTCGAGAATTAACCAACCGTTGATTGCTTTCATTCCTTATCGCTTACCAAATCCCGCCGCACTTCCGGCTTGCTCAGCAATTCTTCTATCTTGCCAATGCGTTCGAAAGATTCATCCTTCCTGAATGAAATTCTTGGGGAAAATTTCATATTGAGCCGGGATGAGACGATACCGCGGAAATACGGCGCTGCTTTTTCCAGTTCCGCCACCACTGTTTCTACATTCCGCCCACCGAGTGGCATCACATATGCCATCGCGCTTTTCAAATCCGGCGTGACTCGCACTTCGGAAACAGTGATAGAAACACCACGTAAAGCCGGGTTATGCATCTCCCCGCGCATGAATACCTCAGAAAGGCAATGCCGGATTTCCTCACCTACTTTTAATTGCCGGTTGCTGGGGGGCTTTGTTTTCATATGAGAATCTGAGAGTTTGAGAATCTGAGAGTTTGAGTAAGAAAGTAAGTTTTCACTCACATTCTCATATTCTCAAACTCTCAGATTCTCACAAAACCGCTTTCTCCTCCATCATCTCGAACGCTTCTATGATATCGCCCGATTTTATGTCATCATAATTCTCGAACGCCATGCCGCATTCGAAACCTTCCTTTACCTCTTTCACATCGTCCTTGAACCGCTTCAATGTTTTTAGCTTACCCTGATGGATCACAACGTTATCACGCAGCAGCCGCACCCCAGCGCCGCGTTTCACCACCCCTTGCGTTACCATGCATCCGGCGACTTTGCCGAATTTGCTCATGGTAAACACTTCACGGATTTCTGCGTTGCCTAAGAAATTTTCCCGGATTACCGGTGCCATCATGCCGCCGACCAACGCTTTTACGTCATCCACCACATTATAGATTATCGAATAATAACGGATATCGACGCCGTCATGTGCAGCCTGCTCCTTGGCCTGATTATTGGCGCGGACGTTGAATCCGATAATCATGCCGCCAACTGCCTTGGCAAGCTGGACGTCCGATTCGGTGATGCCGCCTGCCGCCGCATGTACGATCTTCACCGTGATTTCTTCGTTGGAAAGCCGGGTAACGCTGCCAATGATGGCTTCCGCCGAGCCTTGCACGTCAGCCTTGATAAGAACGTTCAGCTCTTTCGCCTTAGTTAGCCCGGCATTCTGGAACATCTGCTCAAGCGAGAGCCGGTTTTCCGCTTTGGAGCGGATGTCGCGCACCCTTTTTAGCCGGTATTCGGTGATCTCACGCGCCTGCCGGTCATTTTCCACCACGTTGAACTCATCCCCGGCGTTCGGCAGTTCGGTGAGACCCAAAACCACAACCGGCGCGGAAGGCAGCGCTTCCTTCAATTGATTTCCCTTGTCGTCCACTATCGCCCGCACTTTCCCGGTGGCGATTCCTGCCACAACTATATCGCCGACTTTCAAGCTGCCTTTTTGCACCAGGAAAGTGGTGACGACGCCGCGTCCCTTGTCTATTTCCGCTTCGATCACGGTGCCGACGGCGCTCCTGGCCGGATCGGCCGTCAACTCCAGCATCTCGGCCCGGAGCATTATCGCCTCCTGCAATTTATCGAGATTTAATTTCTGCTTGGCCGAAACTTCAACGATCTGCGTATCGCCGCCGAATTCCTCCGATACCAGATTGTGTGAAAGCAGCTCTTCCTTGAGCTTCCTGGGATTCGCATCCGGCTTATCGATTTTATTGATGGCGACGATGATCGGCACCTCCGCAGCCTTGGCGTGGTTTATTGCCTCAATGGTCTGCGGCATCACGCCGTCGTCAGCCGCCACCACCAGTACGACGATGTCAGTGACTTTCGCGCCGCGCGCGCGCATCGCGGTGAACGCCTCATGGCCTGGTGTATCAATGAAAGTGATTTTATTGCCGTCTTTCAACGTTATCTGATATGCCCCGATATGCTGGGTTATCCCGCCTGCCTCACCTGCCGCAACATCGGTCTGACGCATCGCATCAAGCAGTGAAGTTTTGCCATGATCGACATGTCCCATTATGGTGACGACCGGCGGACGCGGCAATAGATTCTTCTCGCCACCCTTTTCGTCCTTCAATACATTCTCTACATCACCTTCGGTGACGCGTTTGAACCTATGTCCGAATTCACTGACAATAAGTTCAGCGGTATCGGCATCTATAGTTTGCTGCGGTGTTGCCATCACACCAAGTTTCATCAAGGCTTTGACTACATCAACACCACGCACCGCCATGCGGCTAGCCAATTCCTGCACCGAAATCACCTCAGGTATAACGACCTCGCGCACGATTTTTTCTTGCTCTTTGGGATTGCCGCTTTCCGCCCGCTTGGCTTTTTCCCGGGCACGTTTTATCGAGGCCAGGCTCCTGATCCGCTCATCCTCGCGGAAGGCATTGGCCAAACTGATTTTTCCGCGCCGTTTATCGTCTGTGCCACGTTTGGGCTTACCCTCATACCCATCCGAGAATTTGTTTTTCTTCTTTTCGCTTTCGGCGTCTGGAAGGCCGAGCATCAACCGCTCACTCGAGCTGGCGGCTTTTTCCTTCTGCAGTTTTTCCGGCTCTTTGCTTACCTGTTCGAGATCTTCCGAGGCGAGTTTTTTCGCTTCGTCCTCAGCCTTTCGCCTTCTTTCCTCCGCCTGGCGGCTGCGCTCTTCCGTCTCCTGTTCGCGCACCTGGCGGCTGCTGGAAGCATTCTGTAGCGCATGCAGCCTGGTCGATCTTTCCTCCTCGGTCAAACCTCCAGGGAGTTGACTTTGCGGAGTTGCCTCCTCCGGGACTTTCTGCTGCTCCGGCGCACCCGGCTCATCCTTGACTACGCGCCCACTCGCCCCTTGTGAGAAGGTGCGGGTTTTCCGCACTTCGACCGTCACCGTCTTGGAGCGTCCGCGCGCGAAATTTTGCTGCACCTGCCCACCCTCAATGGTTTTGGTGAGTTGCAGCTTCTTCGGCTTGTTTTCTATGGTTTCGTCTTTGAGTGCCATATTCATATATTATAACCGTCATCCCAAGTGAATGCGAAGAATCTTTTTAAGCATGCAAGATTTTCTAGGCGCACTGAGCGTTTCCCAGAAGATTACGCTATTTATTTTCCTCTGGAAACCACCCGGAATTTTCCCGCGCCGCCATGATCATCTGGTCGATTTCCTCGTCCTTCTTACCGCTCAAGGGAACCATCTCGGCGAACTCGTCGCGGGAAAGCCCCGCAAAATCTTCCACCGCTTTTATTTCCTGCCGCCCTAGTTCTACCATGATTTCCGGCGTCATTCCAGGGAGTTTCAGTAGTGATTCGTCGATGCCGAGCTCGCGCCATTTTTGCTCCAGCAGCGTGGATTGTTTTTCCAGATATTCAGTCGCCCGGGTTTTAAGCTCTCTCGCCACTTCTTCGGAAAATCCTTCTATCGCCGCCAAATCCTCCACCGGGACGAAAGCCACTTCCTCCACTTTATGGAAACCTTCGGTAACGAGAAGGTGCGCGATGACGTCCTCGACGTTTAAGCCTTCAATGAACAGGTTGGAGAGCGTCTGGAATTCCTCGGTGCGGCGCTTGGATTCCTCTTCCTCGGTCAGCACATCTATATTCCAGCCGATGAGCTGCGAAGCCAGCCGCACATTCTGGCCGCGCCTGCCGATGGCCAGGCTCAATTGATCATCTGGCACCACTACTTCGATTTTTGTTTTATCCTCATCAAGGACAATTTTAGTTACTTCCGCCGGGGCGAGCGCGTTCACCACGAACGATGCCGGATCTTCGCTCCACTGGATGATGTCAATTTTTTCGCCCTGCAATTCGTTGACCACCGCCTGCACCCGCGCGCCACGCACGCCGACGCAGGAGCCGACCGGGTCGATGCCGGAATCCCGAGATTGCACCGCGATTTTCGCGCGGCTGCCTGGATCGCGTGCCACGGCTTTCACGGTTATAATGCCGTCATAGATTTCCGGCACTTCCTGGGCGAATAATTTTGCCATGAATTGCGGATGGGTGCGCGATAAAAATATCTGTGGACCTTTCTTCTCGCGGCGCACATCCATTATATAGGCGCGGATGCGGTCATTCTGTTTGAAGGCTTCGCGCGGGATAGTTTCCTCACGGCGGAGCGTCGCCTCGGCCCTGCCCATCAAATCCACCGTGGCATTGCCGTATTCCACGCGTTTTACCATGCCGGAAACGATTTCACCGATTTTATCCTTGTAATCCTCGAACTGGCGTTCGCGCTCGGCGTCACGCACTTTCTGAACGATCACCTGCTTGGCAGTTTGCGCTGTTACGCGCCCGAATTCGATCGGCGGCAGTGGCTCGACGATGAAATCGCCCAAGGCCGCGTCTTTCTTTGTGAATTTTGCATCGGCAAGCGTGATCTGGGCTCCCGGATTTTCAACGACTTCCACCACTTCGCGCGAGCGGAAGAGTTTTATTTCCCCGGTTTTATTATCGATTTCTGCTTTTATATTCTGCTCATGCCCGTATTTCCGTCGGCCGGCGATTTCTATCGCATTTGCCATCGCTTCGATCACCGATTCGCGGCCGATGCCTTTTTCCCGCGCCACCGATTCGGCGATTTGTAATATTTCCGCATTACCGGTTATTGAAAATGTCGCGCCCATAGGTTTCCTCTATTTTAGTTATGTTTTTCCGCCGCTTTCAGAAGCTCATCGTTGATGACTAGCTTCGCCGAGGCGATATTGTTAAAAGCTATTTTGTAAATTTTTTCC
>JABDBP010000015.1:621-32673 GCA_013288565.1 Alphaproteobacteria bacterium | reverse complement strand
CAGGCTCAAGCCAAAATTCATATTGCCCATTGGAAATTCGCACCAGACGTTACCATCCTTTTTCGGCGGGAGGCCTAAGAATTCGCTGTAAAATTCCCGTGCCGCATCCATATCCCGCACCTTCAGGTATATCGAGCGGACGCGGAAGATTTTCGGCAATATCGGAAGCCTAACCACCCGTTCTGGCGGCAGTTTCATGCCGTCACGCCGGTTATTGTCGGTACGCGCCTCGGCGACATACATCGGCAATATCCAGTTTTTATTCTGCAGATTGCGGCGGTCGCTCCGCGCGCGGCGCGTCCAAGTACGGCGGCGCTCCTCCTTGCCGCCCTTTCTTTTATCCATGGGCATAGACACTGTTGTCAAAGAAGTGCCCGCTTTTCTTAAGTAGATCATAAGCTTCGGCAATGCGCTTGAATTCATCATCCCCGGCTTTGGCGATGTCCGGGTGGTGGCGCTTGGCCAGCTCCCAATATCTTTCGCGGATTTCCAGCAGTGTCACCGGATATTCCAGGTTCATGACTGCAAGCGCTTTCCGCTCTGGTTCCGGCGGCGCGGCTGGTGTAAAATTAAAAACCGAATCGGCAAACATCGAATCGGTGAAAACCGGATCGGCTTTGAATCGGAATCGGTAAGACCTTAATGGTTTGGTCGGGCGATGGCCGGTCTCAGCCTCTTTCTGGAAATTCTCGATCTCCCGCATGCTCATGCCACCGAAGAAATCCCACGCCGAATTATAAGCACGGACATGCTCCAGGCAGAAATAAAGTTTTTCCCGCGGCTCATCATTATCATGCATAACTTTATGCAGTGGCGCCGGGTATCCAGCGGCATTGGCGCAACCCGACCAGCAGCAGGAATCGCCGTTATTCCGGCTGTAATCTATCTCAATCCGTTCTACTCTAGGATTTCTCCGCATAGGTGAAAAATACCACGAATGGAGGCTGAAAAACAGGATTTTTTCTAGGATTTACTTCCGCCGAGCTTTTATTTTCGGCCTTTTTGTCGCCCGAGCGCCTTTCGCCGCTATATTCGCCAGCAGCGGGCTAACTGCATCGGCACCGGCGGTTTCCTTGCTCGAAACCTTGATCATTTTCCCGGATTTGCCGTTCCAGCGGTAAGTGGTAACGATAGTTTTCGTGCCGGTGGTTACGATGTCGCCGTTGCCGAGCTGTAACACGTCACAGCCGCTTTTCAGCGCTGCCGATATTATACCGAGCGATTCATCCATGTACCTGGGCGCTGCCATGAAATCGCCGCCATCCCTAGCCTTTGCCAAGGGTCTTTTTGCCTTTCTGGATTTTTTCATTTTTGTCATGCGTCGCATTATCTAGCCCTGAATGTTTGTAGTCAAGCAGTCATTCAAGCAGCCCCGGTATTGCGGCCAAGGGTTGCCTGGACGGCAAATGGGCCATCATGCCAGGTTAGTGTTGTGGAGTTGGTGACGCTTTTCAAATCGAATTCGATTTTTTTTAAGTATTCCAGTTCAGTGGTTTTTTCCTTTGGTGTTTGGATGGATAGCGTTTCAATCGGCACTTTCATGGAAAGTTTGTGATCAGCCTTGAATTTCCTAACTTCGTTCAATATGGCAACCGCCGTGATTCCAACCATTTCTTCGAGTTCTGAAACCGGATAATCATGTGCTAGCGGCCATTTGTTTTTGCTGTGTATAGAGCCCCGGCTCTTAAATATGCTGGAATATAATTCCTCGGTTATATGCGGCACGAACGGTGCGAAAAGCCGGAGGATGCCATCCAAACAATGGTAAATAGTGTGGATGGCGGATGCCGAATTTCCACCCGACTCGCCATAGGCCCTGGCCTTTACCATCTCCAGATAATTATCGCAAAAATCATTCCAGAAAAAATCCTCAATCGCCACCCGTGCATCGCAATATTCAAACCGCTCGAACTCTTCCATTGCCTTTGCGGTTGTCCGGTGCAGCCGGGTAAGTATCCATAAATCGAGCGGCTCGGAGATTATGCCTTTGCTAGCGTCTTCTGCTGCAGTTCCGGGTTTTTTCTTGATATTTTCTAAATGCTGACCGGCGAATTTCGCGGCATTCCATAATTTATTCACCAGCTTCTTTCCGATTTTGAGCAAGTCTTCGGAGAAGGCCGTATCGGCGCCAAGCCGGGAAGTCGAAGCCCAATAGCGCACCGCATCCGCGCCTTTTTCCTCGATCAGAGCCACGGGAGTCACCACATTGCCTTTGGATTTGCTCATTTTGGTTTTATCGGCAGCCAGGCACCAGCCGGAAATCATGAGGTTCCGCCAGGGAATGGTGTTTTCATGGAGGTAGGCTTTCACAATCGTATAAAACGCCCAAGTCCTGATTATTTCGTGCGCCTGCGGCCGGAGATCAGCGGGGAATAATTGTTTATGTCGTGCAAAATCCACCGCGTATTTTTGGTTTATTGCTTTACTCGAAAGTTGTGGGGAGATGGATGATGTGGCCCAGGTGTCGAGGACGTCTTTGTCGGGAGTGACAGTAAAAACTTCTGAAGGATTTTCTTTATTGGTTGCAAACCATATTCCAGCTTCTTTCGCAATTTCGTAATCCTCCGAAGAAAATCGGAAATTAGGAAATTCTTGTAACGGATCTACTGGTAATACCTCAGATGGCGCAATAAGATATTCGTCTGCTTTGTTAAGAGTTTTATTATTTGGATCGTTATTAAATATATACCATGCTGGAATCGGAACCCCGAAATAGCGCTGGCGGGAGATACACCAATCTTCTTTCAGGCCATCAATCCATTGGTCGAGCCGAAGCTTCATCCATTCTGGATGCCAGTTGCATTCCGCCGATTTCTTTTTCAGCGCGTCCTTTTTATCCATAATCCGCACGAACCATTGGTGCGTTGGAATAATTTCAATCGGCGTTCCCGAACGCTCCGCACATTTTACCGTGTGGGTGATGGGAGTTTGCTTCAGCAGTTTATTTTCAGCTTGGAGTAGTTCAATGACTTTGGCATTTGCCTGTTTGGGCTTTAGCGTAACAATTTTCTCAAAAGCCGAGATTGTTGAATTAATATCAACGGTGTTTCTCGCATTTAAACCTGAGCTATCTTTTCTCCCATCCTTTCCTGCCAGAAACCACAGACCGTCTTTTATATTATTTGTATGTGAATGCCCTCCTATTCGAACTCTCCCGTCCAAATCTAAAATACACCGCATCGGTAGCCCATGCTTCCGCCACCATTCCTTATCCGTATCGTCACCAAACGTGCAGCACATAACGATGCCGGTACCCTTGTCTTTTTCCACCAATTCATCCGCGATCATCGGAACTTTCACACCGAACAATGGGGTGATTGCGAATTTGTCTTTGTATTTGGCTGCATTCGGATCTTCTGGGTGATACATCACCGCAACGCAAGCGCCGAGCAGTTCTGGCCGGGTAGTGGCAATAACCAAAGGTGAGCTATCCTCAAGTGTGAACTCAATCTCATTCATCACGCCAGGCAATTCTTTGTTTTCAATCTCCGCCTGGGCTATCGCGGTTTGATCAACCCAATCCCAATATGTCGGGCGGAAATCCCGGTAAATATGGCCTTTCTCATATAAATCCAAAAAACTCATCTGCGAAAGTTTGCGCGATTCTTCGGAGATAGTTTGATATTCCTGCGTCCAATCTACCGAAAGCGCAGTGGATTTGAATAGCTTGCGGAATTCATCCTCTGCTTCTTTAACCACATCCTTGCAGTCTGCGATGAAATCTTCGCGGCTTGGATATTGCGCGGCCTTTTTTCCCTTCACTTTTTCTACCAACCGCTCGGTTGGAAGCCCATTATCATCAAACCCCATCGGATAAAAAACATCCTTGCCCTGCATCCGCTGATAGCGCGCGATGAAATCTGCCTGGGTGTAGCTGAATATATGCCCCATATGCAGCAGCCCGGAAACGGTGGGCGGCGGGGTATCTATAGTGAAGTTATTTTGTTTGACTCCTCCCGGCTTCCACCGATAAGTCCCCTCCCGCTCCCAATATTCCTGCCATTTTTTCTCGGCGGATTTGTGATCGTAGTCGCCGCTCATTTCTCTATAGTGCAGGATGCTTTATTATTGGGGCAGCATTTCAGCGAGATCAGATAATCAAGCGAGAGATTCCCCGGCCCATAGCAAATCGGCACCAATAACAGCAGCGCCCAATAAATATGATCCGGATCATGGCTGTAAGTAAATTCGATTACGCCGACTAGGCACAACAATGCGAGGCCGGCAAAGCGCGTTGCCAGGCCAAATGCCAGCAACACCGAGCCGCCGATTTCAACCCCAGTTGCCAGATAAGCGGCGATAGCCGGTGGAAGCAGCGGCACTTTATATTCATTGGCGAAAAGATCGAGGGTGGAACTCCAAGTCGCCAGCTTCAAAGTGCCGGATTTCCAGAAAATATCGGCAACGACCAGCCGGATTGCCAGATTTAACGGGCAAGTCAGGCGTTTCAGCCAGCAGCAGGAAAACCCACAGATTTTTTTGATGGCGCCCCTTACCGGACAACCGGTTACCTCGCAATTTTCCTGCATAATCCCCTCTAATTAATATTGATGAAAACGCCGTTCAGAATATGCCGCTCTAGGCAAATATCAAGCGGGAAATCTGCCCCCGCCGCTTCATAGGCCTTATAAATCTTCGCGCCAGCTTGCAAACTCTCAAGGAAAACGTATTCCGGATGAGTAATAGAATGCAACATGACGCGAGTTTCCGGGCGGAGCAACAATACCTGGCAGCCGCCGGAATCGAGGCTTATTTCCGCGCCGGTATCCTTTATGTTCGCCAGCCAAATTTCATCTATGGGATATTTCGAGGAAAACAGTTTAGCCGTGGGGTGCAGCTGCAATTTTATTTTTAGATAATCTTCTGATTTTAATTCTAGAAACGCTTCCGCTGCCAGCGCAGTCGCATTTTCCGCCAGTGCCGATTGCTGATAAACCCATTCGAATTTTGCAACATCGGGAAGATACGGCAAGTTTTCCACCGGGGGGAAGCGATCAAGAAACTGGGAAAAATTTTCCCCATATTCATCCATATCACCGGACTTAGGCCAATTATTTTGGATGAATTCATGCGCAGCATATTTGAAAAACCCCTCACCAACCAGTTTTTCTGTCACCGGATAAGTCAGCTGCAACACTTGCGTCAGCGCGGCGAAGCTATTGTTGCGGTAGATTGCCAATAGGTTTTCCGCGGGGATTTTGCCTTTTATCAAAGGCGCGATATCTGAGGTTTTTTCTTCCGTGAGGGCTGAAGCGAAAGCCCTTTGCAATTTTTTAAGCATATTGCATTTCCATTATCTCCGCCGCTTTCTCGGCTTCCGCGAGCAACACGTCCAGTTCCGGCACATCGGTATCCCATTCGACTAATGTCGGTTTTGCCCCAATTTTTTTGACCGCTTCCCGGTATAATGCCCAAACGCTAGGATGCACCGCGCTGCCATGATCGTCGATCAGTATCTCCTGCCCGGCGATTTCCGTGCGTGTGAATCCAGCCAAATGAATTTCTCCAACTGCCGCACACGAGATTTTCTCCAGATATTCTTGTCCGGAAAATCCATGATTCGTGGCGCTCACGAAAATATTATTCACGTCCAGCAATACCCCGCACCCGGTAATTTTGGCGATTTCCGCCAGAAATTCCGGCTCTGGTATGTCCGATTCGGGAAATTCCAGATAGGTCGATGGATTTTCGATCAATATTTTTCGACCGAGGAATTCTTGAGTTTTTTCGACGTTAGCACAAACTATTTCCAACGTTTCCTCGGTCAGCGGTAATGGTAGTAAATCGGCCAGAAATTTTTCGCCCATGCGGCTCCAGGAAAGATGGTCAGAAACCAGGAACGGCTGAAATATTTCAATGAATTTTTTTATTTTCTCGAGATGATTTTGGTCCACTCCATCAGCGGAGCCAAGCGATAAACCTACGGAATGAGCGGAAACCGGGTAATGTTCACGTAAACCTAACAGGCATTCATGCGCATATCCGGCAGGGGCAAAAAAATTTTCGGTATGGACTTCCAAGAACCCAAGGGAAGGGCGGCGTTCCTTTATCTCTTTAAAATGCCGGTGCTTGAGGGCAATACCAGGAAGCATTTATAAATAAAACTGATGATAAAAAAAGCAAGCGGGACTAGAAGGTCTCGCTTGCTTTTATAAAAACGATTAAAAATTAGCTTGCTACCGTGCCACCTTTAATTTTAGCGCAAGTTCCAGCCGGTAAATTCAGCCAGCCGCCTTCCTTTCCTTGACCGGCGCAAGAATTGGCAGCGGTTTTGCAATCGTTCTTACCGGCTTTAGCTATGCCAGAGCACTTTTCCATGCCGACAGACTTTGTTTCGGTCTTTACTTCAGTTTTAGTTGTCTCGGTAGCATAGGCGGTTGCGGCCAGACCCAAGGTCATTGCGCCGACAAGGCCTATGAATTTTGCGGTATTTTTCATTTCGTTCTCCTTTTTATGTTGAAAATCAAATGGGTTATAACCCGGTATTTTCAATAATGCAAAAGTTTCACAGTGTCACCAGGAAAAGTTATTGCGAAATGTCCTGCGCAACTAAAAGTTGAAATATGTGGATATTTTTCTATTGCTTATATCGCGTTATAGTTGTATACAAATGTATGGCTTTGATCAAATTCTTTCTCTATTTATTTCTCATCCTCATCAGCCCGGCGATGCTGCTGCCAGTAGCCATCGCTTCACTGTTCAGTCCGTCTGTGCTGGAACCAGAGGACGCGGTTAACAATAATCTGGATTAGTAGGCGATTTTCATTATATTCGTTGGCTTTATTCTGACGAATATGACCAAACCTTCTCCCAAGCTTGCCGCAAAGCCATACCCGGAAGTAAATCCTAGCCCCGATTTCTCGAAAATCGAGGAAGGGATATTGGGATTTTGGCGGGGAGATGGGACGTTTCAAAAGTCGATAGAGTGTAGAGTGCAGAGTGCAGAGAATGGAACTCAGCACTCGCCACTAAGCACTCAGCACTCCAAAAACTTCGTCTTCTACGATGGCCCGCCATTCGCCAACGGCTTGCCGCATTACGGCCATTTGCTAACCGGATTCGTCAAAGATATTTTCGCCCGTTATCAAACCATGAAGGGCAAAAAAGTCGAGCGCCGGTTCGGCTGGGATTGCCACGGCCTGCCCGCTGAAATGGGGGCTGAAAAAGAACTCGGCATCGCTGGCCGGCAGGAAATCGAAAAATTCGGCATCGCGAAGTTCAACGCCCACTGTCGCAAATCGGTGATGAAATACACCCACGAATGGGAATATTACGTCACCCGCCAGGCGCGCTGGGTCGATTTCAAAAACGACTACAAAACCATGGATTTGAATTACATGGAATCGGTGATGTGGGCGTTCAAAACGCTGTATGACAAAGGCCTGATTTACGAATCCCACCGCGTAATGCCCTATTCCTGGGCGATGGAAACCCCGCTCTCCAATTTCGAAACGCGCATGGATAATTCCTACCGCGAGCGGACGGATAAAGCGGTGACGGTGGCGTTTATATTAAATAATATTCCCAATTTTATTAGTAGTCCTAGCTTGATGGCAGTAGGAGCCGATCCTGCGGTATTATTACCAGTTCTTTCTAATGTAAGAAAATGCAGAGTCTTGGCTTGGACAACAACTCCATGGACACTACCTAGTAATTTAGCTTTAGCTGTAGCAAAATCACTTCATTATGTATGTAGAATTGAAGGTGATACTTGCATAATTCAATCTGTAACTTCTTCACATTTATTTGACAATGTTGCTCGTAACTTTGACCATGCTTCGCAAGACCAACCTATATATTTACAACAAGATGGTGCGATTTTAGTTATAATTAAGGGCTCTGACTTAATCGGACTTTCCTATCATCCCCTGTTTCCTTATTTCCCGAATCACAAGCACGCTTTCCGCATTTTGGATGGGAGTGATTTTATTAGCGATGCAGAGGGCACCGGCATCGTCCACCTCGCCCCCGGATTCGGCGAGGATGACCAGCGGGTGTGCGAGGCCAACGGAATAGAACTCGTCTGCCCGGTCGATGAACGTGGCAGATATACCGATGAAATTTTTGATCTGCCGGATTTGAAATTGAAAGGCCTAAACGTCGCCGCCGATAAAAATAAAAATCCCGATGAGCCATATAAACCGGAGCAGCTGGAAAAATACGGCCTGGCGAATTTACGCATCATCGAATGGCTGAAAAAAACCGGCGCGTTAATTCACCAGGAAGATTTCAAACACAATTACCCGCATTGCTGGCGCACCGATACGCCGTTGATATACCGCGCGCTGCCAAGCTGGTACGTCGAAGTCACAAAATTCCGTGACCGGATGGTGGAATTAAACCAGCAAATCAACTGGATTCCCGGGCACATCAAAGACGGCCGGTTCGGCAAATGGCTGGAAGGTGCCAGGGATTGGTCGATCAGCCGCAACCGGTACTGGGGCTGCCCGATTCCGATTTGGCGGAGCAAATCCGGGAAAATAAAAGTGTTCGGCAGCATCGCGGAACTGGAAAAAATTTCAGGCAAAAAAATCACTGACCTGCACCGGCCATTCGTCGATGAAATCGTGATAACGGAGGGCGGCGAGGAATACGCCCGAGTCCCCGACGTGCTTGATTGCTGGTTCGAATCCGGCGCGATGCCGTTCGCGCAAGTGCATTATCCGTTTGAAAACAAGGATTGGTTCGAACGCCATTTCCCCGCCGATTTCATCGTGGAATATGAAGCGCAAACTCGCGGCTGGTTTTATACTTTGATGGTCTTGGGAACGGCGTTGTTCGACAAGCCGCCGTTCAAAAATTGCATCTGCCACGGCGTGGTTTTGGACGATAAGGGCCAGAAATTATCCAAGCGCCTCAATAATTACGTCGACCCGAAGGAAATCTTCGGCCAGTACGGCGCCGACGCCCTCAGGTGGCTGATGTGCGCCTCGCCGGTAATGCACGGCCACGAACTCCACATCGATAAAGACGGCAAATTCATCCGCGACGCGGTGCGGCTATACATCAAACCGATCTGGAACGCCTATAATTTCTTCACGCTTTATGCGAATGCAGATGGGGTAAAGGCGGAATTTAGTTCTGGTTCCGATAATTTGATGGATGGGTATATTTTAGCGAAATGCCGCGATGCAGTGGCGCAGGCGAAGACTGCACTGGATAGTTTTGATACGCCGAAAGCCTACAAATCAATTCAGGATTTCTTTGAG
This sequence comes from Alphaproteobacteria bacterium, assembly GCA_013288565.1. Taxonomy (GTDB): domain Bacteria; phylum Pseudomonadota; class Alphaproteobacteria; order Rickettsiales; family JABDBP01; genus JABDBP01. The sequence goes on along the minus strand of JABDBP010000015.1, from coordinate 23,464 downwards.
GTGCTGAATAACTGGTATATCCGTCGCAGCAAAGAGCGTTTCTGGAAATCCGGACATGATAACGATAAGCAGACAGCATACAATACGCTCTATACTTTGCTGCATGTAATGTGCCGTACTATGGCGCCATTGCTGCCGCTGGTTTCGGAGGAAATCTACCGGGGATTGACAGGAGAAGAAAGCGTCCATCTCACTGAATTTCCTAAGATGGGGACAATAGAAAATGTGGAGTTCGATGGCCAAGCCTTCGATAAAGGTGATTTTGAGATTATTAATATCATACAAAATATGGATAAGGTCAGGGAAATCTGCAATGCCGCGCACGCGGTAAGAAATGTCGAAAATATCCGCATCCGCCAGCCATTGGCAAAACTCTCTGTATATTCCGAATCTAACTCCACAAAGTTTAGCGAAGTTTTTGGCTGGGATAGATATTATGAAGAAATTATCCGTGATGAAGCTAATGTTAAAGAAGTGGCCTTTTCAGAGAACCTCGCTGGCGTCGCCGTAAAGCGTTTGGAAGTAAATGCCCGGCAGGCAGCGAAAAGAAAAGAAATTGCCGAAAAAATGAAGCAAATTATTCCGGCAAGCAAAAAAGGTGAATGGAAATTGACAAAAATTGATGATTTAGGGATTCCTATTGAAGTAGAAGTGGCGGGAGAAATTTTAGTAAATACTTACTATACCGATGAAGATGGGGAAGTGGATTATCAATTCAGTATTAAACTAGAGCCAAAAGATAAAAAGGGAGCATCCCCACTCTCCACCAATGATGCCCTCGTCATCCTCGATCTTACCATTACTCCGGAACTGGAAATGGAAGGCATCGCGCGGGACGTGGTGCGGTTTATCCAGCAATCGCGGAAAGATGCGAACCTGAACATCGCCGACCGTATTGTGGTTTCAATCCGTGCCGAAGGGAAAATTGAGGAGGCGATAAAAGCTAATAAGGCATATATAATGGAGCAAGTCTTGGCTGCATCGTTGGAGTTGGGCAAGGCAGAAGGCAAGCATAAATTCGAAACTGAACTGGACGAAGGAAAAATCAACCTGGAATTTTCAGTGGTGTAAATGACAAAGAAAATCGCAATAATCGGCGCTGGTGCATGGGGAACGGCCTTGGCGATAAGAATCGCCGCAAACGGCTATGAAACAATACTCTGGTCCCGGAATTCCGAACTTGCGCTCCACATCAACAAAGCCCAGGAAAATAAACCATATCTGCCGGGGATAAAACTCCCGAAGAATATAAAAGTGGTTTCCGATTTTGCCGATATTTCTGCGGCCAAGGGGATTTTCCTGGCGGTTCCCTCGCAGCATTTGCGGGAGATTTGCGAGCAAATAGCCACCAACGCCCCCCTAATCATTTGCTGCAAAGGCATCGAGGAAAATTCGTTGAAGTTGATGAGTGAAATAGTGGAAGAAATATTCCCAAAAAATCCTGTTGCCGTTTTATCCGGCCCGAATTTTGCCTCGGAAATCGCCGCAGGATTTCCCGCCGCCGCCACGCTTGCCTGCGAAAATAAAAAAACCGGCGAAGAAATCGCAAAAATCTTGGCCAGCAATATCTTCCGCATCTATCAATCGACCGACATAATCAGCGCGGAAGTGGGCGGCGCGGTGAAAAACGTTATTGCTATCGCCTGCGGCGTTGCCATGGGCAAAGACTATGGCGAAAACGCCCGCGCAGCACTGATCACCCGCGGGTTGGCCGAAACCATGCGGCTGGCGGTGAAACTCGGCGGTAAGCCTGGAACCTTGATGGGACTCACCGGAATTGGCGATTTGGTGCTTACCTGTTCATCTTTAAAATCGCGTAATATGTCCCTGGGCTATGAATTGGGAAAAGGCGGAGATCTGGCAAAAATCCTTAAAAACCGGGGGCATAAGGTGACCGAGGGTGTAGCAAGTGCCCGGTCAGTAGCCATGCTTGCAAAAAAACTTGGCATAGAAATGCCGATTTCTGCCGCAGTTTATGCTATACTGCATGAAGGGGCGGATATAGATAAAACCGTATCAGCGCTCCTTGAGCGAAGCCCGAAGGAGGAATTTTAAGTGCCGATCATAATACCACCGAATGATTTTGCCCGTGATCCGGGTGCGGAAAATTTGCTCTCGATGTTCCGGCTGCTGATGAGCGATGTCTTTTCGCCAAAGGGCGAGATTTGCCTGGGATTGGAAGGCATCGAAGGCGGCTTCAAATTCCGCGACCGCATAATCAACCCGATCGTGCAGGAATATTTTGCTAATGCTTTTTCAAGAGCTCAGATGATCGCCGATAATTGTGCGGTGATGAATGCGGTGGGTGGCCTGCCGCCAATGCACCCACTGGCGGAATCAGATGACATCCCAGCATTTTTCCGCAAAGCTTTGGCACGCTCGATATTGGATTGCCATCAGGGCGTGCTCGAATTAAACGGGCTTTCCAAGGAACTGCTGGAAGAAACTAAGGGTAGAAGCGGTTTTTCGGAAGAGCAGGATATAAATATAGATGAACTCTGCGGGCGGGTGAATGATGGTTATACTTTGAGTGTCACCATCAATCGGCAATTGGAGCCTACTCTGGCAGAGGTGCTTGATAAAACCATAGGCCTAAAGGGGGTATAGCAAGTAGCCATCTAAATCCCCAACTCCTCCTGGTTCCCGGGGATTACCCTTTCCTTCGGGAGAAAGATGCTGACCTTGGTGCCGACGCCTTCCAGGCTTTCGAGTTTTAAGGATCCGCCATGCAGCTCGGCCAGCATTTTACATAATGGCAGGCCGAGGCCGGTGCCCTCATGGGTGCCCTCCTTATGAATTTGATTATGCACTTGGCCGAATACCGAGAGTGCCTTCGGTATATCCGCTTCCGCCATACCGATACCGGTATCGGCAACTGCCATGACGAAACCGCCTTCGTTGCCGATGAAGCCGCTTATATTGATGCTGCCGCCCTTGCCGGTGAATTTCAGCGAGTTGGATACGAGATTCAACAATATCTGTTTTATTTTCCGCTCGTCGGCACGGATTTTCGGTAAATTCTTAGGCGTATTGACGGTGATTTTTATCTCTTCGGCCTTGGCTTTTTCGGCGAAGATGCGAAGCACTTCCGCAACCACCTGGGATATATCAACCTGACCCTCTTTGAGTAACATGCGCCCGGCTTCAGCCCGCGAGAATTCTAGGATGTCGTTTATCAAGTCAAGTAGGTGGTGGCCGCAGAGAGTTACGTCATGGATGCGGTCGGCCTGCTTTTCGTTTAATGGCCCGAAATAGCCGCCCTGCATCATCTCGGAAAACCCGATGATGGCATTCAAGGGCGTCCTAAGTTCATGGCTCATATTGGCGAGGAATTCGGATTTGGCCTGGCTGGCGGTGATGGCAGCTTTTTCCGATTTCTCGACCCGCTGCATCTGGCCGGACATGGCAGAGGCGAAATAACATATCACCCCGGCAAATGCGCTGAATATCAGCAGGAATATAATGTCATGGGTGCGTGCCTGCCGCCAACCAGCGAATATATCACCGCCATAGGCCACGGTTGTAATGGCGATATGCAGGTTGGGAATGGATTTCACAGTGTAGATGCGGAAAAGCCCATCCGGGTTATCCCGATCCACCATCGATACGGCCTTCTGCACTGGCGCAGCTGCGCCTTGTTGGCCGAGCATCTTGGCGGTGAAACCTTCCTCGGAGCTGTCCAGCATATTGATCAGGAGCCGGCTTTCCTGCCCGTTTTCGTAGAAGAGCGCCATTTTCTCGGCTTTACCGGTGGTGACGGAATTAAAAAAACCCGTCAGGTATTTATTATCCACCAGCGCCAGCACCACCCCGCCGAACGCGCCGTTTATCTTGGTGATTCTCCGGCTCATCATCACCAGCCCGTGGTCGCTTATCCATTTATCCTTGGAGACATCGAAATAAACGTCCTGGTCGCCGATGTCCTTGTGTATATAAAATATTTCCTTGTCGACGATGGATTCCTTACCTTCAAACCAGGTTTCATAGCCTTTCTTGCGGTAGATGAGCTTGATGTTGCCGTTTTCGTCAGCGAGCAGCATGGCGGAAATCTGAGGCGTTTCATCAACCCAGAGCATGAAGTTGTTGTAGGTATCCTCGGTCAGGTTGTTACCGAACAGGGCGTTGAAATATTGCCGCTCGACGGCGCGGCGCAGTGTCAAATCAGCGGCGAGAAACGTAAGTTCCACATGGTCTGAAAGAATATTGGTGAGTCGTTCGGAATCGGCCTTCCCGATCTCCACGGCCTTTTGGTGACCGGAAATCGCCCGATAGGTTATAATTGTGCAGTTGAGCAAGATTATGATGCCGCTTAATACTATCAGCAGCTTGCTTATCGGCAGTTTTTTATGATCGTAAAAAATCACCTTCATTCCTTCCAAACAAATTTTAATATGAATAATTTTGAAAAATATAGTAAACCCTACTATTAAATAGGAAAATGGTTAATAAAAGGTTAATACAACCGCTTTTTTAAAAAATAAATGGTCTCAAGAGTAAAAACCGTTGCATTTCAGGGTATTGAGGCGATAGAAATCGACGTTCAGGTACATCTTTCGCCGGGATTACCCTCTTTCAGCGTTGTCGGATTGGCCGATAAGGCGGTGGCGGAAAGCCGCGAACGGGTGCGGAGCGCCTTGCATTCCATCGGCCTTGCCGCCCCGGCGAAACGGGTGACAGTGAACTTAGCCCCCGCCGACATGCAAAAGGAAGGCAGCCATTTCGACCTGGCGATAGCCCTCGGCCTGCTCTGCGAAATGCAGGTATTGCAGCAATATATGCTGGATAGTTATATCGCCATGGGTGAGTTAGCGTTGGACGGCGGTTTGGGTCCGGTATCCGGCGTAATCCCGGCGGCGATAGCAGCGTCTAGCAGCGGTCGTGGTGTCATCTGCCCAAAATATAACGGCCCGGAAGCGATGTGGGCCGGGGATATTGAGGTACTCGCACCCCCTCACCTGCTTTCGATCATCAACCACTTCAAAGGCAGCCAGTTTATAACCCCGCCGGTTAGACCCGAGCCGGTTAATGATACTTCCCCATATCCCGATCTTTCCGGTATCGTCGGCCAGGAAACCGCCAAGCGCGCCCTGGAAATCGCGGCATCCGGCGGGCATAATATTTTGATGGTCGGCCCTCCCGGCGCCGGAAAATCCATGCTCGCCCGGGCGCTCTCCGGAATTCTGCCGCCGCTTGCACCCAAAGAAATACTCGAAGTGAGCATGATTGGCTCAATCGCCGGAACCATCCGCGAAGGCCGGATTTCCGGGCATCGCCCGTTCCGCGATCCCCACCATTCTTGTTCAATGGCGGCGATGGTAGGCGGCGGAGTGCGCGCCAAACCGGGTGAAGTGACGCTCTCGCACAATGGCGTTTTGTTCCTGGATGAATTGCCGGAATTCCCGCGCCAGGTTTTGGATTCCTTACGCCAGCCGGTGGAAAATGGAGAGGTGACAGTATCGCGCGCCAATTCGCACGTTACTTATCCGGCCAATTTCCAATTAGTCGCGGCGATGAATCCGTGCCGTTGCGGCCATCTCGACGATGCCGCGAAAGCCTGCGGCAAGGCGCCGCGCTGCGCCACTGAATATCAATCGCGCATTTCTGGGCCGCTGTTCGATCGGATTGATATGAACATTGATGTCCCGGCGGTGGAAATAAAACAAATCCAGGCGAAGCAGGGAACATTGGAACCAAGCGCTAAGGTCGCTGAAAGAGTTAAGAAAGTGCGCGATATGCAAAACGAGCGCTATAAAAATAGCAATACCCGCAACAATTCGGACCTGGAGGGCGATCTGCTGCAAAAATTCTGCGCTCTCGATGATGAATGCCAGGAATTGCTGGTGCGCGCCGCCCAACAATCCGGCATTTCCATGCGTTCATACAACCGCACCCTGAAAGTTGCCCGCACCATTGCCGATATGGAAGGTGCATCCTCCATCGCCAAGCCGCATCTTGCTGAGGCTATTGGATATAATCGCCGGATGGTAGCTTAGAAATGTCTACCATCTTCGCTGAATCGACCGCCAGGGGAAGGGCGGGAATAGCGGTAATTCGCATTTCCGGGCTGGATTCTGGCAGAGCATTGCTGAAATTGGGAATCAAAAAAATCCCCACTCCACGCCGGGCTATTGTGGCGAAGATATATGGCAGTGGCGAAATAATCGACGAAGCTATGATCCTCTGGATGCCAGCACCACACAGCTTCACCGGGGAGGACGTGGCGGAAATCCACTTGCATGGCAGCCGCGCCGCGGTGAATATTTTATCGAAAACATTGTTGGATATGGGTTTGCACCCCGCCGAACCCGGCGAATTCACCCGCCGTGCTCTGCTGAACGGAAAAATGGATTTGACTGAGGCCGAGGGACTCGCCGATTTAATCGATGCCGAAACCAAAGCGCAGCAAAAACAGGCCGTCCGGCAGATGCAGGGCGAACTTAAGGAATTATACGAAGGCTGGCGGGAAAAAATCATCTCCGCCCTCGCCCACATCGAAGCCTATATCGATTTTCCTGATGAAGATTTGCCCCCTGGCTTGATCGAAGATTTTATTAGAAAAATCAAAGAATTATCCTTCTCCATCGCCGGGCATTTGAACGATAACCGGCGCGGCGAAATCATCCGGCGCGGGTTCCGCATCGCCATCGTCGGCGCGCCGAACGTCGGCAAGTCAACACTGCTCAACTGGCTGGCTAGGCGCGATATCGCCATCGTTTCCTCACATCCCGGCACCACCCGCGACGTCATCGAAGTGAACTTGGACTTAGCCGGATTCCCCGTCACCATCGCAGACACTGCCGGAATCCGCGAATCTGAAGACGCAATCGAAATCGAAGGTGTCCGCCGCGCTAAGCTCCATGCCGAAGAATCTGATATGAAAATCGTGATGCTTGATGCCGCTGAATATCCCGATTTCAATAAGAAGTCGCTGGATTTGATTGATGAGAATAGTTTGGTGGTGGTGAATAAGTGCGATTTGAAGAAGGTGGGCAAACCCTACCTCCCCATCTCCTTAAAAGTCCAAACCGGCCTGGGCGAATTGCTGTCGGCAATCGCAAAAATATTGGAAGAGCGGCTAGCACCGAGCGACGCACCGCAAATCACCCGTCACCGGCACCGCACATTATTATCTGAAACCCTTACTCATTTACAAAACCTTGAAAATCCTGGAATATTCAAGATCATTGAACTCGCCGCTGAAAATCTTCGCGCCGCCGCTGCTGCCATCGGCAAAATTACCGGGCGGATAGATTTAGAGGAAGTGCTGGATGAATTGTTTAAGAGTTTTTGTATTGGGAAATAAAAACTTACCGTACCCGGCAGATCTGCAGCAGGGAATCGGCGCAGATTAATTCGGGGGTAGTGGCGCGTTTACAGTCCAGCTCAGCTCTGAGCAATATTTCCACTACTTGATCAAGCTTGTTCCCGGATTTCGCCCAAAATCCTAGGTGGCGACGGAAGTGCGGCAGGTTTTTCCAGAAAACCGGCGGCTTGAGCGAGGCTATCGCCTCCTGCTCGGGGCTTCGGTTCCTGACCTTGCCGTAAACAATATTTATCCTATAGAAATAACCGAGCAATTGCCGGATTATCCTAACCGGCTCGATACCCTGGGAGATGGATTTGGCAAATAGCCGGAAAAGTTTTGCCGGGTCGCGGTCAGCCACCGAAATACACAGCTCGTCCAGCGATGCCTCGACAGAATCGGCGAGCAAAACCTCAATATCCGACAGGGTTATCTGGCTATCTTCGCCTTTGAAAATGAATAGTTTTTCTAGCTCGGAATTCAGCACCATACGGTCGCCGACCAGCCGGGCGGCTAGCGTTTCAATGACGCCGTCATCCCAGGTGAATCCGCCGTCGCGCAATTTCGTTCGGACAATAGCAGCAAGCGACTGTGCATCCTCCTGGTAACAGGGGAGGGCAAGCGCGTTTTTTTCCTTCTCGAATAACAATCGGAGTGGAGACTTCGGTCCAAGTTCCCCGGCGGTAACCAGCAGGAATGAATCCCCGGCCTTGCCCTCATCCATGAACTTCAGTGCGCTTGCAATGGCCACGGAAGCCGCATCGGCGGCGTATTTTACTCGTACCAGTTTCCGCCCGCCGAAAAATGAAATTGCCCCTAGTTCGCCTATTATCGCGCCAGCATCTTCCTTGATTTTCTCCGGGCTGATATCAGCAATCGAAAATGGATCGGGATTCGCGCCCGTAATCTGGCCTGCTATAGCGGCAGCGCGTTCTTCGGCCAATCCTGCATCCGGGCCATAGAGTAGCGCGGCCTTAGCATCTTTCGGCAGGATGCGCGTTAGATTCTCCACCTGCCCAGCGGGGATTTTCATTCTTTTTTATCCTGCTTGATGTAAAAGGAGGTCAGCTTGTTTTTGATGTCATCCGCCATGTCTCTGATGACGCGATGGCCGGTATCACCCTCGGCCATATAGACGGCGTAATCGGAATTCAGTGCGTCGTAGCTGCCTGAGGCACGGCTGGTACCGGAATAAATCACCTTGCTACCGCCGGTTTCGCTCAAACTCAATGTGGCAGTATAAACCAGGCTGTAACGGGTGGTGCTGCGATCTTTTTCGATAATGAGCGGGATAATGTCGCGCTTCAACTTGACTTCCAGTCGGTATTTCTTATCGCTCGGCACTGAGGTCGGGTTCAATACGTCATACAGGCTGTTTTTCAAATCCTGGCCGGATTTGTTGGGGATATCGCCTATGGTTATCTCGCGGAAAAATGCCGACATTCCCGGATTAGCCGATTCCTCGGATTTCTTGGAATAGACCGGGTGGAACCCACAGGAGGCGAGGGGAAAAATCAGTGAAATTATAAGTATCCTAAACCACCACATTGACGATCCTGTTTTTCACTACGATTATTTTTTTGACCGGCTTATCACCGACCGCCGCTTGCAGCGCAGGAACCGCAAGCGCTGCCGATTTCGCTGCTTCCTCTGCCGCATCAACCGGCAATTCTATAGTGCCGCGAAGTTTCCCGTTCACCTGGATAGCTATAGTTGCCATGTTATCGGCGAGCAAGGATTTATCGGCAACCGGCCATGGCGTTTCGGCGAGCATAGTCTTATTGCCCAAGAATTCCCAGATTTCCTCGGATATATGGGGTGCTAGAGGATAAAAAAGTTGCAGCAATGTCTGAAACGCGGCTTTGGATTCGGGAGAGGGGGGAGAATCGGCGATGGCGTTGAACAATTCCCGAACCTTCGCAACTGCGCTGTTCAGCTGGAATTTTTCGATATGCTCGGTAACCGCGGCTATGGTTTTATGGGAGAGGCGGAGGAGTGCAGAGTTGAGAGTGCCGAGTGCTGAGTTAGAATTTTTTCTCTCTGCACTCGGCACTCTCAACTCTGCACCCATCTTCCAAACCCGTCCCAAAAACCGCGATGCCCCCTCTATTCCCGTATCCGACCATTCTAAATCCCGTTCAGGTGGGCTATCGGAAAGCATGAACAGCCGTGCCGTATCCGCGCCGTATTTTTCCAATATCGCCTCCGGCGAAACCACGTTTTTCTTCGATTTACTCATCTTTTCGATACGCCCTACAATGACCGGCTCGCCGGTTTCCTTGTGAACATAACTAGAACCGGACTTCATAACTTCCTCGGGGTAGAGCCAATTCCCAGCCTTGTCCTTATAAGTTTCCCGGCAGACCATCCCTTGCGTAACCAACCCTTTGAACGGCTCCTTGATATTCGTATACCCGCATTTGGCAAGCGCCCGCATGAAAAACCGGGAATATAAAAGATGCAAAACCGCATGTTCGATGCCACCCAGGTAAAAATCCACCGGCAGCCAGGATTCCGCCGATTTTTTATCGAAGGCTTTTTCTGAGTGCGGCGAGCAGAACCGGGCAAAATACCAGGAGGATTCGAAAAATGTATCAAATGTATCAGTTTCTCTGGTGGCCTTCCCGCCACATTCCGGGCATTTGACATGCTTCCACGTCGGATGCCGGTCTAGTGGGTTCCCGGGTTTATCGAAATCTACATCCGGTGGCAACTCTACTGGTAGGTTTTTTTCCGGAACCGGTAATACACCACATTTCTCACAATGGATTATCGGAATTGGGCAGCCCCAATATCTCTGCCGCGAAATTCCCCAATCACGGAGGCGGTAGTTGATTTTTCTTTCTCCGACACCGAGTTTCCCCAGTTCATTAATGGCTTTAGATTTGGCCTCGGGCGTGGGAAGACCGTTTAGGAAATCGGAGTTGGTGGCGATTCCTTCTCCGGTATAAGGTAGTTCACCCAATCCTTCCACCACCCGCTTTATTTTCAGGTTGTATTTATTCGCAAATTCAAAATCCCGCTCGTCATGCGCCGGACAGCCAAACAGCGCTCCCGTTCCGTATTCCATCAATACGAAATTGGCGATATAAACGGGCAGCTCTTCTTGGTTAAACGGATTAAGCGCTTTTAAGCCGGTATCGAAACCTTTTTTTTCGGCCTTTTCTATGGCTTCTTCCGCTACTCCCAGGCTGTTGCATTCCTCTATGAACGAGGTAATTCTTTTATCCTCCTTCGCCAAGCGCAAAGCCAGTAGGTGGTTTGGAGAGATCGCTATGAAGGACGCGCCAAATATCGTATCAGGGCGGGTGGTATAGACGCGGATTTTTTCACTTCTGTCCTTGAGCAGAAAGTCAATCATCGCCCCTTCCGATTTGCCAATCCATTTTTCCTGCATGGTCAGAACTGATGCCGGCCAGTCTGGTAGATTCTGTAAACCCTCCAGCAAATCCGACGCGAAATCAGTGATTTTCAGGAACCACTGGGTGAGTTTTTTACGCTCGATCGCTGCCCCGCTGCGCCAGCCTTTTCCGTCTATCACCTGCTCATTGGCCAGAACCGTATTGTCCACCGGGTCCCAATTCACCATAGATTCCTTGCGGTAGGCAATTCCGGCATGGTAGAAATCCAGGAACATTTTTTGTTCGTGCTTATAATATTTCGGGTCACAGGTAGCGATTTCCCTGCTCCAATCATAGGAAAGGCCGACGGCTTTAAGCTGGCCGCGCATGTTTTCGATGTTTTTATACGTCCAGGCGGCCGGGTGGATTTTATTCTCGATGGCGGCATTTTCAGCTGGCAGGCCGAACGCGTCCCACCCCATCGGATGCATCACTGTAAAACCTAAAGCGCGCTTATACCGGGCCAGAACATCGCCCAATGTATAAAGCCTGAGATGCCCCATGTGCAGCCGCCCGGAAGGGTATGGAAACTGCTCGAGAACGTAACATTTCTTGGCTTTGGGATTATCAGCAGCGGTGAACAGGATACGAGATTGCCAGGCTTCCTGCCATTTTTTTTCGATTAAATAAGGCTTGTAGGCGCGTTGCCCGTCATCAGTCATCCGCTATCCGCCGTCATCCGGTCTTTTTCTGCCCGGCTATTTTAAGTTCCCGGGCACGGACGAGGATTTTATCCTCTAGGTCGCGTGCCAGTTTTGGCTCAACCTTCGAATCACGCCAGTTTTTGCCCTTATCTAGCGTTTGTTTATAGATAGCGACTTTCAGGGCGTCGCTGCGGAGTTTTTTATCCAGTATCAGCACATTGATTTTAAACCGCTCGCCGGGTGTTTCCGGGTTTTCGTACCAGTCAGTAAGGATGGTACCGCCGACCGGATCGGCATTGGCAATTGGCATGAAGGAAACGGTATCGAGTGAGGCACGCCATAGAAAGGCATTCACTGCAATCGCTTGGCCAGCTGCGTACCTCTCATCATCGCTTTCGCCAAAGAGGCGCATGCCACCATTAGCGACGAGGCTGCCGTTCCTGGCCTGCTGGACGTCCGTGGGGTCCTGGGGATAATTCTTGCTATCGACGGAAGAGGAAGAGCAGGCGGTGAGCATTACCAGAGCAGCAGTGGCCAAAATCGGGAAAATTATAATTTTTTGCATAGGCCAGCACTATAAACGAAAAAAGGGGGCTTTTTCAAGCCCCCTTAATTGTAGTGACTCTAATCAACAGATTAGAAGTTCAACTGAGTGCCGGCGAGAACGACAGAGCCATTGTTTTTGCTGGTTCCGGCTGCATCGTGTTCTTTAAGCTCGAAGAAGCTGGCTTCGACGAACGGAGTCAGACCAGGAGCCAGTTTGTAATCGGTGCCAACCGATACGTTGGTGAACTTGTTGCTGGCAAAGCGGCTATCCATGAAAGTGACGCTAAGAGCATAAGGTCCAGTTTCATAAGCACCGCCGATGTCCCAGTAATAGGAATCATTACCGGCGCCGGAGTTAGCTTGAAGGCTGTGATTCCACTCGCCGAACGAACCGCCGACGGTGAATCCTGCGAACCCGGCATTGGCGCCGAAGTTATAAGCGCTTAGCTCATCGGTGACGGCGCTAAGCTCGTTCCTAGCCCATTCGCCGGTAGCGGCTGCAGCAACGCTGACTTTGTCGATCTGAGCGGTATAGTTCAAGCCGCCGTTGACGACGTTCTGATAATTACCGTTCATATCACCGGTCCAGCCCGTAGCAGTGCCGATATCACCCTGATCAGGCGTAAAGCTGATGCCCCCTTGGAATCCGGAAATGCGCGGAGAATAGTAAGTGATTTTGTTGGAATTCGGAGCGGTCGTGCCAAGCTGTTCGGCTGTTGGCAGATCCGGACGAACGATGAACATTGAAGTCCCAGCAACGCCGGTGATATTCACCCAGTGGTACCAGTCGCCGTCGATACCGCCGCTGGCGCGTGCAAATGTCGCGGCGTCAACTTTCAAAGTCCGCGCAGCATCTGTGTTAGAGCCAAATTCTAGGCGGCCCAACCGGCTTTCGATGAATATGTAGGCCTTATCAGCATTGCCAGTAGAATAATTCGTATCATCTGGGGTTACGTTGGCTTCCAATTGCAGAACGGCGCCATAGCCGATACCGTTATCGGTCTGGCCATTTACGTTCACATGGACCTGATTGTAATCCCTGAATTTCATTGCGCGGCTGAATACCCCGGTTTCGTAGGCGCTTTTCTGACCCGCCCATCCGGCTTCGAAATCAGCGAAACCGCCGAGAGAGACGGTCGGACTGCTGCCAGCCATCTGGCTGTCAGCCGCCAGCGCTCCGCCTGCTATCATACCAGCGCCGATAAGCGCGGTCGTGCCAAGTAAAAATTTTTTCATTTTATTAACCCCTAAAATTAACGTTGTTGTCTAAAGTGTAGCCTTGCGGATTGCCCGACAGCTTCCATGGTAAAAGCCATAAGCCGCAAGAATTAAGTTGCCCATATATAGAAAGTATGCCCCGCACTATGCAATCAATAAAATTCAGACCGGGACTAAGAAAAAAGATTTACAGCCTATCTGTTGCAATTAAGTCACAAAAAATAGGGTTGTGATTTATGATTCTTGTTGATTTACAATGGATTGCTGTTTTTCGAGAAAAGAATCAACAAAGGCATTATACACTATATATACAGCGTATGGCGGATGTAGTAGAAAATTTCAGGCTGGTGGAGGAAAAAATCCGCGAGGCGCCAGCACGGTTTGGCATAAGCCCCAGAACGCTCCCGAAGATCATTGCGGTCTCTAAAGGTCATGGCCTCGAGAAAATTTTACCGCTGTTGGAACATGGTCACCGAATATTCGGCGAATCCAGAGTGCAGGAGGCTTACGCCAAATGGCCAGCGCTTAAAGAGAAATATCCGGATGTCGAGCTGCATCTCATTGGCCCATTGCAAACAAACAAGGTGAAAGAGGCGCTCCGGCTTTTTGATATGATTCAAACGCTGGATCGGGAGAAGCTGGCACTTACTATAGCGTCGGCGCCAGAAAAGATTGATTTGCTTATCCAGGTGAATACCGGGGAGGAGCCGCAAAAGGCTGGTGTCACCCCCACTTCTGCCGACAGATTCATAAAATCATGCCGGGATGATTTACACTTGCCGGTGAAAGGCTTGATGTGCATTCCGCCGGTTGATGCGCCGCCAGGGTTGCATTTCGGGCTGCTACGCAAAATCGCCGAAAGAAACGGTCTCAAGGTTTTAAGCATGGGCATGAGCGGGGATTTTGAAACTGCCATTGCTCTCGGGGCAACACACATCCGAATCGGTACGGCGATTTTTGGAGAAAGAAGTATTGCGCCCTGAAGTAAACAAGCTCTGCGATTTCTATAATTTCCCAGTTGGCAAAAGATTTTGTCGGAGGGTGCAGCGGGAAATCGCCCCCGTTTCAGGAGTCGAGGAAACTATCGTTGGAATCGGGTTTGCGATTCCCTATATGCCGGAAGGCGGGTTCGCCTTGATGCCGGGCGGGCAGGGGGCGATCCGCTGGCCCGCCAATGAAAACCGCACAGCGGTGGTTGATGAATCGCATTTGCCCATACATGATAACAGTCTGGATAAAGTCATCGTAATCCATGCGCTCGAATATTGCGTTGATGTACGTGGCTTCCTCCGTGAAATATGGCGAGTACTGAAACCGGAAGGCAGGGCAGCATTCATCGCGCCGAACCGAATGCGGCCATGGGCTGGCGTTTCCTTGGGCGGGCAGCGATTTTTTAAAGGCGAACTATCTCTACTCCTGGCCGATAATATGTTCGTGGTGGAAAAATCATCGGGCGGGTTTGGCCGAGCGGTTATCATCGAAGCGCGGAAAAGAATTTATGCGGGCAGCGGTGGTAGCGGGTTGCAAAAAGCTTTGGCAACAGTTCCGGTGACTGGGTGATGCCGGTTTTCTATTTTAAATCGAAAATCAACAGTTCAGCGGCAGATTTGCCGATGATTTTTAGGGTTTTTTCATTTTCTATTGCAGCACCATCGCCCGCCTTTAGTGCCGTTCCATTAACCGAAGCTTCGCCTTTCGCCGCCTGAATCCAGCATAATTTTTCCGGTGAAAACTTGATTTCTTCTCCCGGTTTCAAGAGTGCACGATAAACATCGGCGTTTTGATTCATGGTAACTGAGCCATCCCGGCCATCCTTCGATACCACCAGAGTTAACCCATCCTGCGGGGGAAAATTTTTCTGGGCGTAGGATGGGCTGATGCCCCTTTTTTCCGGCAATATCCAAATTTGCAGCAGGTGTACCTGGTTCTTTTCCGAAGGATTGTATTCACTGTGGCGGATGCCGGTTCCCGCGCTCATCCGTTGCACATCGCCCGGCAGGATGGTTGCGCCGTTGCCCATACTATCCTTATGTTCAAGCGCACCCTCCAGGATATAAGTGATGATTTCCATATCCTGATGGCCGTGGGTGGGGAAACCGGCTCCAGGCGCCACGAAATCCTCGTTTATCACGCGGAGCGTGCCGAAGCCCATATGGCCGGTATCGTGATAGTCGGCGAAGGAGAAGCTGTGCCGGCTATCCAGCCAATAGTTGTTGGTATTGCCGCGCTCGGCGGATTTGCGGACTTTAATAACACCCTTCATACCGGCTTTATTCCGGTATCCGGACTCCGGCATTTGCCGGGTTGACATTATCTCCTATCCCCAAAAAACCTGAGCATCATCAGGAATAGATTGATGAAGTCGAGGTAAAGCGAAAGCGCGCCCATGATCGCCACTTTCCCGGCCATCTCACCGGTGCCCTGGAATTGGTAATAAGTGTTTTTTACCCTTTGCGTATCATAAGCGGTGAGGCCGACGAAAATCAGTACGCCGAGTATCGAAACCGCGAAATAAAGCCCGGAACTTTTCAGGAAAATATTCACTATGCTTGCCAGGATTATGCCAAACAGCCCCATTATCAGGAAAGAACCTATCCCGGTCAGGTCGCGTTTTGTTGTATAACCATATAAGCTCATACCGGCGAAGGTTGCAGCGGTGATGAAGAATACCCGGGCGATCGAAGCATTGGTATAAAGCAGGAAAATGCTGGAGAGCGATAGTCCCATCACGCCGGCGAAAATCCAGAACGTGGTTTGCGCGGCCTGAAAGCTCAAGGAATTGATACGAACGCTCAAGAAAATCACCATTGCCAGCGGCGCAATGGCGACGATGAACCCGATTACGCTAAACCCGGGATGCCCCGCGGCATTAATTCCATAAAGCACGCCCATCACTGCTGGCGAAGATGCGGCGATAGAGGCGACTAATCCGGTTAGGCTCAAGGCCAGCGCCATGTAATTATAAACTTTGAGCATGTAGGCGCGGAGTCCCTCGTCATAGGTGACGCCGGTTGCGGCGGTATTGCGGTTGAATTCGACCATTTTTTAGACCTCCAAATTGGTTACCCAGGCATTATATGGCATGGAACTATAAGATTTCAATAGAAACGAGAGGATTTTTAACCGGCTGTTAGCGAAGTGCAAGTGGTGATTTTTAACATTGCATTTGCTTTAATAAAGGCGATTATTACAGCCACTTCGAGAAAGTTTTCTTTCCCATATAAACCCCGGCGTCCGATAAATTTTCCTCGATACGGATTAGTTCATTATATTTTGCGAGCCGATCAGAGCGTGAGAGCGAGCCGGTTTTTATCTGTCCGGCATTGGTGCCGACAGCGATATGGGCGATGGTCGAATCCTCGGTTTCGCCGGAGCGGTGCGAGATTATATTATTGTATCCAGCGGCTTTGGCGACGTTCACCGCTTCCAGCGTTTCGCTCAAAGTTGAAATCTGATTCGGTTTTATCAATACCGCATTGGCCAACCCGTCCTCTATCCCCTGCCGGATTATCGCCGGGTTGGTGACGAACAAATCATCCCCGACCAGTTGGATTTTTTTGCCCAGGCGCTTGGTTATTTCCTTCCAGCCGGCGCGATCATCCTCTGCCATTGCATCCTCGATCGAGATTATCGGATAGCGAGATACCAGCCCTTCATAATATTTTATCAGTTTTTCGGCATCCAGCGCCTTGCCCTCCAAATGATATTTGCCTTTTTTATGAAATTCGCTGGATGCGGCGTCCAGTGCCAGCAAAACATCCTCGCCAGGTTCATGTCCGGCCTTTTTTATCGCGGCCATGATGAATTTCAGCGCTTCGTCGGCGCTTTTCAGATTCGGCGCAAAACCGCCCTCGTCGCCGACGGAAGTATTATTTCCGGCTGCGCTTAAATCTTTTTTCAGTGTATGGAAAATTTCGCAGCCGATGCGTATCGCCTCCGCGATGGATTTTGCACCCACCGGGGCAATCATAAATTCCTGAATATCTATAGGGTTATCTGCATGCTGGCCGCCGTTTATGATGTTCATCATCGGCACCGGCAACAGATGCGCGCCGACGCCGCCGAGATAGCTGTAGAGCGGGATTCCAGCGCTATCCGCCGCGGCATGCGCTACCGCCAGCGAAACGCCTAAAATCGCATTGGCGCCGAGCCGCGCCTTGTTTTCCGTGCCGTCCAGATCAATCAGCATCCGGTCGATGATTTTCTGCTCGCTCGCAGGCATTCCGCAGATAGTATCAGCGATTTCGCCGTTTACGCTTGCTACTGCTTTCAGCACGCCCTTACCCCCAAACCTGGATTTATCGCCATCCCGGAGTTCCAGCGATTCTTGGCTGCCGGTCGAGGCTCCGGATGGCACGGCGGCGCGGCCGAATGCCCCGTCATTTAACAAAACATCCACCTCCACCGTCGGGTTTCCCCGGCTGTCGATGATTTCCCGGCCTTTTATTTTTATGATTTCGGGCATACAATAAGATATTGCAAAAATGTCGCCACGGCGCAAGCCGAATCGTTTATGCGCTTAGGCGTTTCATTTTTCTATTTTTATCATTTGTTTTTTATGCTAGTACGCCTTAGAGGATATTAAAAACCAGGAGTCATAGATGTTTAGGAAATTACTTATAGCGTTTTTCGCGGTTGGACTGCTTGCTGCTTGCAGCCATGATAACGATCAAGGCAAAGCTGCGGCTGGCGCGGGTGGAACTGGAGTAGGCGCAGGGGTTGGTGGCGTTACCAGCGGGAATGTAACTCCTGGCACTGAAGATGATCTGGTCGCTAATGTCGGCGATCGCATATTTTTTGACACCGATAGTTCGGTATTAAGCTCCGACGCGCAGGCGACACTCTCCAAGCAGGCGCAATGGCTGCAAACCAATACCGCTTTGAACGTGACGGTAGAAGGTCACTGTGACGAGCGCGGAACGCGCGAATATAACCTGGCGCTCGGCGAGCGGCGTGCTACGGCGGTTAAGAGTTATCTGACGAGCTTAGGGATTCCAGCTTCTCGCATCACTACCATATCATACGGCAAGGAACATCCGGAAGTGCTCGGCTCTACCGAGGAAGCCTGGGCTAAGAACCGCCGCGGCGTGACGGTGGTAAATCCGTAATTTCAAATTATAAGAAAAAACCCTGCCCATTGCAGGTGGGGTGCTGCTGTTCCTGGCCGTGACCGGAATTTCTTCTATCTTGCCAAGAAGCGGGATTTGGAAGAGGGTTAATTAATAATCCGACATCATTAAAATAGGTGACTGATAGAAAATTTTATCAATAAAGATAAAATAATGTGCGTTGCAGCATCAGTGATGTGCTTTGCAACATCGGCTCAACCACTTGAGAATCATAAATATATTTAATTTCAATTTATCTATAATCCATTGTAAATTCAAGGTAATCTTAACGTTTAATTAACGAACTCCATATATAATTATGATATAATAAATCGTTAATAATACATGGAGGCTATAATGAAAACTATTACGAAAACTATTACCGTCACTAGCAGTACAGCTGGGCAGGTAATAGCTCCCCACATATCACCGACAGATATTGGCGTTATCACTGTTACTCATCCCAACGTTACAGTAAAGCCAGGGGCTGGACATAATAATATCAATGTCAGCGGCACTGGCGCAATTGTACATACTGGTAGTACTGGGGGTGATAATATTACTGTTACAGCAGGGCATGCTTCGATTGTCGGAACTAGTTCCGGTAATCATATTACTGTTTCTGGACCCGGCAATACGCTTACGCTTTCAGGCGTTCATAATAAAGTAGTGCTTACTCCTGGTTCTTCTACTACTCTTGGTGGCAATGGTACCAATATAGTACGTGCGGATGGTACATCAGGAACTAATAATATAGACCTGACCACCAGTCACTCTACTGTTGTAGTAGGTAACGTAACCACTACACTTCATAATACAGTCATTAACCATTTTGTTGATGGACAAGATGCGCTTGCGTTCAGCACATCAAAGGGCAGTGGCGCCCTTACTACCACAAATTTACAAAACTTTCTCACGCATAACCTGATAAGCGACGGTCATGGTAATACAATATTAGAATTAGGTCATAATCAAAATGTCACCTTGATCGGAGTTCAGCCTTCTGCTCTCCATGCTGCAGATTTTACGTTCATCTAGTAAACTACTATAGTAAAACAATAAGGATATAAGGAAAAACCGCGAGCTGTAGCTCGCGGCCGGCCGGCAAGGAATCAATCATTGCTCCGCCCATTGCAGGCGGGGTTTTTTTATTGTAATCATTACGGCAATGAAAAATTCATTGAAATTTGCGATTCTGATGATGGCTTTCGCCAGCCCAACCTTCGCACAGGAAACTGCACCGGGAAATCCAGAGAACCCGGCGGGTCTGGAAGTGCGCCTCAGCCAATATGACGAGCAGATCAGGAAGCTGAACGGCGAGATCGAGGAATTGCGACATGCCAACCAGCAACTCCAGGAAAAGCTAGATAAATCAAATGCCGATAGTGATTTCCGGCTGAAAGCACTGGAGACCAGAAACGCGCCTGGCGTACCCGAAATCCCGGCAAAGGAAAAACCGGTGCCCGGCGGCAGTAAAGAGAAAATACTCGGCACCGTTAAAATCGATAAGAACGCCCCACCCGCATCGCCACCCGCACCGAAATCCCCGGAGCAGAAGGCCAAGGATCAATATGACGCAGCGTTCGATTTATTGCGCCAACAGAAATACGACGATGCGATTGCCGCATTTGAGAAATTCGCCGCTGATAATCCCCAGAATCCACTGGTCAGCAGCGCATATTACTGGATGGGGGAAAGCTATTTTGTAGAGAAGGATTATGAAAATGCCGCGAAGAAATTCGTCGGTGGTTATAAAAAATTCCCCAAGGGCCAGAGAGCGCCGGAAACCCTGCTGAAACTCGGCGATTCGCTGGCGGGCTTAAACAAGAAAAAAGATGCCTGCATCACTTATGGAAAATTGGCCAATGAATTTCCGAAGGCTGGAAATGTGGTGAAGAAGAAGTTGGCTGAATCCAGGGCCAAATTGAATTGCCAGTAAATCAGTTGCCGGAAAGATTTTTTGCCTCAATGAGCGAATTGCGGATTCCTGAAAATGCTGAAATCGCAATCGCGGTTTCCGGCGGCGGGGATTCGCTGGCGCTTACGCTGCTGGCACACGAATGGTCGAAAAAAATAATCGCCGTCACCGTCGATCATAATTTACGCGAAGGTTCAGCAGCGGAAGCACGACAGGTTGGCGTTTGGCTGAAGAAATATAAAATAAAACATAAAATCCTCACCAATCGCAAACCAGTACCGCAGTCCGGTATGATGGATTATGCCCGGAAAATTCGCTACGGGCTGATGCTTGAATATTGCTGGAAAAACAAGATAAAATATCTGCTCACCGCGCATAATATGGAGGATCAGGGCGAAACTTTCCTGATGCGGCTTGAGCGTGGCAGCGGGGTTGACGGACTAGCGGCGATCCCGGCGGTTTCGGAAACTTCTGGTGTGAAAATAATCAGGCCATTGTTGGATTTCCGACGCGAGGAATTGCGCAAATATCTCAAGCGCAAAAAACAAAAATGGATCGAGGATCCGACTAATAAAAATACAAAATATAAGCGCAATCGGCTGCGCAAATTGCTCGAGGCGTCAGGAGAAAATTCCGGCATTCTCTTGAATCGACTAGCTGAGACCGCCATATCAATGCGACGGACTAAGGGAGCGCTGGAAACCTGGACGGGTAAGGAAATCGCCGAGAATTTCCGGGGGAATGCATTTCTGCATCGACATTTTTGCCAGTTGCCCGAGGAAATCGGCCTGCGCATTTTGAAAAATATCCTGGTTTCCTTGGGCGAAAAAAAGGACGCACCGCGGTTTGCTAGCCTCATGCCGCTTTACCGGGAAATCCTGGCCGGAACTTTGAAAGGCCGAACCTTGGCCGGCTGCAAGATAGCGCTTAAAAAAGGAAAAATATGTTTTTCCCGGGAATCCGGCGGCGGAAAAGTTAGCGCCACACCAAGCCGCCGTTCTTTGCTGGGAAAAGTATAACTGTTTGGGGTATATTGGCCCAAGGTTTACTCTCCTGATTCTTGTCCAGCCGGATTTCGTTTTTACTACTTTCAGGCGGCAATTTTCATTAATGCTTAAAATGCCTTCTCCCAGTGAAAACCATGGCGATTTCGTGCTCGTCGGCGGCTTTTATCACCTCTTCGTCGCGGATGGAGCCACCGGGCTGGATCACCGCTTTCACCCCTGCTTCCGCCGCCAATATTAACCCGTCGGCAAACGGCAAGAACGCGTCCGACGCCATCACCGCGCCGAGTGCCTTATTGTTCCCCTCTTTGTCGGTTCCCTTCCACGCGGCTATGCGCACCGAATCGACCCGGCTCATCTGTCCAGCGCCGATGCCGACTGTGCCTAAGTTTTTCGCGAGCACTATGGCGTTCGATTTTACATGTTTTGCGATGGCGGAAGCGAAAAGCATATCACGCATTTCTTGGGGCTTCGGCGCGCGGGCGGTTACAACTTTCAATTCTTTTTCCTGTACGCTTTCACCGTCGCGTGATTGTAATAAAAATCCGCCGGAGATGTTTCGCACTTGAATTTCCTTCCGTGCGGCATCGGGCAATTTGGCCAGTAACAGCCGCAGATTTTTCTTGCGCGCGAAAATCTCCTTCGTCTCTTCGCTGATGCTAGGCGCGATAATGACTTCCACGAAAATCTTGGAAATTGCTTCGGCGGTTTTCGCATCAATTTCCTTGTTCAGGGCGATGATTGAGCCATAGGCGCTGACTGGATCGGCATCGAATGCTTTTTCGTAAGCTTCGGCCAAGCTCCTGCCTGAGGCCACACCGCACGGGTTGGCATGTTTTACGATGACCGCAGTTGGGTCTTTAAATTCGGCGACCAACTCCAGCGCCGCGTCAGCATCGCATATGTTATTGTAGCTGAGCTCCTTGCCTTGGACTTGGTCGGCTGCTGCAATTCCGCCGCCGTCGGAAGTTTCGTACAGCGCCGCTTTCTGATGCGGATTTTCCCCGTAACGGAGGATTTCTCGGCGAGTAGCGGAGAAATTCACCACAGGCGGGAAATCATCCTTGTCGGCCTGGGCGCGAGCGAACCAGGAGGCAATCGCACTCTCATAACCGGCAGTTTTGGCGAATGCTTTCGCAGCCAATTTTTTTGCTAGCGGCTCGCCTATTGCATTGTTTTCCGCTCGCATTTCTGTTATCACCGCTGCATAATCTGCCGGGTCGGTAACGACTGCGACATATTTATGATTTTTCGCGGCGGAGCGAATCATTGATGGACCGCCGATATCAATATTCTCGATGCATTCTTCAGGCTTCGCGCCTTTTTTTACAGTTTCCGCGAAGGGATATAAATTGACGACGACCATATCGATGCCTTTAATGCCCTGACTTTCCGCCTGTTCGCGGTGCTTTTTATTTTCCCGCAATGCCAATAATCCGCCGTGGATTTTCGGATGCAGCGTCTTCACCCGCCCGTCCATTATCTCAGGAAATCCCGTATAGTCGGAGACTTCCACGACATCGATTTTCAAATCGCGCAAAAATTTCGCAGTGCCGCCAGTGGTGATTATTTGCACGCCGGATTCGTGCAGAAATTTTGCGAAAACATCCAGCCCGGTCTTATCGGAAACCGAAATCAGCGCGAATTTTATCTTGAATGACATTTGTTAAGTTGCGAGTTATGAATTGCGAGCATATATTA
>JABDBP010000015.1:0-611 GCA_013288565.1 Alphaproteobacteria bacterium | reverse complement strand
TTCATGTACGATGAAAACAACGTTTTCGCAAAAATAATCCGCGGCGAGATACCGGTGACGAAAGTCTATGAAGACTCTGCAACCGTGGCGTTCCAAGATATTTCGCCCGCTGCGCCGAAACATGTGCTTTTGGTGCCGAAGGGGAAATATGTTTCGCTTTCCGATTTCACGGCAAAAGCGGGAGACGCAGTGGTGGCCGGATTCTTCCGCACCGCCGCGAAAATCGCGGTGGATTTGGGGATAGAGGAAACTGGATATAGGATTATTGCCAACCAGGGCAAGGACGCGTCACAGACGGTGGCACATTTCCATTTACACATACTAGGCGGAAAACCACTCGGGCCACTGGTTGCAGGCGATAGGAAGGTCAGGTGATTTTCGCGAGTTTTATCTCCGCGCCTGCGGCAGATTTTCGTGCATCAATGGCAAAACCGAGCTTTTCTGCCAGAAGTACCGTGTAATAGGGCTGGATTTCCCTTTCTCCTAGTTCGACCTCCTTGCCGGCAAGAGCATTTTGCAGCGGCTCTTCCAGCCTGATATATTCGCTGGTCGCAGAAATTTTCATCCTCTCCACATCTATTAATAATTTCCCGCCGCGCGGCATCATGGCG
>JABDBP010000014.1 GCA_013288565.1 Alphaproteobacteria bacterium | reverse complement strand
GCCGGTTTTACAGCGAATCCGAATTCGACATATCGCCCATTTTACAAACCCGGGGCGAAATCCTGGAGCTTGGACGTTCCTGCGTACATAAGCATTACCGGGATCGGGCGACGATGCAGCTGCTCTGGCGCGGCATCGGGGCTTATGTGACGCATTACGACATAAAACTGCTGTTTGGTTGCGCCAGTTTCCCCGGAGCTGACCCGGAAATTCATGCCCAGCATCTATCATACTTATATAACAGCCGCCTGGCGCCGGAAGAGTTCCGCGCCCGCGCCGCGCCCGGAAGATATATCAAAATGGATTCCATATCGCCGGAATTATTAGATTCCAATAGGCTAGCTGCCACTTTGCCACCACTAATCAAGGGATACATCCGGCTCGGCGGCATGGTGGGCAATGGTGCGGTGGTAGATTACGCCTACAACACCACCGATATTTGCATCATCTTGAAAATTGATCTGATAACCGAAAAATACGCCAATCGCTATACGCCGAACCTCAACCGAAATGCAGAATGATTTCTTCCCGGTGATCCGGGCGGCGTTGGTCGTTCTGGTTATCTCTGTATTGCTTCCCATAATCGGCATATTGCACGCTTTCGGCTCACCCCGGAAATTAAAGGCGCATGCGCTGATGTGCTGGCTTTTAATCCACATCATCAACATAAAGATCAAAGTAAAGGGCAAGCCCGCCAAAGGAATGCCGGCACTTTATGTCTCCAATCACAGTTCGTACCTGGATATTCTCGTGCTCTGGCACTTGATAAAAAAACCGTTCGTCGCCAAGCAGGAAGTGAACGATTGGCCGGTTTTCGGCTGGTCGGCCCGGTTTATCGATTGTATTTTTATCGATAGAAACGTCAGCAAAACCGAGGCTAACATAGAAAAAATAAAAAAACTTTTCATGCAGGGCGATGGGCTTACGCTTTTTGCCGAAGGCACCACTAGCAATGGCAACCGTGTTCTGCCCTTCAAATCCTCAATGTTCACGCTGCTTGAGCACGATCTCGGCGGGAAAAAACTATGGGTGCAGCCGGTTTCGATAGTCTATACCCGCATCAATAACATTCCGATCGGTATCCATCAGCGCCCCTATTTTGCCTGGTACGGCGAGATGAGCCTGGTGCCACATCTCTGGCAATTGCTGAAGTTTTATAGTGTCACCGCCGAAGTGGAATTTTACCCGGCCGTAGCGGCGGCCGATTTCAAATCGCGAAAAGAAGCGGCGGATTATTGTTATGAAAAAATCTCCGGCTCGGTTGCTCATGCACTGACGGGGAGGAGAGCAGGGGCCGAATCATGAAAAAACTCTTCATAAAATCGTACGGCTGTCAGATGAACGTTTATGATTCCGGCAAAATGGCGGATTTGCTGGCACCGCTTGGGTTTGCCGAGGCTCTGGATTATTCGGATTCCGATATGGTGGTGTTGAACACCTGCCACATCCGGGAGAAGGCGGCGGAAAAAATTTATTCCGAACTCGGTCGCATCCGGCAAGAAAAGGAGCGGATGAAAAAATCCGGGCGGGAGATGATAATCGCCGTCGCCGGTTGCGTGGCGCAGGCGGAGGGGCATGAAATTTTCGCCCGGGCGCCGTTCGTGGATATTGTCGTTGGGCCGCAAAGCTATCATCGACTGCCGGATTTGGTGAAAAAAGCCGCGAACGGAAAACGAGTGAATGGTTTGATTGATTTGGAATTCCCAGAGATTTCCAAATTCGATTCACTCCCTGAGCCGAAGGGTGGCAATGTCTCGGAATTTCTCTCGATTCAGGAAGGCTGTGATCAGTTCTGCACTTTCTGCGTCGTTCCCTACACGCGCGGTGCGGAATATTCGCGGTCCGTGCCGGAAATCCACCGCGAGGGATTAAAACTTGTCGAAAACGGGGCGATGGAAATCACCCTGCTTGGCCAGAATGTCAATGCTTATCACGGTGCGGGGCCGGACGGCGAGGTTTGGAACCTGGCGAAATTGATAAAACATCTGGCAAAAATCCCTGGATTAAAGCGTATCCGATACACCACCTCCCACCCGCTTGATATGGACGATGAATTAATCGCGGCGCATGGGGCGGAAGAAAAACTGATGCCGTTTCTGCATCTGCCGGTACAATCGGGCTCCGATAAAATCTTGAAAGCAATGAACCGCAAGCACGATGCGGATTATTACCGGAAAGTTATAGAGAAGCTGCGCCGCACGCGGCCTGATATCGCATTCTCCTCGGATTTCATAGTTGGGTTTCCCGGAGAATCGGATGCCGATTTCTTGGCCACGCTTAATTTGGTGAAGGAAGTTGGCTACGCGCAATGCTATTCGTTCAAATATTCTCCGCGCCCCGGTACGCCGGCCGCGGATATGGACAGCCAAATCCCAGATGAAATAAAATCAGAAAGATTACAGGTTTTGCAGGAATTAATTGCCGAGCAGCAGCGGAAATTCAACGAATCATGCTTAGCCCAAGAGATGGAAATATTATTCGACCGCAAGGGAAAATATGCGGGGCAGATCATGGGCAAAAGCGCCTATATGCAGTCGGTGCATGTTAACAGTGCGGAAGATTATGCTGGACGGCTCGCGTTGGTAAAAATCACGATGGCGCGCGGCAGCAGCCTGGCTGGGAAGATGATTGAGACTGGGGAAGAAAACAGATATAACCATATAAGGAAAATTGTATAGTGAACGGCGAAAAACAAATCCTTCTTACCTTCGGCGATAATAAATTGCTCTCGCTTTTGTTCGGCGAGGAGGATAAAAATCTCGCCCGCATTGAGGAAAAACTCGGCGTTTCTGCCTCCAGCCGTGGCAATACTGTGGCATTGGCAGGTGATGAAAGTAATGTGAAAATCGCTAAGATGGTACTCGAAGCCATCTACGCAAAGCTCGAGAAGAACCAGTCGGTCGGTATGGCGGATATCGACGCCGCGATAAGGATGGCCGGTGCGGGAAAAAACGGTCAAGATTTCAAAAAAGACGTAATAATCAAAACCCAGCGCAAGCAAATTTTCCCCTATTCCCCGCACCAGGCCGATTATATGAAAGCGTTGATGCACCGGGAATTGACCTTTGCCTCCGGCCCGGCGGGGACTGGAAAAACCTACCTCGCCGTCGCTGCCGCCGTGGCGATGTTTTTGGAGAAGAAAGTCGATCGCATAATCCTCTCGCGTCCTGCGGTCGAGGCCGGGGAAAAGCTCGGGTTCCTGCCGGGAGATTTGAAGGAAAAGGTTGATCCTTATCTCCGTCCGCTCTATGACGCGCTTTACGATATGATGCCTTCCGACCGCGTCAACAAATGCCTGGAGCTCGGCGAAATCGAAATCGCGCCGCTCGCCTTTATGCGCGGTCGCACGCTCAGCCATGCCTTCATCATTCTGGACGAGGCGCAGAACGCCACCACCACCCAAATGAAAATGTTTTTGACGCGGCTCGGCGAAGGTTCGCGCATGTCGGTTTCCGGTGATTTATCCCAGACCGATCTGCCGGGAAGCCAAAAATCTGGCCTGCGCGATGCTATACAGAAATTGAAAGGCATCGCGGGGATAGAGTTCGTTCGGTTCGAGCATACCGACATCGTGCGCCATGAATTGACGGTAAAAATAGTTGAGGCATATGAAAAACATGATCGCCAGGAGAAAAGGGAAGGCAAAGGCAGAAAGACCGGGGATTCCAGGGAGAATTGAATACCGCATAGAAGTCGCGGTTGATGATAAAAGATTCCGGCGGGAGATTTCCGGGTTGAAGGATTTCTGTTTTGAAATCTGTGTTGCTGCAATTGCAGTCACGCCACTCGCTAAACATTTTTTCGCGATTGAAATTAATTTGATGCTGGCAAACGATGAAACGGTGAGGGGTTTGAATCATCAATTCCGCGGAAAAGATAAGCCGACCAACGTGCTTTCATTCCCGCTTGAGGAATTGAACTTAAAAAATTACCGGAAATTTACACCGGATTTTGTTATGCTGGGCGATATTGTGGTGGCATATGAAACAGTGAAAAGGGAAGCGGCCACGCAAGGAAAAAAGTTTTCTGACCATCTGCGGCATCTGTTAATACACGCAGCGCTACACTTGGCGGGATACGATCACGGAAAGCAAATGGAAAAACTGGAGATTGAAGTGTTGAAAAGATACGGAATAAACAATCCTTATATTATATGAATGCTATGAACGGGGAAAATAAAAAGCCAGAGGAAAGCGTTTCCGGTGCGGCGGTTAGGGAGGTTTTGAAAAACCTGATGCGCTGGCTCAGGCCAAAATCAGAATCGTTCAAAGAATCGTTTGAGGAATTGATCGAGTCGCGCGAGGAAAGCGGAGAAAAAATCGATCCTGAGGAAAAGCAGATGCTCTCGAACGTGCTGGCGTTCGCCGATTTGCGCGTCGATCAGGTGATGACGCCGCGCGCATATATCGATGCGGTGAATGAAAGCATTACTCTTGCCGAGTTTGAAAAATTCATCGCCGAGAAGAAACACACCAGGTTCCCGGTTTACCGGAAAACGCTAGACGAGGCAAAAGGCTTCATCCATGTGAAAGATTTGTTCCCTTATCTGGGCGGCGACCGGGCATTTGCGCTAAAGGAAATACTCAGGCCGATATTATTCATTCCGCCATCCATGCATATAATCGATTTGCTGGCTAGGATGCGCGTCCGCCGCGCACACATCGCGCTCGTTATTGACGAATATGGCGGTGTCAAAGGGTTGGTGACGATGGAGGATTTGATGGAGAAAATCGTCGGCGAAATTGAGGACGAGCACGATGAATCGGAAAGCGAGCATGATTTTTCGCAGATAGACAGTTTTGCGTTCGAAGCCGCTGCCACCATGCCGATCGGGGTTTTGGAGGAAAAATTGGGCTTAAAAATTTTCTCCGACGAGGAAAAAGAAAATTTCGACACGCTGGGTGGCATGATTTTCACCAGGCTCGGCCGTGTGCCGATAAAGGGCGAAATTATCGACCATTCGACCGGTCTCGCGTTCGAAGTACTGGATGCCGATAATCGGCGAGTGAAAAAAATCTTGATCAGGAAAAATATCCCGCAGGAAAATTCCGCCGCCGGATGAAATTCGCTATCACTGAAAAATTAGAAAGCCTTAAAGGGTATAAGAAATGCGCGGCGCTGTTCTTCCTCGGCGCCCTTCTGGCCCTTAGCTTACCGCCCTTTTACCTATTCCCGGCATTATTTGTATTTACACCGTTCCTATTGATATTGGACGGCGCCACCTCAAAAAAACAAGCCTTCCTAACCGGTTGGTGGTGCGGGTTCGGGTTTTTCACCGCAGGACTTTACTGGATAGCCAATGCGCTCCTGATCGACCTGATGAAATTTGCCTGGCTGGTGCCGTTTGCGGCGCTTGGCCTTCCCGCCTTGCTCGCAACTTCCACTGGGTTCGCTGCCCTATTTACCTATATGATTCCTAAGGCCGGCTGGCGGAACGTCCTGATATTCAGCTGTTTCTGGGTAATAGCCGAACTGGCGCGCGGGTATCTCTACATCGGCGGATTTCCTTGGAACCTCATCGGCTATTCTTGGGATTTCTCTGATTATTTCATCCAAATTGCCTCGATAACCGGCGTTTGGGGACTCGGCCTCGTAGCAGTGATATTTGGCGCAACGCCTTATGTTTTTTTCCGCCCCGGGCGAAGAATAATCCCAGTTGCGCTGATTCTAGCCACTATCATTGCGATATTAATTTTCGGTTGGGTACGACTGGAAAACGCGATGGTCTGGGGTAGGAAAATCCAGGTGAATCTCATCCAGGCAGACATCCCACAGAAATTCAAATGGGATCCGAGTGAGCGGAAAAATAATTTCCTCGCCCATCTTGAGCTGACTTCATATACCAATAAATACCTCCCCGATAATCTCATAGTCTGGCCGGAATCAGCCGTGTCGTTCCTGCTGGAGGAGCAGCCGCAGTTACGCCGCGCCATAGCAGATGTCATGCCGGAAGGATCGTATCTCGCCACCGGGGGATTAAGGATGGAGGGAGAGAGCGAAAAAAATTATAAATTCTGGAACAGTTTTTTCCTTCTAGACGACGAGGGCAGCATCATCGGCGTTTATGACAAATCGCACCTGGTGCCGTTCGGCGAATATGTGCCGTTCAGAAAGTTCTTACCGTTCGTGGATAGTGTGGCCGGCAGCGGCGGTGATTTTTCCAAGGGCGAAGGCCCGAAAACTATAGTTTTACCGAATGGTGTGAAAATTGGTGCGTTGATCTGTTACGAAATAATTTTCCCGCATAGGGTTGTAGAAACGGCAAGCCGTCCCGATACAATAATCAACGTGACTAATGATGCTTGGTACGGCACAAGCACCGGACCTTATCAGCATTTTGAGGCGGCGAGGCTACGGGCGGTCGAGGAGGGAATTCCGGTAGTTCGCGCTGCTAATTCCGGCATTTCCGGGACGATTGATCGTTATGGCCGGGTGATTGCGAAACTTGGCTTGAATAAAAAGGGCAATCTGCAATCAGAAATTGTTCTGGCGAATAGTGCGGATGGCCGGACGGATACAATCTTTAGTAGAGCTGGGCTTACAGTTATTCTACTTATAATTTCGATTTTAGGTTTCTTCGCGATTTTTTCCTGCAAAAAACCATAAATTCCAAGGTTTACTCTTGAAAAACCGGAGCGTTTGCTGTCTGTTCGGCGTTCTGTAAGAATTTGGCACAGTCGCGCTACCCAAAATAAGACAAAACCTAAACCTGTTTACATTTTATTTATCATATGCCTTCGCATCCAGTTGATGTTCATGTCGGTTCCCGCCTGCGGCTTCGGCGGCGTATGCTGAGGATCAGCCAGGAAAGCATCGGTAAGGCCATCGGCGTCACTTTCCAGCAGATTCAGAAATATGAGAAGGGGGTGAACCGCGTTGGCTCGAGCCGACTTTACGCATTCGCGAAAATCCTATCGGTGCCGATTGCTTTTTTCTTTGAGGATTTCAACGAAAACGCCAGGGAAGGCTTCGCGGAAAGTCCTGCCGCGTTCGATCATGGCCGGATGGACAGCAAGGAAACAGCAAATCTCGTCAGCTATTACTACCAGATTTCCGACCCGGCGGTGCGGCGGAAAGTAATGGGCATCATCAAATCCCTGGCTGCCTCCACCGGCGAGGATGAATAGCGCCTAAGAATCGAATGGGTTTGTAAGGTGTTATGGGTAAAGAAGGCTTTATGAAAAATACGAAATCTCACTCAAAAGATGTAGCCAATTTCTTTTATCTCAATAAACATATAAATCATCCGCAAGTCACTGTCGGGGATTATACCTATGGTTCGTTAATCATAAAATTGATAACGCCGGGATGCCGGATAAACATCGGCAAATTTTCCTCGTTCGGCACGGATACTACTATCTATATGGGTGGTGAGCATAACACCAAAACGGTTAGCAGCTATCCTTTCGCCAAGTTGAAATCGGATTATCCCAAAGCAGCGAAAAACACCTATAGTGAAAGTAATGGTGATATAAGCATCGGCAATGACGTATGGATAGGGAACAACAGTCTGATACTTTCCAACGTCACGATCGGGGACGGCGCTATTATAGGTGCACGCTCTGTGGTTGCGAAAAACATTGAGCCTTACGCCATCGTAGCTGGTGCGCCGCTGAAATTCATCCGTAAAAGATTTGATGAGGAAAATATCAAAAAGCTCCTAGAAATAAAATGGTGGGATTGGCCGATTGAGAAAATAAAAGAACATGCCGATTTGATTTCTGGAGAAAATATACAGGAATTTGTCAATATTTTTGCCATGGAGTCATAGTAATTGATAACATCTAAAAGGCTCATAATAATCAGTTATGAGCCTATCCGATAACACCCATATGCAGATGGCGCTAGCCGAGGCGAGAAAAGCTTTTCAGCGGGACGAAGTTCCGGTCGGAGCAGCGCTGGTCGATTGGCGGACGGATGAAGTCATAGCCTTTGCCGGAAACCGACCTAAGGAGTTATCCGATCCAACCGCCCATGCGGAAATGCTGGTGATACAGGAGGCCTGCCGGAAAAAAGGTCTGGCGCGTTTACCGGATTGCGACTTATACGTGACTCTGGAGCCTTGCCCGATGTGTGCGGCTGCCATATCTTTCGCCCGTATTAGGCGGCTATATTTCGGCGCGCATGACGAAAAGGGTGGTGGGGTGGAAAACGGCCCGCGCATTTTTTCCTCTTCCTCCTGCCATCACCAGCCGGAAATCTATGGCGGCATAGGCGCGGCCGAATCAGGGGAATTATTGAAAAGATTTTTCCTTGAAAAAAGAATGGGTTAGCAGAAATGACGCGGCCTTAACGATTTCTTAACCATTCCTGGTTTATAATGGAGTTGAAAAAGGGAGAAATGAGAAAAAATGCGAAAAGATGAAATTGGCCTGAAAGACTTCTGCGAAATTATTAAAAAAATCGAAATAGGAACCGGCAAGCCAAGCAAGATGCAGGGAAAACACAAAATAAAATGGCGTGAGCCGGCGGGTAAAATTGCTGGCGGATCGCTTTATTTTTATTCTTCGGAGGAGATAAATTCCGACCATAAACTCACCCGCGCTGAACTCCGTGCCCGAGAAAAAGAGGTGCGGAAACTAATGCTTTCCGATCTTATCGCCAGCGGTGCTTTCAGCCCGGAGCAGCTTAAGCGCCGGGGGGATTCGGTGATAGACCTGGTGGTGAAAGTACATGAAGAAACCTTCCGGCTCCTTGAGGATGACCGGCGCCGCGAAGGCCGCGCCGCCCATATTTCCGGGAGCATTCGGTTCCACGCTGCGCCTAATATCAGGGCGATGCTGGAGTTTGGGGGCAGTTCCTAGTCACTGTTAGCATTTGAAATCCTCCCCCAGCCGAAATCCCTGCCTGCGCGGCCGCTGAATATTTCCCTCTTGCCCCTATCCGCCGGTTTATCTAATCTTAAACGATGCAAGAACCCACCCATGCCGCATTGATGAAGAAGGCAACTTATTTTTCGCTGGCGATGGCGGTTCTGATCGTCACGGTGAAAGCCATAAGCTGGTGGCAGACCAATTCGGTGGTGGTGCTGGCGTCGCTCGTCGATTCGGGGCTAGACGTTCTTTCCGCTACGATAAATATGCTGGCAATCCGCTACGCGCTGCAGCCGCCGGATCATGAGCACCGGTTCGGCCACGGCAAGGCCGAGGATATCGCCAGTATCGGCCAAGCTTCCTTTATTTTCGCTTCCGGGCTTTTCGTGATTACTGAAGCGATTGACCGGTTCATCCATCCGCACATCGTGGATAATGAGTTCGTCGGAATCGCGGTGATGCTGTTTTGCAGCTTCATCACGGTTTTCCTGATTATTTTCCAGCGCCGCGTGGTGAAAAAAACCGGCTCAAACCTGGTGGATGCCGACGCTTACCATTATTTCACCGACATAATCATCAATCTGGTAGTGGCCGGATCGCTGCTGATAACCAAATTTTTACATACTCAACTGGCCGATTCGATTTTCGGCATTGGCGCGGCACTATACATAATGTCCGGTGCGGTGCGGATCGCCGCCAAGCCTTTCAGCCATTTGATGGACGAGGAAATGAGTGACGCCGAACGCGCGAAAATCCGCGACATGGTTCTTGCCCATTCCGGTGTGGCTGGGATGCACGATCTCCGCACCCGCATCTCCGGCGTTAATTCGTTCATCCAGTTTCATCTTGAACTCGACGGCGACATGCGGCTTGAAGAAGCGCATCATATCAGCGATGATCTGGAGAAAAAAATCGAGACGGCATTCCCGCGCTCGGAAGTGTTGATTCACCAAGACCCGGTTCGGGGGGAAAACCGGAAATCGGAAGTCGCCTGACAATGTTTGAAAGCCTATCCAATAACCTCAGCAAAATTCTGGATAAGCTGAAAGGCCGGGGGATAATCAGCAATGACGACCTGAGTGCCGCGCTGCGCGAAGTGCGGGTCGCACTGCTTGAGGCCGATGTCGTGCTTTCAGTCGCAAAAAATTTCATCGAAAAAATTCGGGAAAAAGCGTCGGGGCAGGAAGTGGTGCGGAGCGTTTCCCCGGCGCAGATGGTGGTAAAAATCGTCCATGACGAGTTGGCTCTGGCACTCGGCGAAAATTTCTCGCCGCTGAATCTTGCTGTTGCACCGCCTGCTGTTATTTTGATGGCCGGGTTACAAGGCTCGGGCAAAACCACGACTACTGGAAAACTTGCGCTGCAATTGAAAGAGAAGCAGCATAGAAAAATCCTTGCCGCGTCGCTCGATATTTACCGCCCCGCCGCGCAAGAACAGTTGGAAATATTGGCGAAAAAAGCCGGCATCGCAGCGCTTCCGATAA
This sequence comes from Alphaproteobacteria bacterium, assembly GCA_013288565.1. Classification (GTDB taxonomy): domain Bacteria; phylum Pseudomonadota; class Alphaproteobacteria; order Rickettsiales; family JABDBP01; genus JABDBP01. The sequence continues at coordinate 30,877 of JABDBP010000014.1, read as the reverse complement.
TCTCCGGCGAAAAACCGATCGCCATAACCGAGCGCGCCCTCCGAGAAGCGCGGGTTGGCGGATTCGACATTCTGCTCCTAGACAGTGCCGGAAGATTGCATATCGATGCGGAAATGTTGGAGGAATTAAAACGGGTAAAGGAAATGGCCAACCCGGCGGAAACCCTACTGGTGGCGGACAGCATGACCGGGCAGGACGCTGCCAATATCGCCCGCCAGTTTAATGAAGCAATCGGCATCACTGGCATCGTGCTGACGCGGATGGATGGCGACAGCAGAGGCGGCGCGGCACTCAGCATGAAAGCCGTGACCGGAAGGCCAATAAAATTCGTAGGAACGGGCGAAAAATTGAGCGACCTGGAAGAATTCCACCTGGAGCGTGCCGCATCACGGATCCTCGGCATGGGCGACATCATTTCGCTAGTGGAAAAAGCGGCGGACGCTGCTGATTCCGCTGATGTAGAAAAAATGGAGAGACGGTTAAAAAAAGGCGAATTCGATTTTGAAGACCTAGCCGACCAGATAAAGAAACTCCGCAAAATGGGCGGATTATCGAGCATGATGAATCTCATTCCTGGCATCGGAAAAATAAAAAAACAAATCGATGCGGCGGGCGTCGACGAAAAAATCATCGATCGGCAATTGGCGATAATAAATTCGATGACCAGAAAAGAGCGCCGCTGGCCGAAACTCTTAAATGCCTCGCGCAAGCACCGGATTGCAGCGGGTTCCGGCACCACCATCCCGGAAATAAACCGGCTCATTAAGCAACATCAACAAATGAGCGGGATGATGAAAAAATTCTCCCGCATGGATAAAAGCCAGTTGATGCGCAGTGGGCTAGCCGGAATGCTTAGCCAATCTTGACCTTGCATTTCCGGGCTGATAACCTTCCGGCCATGCATGTTACGGGTATTTCATCCATTATCCTATGCTATCTGATCGGCTCGGTGGTTTTCGGGCCGGCGGTGGCGAAAATTGCGGGAATTGGTAATTTACGTGACAAAGGCTCGGGCAATATCGGCGCCACCAACGTCGCCAGAATAGGTGGCAGGAAACTAGGCGGTATAGTCCTGGCGCTGGATTTTCTGAAAGGCTTCATCCCGGTTTTATTGGCAAAAATTTACCTGCCTTACGACGCGGCGCTGATGTGCGGTTTCGCGGTGGTTCTCGGGCATATTTTCCCGCTATTTGCAAAATTCAAAGGTGGCAAGGGCGTGGCAACAGGGCTGGCGGTAATGCTAGCCCTAAGTTGGCCGGTCGGGGTTTACTCGGCTGTGCTGTGGTTGATATTTTTCTGGAAAACCCGTATTTCTTCGATTGCCGCGATAATGGCGTTCATTATGGCGCCGTTCTTTTCGTTTTTTGTTGCAGGCGGGAAATTTACCGCCTTTTGCTTCATTTTAAGCGCGTTGGTAATCGCCAGGCATCATGAAAATATCCGCCGAATATTGAAAGGCGAGGAAGGAAAATTATGATTTTCAAAACCGCCCGTGTTGCTAATTTGCCAGAAAATAACGAAACGCTCGATTGGCTCAGGCTCACCCGCTCGGAAAATGTTGGGCCAAAAACGTTTTTCGATTTGATCGGATTTTACGGCTCGGTGGGGAGCGTGCTTGAAGCCATGCCGGAGCTGGCAAAACGCGGCGGCAAGAAAGCGATAAAAATCTTAAGCCGCGCCGATGCGGAAAAGGAAATGGCTGAGGTGGGGAAAATCGGGGCGACGATAATCACGCTCAATGATAAATCATATCCAAAATTGCTGAAGGAAATCGGCGATCCGCCGCCGGTTATAACCGTGCGCGGGAATTTGGAATTATTGAATAGGGATGCGGTCGCGGTGGTCGGTGCCAGGAATGCATCGTTGAACGGCTGCCATTTCGCATCGAAACTGGCCGGAGATTTGGGCCGGGAAGGATATATTGTTATTTCCGGGCTGGCACGGGGGATTGATACGTCAGCGCATCGGGCGGCGGTGGAAACCGGGACGGTTGCCGTCATCGCCGGTGGCATCGATAACGTCTATCCGAAAGAGAACGAAAAATTATACGATGAAATCGCAGAAAAAGGCGCGATAATTTCTGAACTGGCGTTCGGCGCGGCGCCGCAGCCGAAGAATTTCCCGCAGCGCAACCGCATAATTTCCGGGATGACTCTTGGCACCGTAATTGTCGAGGCGGCGATGAAATCCGGCTCACTGATTACTGCCCGGCTCGCGCTTGAGCAGGGGCGCGAGGTGTTCGCGGTTCCCGGGCATCCGGCCGATCCGCGCTGCCACGGCCCAAATAAATTAATAAAGGAGGGCGCTGGTCTGGTGGAATCCGCGGCGGATATTATCCAGGCCTTGAAAAGCCAGCGACCGGGACTTTTCGCCGAAAAGCCGGAACCATCGTTCATTTTGCTGTCAACCCTGTTGCCGAGTGTGGCGGCGGTCGAGGATGCGCGTGGGAAAGTGGTGGAAATTTTAAGCCATGCGCCGACAGCGGTCGACGACATAATCCGTGCAACTGCATTACCGGTCGGCATCGTCATGACGGTTATCCTAGAACTGGAACTTGCCGGAAAAATCCAGCGTTCAACTGGGAATAAGGTGGCATTGGTGGGAGGTGGGTGAAGTCACCACCCGACGGTTTTTTTGTTTCCGGCGGCGGCTTTCGCCTTTCGGCTATATAGCTTGATGTAATCGTCTTCGGCGCCGATCCAGTTCTCAGCCGTGGGCGCTCCTTTAAACACCCGAGTTTTGCAAATTATATCGTGCAACGCTCTTTTTTCTCCATCGATTGCTATTATAAAAAATCCAATACCTAAAGGCGCCAGCGAAATGGCATAGCACAAGAACCGGAAGAACGCGGCAGGCAGGGAAATCTGGTTGCCCGAAACATCGCCGACATAAATCCCCACCAGCCATTTGCCGATAGTCCCCTGCATCCGCGCACCGGTAGGCAGGATATAGCATAGGAAAGTCACTGCCAGTAATAAAACCGCAAATATCACCGGTGAATCGGCGGTCGGAAGGTAAACCACAACTTCCGGAAAATCTTTATCCAGTGCCAGCAGTTGGTGTGGTAGGAAGTCTTTCAGGTAAGGAGCCAGCCAGGGAATCAGGATCGAGACAACGATAAAGATTATGGAAATATCGACCAGGGTGGCAAAAAGCCTGATACAGAATCCCGCATGATTTTTCTGGTCGGGATGGTCGACGCCGCCCGGATTCAGGTTTTTGTAGCTCATGCTTTAAGCGGCGTAAAGCCATGGTTGGAGCTGTTTCTGGCCTTTCTCGAAAGCGTCTATCTTCGATTTTTTCTCCAGACTCAAGCCGATATCGTCCAGGCCTTTCAACAGGCAATTCTTGCGGAACGGGTCGATCTCGAATTTGAAAATTTCATTGCCAGCGATAATCTGTTGGTTCTCGAGATCGACACGGATTTCCGGGTGCACCGATTCCGCAACCTCTCGGATTCTCTCGACTTGGCTTTTCGGCAATGTCACCGGCAATATGCCGTTCTTGAAGCAATTATTATAAAAAATATCGGCAAAACTTTCGGCGATGACGCAGCGGATGCCGAAATCTAGCAGGGCCCATGGAGCATGTTCGCGCGACGAGCCGCAGCCGAAATTCGCGCCCGAAACCAGGATTTCCGCATTTGTATAAGGTGCGCGGTGTAGCACGAAATCCTCGATTTTTTTGCCGGAAACGTCGTACCGCATTTCGTAAAACAACCCTTCCTTTAAGCCGGTGCGCTTGATGGTTTTCAGAAATTGTTTTGGGATGATCATGTCGGTATCGACATTATCTATCATGAGCGGTGCCGCAACTCCGGAAAGTTTGGTGAATGATTGCATCATAAAAGTACCCCCATAAATAATCCGATAAAAATCGGCACTGAGAAATTATCGTCGATGTGCAGATATTTTGATGCTGCCTCCACCACCCCGGCGATGCAGGTGGCGGCAAACCCGGTGACGAAAAACAATAGGCTCAACTGGAAAATGTTCATGATTAAATATACCACCAGCGTACCGGAAAATATGAACGCCAGGGTGCCTTCCACCGTTTTGCTGAAGAATCTTATCCGCCCGAAAACGCGGCCGATCAACCCCGCCATCACGTCGCCAACTGCTGGGACGGCCATGGCGGTGATGGCGATGTTTTTCGGAAAAACCCCAATCACTATGCAGGATGCCAGCAATAAATAACTAGCGCCGGTAAGCCCAAAATATTCATGCGACCGCATCATCCGCCCAAAAATTCCGGTAATCGCGGCGTTCAATTCCTTGATATGGTTTTTTAGCAAATCGACAGCTAGGATAACGAAAGTCACTGGCACCAAAACCAACAGCGTAATCGTTTCATCGGTCAGCGCATAGAGTGCCGGAATGGCAAGCGACGCCAGGTGCAAGAGTTTGCGAAAAAGCTCGTGTTTCAGGGTGATTTGATCTGGCGTGGTTATCATCCCGTGAACTGCTCCCGGATTATCCGTTCCTCCAGCGCATGTTCAGAATCAAACAGCAGGGTGATTTTTCGCGACCGATCCTCCCGCACCTCAACCGAAGCAACGTCACGTACTTCGATAAAATCCGCCACCGCGGAAACCGGGCGTTTTTTTGCCTCCAATATCTCGAATTTTACCACCGCCTCATGCGGCAGCAGCGCGCCTTTCCAGCGCCGCGGGCGGAACGGGCTTATCGGTGTTAGCGGCAGCAGCTGTGAATCGAGCGGCACAATCGGCCCACCGGCCGATAGATTATATGCGGTCGAGCCCGCTGGGGTGGCGACCAATATGCCGTCGCATACTACTTCTTTCATGCGAACCGCGCCGTCGATTTTAATCCGGATTCTGGCGGCCTGCCTGGTTTCCCTTAAGACCGAAACTTCGTTTATGGCAAGCAGTTCTATGGTTTTCCCGGCAACCGTCCGCGCCCGCATTTTTAAGGGATGAATGTGTGCTGCCTTAGCTTTTTCGATGCGCGCCGGCAGGCCGTGCAGGTTATATTCATTCATCAAAAAACCCACCGTGCCGCAATTCATCCCATATATCGGGATATTTTTTTCCATGTAACTGTGCAGGCTGTGCAGCATGAACCCATCGCCGCCGAGCGCGATTATGAGATCCGGCTTGGCTTTTTTCCCGCTCGCCAGATTGGCATAGCCGTAATGCCTGACCAGCGCCCCGAGGGTTTTTTGCGCCCGCCTGGTATCATCCGCGATTATTCCGATTGAATTATAAAGCATATTTGCCAATAATAGCTTATGCCTAAGAAAAAATCACTAGACAAGATGCAGGGCAAAATGCGCGGCGGGCATTATTCGGAAAGCCCAGCGGAGATACTGGCAAAAATCAACCAATCCCTTGGTTTTGACCGGAAATTATACGCGGAGGATATAAAAGGCTCCAAGGCGCATGCGAAAATGTTGGCGCGGCAGAAAATCATTTCGGAGAAGGATTGCAGCGCTATCTTAAGCGGACTCGATAAAATAAAAAAAGAAATTGAATCCGGCGGATTTAATTTCCGGGATGAGCTGGAGGATATTCACATGAATATCGAAAACCGGCTGGGAGAGATTATCGGCGCTGCTGCAGGAAAATTGCGTACGGCACGTTCACGGAATGACCAAGTGGCGACGGATTTTAAGCTATGGGTGCGGAGTGCGCTCAAGAAACTCGATAAGAATCTCGCGGGGTTGCAGAAAAATATTCTGGCACGCGCGGGCGAACATGCGGCAACGATAATGCCGGGATTCACCCATCTGCAACCGGCACAGCCGGTAACTTTGGGTCATCATTTGTTGGCATATTTCGAGATGTTTTCCCGCGACCGTTCGCGGATAAAAGATGCGCTGGTGCGGATGAATGAAAGCCCGCTGGGCAGCGCGGCGCTGGCTGGAACATCATTCCCGATCGACCGCGATTTCACCGCAAAAGAACTCGGATTCGACCGGCCTATGGCCAATTCGCTCGACGCCGTTTCCGACCGCGATTTCGCTCTGGAATATCTGGCGCTCGGCAGCATCTGCGCGATGCATTTATCGCGTATGGCCGAGGAAATCATCATCTGGTCGTCACCGCAATTCGGATTCATAAAATTATCAGAAAAATTCACCACCGGCAGCTCGATAATGCCGCAAAAACGCAACCCCGACGCCGCCGAACTGGTGCGCGGAAAAACCGGCCGGATCTACGGCGCACTTGTCTCCCTTCTAACCACGATGAAAGCTCTGCCGCTGGCCTATTCCAAGGATATGCAGGAGGATAAAGAGCCGGTTTTCTTGGCCGATGCGACGCTGGAATTGTGCGTGCTGGCGATGAGTGGAATGATCGCCGATTTCACGGCGGATAAGAAAAAAATGCTGGAATCGGCCTCGCTTGGATTTTTAACTGCGACCGATTTGGCCGACTGGCTGGTGAAAAACTTAGGCCTGCCGTTCCGTGAGGCGCATCACATCACCGGGAAAATTGTGGCACTGGCGGAGAAGAAAAATTGTCGTTTGGATGAAATTTCACTCAAGGAAATGCAGAAAATAGCCCCTAAGATTTCCGCAGAAATCTTTAAAGTTCTGTCGATGGAAAATTCCGTGAGATCCCGCAATTCCTATGGTGGAACTAGCCCGGAAGGGGTGAGGAAGGCAATAATCCAGGCTAAAAAAACCTGATTACCCCCGTCTTCCTATTTCCGAACCAGGTTTGATAATTTTTTTTAGCAATCGCCCGACCGCGCTCACTGCTGTGGCGATATCCCGTTTAATTTCTTTTTCAGGGTCTATCCCACCCCGCCGCAATTTACTGTGTCTATTCCGCATTTCACTTTCTGTCGCTTGCAGTAATTCTTCTGTATGTTCTAAATCGAGCTCACCATGAACAGTTGTATAGGTAAAATTTTTGGAACCGAGTTTCTTTGCAATGGCGGCGAGATATTTCATATCGTCCACTGCAGTGGCCTCGAGAACGGCGGTAATGATGGCGGCCTTCACAGGGGAGAGGCTTGCGAATACCTTATTTAAGTGCCTTACTTCCTTATCAATATCTTGAAAATCTTTCGCTTCAGGAAGCACTCCAGCGGATCTAACAAAATCGAAGAGCATTTGAGGGTGATTGCCTTCTATTTCCTCCAAAAGATTCTTGCCCAGCAATTTTTTCGCATGCGGGGTTTTAACCGCCTCTTTTGAAGCGGCAACCCAATAACTGAAAAATCCGGTGAAAGCGGCGGCATATCTGCCCAGAATCCCTTTAAGTTCCGGCACTTCCATTTCTTCGATATCGGTACGAAGAACATTGATTGATCTACTCAGCTTATCAATCCGTTTTTCGAGCCCGGTGCGGTAATCAGGTGTTACTGGCATAATCAGGCTTTGTCGCCATCCAAGCTTTGCAATATCTTGGAAGCTTCATCTTCCGGCAAGGCGGCTATATAATCCATTAATTCATGAGTATTGCGTATTGCCGAAGCAAAACTTGCTCTCACTTTTCTTTCCGTTTCATTTGGATTTTTATTCATCCCTACTTCTTCCACTTAATATTGCAGCCGATGCTGTTATATTGCTTCGCCGGTGCGTGCCCGGTTTTCGCCACTTCGAGCATTGCTTTTAACAGATCGCGCTCGGCGCCGGGTTTGGTTTCCATGCCGGAATCGTCTAGCCTGCCGCGATATTGCAATTGCAAATCCCGATCGAACCCGAAGAAATCCGGGGTGCAGACCGCACCGTAATTTTTTGCGGTTCCTTGAGTTTCGTCAATCACATATGGGAACGGAAAGTTATTCTCTGCCGAGAATTTTTTCATGTTTTCGAATGAATCTTCGGGATGTGTCTCAGTATCATTGGAATTGATGGCGATGCTGCCTATTCCAGCGGCGGCCAATTCCTTCATATCACGCGCGAGCTTGGTGGCAATAGCTTTCACGAACGGGCAGTGGTTGCAGATGAACATCACGACCAAGCCGTTTTTGCCGGTTACGTCTTTTAAGCGATAAGTTTTTCCGTCAATTCCCTTTAACGAAAAATCCGGAGCTTGCCATCCGATTTCGGCTTTGGGAGTTGTAAGTGCTGGCATAATTTACCTCTCTATCATGTGTTTCAAACGCGGGATGAATAATAGTCCGATCAATGACGAAAGTGAATTGATAAAGAAATAAATTATCGCGATAGCGATGCCTAGCTCCGGCGAGAGCCCGAAAAGTGGCGCGCCTTTGAAGAATGTGAGTTCACGTAAGCCCACGCCGCCCATAGAAATCGGCAATATCGAGACGATCGAGGAGGTCATGAACAATAATAAATAATCGACCATTCCGCCACCCACATTCGCGCCTTTGAACAGGAGATACCCGGTTATCAGCACCAGAATCTGCACGAAAAACGAATAACCAGCCGCGCCGATTTGGGTTTTCAATTTTTCTTTCAGCAGCAGCTTCGCCAGGATGGAATATCCGGCAATGCTTACGAAAAATGCGCCGGTTATCAGAGGAATGGCGAAGGGGAAGACACGAACAGTTGGGCTGAACAACGCAAGAATCAGGGAAATCAATACCAGCAACAAAAGCCCGCTGGCTCGGCCGGAAAGAATCAGCCGGACGCCCTGTAATACCGGGAAATCCTTCAATTTCTTTAGCAAGTAAGCCTTATATCCGTCGCCACCGATGCCGCCGGGCAATAGCAAGTTGAAAAAATTCCCGGCGAAATAAAACAATATTGAGAATTTTTTTGACATCATTAGTCCCGCCCCCGCGAAATAATAGCGCATGCGTAGAGCGCTAACCACCTGACCGATGTTCAGAAAAATGAAGGCAATCAAAACATATGGCGGTGAAACGATCTGTAAATCGTGCCAGATTTGTTTTAAGTCGGCTTTCATGATGATAAAGGAAACCGCGGTGGCGGTGAATAGGCATTTAAGTAAAAGCCAGCCGCGCCGATGCTTTTTATCGGGTATCGCCTCTGTCATTGCGAGGAGGCCAACGGCCGACGCGGCAATCTAGACGAGATTGCTTCGCTCATTTCATTCGCTCGCAATGACGGCAGTCTCGGGTTTCCGGATTTTCTTACGCACTACCACCCCACCGCGGAATCTTTTGTGTATTGAGTAGGGCTTGCGACTGGTCGCGCCGAAATATGTCCGCATGATTAGTTCGGCCACGAACCCGGTGGTGATAAATTGCATCGACATGATGATGAGTAAAATTCCGATGTAGAAAACCGGGCGGTTGGCGATATCGTGCCCACCAAGTTTTTCCAGCAATAAATACACCGCGATTAAAAATCCGGTGCCGAACATGGATAAGCCCAGCATGCCGAAAAGATGCATCGGCTTCTGCCGGTATTTGACGAAGAAAAACATCAGCAACAGGTCGCTCGCAACTTTTAATGTGCGTCCCAAGCCATATTTGGAAACCCCGAATTTCCTGGGGTGATGGCGGACATAAACCTCAGCGATTTTTGCTCCCTGGATGCTTCCCAGGATCGGGATGAACCGGTGTAATTCGCCATATAGATCCAATTTCTTGGCGAGCGATGTGCGGAAAACCTTCAGCGTGCAACCGTAATCATGCACTTTCACGTGCGTTAGTTTGCGGATTAGGAAATTAGCAACAGCGCTTGGGATTTTGCGGAGCATCAGGCCGTCGCGACGCTGCAGACGGCGCCCAGCTACGATATCGAGATGGTCTTTCTTTAAACGCTCCAGCATCGAGGGAATATCAGCAGGATCGTTTTGCAAATCACCGTCCAACGTAGCGATGAATTCACCACGCGCTGCATCGATACCAGCCGCCAGGGCCGAAGTCTGCCCGAAATTGCGTGAGAAGACCAGGATGCGGGTATTTTCCTGGCTGCGCTTGATTATTTCATCGACGGTATGGTCGGTCGAGCCGTCATCGACGAAAATCACCTCATGATCGAAACCGATGAGGTTTTTGCCCAAGGATTCCATCAGCGGACGGATGTTTTCCTCCTCGTTATAAACAGGAATGACGACGGATAAATTAGGCGCTATTGGCATACTATTTAACCGATTGCGTTGTAGGAAAAGTTGCTTTCGGCTAGAAGAAAAGCATAGCGCGTAGCGGTACTATGGGCAAGCTTTTCGACGCTGCCGTAAGCAATTTTTCCACAACCCGGAGGGACGGATGCTTTTTTATGGAGAAAGGCAGAAATTCGTCCGCCGATAGTTCCGTATCGCTGTTCGTAATTTCTGCCTTTCTCCATAAAAAATCCTTCCGTCGCAATGGTTAAATAGTATGCCAATAGCGCCTAATCATGCAGGATTTTATAGACGCGGAAAAATAATAAATCTAGCTTGTTTTTATTTTTTATTTTCCCGGAATCTTTATGCCTTTTTTGCTTAAGCCCGCTAGCCCGGAGGCAGTGAATCGGAAGGTATATTCATCGCGCTCAGCCGCGCGGTTGATGGTGAAATGTCTCGGGTTCTCGAAATCGAAAATCCTTAGTTTGTTTTCGATAATACCTGCGATTTCCCGGATGTTGGTGACGCCTTCAGCGAAATTTTCCCCGGCGCTCCATTTAAGCGATGCCAGATTGGTTTCGAGCTTCTCCCATTCCTTCCTGTGGCTGAAGGAGGGCGTACGCTTTCGGCCAAATATTCTTTTCAGGAAATGCATATCGTTACATGATGAATTTTCTCCATTGCCGCGGCAAGTTTTAAAGATTATTAATCCGATATAAGCGGCGGAAAATTTGCCAGTATTGACCAAAAACACACAAAATGGCTGCTAAATTCATACACTTGCGCGTCCATAGTTCTTATTCGCTCTCAGAAGGGGCGATGGCGGTGAAGGATATAGCCGAACGTGCTGCCGCCACGCAGATGCCATCCGTCGCCATCACCGATTCCGGCAACCTGTTCGGCTCACTGGAATTTTCACTAGCAGCCGCGAAAACTGGGGTTCAGCCCATCATTGGCTGCGTTGTGAACATTGGCAGAGAGGCCAGACTCGGCAAATTGGTTTTGCTCGCCCAGAACGAGGAAGGGTATAAAAACCTCCTGAAGCTGGTCAGCAAATCTTATTTAAATTCCTTCTCGGTAGATTACCCGGAAATCATGCTGGATGATCTTGCCGTATCCTCTTCCGGACTGATCGCGCTGACTGGCGGCGCGGAGGGCGTGCTGGCCACAGCGCTTATCTCTGGGGATGTGGCGAAAGCAGAAGAGATATTGCTTTCTTTAAAGAAAATATTCTACGGAACTCTATATGTGGAAGTCACCCGGCTTGGCACCGAGAAGGAAAAAAAGATTGAACCGGGGTTGTTGAATCTGGCTTATGCTCATAACATCCCGCTGGCCGCAACTAATGACGTGCATTTCGCCACGCCGGAGATATATGAGGCGGCGGACATTTTACTCTGCATAGCCGATGGCAAATATCAGATGGATGAGGATAGGCGGCGCATCTCGCCTGAGCAATATTTCAAGACAGCCAATGAAATGGCCGAATTATTCGCCGATATACCGGAGGCGGTTGAAAATACGGTTGTGATTGCGAAACGCTGTGCGGTGATGGCCGTAGAGCGGCAGCCGATACTCCCCAACTTCCCGACATCGGAGGGCCGGAGCGAAGCTGAGGAATTAAAAATCGCGGCACAAGAGGGGTTGGAGAAGCGCCTGATGGACATCCCGGAAGCAGCGAAAAAGCCATACCGCGAACGTCTGGAATATGAATTGAATGTCATCATCGGAATGAATTTTCCAGGATATTTCCTGATTGTTTCCGATTTCATCCGCTGGAGTAAGGTAAATGAAATTCCGGTCGGTCCGGGGCGGGGTTCTGGCGCGGGGTCGGTTGCTGCCTGGGCACTCCTTATCACCGATCTGGATCCTTTAAGGTTCGGGCTGCTGTTCGAGCGGTTTTTGAATCCCGATCGTGTTTCGATGCCGGATTTCGATATAGATTTCTGTCAAGAGCAGCGCGATAAAGTGATAAATTACGTGCGGGAAAAATATGGTCACGACCGTGTGGCGCAGATCATCACTTTCGGTAAATTGCAGGCGCGGGCGGTTTTGCGCGATGTCGGGCGGGTGCTGCAGATGCCTTATTCGCAGGTCGATAAAATCTGCAAGATGATTCCATTCAACCCAATCGACCCGATCACGCTATCCAAGGCGATCGAGCTTGACCCGCTGCTGAAAGCCGAGCGTGAATCGAACGAGGAGGTGCGCAGGCTGCTTGATATTGGCCTCAAGCTCGAAGGATTGCACCGGCACGCTTCTACACATGCAGCCGGCATCGTCATCGCAGATCGGCCTTTAATCGAAATCGTGCCGTTATATTACGATCCGCGCTCGGAAATTCCTGCCGTCCAATATTCGATGAAATATGCGGAAGCCGCCGGTTTGGTGAAGTTCGATTTTCTCGGCCTCAAAACGCTGACCGTAATTCACCACGCGCTGAAAGCGATAGAGGAGCAGGGAATAAAAATCGATATAGCGAAAATTCCCTATGACGATCTGAAAACATTTGCGCTGCTCGCCAAAGGCGATACAGTCGGCGTTTTCCAGGTCGAAGGATTTGGCATGCGCGACGCGTTGCGCAAAATGCGTCCGGATAAAATCGAAGACATCATAGCTCTCATCTCGCTCTATCGTCCGGGGCCGATGGAGAATATCCCGGCCTATATCGCACGGAAGCACGGCCTCGAGAAGCCTGACTACATCCACCCATTGCTCGAAGAAACCCTGAAGGAAACTTTCGGTGTCATCATTTATCAGGAGCAGGTGATGAAAATCGCGCAAGTGCTGGCTGGGTATTCGCTTGGAGCTGCCGATTTACTCCGCCGAGCGATGGGAAAAAAGAATCTGGCTGAAATGGCGGCACAGCGCGAACAGTTCGTCAGTGGTGCTGTGAAAAACGGCATCGATAAAAACAAGGCACAGCATATTTTCGAACTGGTCGATAAATTCGCTGGATACGGGTTCAATAAATCGCACGCGGCGGCTTATGCGATAATCTCCTATCAAACCGCTTATCTCAAAGCCAATTACCCTGTAGAATTCCTGGTCGCCTCGATGAATCTCGATATCGGTGATACCGATAAGCTGAATATTTTCCGCCAGGAAGCGGTTTCGCACGGAATAAAAATCCTGCCGCCGGATATAAATAAATCCGGAGCGCGGTTTAGCATCGAAAAGGACGAATCGGGAAACAAATCCATCCGCTATGCCCTCGGTGCGTTGAAAGGTGTCGGCATTCCGGCGATGGAATTGATGATGGCGGAACGCCAGAAAAACGGCCCGTTCAAGGATTTGTTCGATTTCGCCCGCCGCTCTGACTCTAAGGCGGTGAACAAACGCCAGATCGAAAGCCTGGCGAAATGCGGCGCATTCGATGCTTTAAATCCTAACCGTAGGCAGGTTTTCGATTCGGCAAATACCCTGACGCGGTACAACGGCGTGGTGAAGCGCGAAGAATCAAGCAACCAGGTCAATCTTTTCGGCGGCGGTGGGACGGCAGTGCCGGAGACCGTGCCAATACTTCCCGCAGCCCTGGATTGGCAGGAGCCGGAAAGAAGTCTGCATGATTTTGAGGCGCTGGGATTTTATCTCTCCACCCACCCGCTTGATGCTTATAAACAAGAGCTGGCGAAACTGAAAACTTCAACCATCCGCGGATTGCAGGATATGGAAAACGATGCGCCCGGTGCCAAGGGAAAGAAAGTGAGGATTGCTGGCGTTGTAACCGCAACCACCCACCGTGCGGCGGCGAAAAAACGATTCACTTATCTGCAACTCTCCGACCCGACTGGCACTATCGAAATCTCAGTGTTCGACGATAGGCTAATCTCCGAGGCGCGCGACTTGATTGAAGGCAAAAAGCCACTCCTCATCAATGCCGATTGCCGAAAAGACGAGGGTGGCGTTAGGCTCATCGCCGATTCAATAAGGCTGCTGGACGGCGTATTGCAGAACCAGCCTATGCACTTAAGAATATTCCTAGCTGGAAACCCGGATGCGCTGAAATCGATTCTCGGGAAAAGCGGCGAGGGTCGCGCCAAAGTTCGGCTGGTGGTGCAGGCGGACGGGTTTATGGAGACGGAAATCGCGCTTCCCGGTACTTACGCTATAACCGGCCAATGTATCGAGAAGCTCAAGTCACTGAGGGAAGTCGCGGAGGTTGTGGAAGGGTGATACTAATCCATTATCTTCGCATTACTTCGTCGCGCATCAGACTCTGGTTAAGCTCATGTACCGTAGCGTACACTTCGCTTAACCTCGCCTTGCACTCCTCGTACTGCTTTGATAATGGATTGGTATGAGATATGTAATTCCGCTGCTGCTTTGCCTGGTGGCATCCCCGGCATGGGCTTCTCCCGCGAATGGCCCGTTTTCATTCCCGACCGGCAATCAAAGCACTCTCCCCTACGCCACCACAGCTCGGCCGCAATCCTTGCTGCCGACCTACAATACGCAAACACAACAGCAAAACACACAGACGCAGCAGCAACAGGGAAATCAGCCTGGTGGCGTAATCATACCGCAAAACCCTGCGATTCCCTTGAGTCCCCAGATTCCCGGTACATCTTCAACCACTACACAACCTGCCTCGACACAGGTTCCTACCCCTGTTCCGGCCCAGATTCCTAATACCGCCCCCGCGCAGAACGTTCTCCCTGGTTCCCACCAGCAGGCGACCGGCGGAGCAGGAGGTGCTGGAGGCGCATCAGGACAGGGTTCTGATATCGGCGGCCTGACTAATATAGTAGGCAAAATATTCAGCAACAGCCGGGACATAGCCGAGCAAAATAAGCGTAAGGCGAAAGAAAAAGAGAAGGAAAAGCGGATGCAGGAAGAATTGCAGAAAAAAATAGAGCATATGGAGCAGAATAATTATCGCAGCGAAACTCTGCCCGATGCCATATACAAAAAGCAATATGAGCAAGGCAACCGGCATTTGCCGAAAGCTGTGTATGAGAGCGATTATGACTGGCTGCTTTTTGCAGGTGTAGAAAGTGGTGACAGCGAGGCCCTACGCTCCATCATCATGTATGGCAGAAGCCTGGAAGTGAGGAACCATGACGGTGATACGCCGCTACTTCTCGCGGCGCTCATCGGCAATGTGGATGCCGCGAGAATCCTGCTTGAGCATGGTGCTGACGTTGACGCGCAAAACCTTAAAAACGGTGTCACCGCCTTACAGATTGGGGCGTTTGCTGGCAGCGAAAAATTAACCCGGCTACTGCTTGAAATGGATGCCGATCCCGGCATCAAAAACTCATACGGCAAAACGGCATTGCAGCTTGCCGAAGCCAAAAGCAATTACGGAGTTGCATTGCTAATACTGGCGCGCTCAAGTGAATTGGCGTTTTCCGGCGGCCAGGAGGAAATTAAGCGTCTGCATCGCAGACAGGAGGATAAGCGCGAGAGGGAACTCCGTGCCCAAGGAAAAATATCCGCACCGAATCCTGCTGCTGGAATCGTTAAAGAAATCGCCGCGCAGGTTCCGCCTGCTGCACAGCCGAATCCGGAGGAAAAAAAGCCGCTGCTCCCGACGGAAAACGAGGAATCGGTAAAGGATCGCATACAAAGATTCCTGGAAAATCTGGCTGGGCGTGAAAAAGATCAGGAAAAACAGGCTGCGGAAAAAAAACAAAAGGAAAATCAGCGCGCAGAGAATTTCGAGCAAAAAACCCCGCCACCGATGCCGCCACTGCCACAGCTGCAACCGCCATTGTTACCTCAGCCTGTTCCATCGGAAGTAAAACCGGCTCCTGCTCCTACTACTGCACTGGCCCTGAATGTACCGAATGTTCCAGAGACATCCGCGATAATTTTTAAAAGATTGATGCCAGCCGCCGCGAAATTTTTCATTCCCGATAGCCTGTTTTCCGAGGCGATGGAGACGGAAATAAAACCGCACCCGCCTATAGCGCCTGCGGTGGTGGAAAAACTCCCAGGAGAGGATGAGACGCTGCCGAGTTCCCCGCCAAAAATCGACCTGTCGGAGGCAATAAATTCGCTGGCTGAGCAGGGCCTCGGTGCGCCCGAGGATCATGCTACGCCTACATCCGTTTCACCGGTGATTTCACAGCGGAAACCCGATTCTGTTGCCCTGCCTCCCACGAATAATTCCACGTCGCCGGGATTGCCACTCAGGTCAAACGGCTCAGTTCCGCCGCCGTCCGGGATCACGCCGCTGCAACCAATGTCTGCCGGTAAAAATAATGTGATAATTCCGAGTCAGCCGGGGATAACTGCGCCAGTTACGCCGCCTTTACCCTCTCCCGGGAAGCCTTGATAAGTTGAATAGTGGCTTCTATATTTAAGAGCTACTCTAATGAAAATCAGCCTCTAGGCCTGCCCGTTCTATTTTGTGCTTTTTTATTCATTCCACCAGCGCTATGCGGTACATCTTTTTCCAAAACTTCAGCCCTTCTTTGCGGCTTTAATCCAAGGGAATCCAGTATCTCAATTACTCTATCCAATCCATGTGGCGAAGTTTTATCAACCGTGAAAATATGCAAGCCACTTTCTTCATTTTTTAATTCGAGATTGGTTCTTGGCAACCCGGCTCTTGTTGTATAGTCACCGGGCTTTATCCCCAACTCCGTATGCATTTGGCGGAAAAATGAATCAGCAGAAGCGGTGTGAAGAATGATAGGGGAAAGATTAATTTTTTCCGCAAGGCACTGCTTCAAAAATTCATCGCCATCCATAGCCTCTGGATCAACCCTCTGCGGAGGTTCTTGCTGATCCCATTCTACCATTTCCTGATCGAGAATAATTGCCCCAAATCTTTTAGCAATTTCCTGGCGCATTATTTTCATACCCACGCCGCCATGCCTTGCCCACATAGCATGATAGCCCTCCTGTATGAGGCGCTTGAAAATCAGCTCTTTTACTGCATGCTGGTCTTCAATTACTAAAATTAACCGCTTATCGTCCATAGAACTTCATTAAATATCTTAAACCGACCATATCATTCCTTTATACTAGCAAAAGGTTAATTATTGGTTAACAAAGCGGATTTTTAATGATTTAAAATGACAGAGGCCCTCCCTTGCGGGGAGAGCCTCTCTAAGCGGTTGCTTTAATCCTGTGGGCGAGGATTTTTCCGGCATATGCCTAAGTAGGCATATGCCGGACTTTGAATTTCCGAACCGCTTCCTGCGGCTCGGATTTCCAGTTCTCGGAGAAGCGGAGTTCCAGCTCCGTTTCTCCCGGATCACACAGTATCGCCCCCGGAGAGGACGGTACTGTGTAGATCATCTCGACCGTTCCGCCGAAGCGGAAAAACAGGTCGCGCTTCGGCCAGTGCGGTCGCGCTGGCCAAAGGGTGAACTGACTGTGCAGTTCACCTATCAGGAAAAGGGAAACACACACGGCCTGAGGGGTGTTTAGGTATAAACGCCCAAACGGTTTCGAGAAAACGTAAACATCGTTTTCCCGAATCACCCGCTCACCACAATCTATCACAATGCTGTTCGGGTCGAACATTGAGCACCTCCTTTCGACCCTTGCCACAGATACAGGGAACGGAACGTCCGATCCCCCTAGATTCCTTTATATAACAACCGGCAATAAACGCTATTGCCGGATTACTAAACAAAGCCATCAAAACATTATTAATATAGCATGGAAATGTTACAGGATTATGACAATTTTCAAAAAATCTTCCCTGCATAAGGTCTTGATTACCAGGCGGTTTCAAAATATTATGGCTCACAGATGGTCGAAAAGGTCAAAAAGTACGGAAAATCAATACTTCCCAGCCGTTATGTGACGGAGGGTCCGGAGCGTAGCCCGCATCGCTCCTATTATTACGCGATGGGGCTCAGCGAAAAACAAATCCATCAGCCATTGATCGGTGTAGTTTCCACCTGGAATGAGGCGGCGCCGTGTAATATCGCGCTCGCCCGCCAGGCCAAAGTCGCCAAAAAAGGCGTCGAGGCGGCAGGCGGAACGCCCCGCGAATTCACCACGATCACGGTGACGGACGGCATCGCCATGGGGCATCAGGGGATGAAATCATCGCTGGTTTCCCGCGAAGTCATCGCCGATTCGGTCGAGCTTACCGTGCGCGGCCATTGCTATGACGCGCTGGTGGGATTGGCGGGTTGCGATAAATCCCTCCCCGGCCTGATGATGGCAATGGTGCGCTTAAATATTCCATCCGTTTTCATGTATGGCGGGTCGATTTTGCCGGGACGGTTCCATGGAAAAGACGTGACGGTGGTGGATGTTTTCGAGGGTGTTGGTATGTATAATTCTGGCAGGATGAGCGGCAAAGAATTACATGAATTGGAGACTGTAGCCTGCCCCTCGGCGGGCAGTTGTGGCGGGCAATTCACCGCCAATACCATGGCCTGCGTCTCAGAAGCGATCGGGCTGGCATTGCCTGGATCAGCTGGCGCGCCAGCGCCTTATGAATCACGTGACGATTTTGCTTTTGCCAGTGGTGAAGCGGTGATGCAATTATTAAAAAACAAAATCCGGCCGCGCGATATTGTGACAAAGAAATCCCTAGAAAACGCGGCGGCGATTGTTGCTGCAACCGGTGGCTCAACCAACGGCGCATTGCATCTTCCGGCGATTGCGCATGAAGCGGGAATAAAATTCGATATATTCGACGTCGGGAAAATTTTCGCCCGCACCCCATATATAGCCGATTTGAAACCGGGCGGGAAATATGTGGCGAAGGATTTATACGAGGTGGGCGGCGTACAGATCGTGATAAAAACCTTGCTGGACAATGGGTTTTTGCATGGAGATTGCCTTACCGTTACCGGGAAAACATTGGCGGAGAATGTGAAGAATTTGAAATTTCCGAAGAATCAGGATGTCGTGCGTCCGGCGAATAATCCATTCTCCAAAACTGGTGGCGTCGTTATACTTAAAGGTAACCTCGCTCCCGAAGGCGCAATAGTAAAAGTCGCCGGAATGAAAGGGAAACATTTGGTTCACACCGGCCCGGCATTGTGTTTCGATTCCGAAGAAGAAGCCTTCACCGCTGTTCAGGCACATAAGTATAAAGATGGTGACGTGATAGTTATCCGCTACGAAGGCCCGAAAGGTGGTCCCGGAATGCGCGAAATGCTCTCCACCACCGCAGCGCTTTATGGACAGGGTAGGGGGGACAAGGTTGCGCTCATCACCGATGGTAGATTTTCCGGCGGAACTAGGGGTTTATGCGTCGGCCACATCGGACCGGAAGCCGCAATCGGCGGCCCGATAGCCCTTATCAAAAACGGAGACTTGATTACGATAAATGCCAATAAGGGAACCATTTCGGTAGATTTGACCGTGAAGAAATTGGCCAAACGCCGAAAAAAATGGCGACCGCGCAAAAACGATTACCGGGAAGGCGCGCTATGGAAATATTCCCAAACTGTCGGCCCGGCGAGTAGCGGTGCGGTAACGCATCCTGGGGCAAAAGCAGAGGTGAAGAGTTATGCGGATATTTAGAGATCAGAGTGCCAAGTGCCGAGTGCAGAAAAATTTTCTTCTCTGCACGCTACTCTTTGCACTTTGCACTCTTTCCGCCTGCCATGACACCATCGAATATTACAAACGTGGCGAAGGCTATGCCTCGGAACAGATAAATTCTGGCGTTAATGAAGCGCTGCAATGCGACGATGCGAACAAAGGTAAATCATATTGTGACGACAGCACCACTAACCGTGAGAAGAAGCATAATGAGGAGATGGCCGCGCAAGCGAAAGCCAACGGGCCACAACCGGCTGTTAAGGTAGTACCATCGCAGACGCCGATGCAAGTAAGCAAAGGCCCAGTATCGCCTGAACCGGGAACGCAGGCAGTCCCGGAATCGAAGCCCGTGCAGCCCGGCGCCGCCGTCATTACGCCGTTAACGCCGGAGGAAAAGGTCGTCGCTCCCACCCCTGCTGTTGTGAAGAAACCGGAGGCGCAGGCGAAAAAGAAACCTACGCCCAATAAACCTAAGAAGAAAAAGCCGGTGAAGAAATCAGCGAAGAAGCCTATAAAAAAGAAAGTAAAAAAACCGGTTGAAAAACCTAAAGCGCAGGAAAAACCCAAGGGAACCGGCGGTGCGGGTGGAAACCAAGGTGCTGCTCCGAACGCGGAAGGCCCGATAGTCGACAAACCCCTTTTACCGCGGACTACCGACGACATGTTGGGGATTGATAAGATAGTGCCTTAGCTTTGCATAAATTCTGTCAGTGCCGCGAATACCGCTTGGTTTTCCGTGGCCAATCCGATGGTGATGCGGAGGCATTTCGGTAATGAATAAGCCTCCATCCGGCGTACGATGATGCCGTGTTTCTTCAAATACTCGTCGGCGGCTTGCGCGGATTTTTTTCCACCCGGGAATTCGACGAGAATGAAATTCGCCGCGCTTGGATAAACTTTCAAGCCCAGGTTTTCCAATTTTCCAGATAGCCAGGGAAGCCATTTTTTATTGTGCGCCACCGCTTGGCTCGTGAATTTTTTATCGGAAATCGCGGCGATTCCGGCCAGTTGCGCCGGGGTGGAAACATTGAATGGCCCGCGAACCCGATTCAAAACATCGGTAATTTCAGCACAGGAATATGACCAGCCAAGCCGCAATCCGGCAAGTCCGTAAATCTTGGAGAACGTATGCAAAACTATGGTATTTTCGCTTTTTTCCGCCAGTTCACAGCCGTCGGAATAATCCTTCGCTGTCACATATTCGGCATAGGCGGAATCGATGACCAGCAAAATATGCGCACGGATTTTTGCCCGCAACTCCTGCATTTCCCGGGCGGTCAGATAACTTCCCGTCGGATTATTCGGATTGGCGAGGAAAATTATTTTGGTCTTTTCTGTTATACTTTCCAGGATGGATTTCGGATCGGCGCGTAAGTTTTTTTCCCTAGCTTTCACCGGAACTGCGCCGACTTTAAGGGCTGAAATCGGATACATCAAAAACCCATGTTCGGAATATAAAATTTCATCGCCGACACCGGCATAAGCCTGGATGATGAGCGCAATCAACTCGTCCGACCCGGCGCCGCAGACGATTTTTCCCCAGTTAAGTCCGTGCACTTTCGCAATTGCCTGCCGCAGTTCCGGCGAACTGCCGTCATTATATCGATTCAGGATTTTTGCGGCTTTCAGATATGCGGCAACTGCTTTGGGCGAGGGCCCTAGCGATGTTTCGTTTGAGGAAAGCTTGATGATTTTTTTTGTGCTCTTAGCCTTCCACCCGCCCTGCTTATAGGGCGTGATCTGCATGATTCCAGGACGCGGCTCGGGATTTTTTTTCACCGGGAAATGCCCAAATTATTCAGCGGTGTTGCATAAGAGCCGATGTGGTAAAGCCTGTTGCCCTTTTTCCCGATTGCGGTTTTGAGCTTTGCAATTCGCTTGTCATCGGCATCGACGAAATTGAATATTTCAATGAGGTTGAACGGTTTTTTTAGGCTTTTTTCCGAAGAATGGGTACGGCAATTCTGTTCGGCGAAACCAGCAGCAGAAAGCATTTTGGAAAGCGTGGTCTTGCTTAATTTTTCCCCCGCCACCACGAAAAGCGAAATATCCGATCCGGTATTTTCCGGCGTAACTTTCCCGACCAGCAGCAGCGGTTTTTTCGGATCGAAATTTATGAACGGTAATATGGCAAACGCCTTGCATCCTCCACTTTCAAAGAAGTCGGCGAACCATTTTTCGCCAAACCGGCGGTTGAAAAAAGGTATCGCGCCGATTGTTTCCTTGTTGGCGCGGATGTCGTCCAGTATTTCGCGGATGCGCTTGCGGCTTTTCACCGGGGTAAATGGCCCAAAATATTCGCGCACCATGCCCTTATATTCGGCGCTGCGCATATCATTCTCCGGCGAATAAACCGAGAGCGAGATTTTTTCCTCCAACGTTATCGATGCGGCGATGATGAGCCGCCAGATCATTGCGATGCCCTCCTGCGGAAAAATGCCCTTGGCCTTGGTGACGATTTTCCGAAGCATCGTCGCCTCGCGCCCGGGGCGGATGATGTTGCGGTCTTTTGATTCCCGCGCTTTTATCATGCCGACTTCCTTTACATAAGCCGCGCGCTCGGCCAAGAGCGTGATGAGGCCGTCATCTATCGAATCGATTTTATCGCGCAGCTTCTCGATGGTTTTGCTGTGGTCTTTTTTCGGTGGCATTAGCTTACCAAATGGTGGATAAAGGGACGATCAGATAGCCATATCTGGCGGCAAAAGGGAATATAATAGTTTTCATGCCGCGTAACGCATTGATAAGTAATAATATTATTCAAGATGCAGAGTGAATTTTCCGGGTATTACGACAAGCATGTGTTCTGCTGCCAGAACGTGCGCGAGCCTAAGGATGCACGCGGCTGCTGCTCGGCCAAAGGTGCGGTGGAGTTGCGCGAATATATGAAGGATAGGTGCAAGGAATTGGCCCTGAAAGATGGGAGATTCAAAAAAATCCGCATCAACGCATCCGGCTGCCTTGATCGTTGTGAACTAGGGCCGACGATGGTGATTTACCCGGAAGGAATTTGGTATCATTACCAAACGAAAGCGGATGTGGATAATATTATCGAAAGCCATCTTTTGAACGATGTGCCGGTGGAGCGGCTAATGCTGAAACCGGGGCAGAAGAGGCTGTAAAAAGCAAATATTTATCTAGAACTGAACAGCTCTGATTAGTCGAGCGGTATCATTTTTGGCGAGTAGGAATAGGTTCAGCTTCTTTCCTCTTAGTTGCCGCTGATATAGCCTCGCATAGTACCGGACCTTTTGCAAATAGGATCGATAATTTCGTTAGTACATCGTCCATTCGCTGCTCTACCCCAGCAGTATCGTCTTTCGCTAAGTTACGCCAGCCTAGATGGATTTTTTTCTCTGAATCAGTCCAGTCGTCATTGTATACTCCAAGAGTTGATGGTCCTTTATTGTCAGGACGCTGATCTTTCGCTGCACTTAATAAATCACTGACATGTTCAAAGCCTGCCTTGGCTTCCTGAATATCTACTTCATTAGGGGGGAGTGTCGATACTTCCGGTAGAATTTTATGAAATGTATATTCTAACAGCAACATATAATTAGGAAGCGTACAATCTACTTTTTTCGGAATGAGCATGAAAGTTCCATCCGGACCCTTGGGATAAATCGTTATTTTCTTTAATGCAGGATTTAATTCCTGTTGATGAGCAGCTTCAAGCAGTTCAAATATATTACTTTTCGGCTTTCCAGGGCCATGTAAAGGATACTTCTCATATCCCTCTATTTCAGCGAGATATGCAGCATAGTCTTCATGCTTTGTTGGAGGTTGCCCACCATTTGTTTTTATTAGATCGGGGGTATGTCGCACAGAAGGATTAGTTTCATTATTACGAGTCAAAGCTACCCACCCAATAGTTCCAGCTACAGTTGCAACTAAGACCGTTCCAGCCGCCGTTAGTACAGCCTTGGTAGGAGAAAAGCCCCCTGTAGGGGCAGCTTTCTTATTTTCCTCGGCTATGAATGCCGATAAGTCATCGACCAGATCCTGCGCTCTAAGATAGCGCTCCGTGGGTTTCTTAGCCAACATTTTGAGGCAGATACGCTCTAGTTCTTTTGGAACTATTGGAGCTCCTTTGTCCTCTTTCGAACGCAGGAAAGGCGAAACCTCTTTGCTGTTTGAGATCTGCCCACGTAATATATCCAAATTATCCTTGCCACTTTCATCCTTGCCCTTGAATGGCCGCTTGCCGGAAAGCAATTCATACAGGACGACCCCAAGACTGAAAATATCCGAGCGGGCGTCCACCAGATGCGAATCACCACGAGCTTGCTCTGGACTCATATAGAGGGGTGTGCCGGCAAAACTGGCACCAGCGCCAAAACTATCTTCTTTAAACATCAGGCCAAAATCCGTCACTAAGGCTTTACCACTATTGTCCAGAAGGATATTTCCCGGTTTAATATCGCGATGGATAAATCCCATGCTGTGGCTATGCATGAGCGCACCCGCTACCTGGAATATCAGTTTTGCCGCCTCGTTATAAGATATGGGCTTGCCCTTCAACTCTTTTATCTTATTCCCAAGGTCGGTTCCCTCGACATATTCCGACACGATGCAGTGCCTCCCGTCAGGTGCCTCGTATAAATCATAGACCATCACAATATTCGGGTGCTTGCCAAGCTCGGCATTGCTACGAGCCTCCAGGTGGAATTTCTCGACGGTTTCTTTGCTTACAGCCTTACGAGGCACCTTGAGAGCCACGTTACGATTCAATTTCGTGTCCCAGGCCAGATAGACGGTACCAAAACTGCCTTCGCCCAGGACTTTATCTATTCTATAGTGGCCGATTCTCTCTGGTTTGACAGTAGGTTCAGTGGTGGTCTCCGCATTCTGGTTACTTCGGGATACACCAAGTGGTTGTTCAAAATCCGTGGTTCGCTCAAGACCAGGAACCCCTATGGGCGGATCTTGAGGATTAGGAGAGAGTGGATTTGGTAGTTCGTTGGCCATAAATGATATTTTTTATACAAATGCTAAATTAACCCTTAACTAGCTCTCAATCATAATATGTTAACGAAGATGTTAACATCATTTATACCAACATTAAAGATATAACATAAAGAAAGTCCGGTAAACCAAAACAGGCATCGAATCCACAGTGGAACCAGATGCCTGTTTCGAAGTCGTATTTTCCAGGATGAAAATTATTACCTTGTAACCACAGTTTGAGTCCCACTAGTTTTAGTGCTATTTGACATAGATGTCGTACCAGAAGTTTGAAGCACTGGTTTTTTAGCACTAGACAGATCGCCCGCAAACGCCGGTAGCGCTGCAGAAGCTATTACGGTAATGCAAGATATAACCGACAATATTTTTGTAACTTTCTTCATGTGAACCTCATTAGTTAGTAGTTGTAAAAAAACTACGAGGTTCATTTATACCTGAAAAAGGTTAATAAATGGTTAACAAGATGCACTAAATGGCTGAAATTCTTAGATAAACTTTATCTAAAAACTTATTAATATTTGGTTAAATTATGGGAAAATACCGTTAACCATTTGAAGCGGCAGGTATAAAAAATACCCACCATTTAGCTCAAATTTAGTGCCAAAAAGAGGGTGTGTTTTAAATATTCTAGGAAAAATTAATTAGGCGAAAAAGATGGAATATTTTGTAGGTGTGAATATGGCAAACTTGGCTATACAACCCCATTCTTTATCTAGTTTATTGTTTAGCGCCTACGGGTACCATTTTTCCTACTAGAGGTGGTTAATTTACTTATACATTTCCCCGTAGTGCGTCCAGTTTGTGCTAATAACTCCCCTAGTGATCCTTCGATTTGCTGACGTACGTCCGGATTGTCTCTTGCTAAGGTATCAAATTCTTCCTTGGACATTCCAAGAGTTGGATCCTCTAGCGCCGATTCTACTGCATGATTGATATCATTTAAACGCGTTCGGGTATTAGTATATTCCTCTCTACCAAACTCCGGATTAACCATCGCCTTTTGTACTGCTGACACACACTCATCAAGTGTTTCCAATGAGTTAGGGTTTGCGCTTTTATGGGCTGGTTCAATCAGTGCCAGTATGTTCGTTTCTTTGCCATCTAGAGTCAAATTTCTGAATATACCAAAATTATCCTTATATTCGAGATCGTAGTGCCTAGCAGGTTCGAGAAAGTTTTCCAGGTCAACATACAGCTCACCTGCTGTCTGATATCGATCCTCAGGGTTTTTAGCCAACATTTTGCGCAAGATGGGCTCTAATTCTTTCGGAACTGTCGCACTCTCGGGAAACGCAACCGGTGTGTCGCTTCTGATCTCCCCCAGTAATATAGGCAAAGGTTTCTCTACGCCATTTTTATCCTTGCCCCCAAATGGCAGCTTGCCGTAAAGCAATTCATAAAAGACGATCCCAAGACTGAAAATATCCGAGCGGTCATCCAACAGCGAATCATTACGGGTTTGCTCCGGACTCATATAGGCAGGTGTGCCGACAAGGCCATCGACGCCGTGAATCCTGGCTTTTTTCAACGTCAGGCCAAGGTCCGTCAGATGCGATTCGCCATTCCCGTCCACAAGGATATTTCCCGGTTTCACATCCATATGGATCAATCCATGGTGATGGATATGTTGTAGCGCGTCCGCTAACGACATTATCATTTTTGCCGCATCCTCAGGCAACATGCGAATACCCTTACTCCGCATCTTTTCAAGGGACATTCCATCAATGAAATCCATCACGATGCAGAGTACCCCGTTAACGTGTATCAAATCGTGGACTGCTACAATATGGTCATGCTTGAGTCTTGCAACGATTCGAGCCTCTTTCTGAAATCTATTAACAGCCTCTGGGTCTACGTCCATACCAGCCTTGATAGCTACTGGACGCTTTAATTCATGGTCAAATCCCTTATAGACTATGCCAAAACCCCCTTTACCTAATTCTTCGCCAACTTTATATCTATTTCCGTCTGTTCCACCTATTCGCCGCGGGACTCTTCTAGAAGTGTTATGGTCGCGTGAGGGTGACGGCGCTAATGCAGGTGGAACCGGATCCGGTTCCCGAGCAACCCGCTTCGGAGACTGTTGTTTAGTTGGTTGATCTGGAGAAGGATCGGGTGCCGGGCTTTCGGGCATAAATTTCTACAAAAAATGCTAATTAACTTTTAATGGAATGAGCTATCAATCGCAGTGTTTCGTAGGAGTTTAACATAATTTATGCTGATATTAAACAGATAACGTAACTTATAGTAAACTTGGGTTTAGCAACCCGGCGATATAGGGTATCAGCCCTTCGCCATGCACCTTGATTTTGCAGCGATTTCCAGCCATTTCATGGGTGAGCGAAACAAACTCGCGCGCCTGGTCCAGCATCCATGGCGCCGCTTGAAACTGCCTGCCGCCGCTTTCCGTTTCGATCCTCCGGTCATTGTCATTTTGCGGCTGCGGATAGGCGTGATGCGCGCCATTTTCATCCAAGCAGCTATCGAACCCATAAAGATGAATCGTGCGGTATCCCAGTGCGTAAACCAGCCGGACGACCATTAATCCCGCCGCACTCGATCTGATGAATTCCTGGGGTCTTTTGTCATTTTGCAATTCCAATCTTATCAACTCTGTGATGCCGGGAATTTCCGGGTGCCAGATGATGATATTCCCATGTGCTTTTTCAAAAACTGCTGGGGGGCAGGTGGAAGCACAATAACGGGTGATTCCGGCCAGATTTATTGGTTCAAAATCCGCAGCGGATAAAATATGGTTGTCGAACCCGATATTATTTTTCGCCAGCCAACCGGCTGAATTGTTTACGGCGAATAAAGAATCACCATCAGTGCAGCGCTGCCGGATTTCTTCAACATGTTTATTCAACGATGCACCGCCGCCGATAATCGCGGCGGTTTTTCCATGCGGGGGTTTTTGCTCTAGCCAGGGATACGGCAGTGATATCGCATGCCGGATATTGGCAATTTTTTCCTCATGCGCGCTTAAATATCTAGAGCCCTTTCCGATGAGCCGCGCAGATTGCGTTGCTGTCGCATTTGTCGAATCACTAGGAGAGGCGCGAAGCGCGGATCGGCCGTCATCCGGGCAAGCGTCTCGACGCCGTGATTCAGCAAATTCGGCGCAACCCGGAGGGACGGGCGGATTTCCGGTGTCTGCATCGTCGCGAAGCTCCACCGGGGGACAAGCCCCGCTGTTCGCTCCGCTCCTTGCATCCGTCCGGAAATCCGCGCCGTCGCAACTGTGCGGTTCATCGGAAAGGGCTCTGGCACCCGGATTGAACGTTCCGCCGATTTTCCATAAGTCCGCAACCCAGCGCTCGTCCGCGTTATCCTGCTTCGGCTCGCCGTGGAAACAAACGACGCTCGTGCCTTCCGGCGGCAGCGGACGGCAATTAACCTTGAAGCTGGCGAATTTTCCGGGAAATAAATCCTGCAACAGATCGGCGCCGGGCCGGGTTTTTTCGAGCCATATCTGATCGCCGCCCTGTAAATTAGGCCGGCCCGCTTTTTCAAATTCTCTCCAGATATGATGGTTCGTTCCGCCCGGCCACATCATAACGCCAGAGCCGTATCCGCCCGGCCGGTAAAAATCCCCGAGCAACGCAAAATCGCCGCTATATTTCACTATATCGTCTATCTCGCCGGTGATCAGCGTATCCAGATCGAAATAAATTATTCTCTGGCCGGGCGGGAAAATTCCCTCTTTAAAAAGATAAAGCTTGTTCCACCAGTTGTTGAGATTTCCGGGTAATTCGCGCGCGGAAATATCGGGATTTAAGTCCGCCGCGTTGTCGGTGAAGCAATAAAAATCGAATGGAGTTTCCGGAAGATTGCGCCTGACCATATCATAAAGAATATTGGCCCAGGCGGCAGGAAAAGTTCTTCCCCATTTGACGCAGGCGATGATGAGATTTTCGCTCATAGTGTGTAATATATTAAATTTTGTTGCGTTGCAGAAACCATGATTTTGCTGCATTGCGTTTTCATATATAGCAATGGGTTATGCATGTTGCAAAGCAACCTAAAAATCCGCTTAAAATGCTTTCAATTCAATAGGTTGACTGGTATCTTATAATCACGTATAATCACTTTGTAGCCTTAGTTTTAGAGGTTATAACTCTAAAGGAGGAAATATGCGTAACTTATATGTGCTGTTTCTAATTCTGACGATTGTTGGCGGCATTAACTGGGGGCTGATCGGCCTGTTTAATTTTGATCTGGTAGTAACATTATTCGGTACTACTATCCTTACTAAACTTGTACATATCTTAATAGGCGTTTCTGCAGGTTACATGCTGTACCATACAATAACTCACAAGGATACGTTGATGGTTGCGTCTTAACAGCTAAGTAAGCAACCACCAAAAAGGGCGGTCTAAAAAGACCGCCTTTTTATTTGCCTAACAATATTTATGCACTATGTCCTGTGTGCCATAAGATTTAACAAAAGCTTAATATTTCCCCGGCATTTTCATGGTATACTAAAAGCTCGCCTGTTGTTTGTTTCCATAGGTATTTTCGTTCCTGCGGGGAACCGATAGCTACGGATGGATTCTTCTCTGTCCCAAGTCAGCCTAAATCCAGCAAGGATGCGGGCTAAACACCTGAAAGGGGTGTGTAATGAAGAAGTCAGTTGGGGTCGCGGTATTCGCCGTCATCCTGACGGTGGTTCTGCTGGTTTTCTGGCCGTTTCTGCAAAGGATGGTCGGGAGCACGATTCCGGCAGCCATCTACGCGATGACGCGTGAGGTGGCGCGGCTCGGGCTTTATGTCGCCATCGGGGTCATGTTGCAGGGAATCGTCCCCAACATGAACAGATGGCGGATCGGGCTGTATCTGGCGGGCACGTCGGCGTTCCTGGTCAACTTGCTCGGAGAAAACAACTCCGGCAACGTTTTCCTGGAATCGGGATTGACCATGCAAATGGCATGGTCGGTCATAGGCAACTGGCGTCGCCATGAGCCGATGAGCCGCGATTGGCGAAAGTGGATGCGAGGGCTGCTAGTCCTTGTCATCTGCTACGGGATCGGCCTTCTGGCCGTTTCCGTCTGGCCGATCGATGCCAGCAGTCAGTTTTCGGGTTGGTGGTGGCCGGTGATTGGCATCATCGGCGGGGTGAACCTCTTCATCGAGGTAAACCTCCTGGAGACCGGTGTGTTGCGGGGCGATACCCCGTTATACATCGCCATCCACTGCCTTAGTTGCGGGCTTCTTACGCTGTCCTACCTCGGACAGTATAACGAAGCCGGACTGACGCTGAATGTCGCGTTAGTCTCAGTCGCCTTGTATTCTTTTATCAAGGCAACGCGACTAAAAAAAGAAAAGAAGGCCAAGCCAGCAATGGCAATGGCCTGAAAACGAAGAACCCCGCCCGCGAAAGCAGCGGGGTTTTTCTTTTTAAATTCAATAAACTCCACTAATTTTCGATATTTTCCTATAGCTAGTCCAATCAAACCCGGGTATGGGTTTTACCATGCCCCCAACCGCAAATTTTAAATTCCCCAATTTGCAATTCGAGGAAAAATTTTCTGGCCTAATAGCTGGGGTGGATGAGGCCGGGGTTGCGCCATTGGCTGGGCCGGTCGTTGCCGGCGCGGTGATATTGAACTGCAAAAATATTCCCCAAGGGATCAACGATTCCAAAAAACTGACGGCCCCGGTGCGTGAAAAGCTATTTGCCGAAATAACAGAAACCGTGCTCAATATCGGCGTCGGTATCGCCACTGTCGAGGAAATCGACGCTATGAACATATTCCACGCCACCCGCAAAGCCATGTTGCGCGCGGTGGAAAATCTGGGGACGGTGCCAAATCATGTACTGATGGACGGCCATCTGCCGCCAAAATTCCCCTGCCCGGCTACCGCCATCGTCGGTGGCGATGCCTTAAGCCTTTCAATCGCTGCCGCTTCCATCATCGCCAAAGTCACCCGCGACCGGATTATGGCTGCGCTGCACGGCGAATTTCCCGTATATGGCTGGCTAAAAAACAAAGGTTATCCAACGGCGGAGCATCGCTCGGCAGTGAAAATTCACGGGATCACCATCCATCATCGCCGGGGGTTTGCCCCAATCAAGGAAATATATGAGCAGCAGCAACTCGAATTCGCCTAAAAGCCCTAGGCCTGAAAAATCCAGAACTTTTGGTGCGCGGAATCTTTCCGGCGTGCTTTCCGGGCTGCTGAAACCAATGTCTGGTGCCGATTCCGGGTTTCTTTCGCGCATAAAAAGCGATTGGCATTTGATAGCGGGAGATAAAGTTGCGGCTCGCGCCCGGCCGGTGAAAGTCACGCAACTGCGGGGGAAAAAAGGCGGCGCGCTATTGCACCTGGAAGTCGAGGAGGGTTTCGCCGCCGATCTGCCCTATATGGAGCCGCTGCTGACGGAAAAAATCGCGGTATATTTTGGCTATAGTGCGGTTTCCGGAATTCGGTTTACCCAAGTTGCGGCTAAACCCAAAGAGCGAAAAGCCAAGCCGCGGGAATTAACGC
>JABDBP010000013.1 GCA_013288565.1 Alphaproteobacteria bacterium | reverse complement strand
TTATCACTTTTTCCCACGCTTGATCTTTTTTGAAGGTGGTTGGGGATTTTTCCTCCTGCTGCGGGGCAATAATGCTTATTATATTTGATATGAGTGGGGATTTTTGCAACCAGCTTTTCTGGTATTTTTCCTTCCCCGCGGTTTTCGCACGACACTCTTCCTGGTATTCCCCGATTCTCGGGCGGCCATGCTCATCCAACCTACCTTCAAAAACGTTGAAATTGCCGAGAAAATCATAAACGAACGAATTGGCTGGGTGGTGATAGACCTCCTCCGGGCTGCCGACTTGCTCGATGCGGCCGTTATTCATCACCACCACGCGGTCAGCTACTTCCATCGCCTCTTCCTGGTCGTGGGTGACGAAAATGCTGGTGATATGGATTTCATCGTGGAGTTTACGCATCCAGCGCCGCAGTTCCTTCCGCACTTTGGCATCAAGTGCGCCGAACGGCTCATCAAGCAACAAAACTTTTGGTTCTACGGCTAGCGCCCGGGCGAGTGCCACGCGCTGCCGTTGCCCGCCGGAAAGCTCGGACGGATAGCGGTCGTGCAGTTGCTGGATGTGGACAAGCTTCAGCAGGTTGAACACTTTTTCCTTAATTTTATCATCGGAAGGCCGGATTTTTTTCTGGCGAACTTTGAGGCCGAATGCGACGTTTTCAAAAACTGTCATATGTTTGAACAGTGCATAATGCTGGAATACGAACCCGACACCGCGTGCCGAAGGCTGGTTTCCCATATTGCTCTTGCCGTCGAAAAGAACAGTGCCAGTATCAGGTGGTTCCAGTCCGGCGATGATGCGGAGCAGCGTCGTTTTTCCTGAGCCAGAGGGTCCAAGTAGCGCAATCAACTCGCCAGGTTTGATATTCAGGGAAACGTTATCCAGCGCGTTAAAACCGCCGAACCGCTTGCTGATGCCTTTGATGTTTATGTTCATGAGGCGCTTTAGTATATTATTTGAGTGTTGCGTTGTAGGAAAAATTCTCTGTCCGCTAGGAACAAGGCGCAAAGCGTGGCGGAACCCACGGTTAAGCCTTGTGACGCCGCGGCAGAGAATTTTCCCACAACCCGGAGGGAAAGATGCTTTTTTATGAAGAAAAACAAAAAATCCTCCACCGATGTGGAAACATCGCTGTCGTATTTTGTGTTTTTCTTCATAAAAAATCCTTCTTTCGCAATCACTTAAATAATATACTAACAGTGCCTAATGGACGCCCACCTCTTTTATTTCCTTCTTATACTTCCACTCTACCCCGCTTTTTGCAACCAGAGTGATGAGGGCCAGGACGGTTAATATAGAAGCGACTGCGAAAGCCGCGACGAAATTATATTCGTTATATAATATTTCCACATGTAGGGGAATCGTTGTGGTTTTGCCGCGGATATGGCCGGAAACCACCGATACAGCGCCGAATTCGCCCATCGCGCGCGCGTTGCAGAGCAGCACACCATACAGCAATCCCCATTTTATATTCGGCAGCGTCACACGCCGGAAGGTTTCAAAACCACTGGCGCCGAGCAGCAGCGCCGCCTCTTCCTCCTCGGTTCCCTGTTCCTGCATGAGTGGAATCAATTCGCGGGCGACGAACGGGAAGGTGACGAAAATCGTCGCTATCACCAGTCCCGGAACCGCGAAAATAACCTGGATGTCATGCTCCTGTAGGAAAGCCCCGAATCGGCTGTGGATGCCG
The DNA here is from genome assembly GCA_013288565.1 of Alphaproteobacteria bacterium. Lineage (GTDB taxonomy): Bacteria > Pseudomonadota > Alphaproteobacteria > Rickettsiales > JABDBP01 > JABDBP01. The sequence continues at coordinate 43,971 of JABDBP010000013.1, read as the reverse complement.
AACAATAGCACATATATCAGTCCGGAAATCACCGGAGAAACCGAGAAGGGCAGGCTGATTAGTGCCAGCAGAAGATTTTTGCCCATAAATTCAAACTTGGCAATGCACCAGGCGGCAGAGATGCCAAAAATCACGTTTAGCGGCACCGCGATCGCGGCAACCAGCAGGGTCAATTTTATCGCCGCTAATGCATCCGGCTCTTTTAGCGCTGTGAAATAACTGCTTGAGCCTTTTGCGAAAGCTTCGAAGAATATTGTGCTGAGGGGCGCTACGATGAAAAGGCCGACGAAAACCAAGGCAAGTGCGGTGAGTAACGCTTTCACCCATAAAGGCTCGGTCAGCGGATCAAAGGATTTTTTTCTACGCCAAAACATTCTTTCTACTCCATCTTTCTATCATGCTTATGGTAAGCAGCAGCGTAAACGAGGCGAGCAACATAACCAGCGCGATGGCGGTTGCGCCCGCATAATCATATTGTTCGAGTTTAATCACGATGAGCAGTGGCGTGATTTCTGAAATCATCGGCAGGTTCCCGGCGATGAATATCACCGAACCATATTCGCCAAGAGCCTTGGCGAATGCGAGAGCGAACCCGGTCAGGAGCGCCGGAAAAATATTCGGGAAAATGATTTTTGTGAAAGTCTGCAATCGAGTTGCACCGAGGCTTGCCGCCGCTTCCTCGATTTCCCTATCCAAATCCATTAGTACCGGCTCCACCGTGCGGACAACGAAGGGAATCCCGATGAAAATCAGCGCCACTATTATCCCAAGCGGTGTAAATGCAACTTTAATACCCAGTTTTTCCAGATGGCTGCCGATGAATCCCTGTCCGGAATACACGGCGGTCAGCGCTATCCCGGCGACGGCGGTTGGCATGGCGAATGGCAGATCGACCATCGCGTCGATGATTTTTTTCCCCGGCAGTTTATAGCGCACCAGCACCCAGCATAAAATCAGTCCGAACACCGCATTGAACGCCGCCGCGGCAAACGATGCGCCGAAGCTGAGCTTATATGATGCCAGAACGCGCGGCGAAGCTACCGCATCGACAAATTGTTGCCAGGAAAGCGTAGCCGTTTTGAAAAACAAGCCGGAGAGTGGGATCACCACGATCAGCAGTAGGTAAAGCAAGGTGAAGCCCAAAGTAAGCCCGAAACCCGGAATCACGCTCGGTTTCTTTATTTTCTCGGAAAACATGACCCTATCCCACTATATTTTCAAGATTGCGTTGCTGCCAGAAATGGCGCAATACCAGGAGAAACGTGCCGCAGGTAGCTTGCCCTACCTGCAAGTGTTTCGACGTCGTAGTTCCCCATTTCTAGCGAAACCCGGAGGGACGGGCGGATTTTTGGCGTCTGCTTCGTCTCAAGGCTCGCGTGGGGGGACAGGCCCCGCGCTTCGCCTTGCTCCTCGCATCCGGGCAAAAATCCGTTCCGTCGCAACTCGAAAATATAGTGGGATAAGGTCATGGGAGGAACAATCATTTCGTTTTTCCGGCAACTGTCAACTGTAAACGGGGTTAACTATTGCAAATTAACGATAATACTGATTAAACAACACGCATGACCTGGCAGGGATTCGCGCAATTCTTCGTTATTTTGGCGCTGGCGCTGTTATTGGCGCCGCTTACCGGGCTTTATCTTAAAAAGGTCTATAACCGGAAAAAAACCCGGCTTGATTTCCTGTTTTCGCCGTTGGAGAATCTTATTTACCGCATCTGCCGCATTGATGCGAGGGTAGAGCAGCATTGGAGTGCCTATGCCATTTCCCTCCTGGCTTTTAGCTTGGCTGGAATCACCGTGTCGGTGATTTTGCTGATGTTGCAACGGTTCTTGCCCTTGAATCCGGATAAGATACCTGGAGTTATATTTCCCGCGGCGCTAAATGCCGGTATTTCCGCCGTAACCAATAGCGGATGGAGTAATGACATCCCGGAAGAAACCTTGAGCCATTTCAGCCGCATGGCGGTGATTACCACGCAATGTTTTCTCTCTGCTGCTGTGGCGATGGCGGTGGCGGCGGCTTTCACCCGCGGCCTGACGCGCCGGGAAATGCGGACGATCGGGAATTTCTGGGTCGATGTGACTCGCTCGGTGCTATGGATATTATTGCCGTTATGCCTTATTGCCGCGATAATCCTTATCGCAACCGGCGTGCCGCAAAATTTTTCCGCCACGGTCGATGCGACGATGCTTCAAGGCGGAACGCAGAAAATAGCCGAGGGTCCGGTGGCATCGCAAGTTGCGGCGAAACTCGTAACTTCCGCCGGGGCGGGATTTTTTTCAGCATCTTCGGCGCATCCTTACGAAAATCCTGGTGCTTTCAGCAACATTTTCGAGATTCTGCTGATGCTGGTGATTCCTGCCGGATTTATAAGTTTTTTCGGGCGGCAGGCGAGCGATTCTGGTAAGACGCTCGCACTTTTTACAGCGATGGGAATATTGTTTGCAGTATTGTTCTTCGCCTCTTATTTTGGGGAAAGTCGGCATAATCCGCTGATAGATGCCAGCGCCGATCAAACAAGCAACCGTAATATTGGTGGCAATATGGCGGGCAAGGAAGTGCGGTTTGGTATTGTCGGATCGGTGTTGTGGGCGGTTGCGGCGAACGCCACGGCGAATGCTTCCGTCAACTCTTCCTATGAGAGTATGACGCCGGTTTCTGGTCTGGCTTTGCTTGCTGATATAATGCTCAACGAAACGGTTTTCGGCGGCGCTGGGTCCGGCCTTTATAAAATCCTGGTATTCGTGATGTTGACGGTTTTCATAGCAAACCTCCTGACCGGCAAAATCCCTGAATATCTCGGCAAGAAAATCGAGCCGCGCGAAGCCGGATGGCTTACGCTAGCTCTCCTGATCTATCCGGCGCTGCTACTGGGCGGCGCCGGAATGGCGGTGCTTTTTCCGGATTCCGCGCAAACGGAAAATTCCGCTGCGTACGGCCTGACGCGGATAATTTACGATTATGGCTCACTGGCGGAAAATAACGGCGGCAGATTCGCTGGGGTCAATGCCGCAAGCGGAGCGATTGCGGGAATTTTAATGCTGGCTTCGCGTTACCCGCTGATAATTTGCATCCTTGGCCTCGCCGGAGCTTTTGCCGCGAAGAAAAGCGCAATCCCTTCAGGAAAATCCTTCTCCACCAATAGCGCCACCTTCGCCATAATGCTGCTGCTTATGCTGATAATATGCACCATGCTTGCGTTTATGCCAACGCTGGTTCTTGAATATTTTTCATTGGCTGGAACATGATAAAAAAAATCTCCCGCCGCCGCGCAATGCTTGCTAAAATAAAGGTGACCAGGATGGCTGCACTGGAGGCGCTCACGCGGTTGAATCCTCTGCGCCAATATGAAAACCCGGCTGGGTTTGTCTGGGAAATCGCCGCAATACTGGCAAGTTTTATCGCGCTGAATGATTTTTTCACGCATTCGCATTACCGATTGCTCGATTTACAGATCGCTATATGGCTGTGGATTGCGCTGGTGTTCGTCAATTTTATCGGGGCGCTGGTGGAGAAGGGCGGAACGCTGAGGGCCGAGGTGCTTTTGAAAAACCGCCGCGCCGCCCGGGCGAAGCTGGTAAGGGATACCGAAACGCGGAATTATACCATGATCGACGCCAAAAAGCTTGCGGTCGGCGATATAGTTTTGGTCGAGGCAGGAGATATTATTCCGCTGGACGGCGAGGTGGTCGAAGGGATCGCCTCGGTCGACGAATCAGCGATTACCGGCGAATCAGCCACCGTGCTGCGCGAAAGTTCTGGCAGCCGCTCAAACGTTACCGGCGGCACCCGGGTGGTTTCGGATTTCATTTATGTACGGATAACCGCCGCGGTGGGCGAGAATTTCGCCGATCAAGTCATTGATATGGCGGAGGATAGGGAAAGGTCGAAAACCCCGACCGAAACGTCGCTGATGCTTCTGGTCGCTGGGTTATCGCTCATATTCCTAATGGTGACGCTGACCACCGGCGTTTTCGCTCATTATTCCGGGGTTTTTATGCCGTTATCGTTCCTCATCGTCCTACTTTCCGCGCTGCTACCGTTGCCACTCGGCGGGTTGCTAGTGGCGATCAGTACTTCCGGCATGAGCCGCTTGGGTAAGTTGAACGTGGTGGCAAAATCGGCACGGGTGGTGGAAAGCGCCTGGGATATCGGTGTTGCGATCATAGATAAAACTGGCACCATAACTCTCGGTAACCGCATAGCGGTTGAGTTCATTCCGATGGGCGAAGCGGAAATCGGCGATCTAGCGGAAATGGCGCTTGCTGCATCTTTCATGGACGAAACTCCGGAAGGCAAATCCATCTCTGCCCTTGCGATGAGTAGATATGATGTAAAGCCTTGCGAATTGCCTGATGCTGTGCCGGTGCCATTTAGCGCGCATACTCGCATGAGTGGCATTGATTACCGGGGCGGAAGTTTTCGGAAAGGCGCGGTCGATGCAATATTCGGCCTTACCGGCGGTAATCCGGGGGATGAGAGGAACAAGGGCATCGCGGAAGCGGTGGAGAAAATCGCCTTGGCGGGTGGGACGCCCCTGCTGGTGACGGATGGCGAGAAAATATTAGGTGCTATACATCTGAAGGACGTGATAAAGCCAGGGATGAAGGAGCGGTTCCAGCGCCTGCGGCGGTTGGGTGTCAGGACGGTGATGATAACCGGCGACAATCCGATGACGGTGGCGGCAATTGCGGCAGAGGCGGGAGTCGATGATTTCGTTGCCGAAGCTACGCCGGAAACTAAGTTGGCACTGATAGAAAAGGAGCAGCAAAGCGGCAGGCTGGTTGCCATGGTAGGTGATGGCACGAACGATGCCCCGGCGCTGGCGCAGGCCGATATAGGGCTTGTGATGAACAACGGTACGCAAGGCGCGCGCGAGGCTGGGAACGTGATAGACCTCGATTTCGACCCGACGACGCTGATAGAAATAATAACGGTGGGCAGGCAGATGCTGATAACCCGTGGTGGGCTGGCAGTTTTCTGCCTGGCTGGCATCATGCCGAAATATCTGGCGCTGCTGCCAGCGCTGTTGGCAAGGAATTATAGCGGCATTTCGGTTCTGAACGTCACCAGGTTGGCGACGCCGGAAAGTGCGGTATTATCGGTTTCGGTGTTCGATGCGCTGGTAATAATTGCGTTATTGCCGATGCTGGTTAATGGAGTGAAAATAAGAGATCTTCCCGGCGGAGTGCTTTTGATAGAGAATCTTGTTTTCTTTGGCGTATTGGGTTTTTTTGCCCCGCTTGCCGGGATAAAACTGATCGATATGCTAGTAAATTTTTTGCATTTGGTATGATTTCCGCATTAAGAACATCCGTTTTATTTATCCTGATAATGACACTAATAACCGGTGTTTTTTATCCGGTGACGGTTATGCTGGTAGGGCAGGGACTGTTCAAATATAAAACAAACGGCAGCTTGATCATGCGTGATGACGAAATCATTGGCTCGGAATTAATCGGCCAGAAATTTACTCAGCGCGGATATTTTTATTCCAGGCCGTCATATGCCGGCGATAGGCATGATGGGAAGATTCCGGTCGATCTGGTTACGGCATCGGCTAGTGGACTCGATCCACACATTAGCGTCGCGGCAGCCTATTATCAGATTCCGCGCATCGCCCGCGACAGGAAAATTCCCGGCAAGAAGGTGATGGAATTAATCGATCGCAACACGGAAAAAAGATTGCTCTGGATTTTCGGTGAGGACAGGGTGAATGTTTTGCTGCTGAATTTGCGGCTTGATGATATGATGCGCGGGAATGATAAAGTGCGGTATGAGAAATGAACGAGAACAAGGACAATCCGGATAGTCGCCCTTCCGCCGAATCGTTCCTGGCGGAGGCTTCAAGAGAGGGCAGGGGGAAACTGAAAATCTTCCTAGGCGCTAGTCCCGGCGTCGGCAAGACTTACGCCATGCTTCAGGCCGCGCATGAGCGCAAGGCCGAAGGCATCGACGTGGTAGCAGCGATAGTCGAAACGCATGGTCGCGCCGAGACACACAAGTTGCTTTCTGGCCTTGAAGTCATACCAAAGAAAAAAGTGGTTTACCGCAACCGCGAATTCGAGGAAATGGATCTAGAAAAAATTCTAGAACGCAGGCCGCAACTGGTGCTTGTGGACGAGCTGGCGCATACCAACGTTCCCGGCAGTATTCACGAAAAGCGCTACCAAGACGTTGAGATATTGCTGGAAAACCAGATCGACGTTTATACCACGGTGAACATCCAGCATCTTGAAAGCCTGAATGACGTGATTTCACAAATAGCGAAAGTCAAGGTGCGGGAAACGCTACCAGACCATATTTTCAAATCCGCCGATGAGGTTGAACTGGTCGATCTGCCGCCGAAGGAATTGATCCGGCGGCTTTCCGAGGGAAAAGTTTACGTGAGGGATCAGGCACGGAATGCCATCCGCCATTTCTTCTCGCCCTCAAACCTGACGGCACTCAGGGAGCTGGCCCTGCGCCACACCGCCGAGCAGGTGGACGATCAGATGCTGCAACTTATGCAGAAGAACGCTATCAAAGGTCCGTGGCCGACGCGCGACCGCATCATGGTCTGCATCGATCATCATCCGAATTCCGAGAATCTTATCCGTGCGGCGAGTCGGATTTCGGCTAGGCGGCGGGCGCCGCTCATCACCGTTTACGTTGAGGCACCGTCGCATTACCTGCTTTCGGAAAAAGCCAAGGAGCAGATATATAAAAATTTTCAGCTGGCGGAAAATCTCGGCAGCGAAACCATCACACTTTCCGGCCGCGACGTGGCTGCTACCATCCTGACCTTCGCCCGTAACCGCAATGTAACGCAACTGGTGGTGGGACGAAAGAAACGTCCGCGCTGGCTGGAGCTCATCACCGGTTCAGTGGTGCATAAGCTCATTCGCAAGAGTGCCAATATCGACGTGTATGTGATAAATTTTGAGACATTGCCAGCATTACCGCTACCGTCAGAGCGGCAATATCCGAAAATCAACCTCGATATTTTCGATTACATAAAAAGCACTGCCGCTGTACTGCTGATATTGTTAGCTGCCGTCACCATCCAGAAATCCATGGTCATAGACCCATCGAGCCTCTTAGGCCTGTTTATAATCCCGGTATTGTTCAGCGCAGTGAATTATGGAGCAGTGCCAGCGATTTATTCATCCATTCTTGGAATATTCCTTAATGATTTCTTTTTTCGCGAGCCGATTTATAAAATTTCCTTATTGCCCTTGCCGCTGCACGGCATCGCGCTGGTGAGTTTCATCGCTACTGGAATCACCGCCAGTACACTTTCCTTCCGGGCGAAAAGCCAGGCCGTCGCTTCCGAAAGGAAGGAGCAGCGCACTGCCGCGCTCTATCAGCTTTCCCGGGAAATGGCGTCCGCGGTGCAACTGGATGATGTATTGGCTGCGATAGTGGTAAAGCTCGATAATATCCTGAATGCCGAAACCATCATCCTGTTGCCGGATGAGAGCAAAAAGAAATTGCAAGTGGTTTGCCCGCCGGAATTTGAATATGACGAGAAGGAACAGGCGGCATCATTATGGAGTTATGAGCATGAGGAAATGGCGGGACGCGGCACCGAGACGCTTACCACCGCGCGCAGGCTTTATGTTCCGCTTAAAACCCAGCGTGGTATTGTTGGGATATTAGGTATAGAGGGTAAGAAAGGCGTGTTGCTGAAGGATCTGGAATTTAGAGAGCTCTTGGACGCGCTTTCGGCGCAGAGTGCGCTGGCAATAGAGCGCGCCCGGCTCGCCGAAGAGATGGAAGAGGCGATAATCACGCGTGAGCGCGAATCACTGCGCTCAATACTACTTTCCTCGATTTCACAGGATTTGAAAACGCCGCTCGCCGCAGTAATCGGCTCAGTGTCGGCGCTGAAGGCCGCCGGGAAGAAACTCGCCAACGCCGCCAAGGACGGGCTTATCGAAATCATACTCGACGAATCGGAAAAACTGAACCAGTTCATCTCCAATCTACTGGAGATGACTAAGCTGGAAACCGGCTCGGTGATTCCCCGCATTGAACTGGTGGATATATATGAATTGGTGAATTATTCGGTGAACAAAGCAAAAAAAATGCTGGGCGGCCATCCGGTGCAGTGCGATATCCCCGCTAACCTGCCGCTGATAAAAGCGGATTTCATGATGATGGAGCAAGTGATCTCGAATCTCCTTTCCAACGCCGCGAAATATTCGGAGGCCGATTCGGAGATAGACATCGTCGTCCGTGAAGAAAAAGGTAGTGTCGTCCTTGATGTGCGCGATCATGGTATCGGCATTCCGCATGAGGAATTAAGCAAGGTTTTCTATAAATTTTATCGCGTCAAGTTTGATACCCGCAACAAGATTTCCGGCACCGGGCTTGGCCTTTCCCTCTGCCAGGCGATAATCGAGGCACACGACGCGAAGATCGAGGCGCTACTTCCCGAGGAAGGCGGCGGTTCAATACTCCGCATTACTTTCCCGGCTACGCTCACCACCCGGAAATTGAAAATAGACCAGAACCCGGAGACTATGGCGCTGGCCTAATTATGATCGCGATGAACAATGAAACAATCCGGGCGCTGGTGGTGGATGATGATCTGCCGGTCAGGAAATTCCTTAGGCTGGCACTGCCTGCCTATGGCTATGACGTTCTGGCGGCGGCTAGTGGATCGGAAGCGGTGCAGATAGCCTCCACCGAAAACCCCGACATCATCGTACTCGATTTAGGTCTGCCCGACCTGGAAGGCACCGACGTTATCAGTAACATTCGCGAATGGTCGAAAGTGCCGATCGTGTTTTTCTCGGTCAAGGCCGACGAATCCGACATCGTCGATGCGCTCGACCGCAATGCTGACGATTATGTCATCAAGCCGTTTACGATAGAGGATTTGACGGAAAAAATGCAGGCCTGCATAGAATGCAGCAAATATGACGAGGAGGCCAACCCGATCCGCAAAATTGGCAAGATCGCGGTGGATTTTGCCAACCGCGTGGTCATGTTGGACGGATATAACCTGCCGGTGAACGAAAAGGAATATGACCTGCTACGGCTGCTGGCGCTGAATAAAGGCAAAATTGTCAGAAACCGCGATTTGCTCCGCCAGGTCATCGACGGTAGCCAGAAATATAAGGATGCGATACAATATCTGCGTTATTACATGAATCGGCTGTGCTCCAAAATCGGCGACGACCCGGCCAACCCGCAATATATAATGCTTGAGCCGGGAATCGGTTATCGGATGGTGGAACCGGTGCCGTAATATAACGGGGACTTAAGAACATTCCCTTAATCGGCTTGCTAAAAGCCATGCCCCTGTTATCCTGAAATTATGCAAGTAAATGAGTTGATTTTGCCGGAGAATAATGCGGGTTCACCCAGGGAAAAAATCCTATCCGGGTTGAATCCGGAGCAGCGGGAAGCGACAGAGGCGCTGGACGGGCCGGTACTGGTGCTGGCGGGCGCGGGAACTGGTAAAACCAAAGTTTTGACTACGCGCATCGCCAATATTTTGCTCTCCAACCTCGCATTCCCGAGCCAGATTTTAGCCGTCACTTTCACTAATAAAGCCGCACGTGAAATGAAGGGGCGCATCGAGAAACTGCTGGCGGAAAACGGCGTTCCCTTGAACGGCTATCTATGGCTCGGCACTTTCCATTCGATTTTCCTCCGGATTTTGCGGAAGCATCCGGAAGCGGCGGGCTTGAAAAATAATTTCACCATAATCGACACCGACGACCAAATCCGGCTTTTGAAGCAATTAATCGAGGAACATAATATCGACGAAAAACGTTGGAACGCAAAGGGGCTTTCTGCCATCATCCAGCGTCTAAAAGATTCCGGAATTACGCCGGATAAAATGAGCGGTGCCGAAGTTCCCGATTTCGCATTCGGCAAATTAACCGTGCTTTACAATGCTTACCAAACCCGCCTGAGAACCTTGAATTCCGCGGATTTCGGTGATCTGTTACTGCACTGCCGCACGATTTTCTTGGCTTCTCCGGAAATTCTTGCCGAGTACCAACGCCGGTTTAAATATATTCTTGTCGATGAATATCAGGATACCAACGCCATGCAATATACGCTGCTCCGGATGTTGGCGGAGGAGCATAAAAATATCTGCTGCGTCGGTGATGACGACCAGTCGATTTATAGCTGGCGCGGCGCGGAAATAGCCAATATCCTGAAGTTTGAGCATGATTTTCCCGGAGCAAAAATTATCCGCCTTCAGCGCAATTACCGCTCGACCAAACCAATACTGGCAGCCGCATCGCGCCTCATTTCCAACAACAAATCGCGGTTGGGTAAGGAATTATGGACCGAGGCCGATGGCGGAAAAAAAGTGAAAGTCATATCGCTGTGGGATGATAAAAAAGAAGCGGAATATATCGGCGGCGAAATTGAGGCAGCGCAGCGCATTCATGGGGCAAGATTGAATGAAATGGCGATATTGGTGCGTGCCGGGTTCCAGACGCGCGCCTTCGAGGAATGTTTCATCAATATGGCGATTCCTTACCAGGTAATAGGCGGTTTGAGATTCTACGAACGCCAGGAAATCCGGGACGTGATCGCATATATCCGCGTTGCCATGCAGCCGGATGATGATCTGGCGCTCGAGCGGATAATCAACGTGCCGCGCCGTGGGATTGGTGCTGCCACCATTGATCAAATCCGCAAAAACGCGCGGGAGAATAATATATCTTTCCTGGCAGCGATAAGAAATTTATTGGCGGCGGGGGAGTTCAAATCCAGAGTGAAAACAACATTGGAGAAATTGGCTGTTGATTTCGCGCGCTGGCAAAAAAAACTAGAAGAATCACCACAGGATACAAAAATCGCCGAAATAATCCTGAACGAATCTGGTTATCTACAAATGTGGAAAGCAGAAAAAACTTTGGAATCGCAGGGTAGATTGGAGAACCTAGCCGAGCTTTTGAATGCCATCCAGGAGTTTTCCGGGATGCCGGAATTCATGGAGCATGTGAGTCTGGTGATGGATATCGACAAAGCCGCCGATAACAATATGGTTAGTATCATGACGCTGCATGCCGCCAAGGGCCTGGAGTTCGAGACGGTTTTTCTGCCCGGCTGGGAGGAGGGCCTGTTCCCGCATCAGCGCTCCATGGATGAAAAAGGCTTAAGTGGATTAGAGGAGGAGCGCCGGTTAGCTTATGTCGGCATCACCCGCGCCAAAAGCAATTTATATATTCTATTCGCCGCCAGCCGGAGGATTTATAACCAATGGCAAAGCAGCATCCCTTCGCGGTTTATCGATGAATTGCCGGGCGAGCATATTGAAGTAATCAATGGTGGAATCGGTAGTTATTCGCAGCCGAAACCTTTTACCCACGTGAATACTCCGGGATTTTCTGCCAACTCCAAAGGGAATTATTTGCAACCGGCGACGGCGTCAGCGGCGGAAGCGAAATTCAAATCCGGAGATAGAGTGTTCCATGAAAAATTCGGGTATGGTACGGTGGGAGGGCTTTCCGGCGCACATCTGACCATTTCTTTCGATAAGGCGGGAATGAAAACGCTGATCGAGAGTTTTGTGAAGAAGGCTTAGGTGAAAATCATCATCGCCGCTGTCGGGAAAATGAAGGCTGGGCCGGAAAAAGCCATCAGCGATTCATATCTGAAACGGATTCCCTGGAATATCCAGATAAAGGAAATCGAGGAAAAGAAAAATTTATCCGGAGAAAAATTAAAATCTGCCGAGGGGAAACTTTTGCTTGCCGCGAGCGAAAAAACTAAACGCATCGTGCTGGATGAGCGTGGCGAGATTTTATCAAGTATCGCATTCGCTCGGAAAATTAATGGTTTTGGTGGCCCGATTTCATTCCTTATTGGCGGGGCGGAGGGCCATGGTGATGAAATTAGTAGCAATGCCGATTTTTTATTATCACTTGGTAAAATGACCTGGCCGCATATGCTAGCGCGCGTGATGCTGGCGGAGCAGATTTACCGCGCCCACACCATTTTGTCAGGGCACCCATATCATAAAGCGTAAGATTTATTTAGGTTTGCGGGTTTTCGCCAGGAGCCTAGCGGTGAATTTCCCGACTACTTGTTTGCGGTTTTCCAGAAGACGGGTTCTTATAGCTGCGATTCGCTCTTCTGGTGAGCCATCCGGCTTGATTGCATGATTTGTTTCTTCGGTCTCGGTCACCGCCGTCATGCGCGCATGCTAATCGGACTGGCGGCGCGAAGTCAATTCTAATTGCTGAAAATCATTTGATTTGCGCCCAGCATATATTTAACCTGTGCAAGATGTTTCCGAAATTCAGCAAAAGGTTCAGCGATAAATATGCGGCAGTGGCACCGGGTGATGATTTCATCCGGCGGCGCATCTCGCCCGCACCCATTTGGATAACTGTCATCTTTGCCGTCATAATCGCTATTTTTCTCGGGTTAATAACTGAAATCGACCGGTTGGGGATTCCTCTGGCGGCGGCTGTTTCCGGCATCCTGTTATTCCTGCTCGGGCTGTTTTTCTACCTGAGTCTGGAGCGGGTTTACGATAAAGTCGCGGCGGGGGAATTCCAGAATGCGATATTCGCCGGCGGCGCCGGAGCGGGAAGCGAATTCTGCCTGATCTTAAAGGAAGACAATACGGTGGTCTATTCCAATCCCGGCTATTACCGCTATTTCTCATATACGGTGAAAGGCGGCCACACTGACCTGGACGCCCTGTACAAAAGCGGCGGTTTCAGCCGGGAAAACATTAACCGCATGATGCTTGCCATGGCCAAGCACAAGCCGGAAAAATTCGAGCTGCACCTGACCAATCTTGAAGGGCAGAAGCGCGAACTTGATTTGATCTTAGAGCCGATAAGAAGGCCGAAGGGATTTTTCGCGCTGCGTGCTATAAAGAAAAATATTCCCGGATTGCCGGTACAAGCAGCCGCTATCGATAGCGGCATCATCCCGGATATAGCCGATTCTCTCGGCGCAGGGCTTTATATTCTGCGTGCCGACAATACTATTCAATATGCCAACGAACGGCTCTGCCGGGATTTCGGGTTTGAGCCGACTGAGTTGATAAACCGCATGAATTTCGCCGATCTGGTTTTTAACCGCAATAAAACCCTCCATGATCTTGATAAGAATTTCACCGGCGCCCTGACTTTCCTGGATAAAAATCATCAGATGTTCGCTGCAAGGCTTAACCATTTCGTGAGCTTCAGCGAAAACGGCGAGATCGCGAAAAAATACGGCCTGGTTGCTCTGGCCCCGCCTCAGCCTAAACCGATAGACGGTAACCGTATAGATGACGCATGGCGGCTGTTTGCGGAAAATTCGCCGGTGGCAAAAATTATGATAGATGAAGAGGGCAGGGCGCTCCGTGCCAATCGCTCGGCCAGGACACTGCTCAAGAAAAAAGAGGGCGAACCCGCCGGATGGAACGTAGCTGATGCGATGAATCCCGAAAACCGCGAGGATTTCCTGAACCTGCTCGCCAAGACCGTGAAAGATGAAAATAAATACGGCAACCCGATAAGCGTCCGGCTGGCCGCGGACAGCAACTCAACTGCATCGCTTTATTTAAGCCGGTTGCCCGGTGAGTATGATAATAGCGGCAATAATTACCTCTGCGACCTGATCGATACCACCGAGCAGAAAAACCTGGAGCTGCGTTTTGTCCATTCACAGAAAATGCAGGCGGTAGGCCAGCTTGCGGGCGGAATTGCGCATGATTTCAATAATTTGCTAACGGCGATGACTGGATTTTGCGATCTGCTGTTGATTCGCCACCCCTCCGGCGATCCATCGTTCGCTGACATCATGCAGATAAAGCAGAATGCCAACCGCGCCGCGAATTTAGTGCGCCAGCTCCTGGCATTTTCGCGCAAGCAGACGCTGCACCCGGAAGTGCTCGACATAACCGACGTGTTGGCCGAATTGTCGAACTTGGTGAGAAGGCTGATCGGCGAGAATATAGAATTGAAAATCATCCATGGGCGGGACTTAGGATTGGTGAAAGTTGATCAGGGCCAGTTTGAACAGGTGATAATAAACCTTGCGGTGAACGCTCGCGACGCCATGCAGGGTGGCGGTACGCTCACCATTCGGACTGGCAATATCGGCGTGGATAAGGAGCATCCTATCCCTAAGGATTTAATCCCGCCTGCCGAGGATGAAGTGATCGCTGAGGGAAATTATATCCTGATAGAAGTAATCGATACTGGCAGCGGCATCCCGCCGGAGATCCTGGGGAAAATCTTCGAGCCGTTCTTTTCCACCAAGGAAGTAGGCCAGGGAACGGGACTCGGGCTTTCCACCGTTTACGGTATTGTGAAACAGACCGGCGGATACATATATGTTACCAGCGTTCCGGGAAAGGGTACGAAGTTCAGCATATTCCTGAAAAGCCATGCTGCAGCTGCGGAAAAGCCAGCGGAAAAGCCGGAAGAATCGGAGAAAGCGATAACCAGGGATTTAACTGGTGTCGAAACCATATTGCTAGTGGAGGACGAAGATCCGGTCAGGATTTTCAGTGCACGGGCGCTGCGCAACAAGGGTTATTCGGTGCTGGAGGCCGATTGCGGCGAGGCGGCGCTGGAGATCGTCGCCAAGATGGGTGATGAGATAAACGTCATCATCACCGATGTCGTCATGCCCGGCATAAACGGCCCGACTCTGGTGGAACAGGTGGTGCAGAAATACCCTGGAATCAAGGTCATTTTCATCTCTGGCTATGCCGAGGACGCGTTCATAAAAACCTATGGCTCTGAGCGGAAATTCAATTTCCTGCCCAAGCCGTTTACCTTGAAGCAGCTTGCAAGCAAAGTGAAAGAGGTGGTGGGGAAGGAGAAGTAAGGTGGAAAAATTCGGTATTATATGACCCAGTATAAGACAATAGTTTTATTCGCGGTTTTGTTTTTCGCATTTCCTTGTGTTGCGGAAACGCAGGATGAAATAGCGCAAAAGGCCGAAGACTACCTGAACGGCATCAAAACCATGCAGGCGGATTTTCTGCAAGTGGGTCCTAGCGGCGATGAAAGCACCGGGAAATTTTATCTCTCGCGTCCGGGGAAAATCCGCTGGGAATATGAAATGCCGTCGCGGATTCTCATCATCATCAACGGCTCGCTGGTTAGCTATTATGATTATGAATTGAACCAGGTGAGCCATGCGCCGAGTGGCTCCAACCTGGCTGAGTTTCTGGCGCACGATAAAATCTTACTTTCCGGGGATGTAAAAGTTTTGAGCGCCGCTGAGGAATTCGGCCTCATAACCATCACCATAACCCAGTCCAAAAAAACCGATGAGGGAAATTTAACCTTGATTTTCAGCGATTCCCCGATGATGCTAAAGAAAATGATTGTCACCGATGCGGCGGAAAAAGAAACTCAGGTGACATTTGAAAACCAAGCATTCGATTTGTCGCTGGAAAAAGATTTGTTCATAATGAAAGACCCGAATTTGTTTAAGAAAAAAGATACCAGTCACTAGAAGGAGGACCAAAATGCCCAGTTTCGATGTAGTTTCTAAAACTGATATGCAGGAAGTAGATAACGCCGTTAATTCCACCGCGCGTGAAATCGCCAATCGTTACGATTTCAAGGGAACGAAATCCAGTATCGAGCGAAAAGAGGCGGAAATCGTGATAATAGCTGATGACGATTATAAGCTGAAAGCGATGCAGGAAATGCTGAAAGTACATTTCACAAAACGCAAGATAGAGCCGACAGCGCTCGATTTCGGTAAGCCGGAACCAGCGGCCAATGCCACGATCCGTCAGGCGGTGAAGGTGAAGCAGGGCATTGAGCAGGAATTGGCCAAGCAAGTCGTCAAAGCAATAAAGGACAGTAAGATGAAGGTACAGGCCTCGATAAAAGGCGATGAATTACGCATCCAGGGTGCGAAAAAGGATGATCTGCAATCCGCCATTGCGCTGGTGCGCGGCATGCACCTTCCGCTACCGCTGCAATTCGTGAATTTCCGGGATTGAAATTAATGGCAGGGAAAGGAGCAGCGCAAAACTCCATCAGCGTCATTTACATCACCGCTGCCTCTTGCAAGGAAGCGGAAACCATAGCGAAGAAGTTGGTGGAAAAAAAGCTCGCCGCCTGCGCCAATATATTTCCGCCCATCGCCGCGATTTATCAATGGCAGGGAAAATTAGAGAATGCGCACGAATATCCAGTCATATTGAAAACCTCGGGCCGCATGGTGAAAAAAGCCATCGCGGAAATAACAAAACTCCATTCATACGATTGCCCATGTGTGATTTCCTGGAAGATAGGTGAGGGTAATACAGAATTTTTGCAGTGGGTGCAGAAAAGTACGCTATGATTTCTGCTGTGCCGTGCGGTTTCTTTTCGCTATAGACCGCCATTTTTCAACTTCTTCCGCATCTTCTTTAACACCGCCGATGCCGGTATTGTAGATTTCTGCAAGGCTTTCCGCCGCTTCCACGCTGCCGCGCTCAGCTGCTATCTTATAATGTTCCAATGCTTTTTCCGGATTTTTCTCCGTACCGATTCCGTTCATATACATATAGCCAAGGTTGGCGTCGCCGTCCTTATTGCCATTACCGGAAGCCATTTCGAAATATTTTAGTGCTTCCTTGTCGTTATGTCCGATTATTTTGCCATCGCGGTAAAGGGCTGCTAAGCGTGCCTCGGAATCGGCATCGCCCGCATCAGCGGCGCGTTTCAGCCAGAGAACGCCTCTTTTTTCGTCACCAGCCACCTCTTTTCCCTCGCGGTACATAGCGGAAATGTGAAGCGCGGATGCGCCTTTTTCGCTGGCCTCGGCGGAATTAGCGTAAATATACGAATAGATTTCAATCGCTTTCTGCGGATTTTTCTTCACCGTTTCGCCGGTGCGATACATCCCGGCGATTCTTTCCGCTGCCGCAAACGACCCCACTTCATACGCTCGGTTCAGATATTCCAGGAATTTCTTCCGGTCTTTGGTAACGCCCTGGCCTTTTTCGTAATATTCTGCCAGTTGGAAAAGTGCTTTTGGGTTTTTCAAGTCCGCCGATTTCTTCAGGTAATCCAACGATTTTTCGGTGTTGCGCGGAATATCGCCGCCGAGGAGGTATATGTATGAAAGAGCAAGCGCGGCGCGCGAATCACTGCCACTGCTGGCGTTTTCCAAGTATTTTACCGCGGTTTCCACGTTCCGCTCCACACCGCGTCCCTGATAATACATGACGCCCAGGATAAACTGGATTTTTGTATCGGATTCGGAATTTCTCACAGTTTCTTCCAGGCGGTCTTTTGGTATTATTTCCGCATCGGTAATTGATTCGGGAAGGGAATATTTTTCCTCAGCTTGTACGGCAACCGGCAGAAATAATAGGAACGATATTATGAGGATTCTAGAGCCCGCCACGGAGTTCTCTTGCCATTTCGATGGCGTAATAGGTGAAAATCCCGGTCGCACCGGCGCGTTTGAATGCCATCAGGCTCTCATAAAATGCTGCCTTTTCATCAAGCCAGCCTAAGCTCCCAGCGGCTTTTATCATCGCATATTCGCCGCTCACCTGGTAGCTAAAAACCGGGACGTGAAACGTTTCGCGCACGCGCCATAATATGTCAAGATAGGGCATTCCCGGTTTTATCAAAATCATATCCGCGCCTTCGGCGATATCCAGCGCGACTTCGCGCAAAGCCTCATTGCTGTTGGCGAAATCCATCTGGTAGGTTTTCTTATCGGCCTTCCCTAAATTCTTTGTTGAGCCGACCGCGTCGCGGAATGGTCCGTAGAAATTTGATGCATATTTCGCGGCATATGACATTATTTGAACGGCTTCAAAACCCGCCGCATCCAGCGCGTCGCGCAGTGCGCCGATGCGCCCGTCCATCATATCGGAAGGGGCGATTATGTCAGCACCGGCGCGCGCCTGTATCACCGCCTGACAGCAGAGGATTTCCACCGTTTCGTCATTCAATATCTCGCCGTTTTTCACCAGCCCGTCCTGGCCGTGCGAGGTATATGGATCGAGCGCGACATCGGTGATGATCCCTATATCCGAAACCGATTTTTTTACCGCTGCGACAGTCTGGCATATCAGGTTTTTCGCGTTCACAGCCTCGCTTGCCTTTGCATCGCGCAATTTCGCATCGATGCTCGGGAAAATGGCAACCGCTGGAATGCCCAATTCCTTAGCCTCTTTTATTTTTTTCACCGCCAGATCAACAGAAAGGCGGAAAACTCCCGGCATCATCGCCACCGGCGTTTTTTTGTTTTCCCCTTGGGTGACGAACAATGGCAGAATCAAGTCATCGGCGGAAAGCCGGTTTTCCGCCACCAACCGCCGCGACCAAACGCTCTTGCGGTTGCGCCGCAGCCGCACCCTTGGAAAACCAGCATTTTCCCGTATAGACTTTTTCATTGATGCCATCTTAGGAAGCCAGCGCGAAAAAAGCAAAATTTAGTTTGTCTTGCAGCGAGAAATATCTATAAAATCTAGTAAATGCGAAAATATATTTTTTATTTCCTATTCGCCGCATGTCTGTTTTTTGGGCATGAAGCAAGCGCCGCTAAACACAAAAGGGCCTACATACCGAACCCGCCATACGCGGCGATATTGGTAGATGCTGGAACCGGGAATATTATATATCAGACTAATTCCGACCTGCCGCGCTACCCTGCGTCGCTGACCAAGATGATGACGCTCTATCTCACTTTTGAAGCGCTGGAAAATGGGAAACTCAGCATGAATCAGAATTTGCGGGTTTCCGAGCACGCCGCGTCGCAAGCCAAGGTGACGCTTAATTTACAGCCGGGCGACCGCATCAGCGTCAAGGACGCGATATTGAGCTTGGTCGTGAAATCGGCCAATGATTCGGCGGTGGTTTTGGGGGAGTCCGTAGGCGGAGATGAGGAGGATTTCGCCGCGGCAATGACGCGGAAAGCCCGCCAGCTTGGAATGAATCATACTACTTTCGAGAATGCTTCCGGGCTTTATGACGACCAGCAAAAATCCACAGCGCGCGACCTGGCTAAGCTGGTAATCGCCCTCCAACGAGATTTTCCGCAATACTATCCGCTATTCTCGCGTACCAGCTTCACTTATCGTGGGCAGGTCTATCTTGGGCATAATAAAGTCACTAAAATATATAAGGGGTGCGATGGCGTGAAAACCGGATTCCTGCGTGCTTCCGGGTTTAACTTGGCAAGCTCGGCGGTGCGTGGTGGCCGCCGCATAGTCGGCGTGGTATTAGGTGGAAAAACCGCCGCTGCCCGTGACCGGAAAATGATGCAGCTTTTGGATTATGCTTTTACTACACTGAAGCAGCGTGGGCAGAAACTAGCGACGGGAAAGAAAACGCATAAATCTTCAGCGATTCCCGCCGGATCGCTTGCGAGCCAGACCCTCTCCAATCTAGGAATTTAAAAGATTACGCGTTGCGGTTTCTATATCTGGCTGCCGCATCAGGCTTTCGCCGACGAGGAAGCAATTCACCCCGTGTTCCGCCATTAATTTTATGTCGGTATTGGTTTTTATTCCGCTTTCGCACACGACGGTATGTGATGGCGGGATTTTTTTCGCGAGCGTCAGTGTGGTACTCATATCAACGCGTAAGGTTTTAAGATTTCGATTGTTTATGCCGATTAATTTGCTTTTAAGCTTGAGCGCGGTCTCCAGTTCGTTTTCGTCATGCGCCTCAATCAAAACATCCATGCCAAGCTCTAGCGCGATTGCTTCCAACTCCTTGGCCTCAAGGAGTTTTAGTGCCGCGATTATTAATAAGACGCAATCGGCGCCGATGGCACGCGATTCATATATCTGATAGGGATCGAGCATAAAATCCTTGCGCAACACTGGCAGAGAACAGGCATTTTTCACCAGAGCAATATATTCATCCTTCCCTTGAAAATATTTTTCGTCGGTCAACACGGAAATGCACGCCACTCCAGCGTTTTCATAAGCTTTTGCAATACTCGCCGGATTGAAATCATCGCGGATTACGCCGCCGCTCGGTGAGGCTTTTTTTATTTCCGCGATTAGGGAGATTTTTTTGGCTTTCAGTGCAGCGAGAAATCCCCGCGGAGGCTCGACGGTTTTTATTTGTCGCTGCAATTCACTCAAGGAAACCGCCTTTTTCCTTGCCGCGACATGCGATAATTTATCAGCGCAGATTTTCTGCAGAACGTCAGTCATCTGTACCCGATAGTTCGCCACTGTTGGTGATTTCAACCAGCTTTTCCAGTGCTTTTCTTGCTTTGCCACCATCGATGGATTTGGCGGCCAAACCCACCCCGTCAGCCAGATTTTCGGCTTTCCCAGTCACTATCAGCGCGGCGGCGGCATTCAACAAGACTATATCGCGGTACGCACCTTTTTTACCGCCGAGTAAATCGCGCATAGCCCTAGCATTATGTGCCGCATCACCGCCCGCCAGTTCCGCAAGCGGCGAAGTTTCAAGCCCGGCATCGGCAGGTGTCACGGTGAAATTAGCAACCAGGCTGTTCTTCAGCTCAGCCACGTGCGAAGGCCCGGAAATGCTCAGTTCGTCTAGGCCGCCCTCGCCGTGCACCACCCATGCCGCGCTGCAGCCCAAGTTTCGCAAAACTTCGGCCATTTTGCCGACGGCTTCCCGCTCATATACGCCGATAATCTGACTTTCCGGTATTGCCGGGTTAGAAAGCGGCCCAAGCAGGTTGAACACCGTTCTAATTCCAAGCTCATGGCGTACCGGCGAAATATGCCGCATCGCCTTGTGATGCTTCGTAGCCAGCAGGAAGCAGATATTGGCCTTTTCCAACGATTCCTCGACCAATTCTTTCGGTGCGTCAATTTTTACGCCCAATGCTTCCAGCACGTCTGCTGAACCACATCTGGATGATATGGCGCGGTTGCCGTGTTTGGCTACGGGAACGCCGCATCCCGCCAAAACAAGTGCCGAAGCTGAAGATACATTCAGCGTACCGGCATCATCGCCGCCGGTGCCGCAGGTATCTATGGCCCCGGGCGGTGATTTTATCTTATCCGCCTTATGGCGCATAACCAGCGCTGCGCCGGTGATTTCATCGACAGTTTCGCCTTTTATCTTCAATGCGATGAGGAAAGCGGCGATTTGCGGCGGCGTCGCTCCGCCGGAAAGCATTATCTGGAACGAGCGCTTGCTATCCTCGATCGAGAGGTCTTCTCCTTCCGTTAGCTGCTTCAGATATTTTATTATTTCCGACATAATTCTAGGAAGTTTTGCAAAATCTTATGCCCGTGCTCGGAGGCGATGCTTTCTGGATGGAACTGCACGCCGTGGATATTATATTTTCTGTGCGAAAGAGCCATTATCGTTCCATTGGCGGTTTTTGCGGTGATTTCCAATTCGTCGGGAAAAGTTTTTGGATCGGCAACCAGCGAATGGTAACGCGCAGCTTTGAATTTATCAGGCAATCCTTTGAAAATTCCACTGTGGTCGGTAACGATTATCTCGCTCACCTTACCATGTACCGGGGTATTGGCGCGAATAATTTCCCCACCGAAGGCTTGCGCTATCGCCTGATGGCCGAGGCAGACGCCTAAAATCGGGATTTTCCCCTTGGCCTTTTCTATCAATTCCAGGCAGATTCCTGCTTCATCCGGCGTGCAGGGGCCGGGCGAAATAACAATGCCGCCAGGATGCGATTTTATTATGCTTTCCGCAGACTCTGCGTCATTGCGCAAGACTTCCGCCTCTGCTCCTAGTTCATATAGGTAATGCAGGAGATTGTAGGTGAAGCTATCGTAATTATCTATGAGGGTTATTCTCATTGGTAGTAATATACCCCATTAAGGGCATATGTGGCAACCTGCTCTAGGCCGTATTTCCTAGTTTATCACGTTCGGCATCAGTTCCAGAATCTCGGCGCGGAGCTTCACGTTCTTCGCCTTTGTATTCTTGAGATTGGCCTCCATCTTGACGCGGTTTTCGTCATCGAGCACGAAGCCGATCATACCGCCGCGGTAAATGAATTTCTTAGCCGAGCTGATGGTGAGGATTTCCGATGCATCCAGCGCGGAAATGATGTTATCAATATTGCTGTCTTCGCTTTCCGGGATGAACAATATGTCGCAGCCGGAAAAGTCGCGTATTGCCTTAAACCATTTAACCGAAATATCCTTGGTCGCATGATCGCGCAGATATTTGGCGATTAGTTGCCCGACGCTTTCATTTTCTGGAACCCCCGGTTTTTCATAGTAACAGATTTCCCTGATTGAGTGCGGCGGATTGCCAAGTTGGACGAACGGACGTATTTTTATTATGTATTGCGCCCGGATTTCCTCCGGCGTAATGGTTTGCGCGGCCGTAGCTAACGGTAGCATTACCGCCAGAACAACAAACCACAGTCGCTTTTTTATGTACTGCTCTAAGAACATAGATTGTTCTATTTTTCCCCAGGCACTATTAACAAATTCGAAATGTCTTATAGTTAGCTATAACCAATCAATCAAACTGAAAATCACTGCGGGGCGAAAGAAGCGCGGTGGCATCCGGGTCCTGTGGCGTGATATGGAATTTTTTCATGTCGCCAGAGAGCAGATGCATTTTCAGACCTTCATATTCTGGGCGCATAGGAATATCTAAGTCTTTCTGGATAACGCAATAAACCCCAACATTGCTATATATTCGTTTATAAAGGCGCGTGCGAATCATATCTCCAATTCCGAACATGTAACGCACTCGATACTTTATGCAGCGATCTAAAATAGCCAGAAACATTTTCTTGGTTATTTCGCCTTTGCGTAAGGATGGCTCGAGAACAATACGGTTAAATTCCGCGTAGGAATATCTGTCCAACTCCATTTCTGGCAAGCTATCACGCAAAGAGAAATATTTTTTGCCTGGAGAAGGACTAATGTCCTTTTCCAAATCCAGTATTACAGATTTATGAGACGTTGATATGCGGAGACAGGCACCGCCCAGGCAGTGCCCGTTTTCATCGTGCACAAGCAGCATCTGATCATCCGGGTCGCCATAATTTTCCGCGTCGCTTTCGCTGAAAATCCGAAACCCTACAAAGCGCGGGTCAATTTTATATAAACTTTTGCGCAGTTTTTTATAATCTGAGATAAGCCCCCTATCACGGGAAAACTGCATCGTTGTTGGCCTATCAGGCATCACTTCAATATCGTACTGTAACCTTGGCATAATAAGCGCGTGGGATTTCATCCTGGATCCCATTCGGCGGCGCAGTGAATTCATTATGCTTGTTATCCAGTAGGTTCTGGCCGACGAACGAGAATTCTAGCCAATTCTCAGCCTTCCAGATGAACTGGGTATCGAACCGCACATATTCATCTATGGAATAAGCTGGTAATTTATCTACATAATAAACCTGGTTCACCATCTGCACATCATATGGGAGGAAAAGCCTTGAGCGGACAGTAAATTGATGATGCGGAATTTCGTGCTCTTGCGGCAGGAAAGTCGGATCTTGGCTGGAACTCTGATCCAATATCATGTTGATATAGCTATAATTGGCAAGCAGGCTCCAGCGCGAAGTTACGTCCCAGTTGGCGCTTTCCTCGAATCCGTAGGAATGCCCCCTGCCGAGGTTGGAGACAACGAAGGGGATGTAGGTGCCCCCAGCAACAGCTATTGGATTTCCCGGCTCAAAAGTGAGCAATTTATTATAATAGTTAATAAACGCGGTACTATCTAGGCTAACCGTTTGCATAGGTTTTATCCTATGGCCAATTTCGTAAGCTGTCAACTCTTCCGAATCAAGATTCCGGTTATATTGCTCCTGCGCGATGACACCAGGGGCTATGGTTTGAACATTTAATGTTGCACTTTCATCAAAAACTCCTGGTGAAGTGACGGCACGCGACACTGCAGCCCACAGGGTTTGTTTGTTATCCGGATACCAGGCGATCCTGGCGCTTGGCTCCGGCACAAACCCGGAAAGGCTATTCTGCTCGAATTTTGAGCCTAATGTTAGGTAAACCTCCTTCGGAATCAGGGCGATCTGATCTTGCAAGAATGCGTTAAAAATATTTTCATTGTCCACCGGACGCGGTATAGTGACGCTTGACACGCCTTGCAGAGAATCGTTGATATAGCGTGCGCCTGCTCCCCATAGTACATCGTTACGTTCATCGGCTTTCCATGAAGTCTGGTAATCGAAATCCACGGTGGAAACCTGTTGTTTCAATTGAGAATAGTTAGGGCTTTGATAATCGAAATACGCTTGGAATGTGGATTGCAATGTATCGCTATGGTTTTCCGTCCACCGGCCGAGCAGATTTCCGCCTTGCGAATTTATTTTATCCAGCATGGAGGTGGAACCGGTTGGAGAGGTGAAAGATGGCAAGGCTAAATCTAGGTTTATGTGTGCAGCATAAACATCGCCCTGGAATGTTGCCTTGCTGGTGGAGGATGGACTCCAATCCGAACGAAACCCGGTCTTTGCATTATGCCAGGAATTATCGCCATCATCTCCGGTAACGGTTTTGGTTTCCGCCCGGTCATCATACATACCGTAAACCCGGTAATATCCGTCATCCCCGATTTTCCCGCCATATCTGGCATCGGTGATTGAGCGATCTTGATTCCCCGCTAAGGTGCTGGCATATACGCCCTGGGTATCGGCGGCACTTTTCGTAATAATATTGATAATACCGTTCACCGCATTGGCTCCCCACAAAGAAGCGCCCGGCCCGCGGATCACCTCTATTCGGTCGATATCCTCAAGCGGAATATTTTGGATATCCCAATAAACCCCGGAAAACATTGGCGTATATATGGTTCGGCCATCTACCAGAACCAGCAATTTATTGGAAAAAAACCCATTAAATCCCCGCGAGGAAATCGCCCAGTTGCTCGAATCGATCCGCGCCACGTCCAGCCCCGGCACTCCGCGCAGCACTTCAGCTATATGGGTTGCTCCCGAAAGTTTTATATCCTCATTGGTTATAACGTAAATCGCGGCGGGAGAGCGGAAGGAATCCTCAGGTTTTTTCGATACTGAAGTTACTATATTACCTAGGCTCGCCAGTGAAGTAGTGTCCAAATCGCCGTTTGCGGCCAGCTGATCCTGCGCAATAGCGCAAAAAGGTAGTGAAAGTATGCCGAATAAAGTATAAGCCAGCGCTTTCTTCATGTGACCTCCTTTTAAGGACAGCCAAAAAGGTAACACGTAATAGATTAATCAAAGATTAATAGGAAGCAAAGGTATTTGACCAATATCAAAATTTACCACAGACTGAGGTGTTTTTGTCACAAGATAATAGTTTTCATCCTCCTCTGGGACATTTCGCAGTTCAGTTGCGGGCCGGTAAAAAGCTTGCAATTTTTTATAAGGCATCCAGCTTTTTAAGGAATATCCAAGGCTGGCCATAAATCCCGGCATATCGCGGCTTGAAGCATGCCAATCGGTTTTTTCTTGGGCCTCAGTGAGAAAATTAGCGGCGCGGACGCGCCAATTTTTCACATCATCCGGGTGTGCCATCGCCCCGAAGATTATTTCCAATTGCCCAGAAAATAATGCATGCAAGGTTGTGAATAGCCCTTTCACGTCGGATTCCCTAAGATACATCAGCACCCCTTCCAATATGACCAATGTTGCTGTTCCGCTATTAAAGCTTTTTTCCGCGTTAAGAACCCCGGTTAGCGGGGTTTTTGCTAAATCCGCAGCCAGGAATCGGCAATTTCCTGGCAATTGACGACCCATGCGCTTTAACGCCACCAATTTCACCTCGCCTGCTCCCGGCAAATCAACCTCGAAAAATCTGGCGGCGGGGTATTTCCCCGCCATGCGTACCGCCAGCGTATCCAGCCCCGCACCTAGGATAATCACCTGCCCTGCTCCGCCCGTTTCGGCCATGAACCTGTGCAATTCGGCTTCTATCAATAGTTTACGGAAGAGAAAATGGTGCATCATCCCCGGAACTAATATGTTATCCAGCGCGAATTCCGCTAATTTTGGCGGCAATAGCGAAATCAGCCGCTTCACCGGCGTATCCGTCGCGCCCTTAGAGAAACTGGCGGAGAGTTCAGCCATTTCCTCAGGAATGTATTTTCCCCACTCCGGCGTACTAGCCAATTTCCCGATGCAGGAGGCGACGCTGTATGCGGTTATGCTTGTTTTTACCTGAGACATTTTTGTCATCCTCGTGCTCGACACGAGGATCCATCAATTAATAATTTTTCGATGGATACTCGGGTCAGGCCCGAGTATGACAAACTCTATAAGTTGAGGCAAGCAAACGGAGTTTATTTATGCATTGGATTTATTTATCTGCCGCGATTCTTTGCGAAGTTGCCGGGGTCATCTCGATGCGGCTCTCGCAAGGCTATACGAAATTAATCCCATCCATCCTGATTTTCGTATTTTACGGAATAGCCTTTACACTCGTCACTTTCGCGATCAAGAAAATCGAAATCAGCGTGGCATATACTATCTGGGCGGGAGTTGGCACGGCGCTGATCGCTCTAATCGGCATATTCTATTTCGGTGAGGAATTGAATGCGCTGAAACTCGCTTCAATCGCATTGGTAATTCTGGGAATCGTGGGCTTAAGGGTTTCGGGGAGTTAAAATCACCTGATTTTATACCCCCATGCCCCCGCCATTTTTTTAAGTCGTGATTATGAAATCGCTGGCTGAGAGGATGTTATGGTTTATATTGACCAGCGTGATCGATCCGCCGTCGGTTAAATTTATAACGCCGGATTGCTGCAAGGCTGCATAGGCCTGTGCGGCGGTGGAAAAAATCTTACTGCTGAATTCCAGCTGGTCGCCGTACGGGTTGAAATTCTCTATCTTGTCGTTCCCAGTTGGGCCGTTTGTATCCAGGAATGCGTACAAATTGTTTTTGCCGGTGCCGCCGGTCATGGTGTCATTTCCCGTTTGGCCGAAAATGGTATCGTTGCCGTAGCCGCCGATTAAGATGTTATTGCCCTTGCCGCCCTGGATTATGCTATTTCCCGTGCTGGCAATTATGGTATCGTTTCCCGCTCCGCCATGGATGGTATCATTTCCCGGTGCGGTTTTTATTTCGTCCCCCAAATTGTTTGCCGTAATCGAATCATTGCCGGGGCCGGTATCCAGAGTGCCGATATGAGTTCCGTAAGCGATGAAATAGTTTGATTGCCCGACCGTGCTACCCATCCCCTGCTTGAGATTGATGGTGGCGTTGCCGGTAAAATGCGTGGTATCAAAAGTGCTGGTGCCGACGGGATTCCAAATGGTTTGTGTGGTAGCTGAGCCGTCGATTTTATAAGTTTGCGGCGTGTAATTCATATTCGGGCCATATAGCCATTGCATCACCAGAACGTCATATGGCATCGGTGTTTGCGGCGGATCAGCTTGGGTAGCGATAGCGCCGGGAGTATAGGCCATCAAAGTATTATCGTAAGTTGCTGCCGCGACCGGAAGGAATGGTCCCAAGCCATCGCCAGAATTGATGCCGGGAAGTACGCTGCTGTAATTTTCCGGATGCTTCAACCCCAGCGCATGTCCGAGCTCATGAATCGTCGTCATGATTATTGTTGGATCCAGGCTGCCGATGAACTGAAGAACATTGGCGTTGGTGGTTACATGGACTTCCGCCTGGGCCATCTGGGTTGGTTGACGGGGAATGGTGGTGGGAGAAGTTACTCCAAGCTCAGCGCCGGTCGCAGTCACCGTCAAGCCGGTATCGTCGACGACCACTATATTGGCACTCGCCGCCGCGGGAGATGAAGGGGAAACATAAGTAAAATGCACGTTGGCGACCCTTTCCCAGGCCGCCATGGCGCCGTTTAAATCGCTGACGAAATGGCCTTCGGTAGGACCGGAGATAGTGTAAGTTATATTAGTAGCTGCCTGATGCAGCGCGCCTGTCCAATCGTAACCCGCCAAAAGCGAATCGATCCGGTTATCGCCAGAAAGGAAAGCGTCATTGCTAGAACTACCAAACGTATCGGCGAGTTTCGAGCCAGAATGTGGTTCGCTCATATAATGCGAATTATTGCGTTTCACCCGCAGCTTGTAAAATTAATTCTTGTATCTTCCTGCTGTTTCCGCCGCGATTATTATCGATTTTGCTTTGTTGCAACATTCCTGCCATTCAGTTTCCGGGACGCTATCAGCTACTATTCCCGCCCCGGCCTGCGAATATAAAATCCCGTCCTTTATTAGCGCAGTGCGCAGCGTGATGCAGCTATCCATCGCCCCGTTACCGGAAAAATAACCAACGCAACCGCCATAAAACCCGCGGCGTTTTTTCTCAAGCTCGTTGATGATTTGCATCGCTCGGATTTTCGGCGCGCCCGATACGGTTCCGGCGGGAAACCCGGCAATCAGCGCATCCAGCGGATCCAAATCATCACGTAGCTCGCCCTCCACGTTCGAGACTATATGCATCACATGTGCGTAACGTTCTATCACCATTCTTTCCGTTACTTTGACCGTTCCCGGCTTGGCCACCCGGCCGACATCGTTGCGGCCCAAATCGAGCAACATCAAATGCTCGGCGGTTTCTTTGGGGTCGGCCAACAATTCACGCTCTAGTGCCAAATCCTCTGCAGTGGTTTTGCCACGTTTTCTGGTTCCTGCGAGTGGCCGGATGGTGACTTTTCCCTCTTCGCATTTTACCAATATCTCTGGGCTGGAGCCGATTAGCGTAAAATTGCCCATATGCAGATAGAATAAATAAGGCGAGGGGTTCAGGCTGCGAAGGGCCCGGTAAACCGCGAAAGCATCGATGCCTTTTTCCAATTTTTTCGCGCGGCGCTCGGAAAGCACCACCTGGAAAATATCACCCGCCAATATGTACTCCTTGGCTGTTTTGACGACTTTTTCATACCCGGGATTTTTCTTCTCCCATGCCTTCGCCGTTATTCCTGCGGAAGCAGGAACCTTAGAGAGAAAATTCTTGAGTCCAGATTTTACCGGCTTATCGAGCAATGCAATAACTTCACCGATTCTTTTTTCCGCTGCCCGCTCGCCGCCGGATTGCCTGACGGGTGATATTATCCAAATTTCATCCCTTACCGAATCAAACACCACCAGGATTTTCGGCCGGATGAAGATGCCGTCCGGGATAGCTATTTCATCGGGGTGTTCGTCGGCGCCGATATTTTCCATCAGCCGCACCATGTCATAGCTCATATACCCGAAAATGCCAGATGCCATCGGCGGAATCCCTAACGGAATTTCCATCCGCGACTCATTTATCAATTCGCGTAAACTCGCTAGTGGATTTTTATTTACCTTGCGCTTTTTCCTGTCAGTTTCGATGTTGACCGCGCCGTTTTGGCATTTCCATATAATGTCCGGATCAAGGCCTATTATCGAATAGCGTCCCCGATTTGCGCCATTTTCCACCGATTCGAGCAGGAAATGATAGCGGGAAGTTTCTGCAAGCTGCAGCATCGCCAGCACCGGCGTTTTCATATCCGCCGGAAGTATTTTATGTATCAATTTCTTCTGTTTCACTGAGCGGTTTTCATGGCATCTTTATAAATCCGCACCGGATATCTGGTTTTCAAATACTCGAAATACTCAGTTATCAAATCATCCATATTTTTCTCGGCCATCGTAGACTTGAGCTTGGCGAGTGCCGCCGTGTCCGACTTTCCGGTGAATTGCTTAACTGCAACGAGCCGCGCCACGACAAATTTATTTTCCAGCCGATACGGCTTCGTTGTTTCGTTTTCCTTCAGCCGGAATATTTCGCCGATGAATTCTGGCGGCAGGTTTTTATCATGGTAATCGGATTTTATCGAATCCAGTGTTGTAGCTTCCAGGTTTATCGATTTTGCTGCTAGAGCCTTGAAATCCTTTTGCGCCGCTAGTTCATTTGCTATTTTCTCCGCCACTTCCACCGCTTTTTCCCGCGCATAGGCATCGGAGATTTCCTTTTGAATATCTTTGAAATCCGGGATGCGGGCGGACTGTACGCTATCCACATAAACCAGCGCATATTTTCCGCCTGCAGTGCCAAAAACATTGCTGGCCAACCCAGCGGGAGTGGAAAACGCGGCATCCAAGAATGCCTTGGTGGTTTCCAGTTTCCCCGGATTCACATTGCCGCGCTTTAGCCTCAAGGCTTTTTTCAAATCAAGCGAAAATTTCTTCGCCACTTCCTCCGCCTTGGCGCCCGATGCTGCTTCGTCGTCAATCGCCTGGATGAATTTGTTGACTGCTTCGCCTGCACTCGCCCTTTCCATTTCGGCTTGCAATTTCCCCTTAACTTCCTCGAAACCGGGAACATGTGGCGGATATATGCCCAAGACTTTTATCACATGCCAGCCGAACGGGCTTTTTATCGGCGCGGAAACTCCGCCATTTTCAAGCATGAATGCGCTATCGGCCAGGTTTGTCGGCGCCAGCGAATCTTTCCTGGCTTTTTTCACCAGCGAAATTTTTACTCCTGTCAGCTTATGGAAATCCCTCCCAGCCTTCAGTTTTTCATATGCATCCTTGGCGGTTGCCTCGTCTTTGGCTATTACGTTGCCCAAATCCCGGGTCTCGGGGGTCGAGAATTCCTGTTTGCGGCGCTCATATTCCTTATGCAGTTCTGCGTCGGTTATTGCGATTTTCACCGCCCTGGTCGGATCGATAATCATATAGCTTACGTCTCGGGTTTCCGGGATAGCGAAATATTGCTTGTGGCTTTCGTAAAAGGCGGAAAGCTCGGCTTCGGAAGATGGCTCGCCGCGTCTATTGTATTCTATAGGGATATAAGCGATTTCTGCAGTTCGCCGCTGCTCGGAAATAGCGTAAAGTTTTCCCAGCTCGAACTCCGAAACGCTGCGATCGGCGGTCAGTGATTGCATCAACAGATAAAATCCCAAATCCCGGCGCAATTCGCCCAGATAGGTGGATTCGCTTTTTCCGGCGCGGGCCAGGAATTCCTTGAATCGTTCGGGCGAAAAGCCGCTTTTTTCGTCGCGAAAGGCCGGATTACCAGAGATTATTTTCACCAGATCCTTATCCTCCGGTGCAATGCGGAGCCTTGAGATTTCCTGGGCCAGGAGCTTCTGGCGGATGAGGCTGTTCAAGGTTTCGCTCGAGATTTCCGCCTTCATAGCATCGGTCATGGTGCCTGCGGGAAACGCCGACTGGAATTTCTGTGTTTCGGCGTGCAGGGTCTCGCGGTATTCGTCATAAGGGATTTTCACCGCCCCCACTTTCGCCACCGCGTTATCAACATGGCCGCGAAATACGTCGCCGATACCCCAGGCGGCGAAGCTCATGACGATCATCGTGATCAGGAACCAGGCGGCGGCCTTGCCGAATTTGGAAGTTATAGTGTGCATAGCCGGAAGATAAATATTAACTGCGTGTTGTTCAATAGTTTATTGGAGTGATACCGAATAGTTTTCTTCGTATTACTTCGTCGCGCATCGTCTCGGCCTCAGTCATGTACTTAAGTGTACACTTATTCGGCCTCGCCTCGCACTCCTAGTACTGCTTTGAAACCTATTCGGTATGAGTGGAGTTTGAATGAAAATATTAAAACCACTTGCAAAAACCATAGAAAAATACTAGTATTTCTACATAAGGATTGCTATTGTCACCCTCGTATAACCCAATAAAAATGAATCAGAATGACTGTTGCTAATTTGCCAGTATTATCTGCCGAATCCGGCCTTTCCCGTTATCTGCGGGAGATCCGTAAATTCCCGATGCTGGATCAGCAGGAGGAATATATGCTGGCCAAGGCCTTCGCCGACCATGGCGATATCGCGGCGGCGCATAAGCTCGTCACCAGCCATCTCAGGCTGGTGGTGAAAATGGCGATGGGATTTAAAGGCTACGGCCTGCCGCTGGTGGAACTGATTTCCGAGGGCAATATAGGCCTGATGCAGGCGGTGAAGAAGTTCAATCCTGAAGCCGGTTTCCGGCTTTCTACCTATGCGATGTGGTGGATAAAGGCGGCGATACAGGAATATGTTTTGCGCTCATGGAGCCTGGTGAAGATGGGCACTACGGCAGTGCAAAAGAAATTGTTTTTCAATCTACGCAAGCTGAAACACCGCTTAGACGCTTATCACGAGGGTGATTTGCGCCCGGATGAGGTGAAAAACATTGCGGCCGAGCTGGACGTGCCGGAGCATGATGTTGTCGATATGGATCGCCGTATGAAAGGCGGGGATTATTCTCTTAACCGGGTGGTGAGCCATGAAAGCGAGGACGAGTGGGGCGATTTCCTAGCGGATCAAACGGAAAGCCATGAGACCACCATCGGAGAAAATCAAGATATGGCGCGGAAAAAACTTCTGCTTGCTGCTGCGATGGACAATTTAACCGAGCGCGAGCGGGTTATATTGCAGGAGCGGCGGCTGAGAGAAGAACCCGCGACGCTTGATGATTTAAGCAAAATTTATAATATTTCCAAGGAGCGCGTCCGCCAGATCGAAAACCGCGCGATGGAGAAAATCCAGCAGTTATTGCTGGAGGATAAAACCGGCAAAGCGGCTTAGCCGGAAAATAAAAAAGGCGCCACCAAAAAAATCCTGCCGCCATTAAACCAGGAAGTTTATGTGCACCGTAATTTTACTAAGGCGTCCGGGAAACGAGTGGCCATTATTAATTGGCCATAATCGGGATGAATCGCCTGATCGGGCTTGTGAAAGGCCAGGGATGCATTGGTCGGCAACTCCGCAAATAATAGGCGGAAAGGATATAAAAAGTAACGGTAGTTGGCTGGGGGTGAATGTTGCAACAAATATTGTTTCTATAGCAGTAAACTATGCAGGAACTGTTGGGTCGCCAGGTGAAAAAAGCCGCGGCCAACTCGTTCTCGATTCTCTGAAGAAAGCTAGTGCCAGGGATTCGACAGCCTTTCTTGCCAGAATCAATGCCTCAGACTATCAAGGTTTTTACTTGCTAGTAGCAGACAAAAACGAAGCTTTTTTGGTTGAAGGAAATGGGCGGGAAATAATTACTCATCCAATTCTGGAAGGAATAAACCTGATGACGCCAAGAGGTTTAAATAATCCAGATTGCCCCAGATTTCAGGCAAATATAGAAAAAGTGAGAAACGCAATAGTTCCGAACCCACCCAATCATTGGGAGGAATGGGTGAATAGGTTATCTGATATGATAGTAGTAGACGCGGGAAAAAAAGTGGAAACCGTATCAAGCAGTCTCATAGCTTTTGGATCGGATGATAGCATCTCACTTCACTATGCCCCTGGAAAACCAGGAATAGTTTCATATCAGGCTATAGAACTAACAAGAAACCGTGTAGTAGCTACTGATGAAATTGTTAAGCGTTGAATAATAATTCCAAAATGGGTCACTAACCAAGGACCTGGCGTAGGTTTCAATTTCCGGAAAATATCAATAAAATATTAAGTAATCTTAACTATTTCTTAATATTTCTAGTGTTTAATAGTGATGCAAGGATGCAAACACTGGGCATGTGGTGCAAGAGAAAGATTAAACAATAGGTAAGAAAGTGGCCGCTATTAGGTTCATAATAACTCTTCAATCGGCGCGGCTTGGTGAGAAAGCTGTTGGTGCGTTTCATGCAATTAACATTTGAGCAGTTTCAGGAAGTTCTCGCGGCTCATTACGGCACATATGCCGCTGGTCCAAGTAATGTAAGATTTGGCGCCAAACAAAGCGCTGTATTGATTCCTATAGTTGAGATGGACAGCAGCTATTATCTGCTTATGACTAAAAGAAGCGAGGGACAAAGAGCCCCCGGCATGATGGTATGTCCTGGCGGCAAAACCGAGTGGAGAGAGGAACGAAACGATCCGATAAAGGCGGCAATCAGGGAATGTAAAGAGGAAATAGATTTAGACCCCGTTGATGTCAGGGTTCTTGGAATACTTAAAAATGGTGCCGGGGAACCTTTAACATATTTCACAGCGGATGGGTACCAAATTACCCCGGTTGTCGGAATGGTAAACAAAGAAGCCTTAGGAAAACTGAAAGCCGATCCACGCGAAGTAGCAAGAATTACACTCTTTCCTATAGAGGAAATAATAAATTCCATCCACGCCAATAATACTGGAATCTTTGACCGTGAATCTAGAAATAGCTTCTTGAAAAAGGTAGAAAGGTCGGATGGTGAAATTGAATATCAAAAAAGGATGGAAGGCTTAGATGATAAATATACATATAGTGATGTGATTCATCCCAGGTTCAGCCTCACTGACTGGTTTGAGGCCATTACAGGAAAATCCCAAGAGAGTGGGCAAATATACCAAATACAAAGCCAACACGCCGCAATATTACTTGATCTGTTCAGCCAGTTTAAGGATGTATCGGCGCTAAGATCATTCTTGAACGAGGCAAGAAAACCTCCGCCCATCAATGAACTTGGATCGGAAAAAGTCCTTAGTGAGCCATCCAAGTTGTCCTGGCTAACAAGGAGCCCGGCAAAACAAAATAGAGGTGCAATTGATGAAAATGAAGCTGCCGCACTTATCGATTACGCGGTTAGAAAGGGTGATGAAATAAGGAATACAATATTTGAGATGAGAAAGTGGAATCCCTATGAATATCATGAGAAATGCCATGTTCCCGCATTGAATGCCCTCGAAGAAATCAGCCGCAGGGGAAAGTACTTTAACTTCGCATCTGTTTTCAGAGTCAGGGCCAATGATCCAAGAACGAGAGATAAGCCCTTTCTTACATTTGCCAATAAAGAACATCCAGGTGGTTTTGAGAGTGTGACTTATGTACGGGCTGAATATCACGCCAACCAGATACGCAGGATGTTACTTGCACATGGGTTGGATAACGGTAGTAAAATAGCCACAATGTGTTATTCACCTGGGAATATAGTTGCGCTCATAGCAGCACTTGGTATTGGAGATATAGTAGCGCCGCTTCATACTGGATATGAAAGTACAGATTTATTGCCAAGATTAAAGCTAACAGGAGCGGAAGCAATTGTTATAACGCCAGACCAGCTCGATAAAGTTCTGGATGTTAGAAAAGACCTTGGACATACACTTAAAATATTTGTCATTGAAAGGGACGAGCATGGAAATCGTCTATATTTCGGTGAAAAAGACAAGTTGTTATCAAGATTGTCGCAATACGACGATGTTTATCCCTTTATAGACAATGCAGAGCGCTACGCTGGCGATAATTTGCCCCTTAAGAAAGTAAACCAATCTGACCCTGCCATAATCATGATGACATCCGGCAGCAGCGGAGAATTAAAAGAAGTTTTAATACCTCATTCCTACGCGCTTGCCAGCTATGTTACATCGGCCTCCCTCTGGGGAATCAACGGATATGCTACGGCACCGGAACATAACACTGCTACTAAGAAGGGCTTTGACCCGGTGGATAGTGTTTATTGTACCGCTCCGCTCGGATGGATGTACGGAGTCCGTGCATTAACTATTGCTGCGCTTGCTGGAGCGGAATATTACGGTTTGAAAACGCCCGGAGAAAAAAGAGATATACGGTTACTGGTCGAATTTATGTATAAGTGCAATGTCACTGTATTATGCGGAATACCGTCACTATTACGCCAGTTTGCGCAAGAAGTTGAAGTAATTGAAAGGGTTCCGGATAAGCTCCGCAGAATAATCTCGACCGGCGAGCCTATATTGCTTGAAACTCGGCATCATATGCGTGATCTTTTTGCCATAGAACCCGCTAACAGTTATGCTGCTACGGAAGCCGGTCATACCATTGCAACACCGGAGTTCAGGCGGAAAATACTACCGGATGACGTTGTCGGAATTCCGCTCCCCGGCATACAGATGAATTTATCCCAAGGTTATAAACAAGATGCGATTATAGTACCACCTTATGAATTATTCAAAATCCACTTCGAGATAGAAAAAAGCGGGGAATCCCTTATTATTAGAAATGACGACAAAGTTTTTTATGTTACTCCCGTAGATAATGGATTTTCAGTAATTCATGATACTGGGTTGGAAATGGAGTTTCTTGAACAAGATGAAATGCTCAAAGTTGACGATAGAGAGCCTGGACTTCACCTTACAAGAAAAGCCAACGGGGACTTCATTATCCAGAAAGGGGGGGTGAATGTCACCATAACTGGCGATATGAAAATAAAAAGTCTCGATAGGAATTCGGAAACTATTGAAAGATACAGAACGATAACTATTGGCTCCAAAGAAACAAGATCGACTGCATTGGGTTTATCGCTTGGAATTAACGGTGCATCTGGCGAATACCGTTTTGCCCCGGACCATCTTGGGGAAACCAGGGAAGATGATTCTCTTTTCCTAGATATATATACTGGAACCAGATTCAGAAAAATGAATGACTCAGTGGAATTTCATCCAGACTTTCCCTTGGTTGTGCATTATCTGGTTAGAACCGATGATCTTATAAAAAGATATGCGATACAAATATATCCGGCTGAGATTGAGAAGCAGTTTGCCGACGCATTGCCGGAAAGAAGGGTGAATATCGCCCTTGGTATCCCCGATAAAGATAAAAATAGCCTTGTTGTTAGTTACATTGAGTTGCCTTTAGGAGGAGATGAAAAACTTGACACACGCTATTTAACAGCAAAAGTTGCACAAGCCACGTCCAAAATGTCCGATGCCAAAAAGCCCGATTTTGTGATTATAGCCCCGGTATCATATGAGCGCGATAGCAACAAGGTGCCGGTGAAAGCTATCAAAAGAGCGGTGACAACTTTAGTGAAGCAACTCCAGTTAAAAGATATTTCCGGGGGTATATTCATGGTAAACGGATTAAGATTTCCACTGGAAGGTGTTTCGCCAGAAAAGCTAGAAGAGCTAGCCCAAAATAACCTCACCACTTTAAAAGAAAGAAAAAAGGATGAAGAGTATATATCTGTGAATGCATTGAGTAGCAGAGATAGTGCTAGAGATAGAAATGGGAATAAAATTTATTGAAATGCTTAATTTCTTTACCATTTCGCGCTTTAATAAAACCGCCCGGTTCCTTCCGGCATTAGCCGTAGCGAGCGGCCTTCTTCTTCCCGCTGCCCTCTATCTCGCCCTTTTCGCATCCCCTCCTGATTACCAGCAGGGTGAGGCGGTGCGGATTATGTATATCCA
The DNA here is from genome assembly GCA_013288565.1 of Alphaproteobacteria bacterium. Classification (GTDB taxonomy): domain Bacteria; phylum Pseudomonadota; class Alphaproteobacteria; order Rickettsiales; family JABDBP01; genus JABDBP01. The sequence goes on along the minus strand of JABDBP010000013.1, from coordinate 7,073 downwards.
TGTCCCCTCGGCCTGGATGGCGCTTTTTGTATATTCGGTAATGGCTGCCAGCAGCGCTTCCGGGCTAATTTGGAAAAATCCGCTATCATACATAATGGCGAAGGAATCAGCCCCTATTGGCGCATGTTTTACGGCGATTACCCTCATTACCGGCTCGCTCTGGGGCAAGCCGATGTGGGGTGCCTATTGGGTATGGGATGCGCGGCTCACTTCCGTGCTGATTTTATTTTTCCTCTATATCGGGTTCATGCTGATGTTTTCTGCGTTTGATTCCCGGGAACGTGCTGAAAAATCGGCAGGTGTCTTGGCGATAATGGGGTTTATAAATATTCCGATAATAAAATTCTCGGTCGATTGGTGGAACACGCTGCATCAACCGGCCAGCATCATCAGAATCGGCGGCCCGGCGATCCATTCCTCAATGTTGTGGCCGCTGCTGATTATGTTCGCCGGGTTCGTTTTTTTGTTTATAACGCTGCTGATAATCCGCATGCAGGCGGAAATATTAGGGAGAAAAACCACCCGGCAATATCAAAAAACCTGAAGCCGGAAATAGGTTGATTTACGCCTCAAGAAGTTTCTTTAGCTCCAGCATGGTTTCTGCCGACGGTTCTTCGCCCCAGCCGGAAAACAGGATTTCCCCATATTCCTTGAAATCGGCTTTTCTCTTTTTCTTTACATCCTCATCAAGCTTGCGCATCCCGGCTTCGTTCATTTTGATAATATGGTAGAATTTCCTGCTGTTTTCATCGCAAGCATTTACCACTACGGCAGCATTGTGAGTCTGGAATTTTAGCTTTTGTACTTGGGTTATCACTTGCCTTTAAACCACTGCCTTACCTGAGTGATCCAGCCCAAGATACCACTTTTATCTGGTACTCCCTTTTTGGGAACTGGCTTTTTTTCTTCATATTGAACTACTTGCGTGTCACCCCTACCATCTCTAGGTCCGAAACGATGTTTGGATTGCAGATTTTTTTTGATCTTTTCAAGCAACGGTACACGCTTCTCCGGCTCAGCTGGCACAGTTATAACCAGCCGGTTTTTATATTGCCTTACACCAACCTCAGCAGCAGTCATCCCATCCAGCAGAAGCCCTCTTTGTGTGCTATCGATATTATAAATTTCTAAATCGGGTAGAATGCGGCCAATCCTGCTGAAAATTGCAATTTTTGCTGAGGAGAGAGACTTGTTTCTGGCTGTGATCACCTGCAACTCGCTGCCAAACGCAAGCGCTCCCTGCAAAGGATTTTTCGATTTATTTTGCTGCTCTTCGAGTGCATTCAATATCCTCATCGCACTTTCGATATGGTTTTTAGATACACAGACAACCCGGGTGCCATCAGGAAGTTTAAAGCGATCAGAAATTTTGCCCCGTGGTAGGATGTCATTAAAAAGCCGAGCTGCAACATCAGCGCGCACAGATGGTATATCCTGCTCTGGCTTACCCGATGAGGACTCGCCAACTATCTCCGTTGGAAGCTGCGTGCGCGAAACTTCAACATTCATGGTCAATCCCTCCGTCCGATCATCACGATTCACCATCATCTGCGCATTCGGTGTATCTTTGATGTTAATATGCACATACTCTTTGTCGGCATCATTAGCCCCGCCAAGATAAGGTGCTTTATTCTGTAGCTCAGGGGTTATATGAATAATCTGGCGGCGTGACAACGCTTGGTCTTTATCAACACCGATAACATCAAGAAATTTGTTTATAATATCCTGAATAGTTGCCGGCGGTTTGGCATCAGAGCCTGCTTCAACAGGTGTATGATCGGAATCAATCATAAATGTCTTCCATTAACTTACTAATATTCTGTTATTTAATCATGAAATGGTTAATAAAATGTTAAGATTTTGTGAAATTTTTGCTTTTTCTTACCATTCTCTCCCGTTACCAATCAAAAACTTAAGCCGAAAAATTGCTGCAACGCAACAACAAAAATCCCCTTTACATATTGAAATCCTTCGCTAAAATTAATGCCCTATGACTTATATTGTCACCGAAGCTTGCATAAAATGCAAATACACCGATTGCGTGGAAGTTTGTCCGGTCGATTGCTTTTACGAGGGCGAAAACATGCTGGCGATCAACCCGGATGAGTGCATCGATTGTGGCGTCTGTGAGCCGGAATGCCCGGTGGACGCCATCAAACCGGAATCGGAGGATTTGGCAAAATGGCTAGAGGTAAACCGGGAATATTCCGCCAAATGGCCTAACATCACGGTTAAAAAACCGCACGACCCGGCAGCGGAAAATCATAAAGCTGAAGAAGGGAAATTCGATAAATATTTCAGCGAAAATCCGGGGCAGTAACCTGCGATTTTATAAATTCCGCCACGCGACCGGCCTCGTCAAGAAAATTTCCAGGCGGTGTTCTATCAAAATTCAGCTCCCAATGCGGCCTGGCATAACCCCCGGCGAATAATTCTTCATGCAGTTTTTTGTAGCGCCCGGCGATGTTTTCGGAATCATAAATGAATACATCTTTTTCCGCGCTGCAGGCCTCCGAGCACATGCGCAGCGAATCGCCGGTGACTAATATCGCATCCGCCAGCGCCAGAAATGGGATATAAGGATTGGCGATTTCCCGGCCGCCGTTATAATCATAAAAAAGATTGGGTCCGCTCAAGGTTTTTTCCATGGCGCGGACGGCGGCTTTTTCCGTGCGGTCGCAGGTGGCAATGAGGATAGATGCATTATTTTTCTCCGCGAAACCATTGGCCAGTGCCGCGATTTCTTCGGCATCTTCGGAGGTTATGTTCCCGCCGACATGCTTCCCGCCTACCAGTACGGCAAGGTATGGCGGGACAAGGTTAGGTGGCGGCTGATGGCTTATGAGAGTTTTGTCCAGCAGCGGTTTATTTATGTGATTTATCAGTCCGGTGGTAAGGAAAACATTAGGAAAATCTGGGTGCGGCTCATAGGAGGGCAAAACGATCAAATCGAAATCCCGATGATTTTTTCTTGGGTCGAGGATAATGACGCCATAACATTTCCCCACCGCATTTTTTATCGTTAGCACTGCTTCGCCCGTTTCCTCCCCGGCACCAATTACGATATCCGGCAATTGCCGTAAGTTGAAATTACGGTATGACTCAGCGGAAAATACTTCCGGCTCGGCTGATAGCCTTTTTGCGACTTCGATTGCCTGTACGCTACGATAGCTATCATCGGAAATCACCCAGACGGTTAATTCTTTTCTCAATTCTTTTTCTTGCATCGCCATGCAGCCATCTTACTATCAAAACCGATGAGCGGAAATCTTTTTCCTGAGTTGGATTTCGACCTGAATGCGCTGGAACGAGAAGTTTCCGGTGGGGATAATTTTGAAATATCAAAGCTGTTCCTAAAATTCCTAAGATATATTGCTGCCGCTCAAGTGCATTACATCAATCCAGAGCAGCATCGTTTCATCAACCGGTTTGTTGAAATATTGCTAGAGCGCTTTGCCTCGGACAAATATTCGATTCCGTCGCAGTTCCATGAAGAATTTATTCTGCTGAACGTCACCATTTCAAATTTGGTGCGCGTTACGCCATTCATAAATACCGACCGGACGATCGCTGAAATCCTGCACCATCCTGATAATGCGGCGAAGCTGCTGCCTATGCTTTCGCACCGAAACAATATCAAGGTTGATCTAGAGGCGGTATTTTCTCTTTTTCCTTATCAGGCTTCGCTTTGGTGGGGAAACACCCTTTCTTATGGCATCAACTCGAACAGCGAACTAATTTTTAATAACCGGAAAAATTGGGTGGCTATCCGGGGTTTAGAAAAAAATCTCACCATATTTGAGCCTCTGACCAGGAAAACCTTGGGCCCGGTCTTGAATAGTTTTTTTCAAAGCACTTATATTTCCCCCGGTGCCGATAAACCGGTGCATCAGGCGGTTAACCGGGTGATCCAGCGGGAAAACCAATCTTTAAGGTTTCCTGCACTCAAACCCGATTTCAAAAAAATTGCGGTTTTCTCGATTAATTTCCACAAGAAACACGCGGTATATCGGGCTCTTGCCCCTTATCTTTATGCGCTTAAAGGCTTTTACCACCTGACATTGATACATTTTGCGAAGGTGTCACCGGAAATAGAGATGGATGAGGATTTATTTGATGAAATAAAAATTCCGCACGAGGGCGAATATAGGGAAATCGCCGCAGCGGTTAAGTACATAACTTCTGGCAATTATGGGATTATATATTACCCGGATATCGGCATCAGCATTTGCTCAATGATGTTTTCCAATTTTCGGTTGGCTCCGATCCAGGTGACTGGTTCTGGGCATCCGGTCAGCAGCTTTGGTTCGGAGGTGGATTATTTCATCGGCGGGCGGGAGGTTGAGATACTGGAAGATGCGGCTAAGAATTACTCGGAGAAGCTGGTAGTGATACCTGGAATCGGCATGGTTCCAGTGATGCCGGATTATGCTCCGGTCAATCAGCGAAAAAGCCCGAATGCTCAGGAAAATACGATCAATATAATGTGCAATTGGGGCAGCAATAAATTTTATTACCCGCATCTTTTGACGCTAAAAGAAATAATAAACCGTTCGGAAAAAAAATTGGCCTTACATTTTCCTGGAATCCAGACGGATATGTTCAATTTTCTACCTTTTACCCATGAACTGAAAGAGCTCCTAGAGAGCAAAAATTGTGGGATTTTAACCTATGGGCAAAAAAAATATAAGGACTATATGGCGATTATCGAAGGCTGCGATTTTGCCCTGGATTCCTATCATTTTGGGGGATATAACCGGATAATCGACATGCTGATTTGCGGCAAGCCGGTTGTCGTGCTTGAAGGAAGGCAATCATATAACCGAGCGGCAGCCGCCATTTTGCGCAATCTGGATTTAGATGAGTTGGTCGCATCTAATGCTGCGGAGTATGTTGAGATTGTGCTCCGTCTTATCGGTGAATTAAAGTATCTGGAGGAGGTGCGGGAAAAAATCCTTGCCGCTGATCTGAAAACCAAAGTTTTTGAAACCGGAAATGAGAAGTATTTCAAAAAAGCGGTGGATTATCTGATTGCGAACCGGGCAAATGCAAATCAGGCAAGGGTTGTAATTATAGGCGAAGATTAGTCGCGCAGCTTACCGCCAAGCTTTGTCACCGCTGCGACGATTTTTGCTGAAATTGTTTCTATTTCTGCCGTTTCCAGCGTACGATCTTTTGGCTGGAGCTTGACCAAAAAAGCTAGGGATTTTTTCCCATCCGCAATTCCCTCACCTTTATATTTATCAAAAAGCCAGACCTCTTCAATAATTTCTCTGTCAACTGTCTTAACAGCCTTTCTTACATCACCCCATAGAGTTTTGTCGTCAAATATGAATGCGAAATCGCGCTCTACCGCTTGGAAATTCGATGGCTGGTACTTGCGCTTCTCCAATGATTTTTGCGGCGGTAAATTTTCTAAATAAATTTCGAACGCGGCCACCGGAAAATCTATTTCCATTTTTGCCAGAATTGCCGGATGCAATTCGCCGAAAACTGCAAGGATATTTTTACCTAATTTAAGTTCAGCAGATTTTCCCGGATGGTAATATCCCGGCGTTCCAGGGGAAATTTCTAGTGATTCCCGATCAACATTCTCCGGCAGTGCGGCGAACACATCGGCTTTTACGTCGAAGAAATCAATGGCTCTTGAGTTTTCGTGAATATTCCTTGGTTTATTGTTACGAACCCTTACCCCAGCGGCAACAATCTGTTGTGACAAGCCATTATTACCAGGAAATTGCGGTCCAATCTCGAAAAATGCCAGATTAATATTGCCGCGCGCGATATTATGCTTTGCTGCGTCAAGCAAATTCTGAACGATGGAAGGGCGCATGATGTCAAGGTCGTTGCTGATCGGATTTTGCAATTTCATTTTTTCTGAAATCCCAGCAAAATTTCTTGCTGTATCTGAATTCATGAACGAAAAAGTTACTACTTCCAGCACTCCGCGCGCTGCTAGGATATGGCGCATCCACGAAACCGGGGAGTGACGGGAAATCCCGATATTTCCAGCGGAAACCGCTGCGGTGGGAATATTTTGATAGCCATTCACCCGTAGTATTTCTTCAACCAGATCGGCACTGCCGGAAATATCGTTCCGCCACGATGGAATGGAAACTTTCAAAGTACTGCCTGCCTTTTTCACGGCAAATCCAAGTGCTTTAAATATGGAAATTATTTTTTTATCGTCAATTGCAATGCCGCCCAAAGTCTTAACTTTTTTCACAGTGAAGGAAATTTTTTTCGGTGGAATTTTTTCAGTTCCTGTGATTTCTAGGACGCTCGCTTGACCGCCGCAGATTTCCAATATCATCCGGCTTGCGATTTCTGCTCCCATTCGTACGAAGTTATGATCCAACCCGCGTTCGAAACGGTAGCGCGAATCAGAATTTATCATGGTCTGCCTACCGGTTTTTGCCACTGCGGCGGGATCGAAAATCGCAGTCTCCAAAAATATTTCCACCGTATTAAAATCACATCCCGAATCTTTTCCGCCCATCACCCCGGCAAGTGCCACCGTTCCAGAATTAGCGCCGACCACCAGCGTTTTCTTAAGCAGATTATATATTTTATCATCGAGCGCGTGGAAATTTTCCGGTGCCGAAATTTCATGCACGTGAATATTGCCGCGCAGTTTTTTTGCGTCATAGACATGCAGCGGGCGGCCAAGATCGTGGCAGATGAAATTTGTAATGTCGACCAGCGCAGAGATGGGTTTCAGGCCGATAGAGGTGAGCCGTTTCTTTAACCATTCCGGGCTTTCACAGTTTTTTACATTTTTGAAATATCTGCCGATAAAAAGTGGGCAGAGGTTATGATTTTCGATAGAGATTTTTATCGGCGAGGGAAATTTTCCCTTTATTTCCGAGATTTTCAGCGGTTTTAACTTGCCCAAGCCTTTTGCCGCCAGGTCGCGTGCAATGCCATGAACGCCAAGGCAATCACCGCGGTTCGGCGTGATAGCGATTTCGAAAATTGTATCGTTTAGTCCCGCATATTCGGCAAATTTTTCCCCTATAGGCGCATCGGGGGAAACCTCGATTATTCCTTCGCCATCACCATGCAACCCAAGC
>JABDBP010000012.1 GCA_013288565.1 Alphaproteobacteria bacterium | reverse complement strand
CCAGATCGTCGTACTTGAATGGCAAAGCCCGGAATGCCCATTCAGCCTCGCGCATTATCAAGCAGGCAGCATGCAGGCATTACAGAAATATGCCAAGGAAAATAACGTGATCTGGGTGACGATAAATTCCTCCGCCGTGGGTAAGCCTGGCAATGAAACCCGCCAGCAGGCCAAGGATTTTAGACGCAAGAAAAATGCGCATGCTGCATACACAATCCTCGATCCTACAGGCAAGATTGGGCATAAATATGAGGCGAAAACCACCCCACATATGTTCGTGATTGATAAGGACGGCCTCATCGCCTATATGGGCGCGATTGACGACCAGCCCGGGGCGAAGGGCGCACCGGCGATTTCCAAGGCGAATAATTACATTTATGCCGCTATTGAGGCACTACTGGCCGACGGCGTTCCCGCAACCCAAGTCACCCCACCTTATGGCTGCGGGATTAAATATGCTGACTAAAGATGGAAAATAATTTCGCCCAAAACAATTTCGATATCGCAATCATCGGCGGTGGGCCGGGCGGATATGTCGCCGCCATCCGCGCCGCGCAACTGAAGATGAAGGTAGCGCTGGTCGAGCGCGAGAATTTGGGCGGCGTATGCCTGAATTGGGGCTGCATCCCGACTAAAGCGCTGCTGCGCTCATCGGAAATCAACCATCTGCTACATGATTTGGATCAATATGGATTTTCAGCGAAAGATGTGAAATTCGATTTCGCCAAGGTGATAAAGCGCTCGCGCGATGTCTCCGCCAAACTTTCCGGCGGCATCGGGATGTTGATGAAAAAGAATAAAATCACAGTTTTTGAGGGTGCAGCAAAACTTGCCGGAAAGGGTAAAATTTCCGTCACCGACAAAGATAATAAAAATTCTGTGGTGGTGGCAAAGCATATAATCATCGCAACCGGTGCCAGACCTAGAGCACTTCCCGGTATGGAGCCGGACGGGGAACTGGTCTGGACTTCCAAGGAGGCGATGATTCCAAAATCACTGCCGAAATCTATTCTGGTTGTAGGAAGCGGCGCTATCGGGGTTGAGTTTGCGAGTTTCTATTTGAACATGGGTGCGGAAGTAACAGTGGTCGAGGTTCTGGATAGAATATTGCCCGCCGAGGATGAAGAAATTTCGAAATTTGCGGAAAAAGCGCTGGTGAAACAGGGAATGAAAATTTTAACCAGCGCGGCGGTAAAATCATTAAAGAAAGGCAAAAACGACGTAACGGCGACCATCGAATCTGGCGGAAAAACCCAGGAAATAAAAGCTGAGCGGGTGATAATGGCGGTTGGCATTGTTGGGAATGTCGAGAATCTTGGGTTGGAAGGAACTAAAGTTAAGGTCGAGAAAGGCCAAATCTTAACCGATCAATGGATGCAGACGGCGGAACCCGGAATCTATGCCATAGGCGATGTCGCCGGTGCGCCATGGTTGGCGCATAAGGCAAGCCATGAGGGGATAATCTGCGTCGAAAAAATCGCCGGGATAAAGGACGTGCATCCGATCAAAAAAGAAAATATCCCCGGCTGCACTTATTGCCGGCCACAAATTGCCAGCGTCGGCCTCACCGAAAAAAAGGCAAAGGAGAAAGGCTATTCCTTGAAAATCGGCCGGTTCCCATTCATCGGCAACGGCAAGGCCATCGCGCTAGGCGAACCGGAGGGGTTGGTGAAAACCATATTCGACGCCAAAACCGGCGAACTCTTGGGCGCCCACATGATCGGCGCGGAAGTGACGGAATTGATCCAGGGTTTCGTCATCGGTAAAACCATGGAAGCCACCGAACTTGATTTCATGCACACCATTTTCCCGCACCCAACTCTATCGGAAATGATGCATGAATCAGTATTGGACGCTTATGGGAAGGTGGTGCATATTTAGGCAGGTTGTTTTTATGAAAAAAGCGATAATACTTACAGCTTTTCTTTTGTCCGGCTGCGTGGTTTATCCAGACCAGGGACCAGTAGGTTATGCTCCCGCATACCCTGCATATGTCGGCGTCGATTATAATGACGGCTGGTACGGCAGGCGTTATATCCCGGCGCCTGGACGCTGGCACCATTACGAAAGCCCGCACATGCGGGGCGGACATGGCGAGGCACCAGCTCATGGCTCGCCTGATCATGACACCCATGCTCATTCCTCTCCCGCCCACGGCCATCCCGCACATAATGATCAGGGACCGACTAGATAACCGCAGTCTTGCATCCCCTCCTTAGGTGCTCTAAAAATCAATCATGAACGGGCAGGATCAAAGGCGAATGCACCACCACCGGTGGGTTCTCATCAAGAGAATTTTCAAATGCTTCTACATGGGCCTGGTAAACACCATTCACCATGACGGAGTGGAGCATTCGGGATATCTAGCATTCCTTTCGCTATTGGCGTTTTTCCCTTTTCTGGTGTTTTTTGTCGCGGTGGCCGGGTTCCTCGGCAACCTGGAAATCGGCGATAGATTCGTTCATATAATGCTGCAAAATCTGCCGCATAATCTGACCGCAGCGCTAAAACCCCGCATTATCGAGATCATCTCTGGCCCGCCGCAGGGGCTGCTGACCATCGCTATTTTCGGCACGGTTTGGACGGCATCATCGGCGGTGGAAGGACTTCGCACCACCCTGAACCGCGCCTATCGCGTTTCCACTCCGCCCGCTTATATCTGGAGGCGGCTGCTCAGCGTTTTGCAATTCATAATCGTTACGATATTCGCGCTACTAGCCATGTTGCTACTGATAGTTGGGCCGATTGCGGTAGATCACATCCAGATACATTTCGGGTTTCTGTGGATAATCGAACCACTATGGGTCTATCTCCGCTACGCCTTTAGCATAGCCGTCCTATTCTTCGCGGTAGCCACCGCTTATTATGCATTGCCGAACGTCCGCCAGCGCTTGGTGTGGGTGATTCCCGGCGCGGCAATCGCGGTGGCATTGTGGCTCGTCGCCGCCGGGTTGCTGACGCTTTACCTGAATGATTTCACTCAGGTGAACCTGGTGTACGGCAGCCTCGGCGGAATGATAGCGACGCTTTTATTTTTCTACATCAGCGCATTGATTCTAATCTACGGCGCCGAAGTGAATTACCTAATCGAAAAATCGCTTGGCCGGAAGTTCGTCGTCAAGGATGAAAGGGTGAAAAAGCCTGCGTACCCATGCGAGCCGGGACATGAATGAACTCACGAAAATAATATTATATTGCGCAGCATTTTACCTTTTCCTCGCAGTGCTGATGTATATATTTCAAAGGCGGCTGATGTATATGCCTTCGCGCAACCTGGAGCATCCAGAAAAATATGGGCTTTCCTTGCAGGAAGTTGGCTTTTCCACGCGCGACAATGTTAAAATTGCCGCCTGGTTTTCCCCCGCGCAAGACGCGAAGGAAACGATAATTTATTTCCACGGCAACCTGGGAAATCTCGGCACCTTTGCCCGTCATGAAAAATTCCGCGCCTTCATGGATAAGGGATTCGGAGTATTGGCGGTAAGCTATCGCGGCTACGGTAAAAGCGAAGGTTCTCCAGGCGAAGCAGGGTTTTATCACGACGCGCGCGCGAGCCTGGATTGGCTCATCGCTAGAGGGCTTCCGCAGGGAAAAATGGTCTTGTTCGGCGAATCACTAGGCACCGGCGTCGCGGTGCAGATGGCGATCGAATATGAAAATATCCGGGCTCTGGTATTGGAAGCGCCTTATACTTCGGTATTGGCACGAGCGAAGGAAATTCACTGGTGGCTGCCGGTGAAGCATTTATTGAAAGATACATTTGATTCCATCGGCAAAATCGCGGGAGTGAAAGCTCCGGTGCTGATATTGCATGGCGAGCTAGACCGGACAATTCCTGTAGCCCATGGCCGGAAATTATTGGCCGCAGCGAATGAGCCGAAGAAGGGGGTATTTTTTCCGCATGTGCATCACATAGATTTCGCACCGGTTGATTTGGCGCGGGAGGTGGAGGTATTCCTCGCCAGCGATGCAGCGAAAAATATCACTGGCCAGGCATTTATATCGATGCCGGATATGAGGTGATGGACTAATGGAAAGCTTTATTGCCATATCTCTAATCAGCGCCTTGGTCATCTCCGTCAATTCGCTTATTACCTATGAGGTGCTCCGCGAAGTATGGAAAGTCCTGCCGAAGATGAGGGTTTCTCCAAGACTTAGGGTAATTCTTGTAATAATCCCGATATTTGCGATCCACATGGCCAGTATCTGGATGTACGCGCTGGTGTATTTCCTAGTCGGGAATTTTACTTCGATTGGTAAACTCATGGCAGCGGGTAAGGTGGTTGGGATCGGTTACCAGGGTTTTGTTGAATGCCTATATTTCGCCGCTGCCACTTATACCTCCTTAAGTTTAGGCAATATGTCCCCTGCGGATAATCTGCGCATGCTCGCCTGTGCGGAAGTGTTGAACGGCTTGGTCATGATCGGCTGGACGATTTCCTTCACTTACCTGACGATGGAAAAATTTTGGACCTTGCCGCATCGTAAGCATTGAGCAGATAGGAGCGTCGGGGGTCTAACCCCATAGAAGCTACCCGTTCATCGTCTGGAAGAAATCGGCGTTGTTTTTAGCGACTTTCAGCTTGCCGAGCAAGAATTCCATCGCGTCCACCGTGCCCATCGGCATAACGATACGGCGCAGCACCCACATTTTCGTAAGCAGCGCCTTATCCACCAATAACTCCTCTTTCCGTGTGCCGGACTTGGTGATGTCAATCGCCGGGAAAACCCGCTTATCGGAGAGTTTGCGGTCGAGAATTATTTCCGAGTTACCGGTACCTTTAAACTCCTCGAAAATCACTTCGTCCATCCGGCTGCCGGTGTCTATCAATGCAGTAGCGATGATGGTGAGGCTTCCGCCGCCTTCGATGTTCCTGGCCGCGCCGAAGAAACGTTTTGGGCGCTGCAGCGCGTTTGAATCGACGCCGCCGGTTAAAACTTTTCCCGATGAAGGAATGACGGTGTTGTAGGCGCGCGCCAGCCGGGTAATTGAATCGAGCAATATCACCACGTCTTTTTTATGTTCGACCAGCCGTTTGGCTTTTTCGATGACCATTTCGGCAAGCTGGACGTGCCGATTTGCCGGTTCATCGAAGGTGGATGAAACGACCTCGCCTTTTACCGAACGTGACATATCGGTTACTTCCTCCGGCCGCTCATCGATCAAAAGAACGATCAGACAAGCCTCCGGGTGATTTTCGGTGATGGAATGGGCGATGTTCTGCATCAACATGGTTTTGCCGGTGCGCGGCGGAGCAACGATCAGTCCGCGCTGCCCGAATCCGAGCGGGGCGATCAAATCAATGATGCGCGTCGATAAATCCTTCTTGGTGGCGTCATTGGTTTCCAGGCTAATTTTCCGATGCGGGTAAAGCGGAGTTAAATTATCGAAATTTATCTTGTGGCGCTGGCCCTCCGGCGCATCGAAATTGACCTTGGTAACTTTGAGCAGCGCGAAATAACGCTCACCCTGTTTCGGCGCCCGCACCTCGCCTTCAACTGTGTCCCCGGTACGCAGCCCGAACCGGCGAACCTGGGTAGGCGAGACGTAAATATCATCCGGCCCGGCGAGGTAATTAGCCTCCGGCGAACGCAGAAACCCGAACCCGTCCTGCAATGTTTCCAGCACGCCTTCACCGATTATTACGCTTTCTTTCTCCGCCAATTTCTTGAGGATGGCGAAGATGATGTCCTGCTTCAGCAAGTTGCTAGCGTTCTCGACGCCCAGGCTTTCAGCCATGGTGAGCAGTTCGTCGGGCTTTTTGCGTTTTAGATCTTTGAGTTTTAAAACTTCCTGGGAAGGGGCGGCGACGTTGGTCATAAATATCTATTGGTTTTGATTGGTCTTAAAGGGGTGGTTGGCGGGATATTGGGGAAAGGCAAAAAGAAGGAAGCCGGACGGCTTTCATCGGATTGTTAGCAAAAAGCGCGAGATGTGTCAACCTTTGTAACGGCGCCTAAAACGGCTTCACCACCGCAAGCAGGACGATAACCACCATGATGATGGCTGGTATCTCATTGAAAATGCGATAGAACTTTTCGCTCCTAATATTGCGGCCAAGTGCGAAATCCCGGCGATATTTCGCCATCAGCCCATGCATCGCCGCCAGAATCAATACGAAAACTATTTTCACGTGCAACCATCCAGCATGGCGGAAATCGATCGCGCCAAGCATTATCAACCAGATGCCGAAAATGAACGTGGCGATCATCGCCGGGTTCATGATGATGCGGAGGAGTTTGCGCTCCATGGTTTGGAACGCCAGGTCGGCCTCGCTCCCAGGCATGACGCGCGCATGGTAGACAAACAGCCGTGGCAGATAAAGCAGCCCTGCCATCCAGGCGATGATAGAAATGATGTGCAGGGCTTTTATGTAGAGATAGAGCATAGGCCGTCAATAGTCTGCCGTCATTCCGGAAATTTGCAAAGCAAATTATAAAGACCTACCTATTCGGGCACCCGATAAACTCGTCCGGGCAGCTTCGCACACCCTCGTACGAGCAGATTTTTTTCGGCAGTCTTTTCATATATTCAACCAGCCCGGTCAGTGCTTTTATGAATCCCTTCTCCAAGGAAAGCGCCGGGACTCTGGTATAGCCGGGGAGCCCTAGCGCTTTCGCCATGTCTTTATATTTTATATCCAACTCCGCCAGCGTTTCCGAGTGCTCGGAGACGAACGAAACCGGCACTACCACCACTGGCACTTTATCCGCCGCCGCTCTTTTCAATTCATCGTCGATCGAAGGGAGAAGCCATTTCATAATTCCCACCCGGCTCTGGTAGCATATTGCGTAATCGAAAGTCTCGCGCGGCAATAAGGTTTCTGGGATTTCCTCCTTGCCGTCCGGCCTTAGCACCGCCTCTGGAACCACGCTGATTTCCTCGAGCCTTTTCACCACCGCCTTCACCGTTTCCTCGCTCTGAAACCGATAAGGATCGCCATCCAGGACAAAACTTTCCGGCAGCCCGTGCGCTGAAAATAATATCCGCGGCTTACGATCTTTCCCCGTTGCCCTGGCTTCTTTATAAGCCTTCCAGGCGAGTTGCGCGTGCGTGTCAATGAATTCGCCTTCGCCGAAATAGCAGCAAAGGCGTTTGGTGATGCATCTCAGGCCTTGCTTTGCCGCCGCATCGGCCCAATCGGTGAGCGAGGAGCCGGTGGTGGTGGTGGAAAATTGCGGATAGAGCGGGAGTAGAATTATCTCATCCGGCTCATATTCCTTCACTCCCTTAACCGCTTCAGCAGCGAACGGGTGCCAGTGGCGCATACTGATAAAGACTTTAGTCTCGTCGCCGGGAGTCCGGTTAAGCTCGGCCTCCAGGGCTTCAGCTTGGCGGCTAGTGGCAGCGAGGATTGGTGAAGCTCCGCCGATCGATGCAAATATTTCCCGCGCCCTTTCCTCGCGCGTTGCGGCAAGCGTCTTGGCTGTCACATAGCGCATTGGGTTTGGCAGTCTTATTATCGCCGGATCGTAAAACAGGTTGAACAGGTATGGCTTGACCGCGCTCAAACTATCCGGCCCGCCCAGGTTTAGAAGAACTACCGCCACTCTCATAGACTAGAGACTAGCTGGAGCCGGTTACTCGCGCAATGCCGCAATCATCGCCTCGACATTTTCAATCGGCGTCCCAGGCAATATGCCGTGCCCAAGATTGAATATGAACGGCCCTCTTGCCAGCACCTCTTTTATTTTTCTAGTTTCCTGGATTATAGTTTCCTTATCTCCTAATAGGGTTTCTGGATTTAAATTTCCCTGCACTGGCAGTGTTTTTTGTAGCTCTTTCGCCGATTCTAGTGATATAGAGCTATCAAGGCTTATCGCATCAACCCCAGCTTCCCTAATGAATTTTTCCAACATTTTTCCAACACCTTTCGGGAATCCAATTATTGGGATTTCCGGGTGGATTTTTTTTATTTTTTTTATTATTCCCCTTGTCGGCTTTATCACCCATTTCATAAATTCAAATTCTTGTAAAACTCCAGCCCATGAATCAAAAATTTGCAACACTTCCGCCCCAGCCTCTATCTGTCTGATTAAATATTCAGCAGTTTCCTCCACCAGAATATCAATCAACTCCTGAAACTCTGATTTTGAAGAAAATTCCTTGGACTTAGCAAAATCTTTACTTGCGCCACCCTCAACCATATAAGTCGCAACCGTCCATGGCGCGCCAGCAAATCCGATTAGTGCGGTATTTTTTGGTAGTTCTTTTTTTACAATCTCTAGTGCTTTAAAAACTGGATATAGGTGATTTTCAACATTTCCTCTTTTAAGTTTTTTTATATCTAACTCACCCAAAACCGGGCCTTCGCCGTCGCGGTAATCAAGCTCCATCCCGAGTGCGTGCGGGATCACTAATATGTCAGAAAAAATTATTGCCGCGTCCATCCCAAACCGACGAATTGGTTGTAACGTAGCTTCCGCAGCCAATTCAGATGTATAGCAAAGATCAAGAAAACTTCCGGCTTTGGAGCGAAGCTCTCTATATTCCGGTAGATATCTCCCAGCTTGGCGCATTATCCAGAATGGGGTTTTCTCTACCCTTTCTTTTTGTAAAACTTTTAGGATTGGTTTTTCACAGGCCATGATGGTTCTTATAATATAAAATATTATTTAAAAAAGGATTTAGTAAGATGTAGGTAGTAAAAACCTTGTGGATAAATATTTTTCAAGTGGTTACTAACAGGATTTTTATAGGTTATTTTTATGTAGGAGTTTAAAAAACTAATACTGGGAAATGGTTTCGTGATTTTTATAAACAGAAATATTAAATATTCTGTTAAAATAATTTCCACATGTTTGGAATATATGAAAAATAAAATGATGGATGTGGAAGAAGATAGATATTTAAGAAATCCACAAAACCATCAACAGGAAATACAGGATTAATATTGAAAAAATGAAAAAAATTCCCTTCCACCTAGTTTCCGATTCCACCGGCGAGACGGTGAGTTCGATCGTGCGCTCAGTCACCGCCCTGTTTGATGGGATAGAGCCGGAGGAGCATATCTGGTCGCTGGTGCGCACCAAGGGGCAGTTGGAAAAAGTTATTGCCGGAATCCGGGAAAATCCCGGCATCGTTTTATATACGATAATCGACCCCGCCATGCAGGAAACGCTGCGCGATGAGTGCCGTAAAATGAATATCGCCACCATCGACCCGCTCTCACGCACCATCGCAGAAATGGCGATCTGCTTAGGCATGAAGGTCAGCAGCAAAGCCGGTAGCCAGCACGAATTAGATGAGGAATATTTCGCCCGGGTTGAGGCTATCAATTTCTCGATAGCGCACGATGACGGCCAGGCGACATGGGACATAAACGAGGCGGATATCGTGTTGATTGGCCCGTCGCGCACCTCGAAATCGCCGACCGGCATGTATCTTTCCCACCGCGGCTACCGTACCGCCAATATCCCTTTAGTGAAAGGCTGTCCACTGCCGGAAATTTTATTATCCGCAACCAAGCCGATGATCGTAGGCCTAGTGATTTCGCCGGAACGGCTGGTGCAAATCCGCCGTTCGCGACTGCTTTCCATTAAGGAGGATCGCGATACCAATTACGTCGATCTGGATTACATCAAGGATGAAATATCCGAGGCACGGAAACTGTTCGCCAAGCATAAATGGCCGGTGATAGATGTCACGCGGAAATCCGTGGAGGAAGTGGCGGCGACGATAATCCAGCACTACCAAGAACGCGAAAAGGGCGATAAGGTCATCGCAGATGAGTGAGAAGATAATAAAAGCCGGGGTAATTGGCTGGCCAGTGGAGCATTCGCTTTCGCCGATTATTCACCAACACTGGTTGAAAGAAAATAATATTAATGGAAGTTATGAGGCTATTCCCGTTCGGCCTGAAGAGTTGGGCGATAAGCTGAAAGATCTGGCGAAGAAAGGCTATGCGGGAGTGAATGTAACAATTCCGCATAAGGAGAAGGTGCTAGAATATTTGGACAAGCCGGATGATTCTGTAAAAATCATTGGAGCCGCAAATACGCTGGAATTTTTCAATGGGGAAATAATAGGAAGTAATACTGATTGGATTGGTTTTGAGGAAAGCCTGAAAAGGAATGGCAATTGGCAAACTACGAAGGCTAAAATAGTTGTGATTGGCGCCGGAGGTGCGGCTAGGGCGGCAGCGAAAGCACTACTGACCCCTCTTCTAATGTATCAAGCAACAGAAATTGTATTACTCAATAGAACCATAGAGAAGGCACAAAAAATAAAAGAGGATTTATCTGCCTGGTTCGGCCATGCAAAAAACATCAAAATAGAAAAATGGGAGAATAGAAATTTGGCTTTGAAGGATGCTCACGTTCTTGTCAACACCACCTCGCTTGGAATGATTGGCCAGCCGGAGCTTGATATAGACCTTGCTGAACTTCCCAAAAATGCCTTGGTTTATGATTTAGTCTATAATCCTATGGAAACGGGGCTTTTGAAAAAAGCTAAAGCCAGAGGAAACCAAATTTTGAATGGACTGGATATGCTGATTTATCAGGCAGTTCCAGGATTTTATAAATGGTTTGGCAAGGAACCAGAAATCACCCCAGAACTCCGGCTACTCCTCACAACGGAATTAGAAAAACAATGCCAATAAAAAATACATGTCATCTCCGCGAAGGCGGGGATCCATCGTGCGGCATACCGAGAAGCCTCTGGAATATGGATTCCCGCCTGCGCGGGAATGACAATTTGGGGTGCGGATGCTAATCGTCGGTCTCACCGGATCCATCGGGGTTGGGAAAACCAATGTGGCGAAGGAATTCCGCGCATTGCACGTGCCGGTGTTTGATGCCGACCGCGCGGTGCATAAAATGCTTTCTCTTGGGGGCGAGGCGGTGAAAAAAGTCGCGGAAATATTTCCCGTCGCGCATGAAAAAAACGGCATAAACCGGAAAAAGCTCGGCGATATCGTTTTCAAGGATAAGAAAAAGCTTCAAGCATTGGAAAAAATCCTACATCCCTTAGTGCGCCGCGCCGAAAAAAAATTCCTGCAAAAAGCGCAGGGGCAGAAGAAAAAACTGGTAGTTCTCGATATTCCGCTGCTGTTCGAGAAGGGGTTTTTCCGTATTTGCGACTATACTATTGTGGTGGTGGCGCCGCATTTCGTGCAGAAACACCGCGTCATGCGCCGCCGCCATATGAGCCATGAGAAATTCTTGCAGATAATCGCTAGCCAGATGCCGCAGGCGAAAAAAATGCGGCTGGCCGATTTCGTAATCCGCGCCGGTCTTGATAAAAGATCGACAAACCGCCAAGTCCGGGCTATATATAGCGCATTATGCGCGAAGTAACGGTAGATACCGAAACCACAGGACTTGACCCGAATGACGGCCATCGGGTGATCGAGATCGGCTGTGTCGAGATGGTGAACCGGATGAAAACCGGTCGCGTTTTCCAGGCCTATATTAATCCCGAGCGCGATGTTCCCGAAGAATCGTTCCGCATCCACGGAATTTCCGCCGAGCATTTGAAAGACAAGCCGGTTTTTGCGGCGGTGACGGCAGAGTTTCTCGAGTTCGTCGGCGATTCGCAGATGGTGATGCACAATGCTGGGTTTGATCTGAAATTCATTAATCACGAGCTAAACCGCCAGCAGATCAAATCGATTCCGGCGAGCCAGACTGTAGATACGCTATATATGGCGCGGAAAAAATTCCCCGGGGCACCGGCGAGTCTGGACGCGCTGTGCCGCAAGTTCAACGTTGATCTTTCCGGCCGTGAAAAACACGGCGCGTTGCTGGATGCGCATTTGCTAGCCGATGTATACTTGGAACTAACCGGTGGCAGGCAGGCAAAAATGACGCTTGATGCATTGGCTCCGGTAGAAACCGGCGTCGCAGAGAAAATAGCGCTGGCGCACCGCCAATTCCCGCCTACGCCAGAAGAACTCGCCGCCCATGCGGAGTTCTTAAAGAAAATCAAGGACCCGATCTGGGAAACGGCGGAGAGCTAAAAATTCAGCTTAGTTCCCGCCAGCATCACTTGGCCGGATTCGTCGAATTCTGGGCCTGCTTGCAGCTTGAAGAAACTTATCTCAGCAAACGGGGTGAATCCTGGTGCAAGTTTATAATCCAAGCCGATGGATAAGTTGCGCAAGTTATGCGTTCCCGCGTAATCGCTCATGAGATAGCCGATGCTGGCGGCGTAAGACCCGGTCTCGTATGCAGCACCGATGTCCCAGTAATATGAATCTTTATAATTCGGGGAGGATGAGAACTGGCTGGGGCGGAGCAGTGTGCTTTTGTTCCAGATACCATATGAACCGCCGAAAGTGAATTGTTCGAAACCTATGTTCACGCCGGCATTATAGGCGTTTAAATCCTCATAAACTTGATGCAGCGCATTACGGCCGGATTCGCCAGAAACTGAGGCAGCAAGGCTTATTCCAGCAATTTTGGCGTTGTAATTCACTCCGCCGTTTATGACATTTGTATAATAGCCGAGGGACGTGGAATTTTGGTCCCAGCCGCTAGCGGTGCCGATATCACCCTGGTCAGGGGTGAAACTTAGGCCAGCCTGAAATCCGCCGATGCGTGGAGAATAATAGGTGATTTTATCGGCGTTGGGGACTTTGGTGGTTTCAGCGTGCGCGGTTGGCAGATCGGGCCGGATGATGAACGGCGCTTCATTATTTATATCGACGCTTAAGCCACCAACCCATAATTCCCAATCACCATCGATGCCACCAGCGGCGCGCGCGAAAGTGGAAGCATCAACCTTCATATTCTGCGCGGCATCGGTATTGGCGCCGAATTCGAGGCGGCCAAACCGGCCTTCCAGGAATCCATAGGTTTTATCGGCATTCTGACCGTAATCGCTGTCGTCCGGGTTTATGTTAGCCTCAAATTGCAGAACCGCTCCATAGCGCAGACCGGTATCAGTTTCGCCGTCAATGCGGATTAAGAATTTATTATCATTCCGGAATTTGAAATCGCGGTTGAAGGGTGGGACCGAGGTGAAATATTTCTGGTTTGCGCCGCCCAATTCAAATTCGGCAGACCCGCCTAGGGTTATTGTAGGGGAATCATCGGCCAAGACACCATCCGCCATCAGGGCAAGACAAATTAGCATGATTGCTCCGGCTAAGTATTTTATGGTCATTCCACCGTGAAATGTACCCGAATATCGAAGGTTGCGGCAACCGGATTTCCGTTTTGTGTTGCGGGCGCGAATTTCCAGGTCTTCAATGTTTCCAGCAATATCCGGTTCAATCGCGGATTCTGGCTAGGAGAGGTAAGCTCCACAGTTGCACTGCCGTCCGCTGCGACGTGAAATCTAGCTAAAGCATAAGTGGAAAACGCTTCCCGCCGCAGATCATCGGGGATTTTAGGACTCGGCTGGTAAATGATTTTCGGGCCATTGTTATTGCCGGAACCGCTGGCTATCGGCCCATCTTCATCAGAAATTGGTGCGGTGGCGGCAACCGACGCCTGCTTTTCTGGCTTTTTGACCTCGGATTTTTTTCCGTTAGGGATTACTGCAGGTTTTTGTTCTGCTGTTGGATGTGGTGCGCCTTGTGATTGTTGCAATTCTGTAGATGGAACAAGCTCGATGCTGATTACCGTCATTCCGGCGGCAGGAGACAGCGAATCATGACGGAGAGTGGCCAGCAGAAGCAGTATAACGGCCAGCGAATGCAGCGCCAGGCTTAAAGCCAATGCAATTATTTCCCATTTTTTCACCTAGGCACTGTTAGCAAAGTTATCATGGATGCGCTGTTAGGTTAATTTCGCCAAGGCGCAAGGGAAAATGCGCGTCTAAAAGCAAAAAACGCTTGCAGGTAGTACAAGCTACCTGTCCTCACGTTTTTTGCTTTTATCCATCGCATTTTCAAATCGCAACGCATCTCATAATAACTTTGCTAACAGTGCCTAATCAAAAAGGCTTGCTTAAAGCCAGATAGAAACTCCGGCCGGTGGCGAATTGCGGTGCAAACACCCCAATTCCTGAACCGTCGCGGATTTCATATATATTATCGAACAAGTTTATGACTGAAATCTTTGCATCAAGCGGCCCGGCCGATCCCAGGTTGAAGGTGTGGGCTACGCCGAGATTAACCTGACCGTAATCGGGTAAATGCCCGGTATTGACGAAACCACGACGCAGCCCGCTGCCGTAAATTATATCGGTGCTATAAGTTATATCATAGAGTTTATAGGCGGCGCCGGCCGATGCGGTATAACGCTGGTCATGATCCAAATGAATCCAATGGTTTGATATGTAATTCAGATCATCAGGGGTAAAGTTAAATTGCCCGGATTCCACGTTCATACCCAGCGCTCTCGATACTGCCAGGTTGGCATAGCTTGAGAATGGGCCTTGATTATAATCGGCGGTAAACTCCACGCCTTCCACCCGGCCCTTCTCGTAATTGAACGGCGAGAAAATCAGCGCTTGCCCGAATTGGCCTAAATCCAGCAAATCCCGTGCCTGCTTATAATAACCATCAACACCGAGATTAAACCCTTTTTGGATTTCTTGTATTACCCCAACATCATAATAATTATCCTTTTCCGGCCTGACGGGTGAAGAACCAGTGCTGTTTGGCGCTCCCGTAGTTCCGGCAAATTTCTGCACTGTCGTAGGGGCAATAAGTTCAGTTGGTGGAGGAGTAAAATAACGAGAATATCCGGCATGTAATTTGGTTTGCGGTGTCAATTCATATATCGCGCCAATACGCGGGCTGATTTGATTCTCAGATACGAAGGCATCATAGTAATCAAATCTTGCGCCATAATTTATCGTGAGTTTATCAATAGCTTTCCATTCATCCTGCAAATAAATCCCGGCCAACCCAGCGACTTTGGTTTTATTCTCGGGAATTGAAAAAGGAATGTTGCTACTTTGTGCGCCGGTTGCATCGGTCGGGAAAACACTGGAGAAACTATTGTTTTGCGCGTTTTCGTAGCTATAGTTAAACCCGGAACGGATAGTATGCGAATAATTTAAATGATAGGCATTATCATTCTGGATTCCGGTGGTGACGCTTTGGTCATAAACTCGGCTGGCAATGCCGTTATATATCAAATCTCCCTTAGCATCCGGCTGGAATAGCACATCACTCTGGCGGGAAAATAGTGAAACCTGGTAATCGGTTTTATCGCCGATTACACCCTGCAGCGCTGCAATTTCATAAGTGTTATGTTCAGATTGGGTTTCATTCAAGGTAGATGACGGATAACTTGGCGTTCCGGCTAGAGTAAAATTCTGTGTTTGACCAGGGTTATTAGGGATCTGGAACAGATTCGTAGAATTACCCAGAATAACGCTCAAGCGATTTTCGGGATTCAGCACATAAGAAAAATATCCAAATTCTTTATTTTGATAGGTTTGATCGTGAATAGCGCCGCTGGTTTTTGTTGGTGGTTCGATGCCGCGATCATTTTCATCATAGGTGCCGGAAATATAATAACTGAACGGGCCTTTATTGCCGAACGCCTCCTGATTACCCTGAAGCGTGTTGTTGCTACCGCCCATAATGCTGGTGCGCCCGCCGTTTTCGATTCCGGTCTTGGTTGTTATGTCCACTATGCCGGCGGTTTTATAACTATATTCTGCCGGTAATGCGCCGGTCAAAAAATCCACGCCGTTCACGAAATGCGTATCCAGCGTCTGGCCGAATCCGGTGATGCCTTCCGGCAATATCACGCCGTTCAAACGATACTGCAAATCGGCATGATCGCCGCGGACATGAAGCTGGCCGAATGAATCCTGCGCTACTCCTGGAGCATGCAATAATACGTCATTCATGGGGGTGAAATCGCCATTGGCAAGATTGTTAATAGTCTGCCTTTCCATCGTATAAATGCTGCTCCCGGTTTCCGGCAGTAAGCCGTTCCGCGCCTGGTCGAGCTTGGTTGCCACCACCTGATAATTGACGGCCTGATCCTCGGCGCTCACGCAAGGCGCAAGGAAATTAACTGCAACACAGAAAATTAGCGCTTTTCTAATCATAACCGCTCCGTTAAATTAACAGCGGAGAAGCATTACACTATTGATAATGAATTATCAATATCATATTATAGAGAGTTATGCAGGCGCGGAATACTAGGCAAAAACAGATCGTTGATAAAGTGATGGGCAAGGCCACGCGCCCGCTGACCGTGCATGAGATATTGGCCGGTGGCAAGAAATTCCTGCCATCGCTCGGGCTTGCCACGGTCTACCGCGAATTAAACCGGTTGGTGGAAACTGGGGAAATCCAGACCGTCACCATCCCCGGCGATCCGCCGCGCTATGAAATCGCGAAGCAGCATCACCATCATTTCAAATGCACCAAATGCGATAATGTTTATGAGCTGGAAGGCTGCCTGAAGGAAATTACCAAGCTGGTGCCGAAGGGATTTAAGGCAGAAAGCCACGATATAACTTTATATGGATTATGTCGCGCCTGCGCGTGAATTAAACCGCCCGAGACAATACCCCAGGGGGGCGGCCTTACATTATTCTATCCATAACATTTTGATATATCAGGAGAATACCGCCAGAAACTCCTAGCATAAAAATAATTTTAAAAAAATGCTTCGATCTTAATAATTCTTTAATAATTGGGTGGTAGAATAGTTTCAAATAGGAGAAGTGTTATGGGATTTTTTGATAGGATCAAAGACTTTGGACGCGAAGCTTTCCTTTGGGCTGTGATGAAGCTTAAAGAGATAAGATTTAGAGATGTTGGAATGGTGGGTGTGGCGGGAACCGCGGCGTTGAGCGGGGTCGCATGCAGCACCAGCCCGGCGCCGCAGGAAAAATTGATCAGGGAAGATGCGGTAACCAAGGCCGGCAGGGTTGACCTTCCGCCCGAGATCATAGGCGGTCGGGCCAAGATGAGTGAGAAACTAACCCCGCCAATAGAAAAAGGTCAGTATATGGGGCTGAGTATCCGGCAGAATGTTGCGGGCGGATTTGGCCTTTTATTTTATACGCCGGCGGATCCGGCGCAACAGAATGCATTTTGTCCGCCTCAGAAACCGCCTAGCATACCTCACGCGCAAACTTGTTTAAAGGAAGATGCGCCGACGGTTTTTGATATGAAGTTAGAAAAAGGAGGTGCGGGAGAAGAGGTTCATCTTGTTGGTGCTGGCCTGCTTCCAGGGGATAAAAACGGAAAAATTTATGTTAACAGTCCTCGCATTGTGGTGCATATAATTCCGGGAGAGCAAAAAAATATAGTCGATATTAGCCAGGGCGAATCAGGTAGTCCGTCGCCGGTAATTTTTGATTTTCCTGGTTCCGACGTGTCTAGAACAAGAGATGTGCTGAGACAGGCCAGGGACAATCTTAAGAAGATTGTAATGTACGATGATGGTAAGGATCGAACTGTTTACCTAAATGTGGATGGGGAGGATAAACAATTATTAATCCTTCCAGCAGAAGGCACATTGGGAATAAAATTTCATCCTCTGGAGAAAGATTACACAAGAATTGATCTCACAAGGCCGGACTATGCGGCGCAAATATTGCGCGCTAGAGACCTTGCTATAGAAAGGTATAGCGTCAGGGGTCAGATAGGGGATGTAAAAATGGAAGGCGAAAAAGAAAAGGCGCTTCTTAAGGGGCTAGATCTGTCGCAGGCGCAGCAGGGAGAGCCAGGAAATCCCAAGATGTGGGTAATGGATGTGTCAAGTCCTGCAGGTAAGGGCAGAGTATTGTGAATGGGTAATTTATGAGTATTTTTGACAGCATAAGAAGTGTGAGAAACCTAGTCGCAGTGGCCGTAGCTCCGCTGCTGCTGGTTCTCGCTGGCTGTTTGAAACCGAAGGAGAAACCAGAAATGCCGGACAATACCTCTCCCACTGGCGCAATAATAGATAATTCCACAAGAATACCTGTCCAGGCCGCCCCCACAGCTCCGAACACACCTCCCGCTCGCCCAAGAATACCCGTCCAGGCTGCCCCCACAGTTCCGAACACACCTCCTGCTAACCCAAGAGTACCTGTCACAGCCCCTGCCGCTCCTCCGGTAACGCCGGTTGCGCCGCCGGCCCCTGTCGCCCAGCCGGAGGTTATCTATCGGGGTACAGAAGCGACCATGAAATTGAAGTTTCCCCTAGACCCGGATCGAGCTCCGCCAACTTTGAGAGAAAATACCACAGTTGTTACTGTAGAAATTATCGGGAACGGAGAACCAACGATACGTTCTGTCGAAGGTTTAAAACTCAAAATAGAAGATGACGGAGGTGACAAAATAAGAAATATTTTAGTGGAATCGGGGTGGCAGAGAGACCCAATGCTCATGATGGAATTACCGAAGAAAGTGGAGTGGCTAAACTTACGGTATGATATAAGGATAAATGGTAGAAAGATGACAGAGAAATGCACAATTGACCTTCATGAGAAAAACAAGGAAGCAGGAGGAGATCGTGCTGTTGAGAGAGAATTTCATGATAAGATCACGGATTTTGGCTATGAAATGAGGGGATTTAGACTACCACCGCGCGGATTCAGTGGAAGTGGACGCAGTCCATAATCTTCATCCCGCCGGTTCTTAGAAAAACTATCCCATAAAATAATAAACGGCTGCTGCTATCTGCACCGCCACTATAATCCAGAACCGGATGCGGAAGGAGCGTTTGTTAATTTTATGCCGGAAAATTTTCTGCGCCAGCCATGCTGCCGGCGTCCCGCCGAAAAGCCCCAGTAACAGCAAAATTTTCTCTGGAACGCGAAATCCTTTGTTGCGGGCTTGCCGCTTGTCGGAAGCATAAGCCAGGAATGTCACCAGATTGATCGCTGCCAGATATATTATCAGGTTTTTTGGGTCGCCAAGCCATGCGGCATTGACAGTTGAGAAAATTCTATGCATGAAGCCTAATACCAAATAGTTTTCTTCGCATTACTTCGTCTTAACTTCGGTCTTGGAGTGCTCATGTACCTAAGCGTACATTCCGCGCTCCTCGCCTCGCGCTCCTAGTACTGCTTAGAAACCTAGTTGGTATTGATAATAAGCCATTCTCGGAGCATGGAAAGGGAAACCGGAATGTCCGCATTGAAAAACATAACTTTCGCTGCCGCCCAGCCACTTGGCGGCCACACCCACCGGAAAAGATTCGTGTGGGAAGCGCTGGCCTTTTCCCTGCTGGTACTGATGCTGCTGTTCGTTGCCTGGGGAACCGAGCAATTGGTGCATCCACTCAATATCGGCGGCCAGGAGGATATATCGCTTGAGCCCAAACATCTCCCATTTTACGCGCTCAGGACCACAGTTCGGATGCTGGTGGCCGTCGGGTTTTCTCTGATCTTTTCACTCGGCTATGCGACGATTGCAGCAAAAAGCCGGCGTGCCGGGCAGGTGTTGGTGCCGCTGCTCGATGTTTTGCAATCGGTGCCGGTGCTTGGTTATATATCTTTCACCGTAACTGCTTTCATCGCCATGTTCCCGCACAGCAACCTCGGGCCGGAACTAGCCGCAATATTCGCCATTTTCACCAGCCAGGCCTGGAACATGACCTTCAGCCTCTATCAGGGATTCATGAACGTCCCGCGCGATATGAGCGAAGCAGCGTTTGTTTTCCACCTCTCGCCCTGGCAGAAATTCTGGCGGATGGAGGTACCGTTCGCCATGCCTGGATTAGTGTGGAATACGATGATGTCAATGTCGGGTGGTTGGTTTTTCGTGGTGGCATCCGAGGCGATAACGGTCGGCAATAACAAAATCACATTGCCGGGAGTCGGATCGTATATTGCCTTGGCGATCGAGCAGAAGGACGTCAACGCGATTGTCTATGCCATTATCGCGATGACGGTGGTGATATTGCTTTACGACCAGTTGCTTTTCCGGCCGCTGGTCGCTTGGTCAGATAAATTCCGCTATGAAATGACCGCCAGCCAGATGACGCCGGATTCTTGGGTCTTAAGCGTGTTCCAGAAAAGTCGGATCATGAGCAGAATATGGCCGTTGGTGGAAAAATTGATCGAGCTGATGATGAGGTTCCACATTCCCGGGCGGCGTATTTCACCGCTGAAGGCGATATATAACCTTCGTCCGCCGGAGCGCTATATCGATTGGGCATGGTATTCACTGCTGCTGGTTGGCGGCATCGTCGGCATCACCTATACATTTCAATATCTGCAGCTGGACATAACTTTAGCGGAAGTGGGGCGGGTTTTTTCAATGGCGCTGGCAACGTTCGTGCGAGTGATAATTTTAATGATTATCGCTTCTCTCATATGGGTGCCATTTGGGGTGTATGTGGGACTCCGGCCTCGTCTCGCCGAGAAAATCCAGCCGCTTGCCCAGTTTCTAGCAGCGTTCCCGGCGAATTTGATTTTCCCGGTTGCGGTGATGGTTATCGCTAGCCATAACTTGAACCCTAACATCTGGCTTTCGCCGCTGATACTTTTCGGTGCGCAATGGTATATATTGTTCAACGTGATTGCGGGCGCATCGGCGTTCCCGAACGATCTCAAGGAAGCCGCGCATAATTTCCAGATAAAAGGCTGGGCCTGGTGGCGTAAAGTGATGTTACCAGCCATTTTCCCCTATTTTCTGACTGGCGCGGTAACGGCATCCGGTGGCGCATGGAACGCCAGCATTGTCGCTGAATTAGCCACCTGGGGCGATACTAGGTTGAAGGCCTTCGGCATAGGCTCATACATCGCAGAAATGACGGAAAAAGGCGATTTCCATCGGATAATACTTGGCATCATCATAATGTCGCTGTTCGTTGTTGCCTTAAACCGGGTTTTCTGGAATAGGCTTTACGAGAATGCTGCGAAGAAATTTAGATTGGATTAAAGTCACAATATGACCACGATTGCCACGCAAAATCTGTTGCAGATAAAAGACGTCCGCCAGGCGTTTACCAAGAACGACGGTAAGAAATTGCTGGTGCTGGAAGGGGTGAACATGGAGCTACACGATAAGGAGATCGTGGCGCTACTCGGCAAATCCGGTTCAGGGAAATCAACGCTGCTTCGCATCATCGCTGGCCTGATTGAGCCATCCGGCGGCGAAGTGATGTTCGAGGGCGATAAGGTGACC
Source organism: Alphaproteobacteria bacterium (assembly GCA_013288565.1). GTDB lineage: Bacteria > Pseudomonadota > Alphaproteobacteria > Rickettsiales > JABDBP01 > JABDBP01. Next base: position 26,827 of record JABDBP010000012.1, on the reverse strand, counting down.
AGCCTGACGCGCGGGATTTCCATGGTGTTCCAGACCTTCGCGCTTTTCCCCTGGCTAACCGTTCTCGAAAACGTAGAGCTGGGATTAGAAGCGCAAGGATTATCGGAAAAAGAAGTGCGCCGCCGCGCTCTCGATGCCATCGACCTAATCGGCCTCGATGGCTATGAATCGGCCTATCCGCGCGAGCTTTCCGGCGGGATGAAGCAGCGTGTCGGGTTCGCGCGCGCCATGGTGGTGAATCCGGAAATATTGCTGATGGACGAGCCATTTTCTGCACTAGACGTACTCACCGCTGAAACTCTGAAAACTGATTTCCTCGATTTATGGCTGGAGCGTAAAATTCCCATCCGCTCGGTGCTGTTGGTGACGCACAACATCGAAGAAGCGGTAGTGCTGGCCGACCGCATCTTGATATTTTCCTCCAATCCCGGGCATGTTTCCTCGGAAATCCGTGTCAATCTACCGCATCCGCGCGACCGGCTAGCGCCGGAATTTGCGAATCTGGTCGAGGAGATTTATTCCCTGATGACGGCCAAAGTTAAGACTAAGGAAGTCGTCGTCGGAACGCGGGTGACGGATATAACGCTCGGTGAAAGGCTGCCGCGTACCAGTCCAAACCAATTGGCAGGGTTGATGGAGGAAATCGCCGCTGCGCCCTATAACGGCCATGCCGATTTGCCAGCGCTTGATAATGCGTTGCAGATGTCCACCGAGGAATTGTTCCAAATAATCGAGGCGCTCAGGATTTTACGGTTCGCTGAGGTAGATAAAGGCGACATAACGCTGACGGAGGCCGGCCGGAAATTCGTGGCGGCCGATACGCAGAAACGCAAAAGCATTTTCGCCGAGCAATTGCTGAAACACATCCCGCTGGCTACTTACATTAAGCGCGTATTGAACGAACGTCCTGGCAACCGCGCCAACCGGATGCGGTTCTTGACCAAGCTTGAGGATTTTATGAGCGAGGTGGAAGCGCGGGAGGTTCTGACCGCCATCACCAGCTGGGGCCGTTATGCGGAGATTTTCTCTTATGACGATAATTCGGAAGTTTTAAGCATGGAGAATCCGACGGCGGAGGATTGATCAAGTAGCAGGTTGATTCTAATGTCTGTAACTATCTAGTCCTGTCTTCGCTGCGAAGTGCTAAGGGGTATTTTGTTTTAGAGGAAGTTATTTCCGGTAATTCAGCGGCGGCTTTATCCGCTACGGCGTTCGGGAAATCTCGGCGGGTTTCAAATTCCACTTTACCGTCTTCCCTGATAACTATGCCGTCATATATATGGAAAAGCAGGGCGGTATCTTGCCCCATATTGGCTACGATATGCCAATCAAAGCGATCGCTTATATCCTTGTGAGGCCCAACCATTGTTGTGGTGCGCGCAGGTTTTTTAAGTCCCGGAGATTCTTTTCCAAATTCATCGTAAACCGGGACGGGAATTTTTGAATCCTTATCGGCATAGTGAAACTCAAGAACGTTTTCACCTTGGTCTACGAAAGACATGCAGAAATTGACGCCGTGACTATGCTTTGGCGTCCATTGCCCGGCAACCGGCTCTTCTTTTTCTATGTTGACTTTAGCGTCGTATGCCGCCCCCTTTCTCCCGGCAAGGGCAAAGAAATTGAAGAACGCATTATCACCCAGCGGATTTCGGCCATCCGATGTTTTTTCAGTCCAGAACTCTTTTGGAACCCAATATTTTCCATAGCCATGTTGATCATCAGGATTTACCGGCTTCTTGAACTCGTCTGGGAAAAAGTTCGGGTATTTTCTCTTCAACTCATCAATCTCTACTTTAACTACACTCATAGTCCAGCGCCGCTGCTCGATAAATTCATCTCTAGCAGTTGCATCAAGCAAAGGCCTGACGTCTTCTCTCATGTTCTTAAATATATTCCAGATGCTATTGCCGGGTATGTGGTTCAAATGACTTTCCGGCAGATTTAGACGTGAAATAATTTCATCTACTAAAACGCCATGGGTTATTTTGCTATCTTCTCTCTTTATGTCTCTAATCGCCCTATGCAACGCAGGATTCTTTGCTGCTATTGCCCTTAAGAATTCTTCATCACGCCCGGCCATGCGTTCAAATATAGTTTCTATATCGTGCTCGTATCTGTTAAATATATCTGCAACTTCTCTGGTTAATCCGGCAAGATCGTTAGTAGCTCTTTCTGTGGCCTTCGCTTTTTGTTTAGTATGCTTATCAAGCATCTCCTTTGCGGTTATCGGAGCTAAAGTCCTACCTTCCGTTAAACCGGTCTGTTCTAATTTTTTATTGATTGTAAGCTGGTGAAGCAGCACTACAGTATCGTCATATCTATCTGACACCTCTACCCCTATAGGCTTGCCACGATGTATCATCCCTTTACGGCGCATTTCCACTAGTGGAGGTGAAGAAAAAAGCTCTACCCCATTCATTACCCAACCAGTGGCGTTTACCCCATGATCCGCTATCAAAGTTTGTTGAGGGGAGGCGAAGCCGGTTTTGTAGGTTATTTTAAACTTTTCTTTGTCTGCTGGGCCTACAGCCTCTATGAACTCCACACCGCCATTCATCACCGTTAGCCGGCCTTCCTTCTCCAGCCTATCTTCTAACTCCGCCACCTTCTTAGGGACACGATGGCGCAGTTGACTCCATAATTTTAGATATAACCGCTCAAACTTAATTCTTTCATTATCATCCCATCCCATCCAGATCGCTTGGGTATGCGTACGCACATGATCCATTCCCACCTGCCAGCCATATTTACTCTCTCTTGGTACGCCCAATTTGTCTTTTAATGATGAGTCTTCCACTATCGCCTTAGCTACGGCATCTTTTACCGCATCAGGCAGGTTTTCAGGATTTCCTGCTGCATAGGCAACTTCGATAAGCACGGCTCTATAAGCCGTATCTGCGGTTTTGGGGAGATTGGTTTTACCCAACAAGCCCTCATAGCTTTTATCCCTATTAGTATTACTTTCCTCATGTGGGTGAAGAAGCCGCCCCTGGGGGGAAATCATAATAATATTTCCCTGGTATCCGCGATTTTCCAACACTACTAGAGTATCGTAAGCAGTAAGGCCGGTTCCCATTATTGCGATAGTAGTGTCTTTTCCGTAGTGGCTTAAATCTTGTTCCCTTAAAATACTTCCTTCCGGCGGATTATATGGATCTCCGGAAAAAATCGCAGATATTTTCTTTTCTTCGCCCGGCAATTTCTTGCTCGGCAGACCGAATGCCAGACTGGAAAGCAATCCCTGTAACAGCCTTTCCCCATCTTTGGTTTTTACCGGCCATATTATACCGTCTTCAGATTGCGGCTGCTGGTCAAATTTTTCTCCAAATTCTTCCTTATCTTCATATCCGAAAGCATCCCCTTTTGTGTAAACTGGCTCTATTATTACTCCTTTTGCTCCTGCCTCTTCCTTTACTTTTTTCCAGACGTGCCGGTTCATATAATCGCCCCACAATTGGCGGGGCATGAACAAATCTTCTATTGGATCGCCCTCACGATTCAATTTGGCTATTATTTTGCCGTACTCTGTCTCAGGTGCCCAGAGGCCTCTATTTGCCTTGAGCCAATTCACAAAATCCTTATTATCCTGTGGATCGCCTGACATGCCGGAAGCACGGACATTCAGAATATTTTCTGGGTGAATTGTTCTTGCGATTTTACCGCGTCCTATGCCTTCTTCCGGATCTTCAAAAATGCCATCATCCCTGGATATTACAGCTACCTTCATAAGGTCAGTACTTTGCTTCTGCCGAATCATCTCAAGCAAGTTCATGACCATAGTCGGGCCGTCGCCAGGTATCACAAAATCAAACTGTTCAATTCCATTCGGCATAAATCATCTGTTGATTGTAATGCTATATTGCATCCCAAAGCGCCAGTTTAACCGCAATTGGTTAATAAACCGTTAACGCCGCAGGGAAATACCTATCTGGTTGATAAACCAGAATTATATATCCCAATCCAGTTCATCCCGCCGGGATTTCGGTATCCTTTTCTTCAGTAATAGGTATATTTTTTCGACCTGGCTGCTTGCCGTTTTAGTAAAAATAAATGGGAATATCCCATGTATAAAAATAACAATCCCGCAAAACACTACAAGAAGTGCCGTAAAAATCGTAAAAATTAAATGCTGGAAATAAGTTTCCCCAGCTTCGCTTGGATGCTCGGTAAATAAGCGGCATACTTGCCGCCCGGCCCCTTTTATTTCGTCAGGCATTTTTCACCCTCCCCCATCCAGAAAACTCAGCGCGTCCCTATAATATTCCAAATACCACAGCATCCCGGCTGAGAGCGTGACCATAAACGTCATGAAGGCGATGTATATCTGCGCCGGGGCGATGACGAAAAACACCTGCATATTAGGCATCAGCCGGGACATGACGCCAGCGACCAGATACAGCATCGTTGTCACCGCCAGCACCGGCGCTGCGATTTTGAATGCGGTCAGGAATCCGTGCGAAGCCAACCGAACCGCCATCTCGGAAAAATCGGAAACATTCGGAAAAACTCCAGCGGGGAATAAATGATAGCTGTTCGCTATGGCAAGCAGCATCGGATGATGCAGATCAGAGGTAAAAAGCAGCGTCACCGCAAGCTGGGTCAGAAGAACTCCCACCACAGCGCCCTGACTGCCCTGGGTGGCATCGAACAGCATCGCCGAGGCCAGGCTTGACTGGAACGCGATTATCATCCCCGACACGTGGATGAGGCTGAGCAACATCCTGAGCACCATGCCGATGAAAATGCCGGTCATGATTTCCGCTCCGGCGAGCACGAACAGCATCACTGGCGAAGTGGGGATTTTCGGCAGCAGCGGCAGCAATACCGGTGCCAGCAGAAACGAAACCGCCAGCGCAAAAATCAGCCGCAGATTTATCGGCACATAAACTTCGCCGATGCCGGGAAATAGCATAATCGCCGAACCGACGCGGCAGAATATCAGCCCGAATGAAAAAACCCAGAGGAGAGTGATTTGTTGCAGATCCAGGGAATCTATAAAACCCATCCCTTTTCGCAATCATAATAAAGCTCTAGGTTTTTTCCATAGGAAAACTTTTCCGCGCCGCCATTGAATTTATCAATATTTGGCATATAGGCCTTGCCATTGACGTAAACCTTTAATTGCCGGATTTGGTCCTCTGGTGGCCTACCTTCGTTCCATGCGCTGCAGAAATACCTGCCGAAATCATCTTTATTTTTCCATTTCCATTGCACGTGTTGGAGATATTTTCGCCATCTATAATCTTTGTAGGTGTAAAATATGGATCTAGGTGCATCGTAGCTTGGTGGATTTTCCGTATTGTTATAAACATCAACGATTCTTCCGTCACGTCTTATCCCCTCCATCACGTACCAGTTTGCTGGTTCCGGCGGCATTCTGATAAACATTCCCCAGGGATCGATATTCATCAAATACCTTACTGGTTGCATATATTCCGGAAAAACCTTCACCATACCAACGCTTGCCATATTGAACCACAAATCCACCGAGAACAGGCAGATAACCAGCAGCGCCGCCGCCCTGGAACGCTTGGCTATATCAGTGGAATGCAGCGGCAGCAAGCTGTGGAACAGCCTTCCCAGCCTGTCGCGGTTCACGGCGATTGTTTCATATAAGCGGTCGCCAATTTTTTTCATTCTCTCGGTAAGGAAAATAAAGCTGAGCGGCCGGAACAGGAAAGAATTTTTGAGAACGAAAACCACCGCCTCCCAGCGCACATAATGTCCGCCCTTATGATCATAGACTACCCAGCTATTATATTCCTGCATGATCTCATAAGTTTCCGGGTAATCCTGTGCCGGGAGGATCGGTGTCGATGGTAGCAGGAAAAAAGTCCGGAATATAAGGCAGGTCTTATAACAGAACGGACAGCCTCTATCATAATAAATAACGATTCCCTTTCTTTCCGGGGTAGTGATTTTGTTGCTCATCCAATCCCAGAAACAGCCGGGAGTGAAGAGTAATATGGAAGCTATGCTGACAAAGGGGAATACCCCGATTCCCGGCAGGAAGAAAACGAACCCCATATGCAGCAGGAAATAAAGCGCCATAACCAGCAGGCGAAGCGGCACGGTGAAAACGGGGGAGAACATCAAAAATGGCCCGAGCAGCTCGACATAATAAACGAAATAGGTGGTGGATTTCGGGATTATCAGCGGTAACTCGCGATACCAGGCACCGAGGGGGCTGGCATAAGATTCCCAATGCAATATCTGGTAAACGGCAAGGCCGTTATGCCAGGGAAGCGCCTGCTTCATCAGCGCCCCGAAGAAATAAACGAACATCGCCTGGAAAAGAATGGCAGCGCTGGCCACTGAGAGATATTGGTTGTGCCCCGGCTCGGCTTTGTTCAACGCGGCATCAACAGAAAATCTCGCACCAAGGGGCAGGAACATCGCCCAGAACAGCAAGTTGGTCAGGAGATTATCGCTCAACTGGGTAATCTGCAGGTTGCGGTTCTGCAGTGATACATAGAGGAAGAAGCTCACTATCGTCGCAATTCTCGTCTTGTAGCCGAATATCAGCATAATGCCAAAAACGGCAGCGATGATGAAAAGCAGTGCCGCGTAAAACGCCTGGCCATTGTACAGGTAAATGGAAAATTGCCAGGGATTCAAAAGCCCGAGCGATTTATACCTGGGGAGCAGCCCTTGATCGGTGTGGAAGGCGGTGAAGCTGAAAGAACGGGTTACGAGATCTATGATTATAAAAATTCCGGCGAAAACCCGGAATAACGCCAAAGTGCGGAGATCAACGCTGAAAATTTTCTCCATAGCTTGCATGAGCTAGGTGTTAAGATGGCCCGGAAATTATCCGTTCTGCCAGATGCTCGGTAAAAACTTTCAACGTCTCAATCATGAACGGCAGGAAAATCAGCATGACGGCGAATATAGCGATGAGCTTGGGCACGAAAGTGAGGGTGACTTCCTGAATCTGCGTCAGCGCCTGGAACAAGGAAATCAACAGGCCGACAACGAGTGAGGTGAGCATAATAGGGCCTGCGATTTTCAACAGCACCCAGATGGATTCGCGTGCGATTTCGAGGACTTCATTGGTTTCCATAGTTTATATCGGCATTTTGATGATGTCCTGATACGCCGAAATTACCCGGTCGCGGATGCCGAGCAGCGCCTTGATGCTAAGTTCCGCGCCGGTTAGTGACACGGCGACGTCATCCAGCGTCGCCTTGCCGGAAAGCGAATTCAACGAATGGCTTTCGGCCCTGCCCATCGAATCGGCGACGTCGCCCAGGGCCTTTCCCACCATTTCTGCGAAGTCCGGGCCGACGTCTGCCGCCACTCCGCCATTCATGAAATTTGCGCCCGGGCTGGTGATGTTGGCCGCGGTGTTATAAGCCGCCGCTGCTGCTTTTATATCGGCCATTTTCTATTTCCTATTTTATCAATGATATGGTTTTACTCAGCATGGTTCTAGTGGTGTCGATGACGCCCAGATTGGCCTCGTACGAGCGCTGCGCCTCGCGCATGTCGGCCTGTTCGATCACGACGTTAACGTTCGGGTAGGCGACGTAACCGTTAATATCGGCGAGTGGATTCCCCGGCTCGTATTTATATTGGTAATCACTGGTATCAGTGCCGTATTTGGCGACTTTCACCAGGTTGACCCCAAGTTTTTTATCGAGTTCGTTTTTGAAGGTGAGGGTTTTCCGCCGGTATGGGTTGCCGCCGGGCGCCTGCGCCACCGAATCGGCATTGGCAATGTTTTCGGCGGTGACCCGCATCCTGGCGCTTTCGGCCTTCATCCCGGCTCCGGCGATGGCCATTACGTTGTTAAGATCTTTATTCATTTATCAGAAACCACGGTGCGGATGAGATCGGCCATTTTGGCGTAAGTGCTGGTAACGGCTTGGTAATCGCCCGCATTGGCTTGCATTTTCTGCGCTTGCTCCTCCAGCACCACGCTGTTGCCGTTTGGGCTAGTATCCCAGCTTTTCAAAGTTTCCGTGGCGAATTCGCTGCCCGCGCCCGCTGATTGGATATGGCGCGGATTGGTTGCCGTCATTTGCAATCTTCCGCCGCTGGCTTTTACCAACTTTCCGAAATCGACGGATTTTAAATCTTTCGCTTTATATTTTGGGGTATCGGCATTGGCGATGTTTTCAGCGAGGACGGCGTGGCGCTCATCAATATACGCCATCTTCTGCTTGACGAGAGAAAACAACGGCAGCTTGGAAAAATCCATGCTTCGTATTATGGCGAATCACGCGATTATTGTCACGCGGTTTTATTCAAGAAGCTTTTATTGGTAAAATTTATTAACTGATTTATCCGGGCGGTTAGTATGCAAGAAAAATATCGTGAGATGCATGTATCTACTCGAATAAACTCACTAGCTGACTACTTAAGCCGCTGTTTCAACCATTAAGGCTGTCGTAAGTTTACCGACCAAATCTTCTTTTTTTGTTCTCAGCCTTTCTCTGATTTCGAGAATGCGGCTATCCGAACTTACATACTTCTTCACATCCTTTTTGGAAATTGCGTCAACCCAGTTTTTATTAGTGTTAAACATTTTCCCCTCCTTGATTTGTTGTTGCATGTTGTGTGTTATTAATATAGTTGAATATACTATTATTGTATAGTACAGTCAATATTAATAATATATCTTTATATAGATTTAATATATCTGTAATATATGAAACATGCTACTGATATATAAAGAAATTACTAAGGTTTATGCTAAAAAGAGGCCTTTATAGATGATTACAATTGAGCAAATTAGGGCGGCACGGGCACTTTTAAATTGGAGCCAGGAGGAGTTGGCCAGCGCAGCGGTTATCTCAAAACCTGCGGTCGCGAATTTGGAGCGTGGCTCGGCTCAGCCACGGACGGAAACTTTGAATGCCATTCAAAAAGCATTGGAAGATGGGGGTATGGAGTTTTTGGATAATACCGGCGTCCGATTGCGCGGGGAAAAGCTAAATGTTCAGGCATTTGAAGGAAAAAACGCCATTTTCAGACTATGGGATGATCAATTTGAAACTCTTCACCATAATGGCGGAGTGCGTATGTTCTTTGGTATCGATGAAAAGAATATTGATCATCTGGTGGGGCAGAAGACTTTTCGAAATATGATGGAGAAATTTCACAAAAATAACATTACCAGTAAGTTACTGATCAGGGAGGGAGATACTTATTTTGTCGAGCCGGTTTCCCACTATCGCTGGATTTCAAATGAATTGTTCGAACAAATTCCTTTCTGTGTTTATGGCAATAAATACGCTATTAACATAACGTCACCCCACCAGCAGATTATAATAATTGAAAGTAAGACTATTGCTGAAAGTTACCGGAAGCAGTTTGAGCATATTTGGGAAAATGCAAAAATTCCGGTTACTTCACCTTCCTAGACGATTCCTTACAACATTGGGTACTAGGGAAGCTTTCCTTAAACTTTCCAGGCTTGCAACCCAATAACTGATCTCTTTTTGACAACCGGTATCTTCCTTAAAATACTCTAAGCCGGGAGTTTCCGAACCACCAAAATCGATTGTTTTTAAGTTGTTATATTTCTCGACCATAATCTGTAAGAAGGACCATGAAAAATAGCGATCAAGAACATCCTTATGGTTCAGGGCTTTTTCAGCAATAGTTTTAATATGTTCTTCTTTCATATGGCTGAATCCGGCATATCTGGCAACGATTTCATCATCTTGACCGGTAGGTTCAGCTGCATAGAATCCAACCGGCAACCTACCGTTCTCATTACATAAATACATTACTTTGCAAGTCGCATTTACTTGCTGCAAATACTCGGGGGCAGTTCTAAAAATATTTTCATAAAAGGAGCGTACTCCCGGATCGGCAAAATGCAAGGCTGTCAGAGCGCGTGCCTCCTTAACCGTTTCCTCATCCAAATCTTTCCAATCCAGAGTAAGGTTATTATCCTCAAAGAATTTCCGGGTTTGTTTGCGGCGAGTGCGATTAGGACGGGTAATATTTCCTGTATAACCTTTATATCCCCTTTCCTCAGCCTTAATAATATCTCGTCTGGAAAGAAGTCGGTGGTGATATTCCTGATCATCCCCCACCCGATATTTTTCTTCGGAAGAATCTATATTTTCCAGTGGAGTAAAATCCATACTCTGCCACGGCTCATCATGCTTGCCTTGCGCTATAAAACCTAGATTGGTCGGGCTGCCTAAAGCTTTCCAGTCTTCATGCGAAAGGTGGCGCACGAAAAATAAATTATCGGGAAAATGCTCCTCAACTTTTGTACGAAAAAAGTCTAATTCACTCACCCAATCCCGGCCCCGCGGGGCTACGCATATCAAACAGATTTTTTCCGGGTTTGCAGGATAGCGCGCGATGCGTATGCCGAAAGAAGCTTTATCATTGTGGTATAATAAGCCATCAGGAAAAACGCTACTCGGCAATGTCGGGTCTTCCGGTCTGGTGCTGGTTTTAAGCCCCAGAAAACTATAGCCGTAATTACCGTCTTTCAGCGAAGTTATGAGCGGTATCGCTTCTTTATTGATGGGGCGTAAGTTGGCGGGAAAAATATCGGTTAATTTCTGCTCAATTTTATCCCGTATGTTCATATATGGAATCTCAAGAGGTTGTTGATACCTGATTTCTCCGGCCTGCCTGGAATTTTATTCCTTATGCCTGTTCAGCCTGATACCATATTATATATATGCTGACAAATATGCCATCTTCATCGCCGAACCGACACCAAGGATCGTATTGATTGAGAACAAAGCAATTGCTGCAAGCTACCGAAAACAATTTAATATGATCTGGGAACATGCGAAAATTCCGCCCAGCAATGTGGAAAAATAAAATGGACATCAAATTATTGGCGTGGAAGTTCAATAAATTCCGCGAGAGGATATATCGGCAGAGCGCAAAAATACTGGTGCTGGCACTTTACCGCGTGCGGTTCGAGGGGTTCGAGAAAATCCCGGAAACCGGGGGTGCGCTGCTCATTTCCAACCACGTTACCTATATGGATGGATTGCTGATCGACGCCGCGGTGAAGCGCCCGGTGCGCTACGTCATCGACAGTTATATTTATAAATGGCCGGGCGTGCATCATTTCATGAAGCTCTATAACGCCATCCCGATCGAGCCGAAGCGTGATTCGATAGTGACGGCGCTGGATACGGCGGAAGCGGCACTGAAAAATGGTGAGCTGGTGTTCATCTTCCCCGAGGGGCAATTGACCTTCACCGGGAATATGAGCCGGTTCCGGTTCGGAGTCGAATGGATGGCCAAGCGTGCGCCGGTTCAGGTTTACCCGATAGCGATAAAAGGATTGTGGGGCAGTATGTTTAGCCGCAAATATCGCAGGTCAAAATGGAAGTTCCTGCCGCGTTCTTTCCGGCGGAGAGTGGTGGTAAAATGCGGCGACCCGATCCGGCATGAAAAGGCTAAAATCAGTTATATGCAGCTGAAGGTGATGCAGCTGAAGAATAGTATAGAATTGTAGGTTAACTAATGTGCGTCCCTCCCCGCCCCCAATATCTTCCCGCGTTCCTCCAGAAACTCCTTCTGTTTAAGCGGCACCAGGCCTTTTTCCACCAGGTAGCCTTCCTGGCCAATAGCCTTTTCGCTCACCAATTCCCGCAAAAATTCCCGGATTCCCGGTGTCCCCGCGATGTTCGCGGATTTCACGTATATGTATAAGCCCCTAGCGAGCGGGTATTTCCCTTCGGTGATGGTAGAAAAATCAGGCGTTACGCCATCCACCGCCGCGCCGCGGATTTTACCAGCATTTTCGGCCAGGTAATTATACCCCATGATGCCGAGTGCACCGGCTGAATTTATTAGCTTCTGGATTATCAAGTTGTAGTTGCTGCCGATTTCCACATAAGCGCCGTCTTCACGGATAAATTTGCAAGCGACTGCCCTAGTTTTTGCATTCGGATATGTTGCTTTAAATTCGGGCAGGTTAGCGCAGGATTCCTGCAACACCTGCTCGGCGAAAGAATCGCGTGTACCATCGGTTGGTGGTGGGCCATATACCACGATTTTTTCGGCCGGCAGTTTCTTATCGATTTCACTCCATTTATGGTAGGGATTGTCGATTAACTTACCGTTTTGTGGAATTTGCCGGGCTAGTGCTTTAAAAATCTGCTCCTTGGTCAAATTATATTTCGGTCCGGAAACACCCGTCGCCAGCACAATGCCGTCATAGCCGATTTTTATTTCCAGTATATCGCCGACGCCGTTTTTCCCGCATTCCGCGGCTTCCCCGGGCTTTATCCGGCGCGAGGCGTTGGCGATATCGGGGAATTTATCGCCGGTGCCGGAGCAGAATAATTTTAAGCCACCGCCGGTGCCGGTGGATTCGATTATGGGCGTCGGGAATTTGCCGGCATGGCCGAAATTCTCGGCGGCGATGGTGACTAGCGGATATAATGTCGTCGAGCCGACGATGCGGATTTGGTCGCGCGCGTGGGCGGGCGCGGCGCAAAAGAGGATGAATAATATTACCGGGATTTTTTTCATTCGGGAAAATGGTAATAGCCATTTTCCCTAAGATTATCCAGTGAAAATTTATTCCTTCCGGGAATAAGTTGCGGTTATGGTGGCTTTCGCCAGGGCGTTCTTATTCAAGAAAAATCCTGCCATGGCGGGCGAGGCATTTGGCGGCAGTTTCAACGATTCGGCATTCAGTGCGAAAACCGTGAATATATAATGGTGCGGTGGGTTGCCTATCGGCGGGCAAGCGCCCATGAATCCTGGTTTTTCTTCGTCGTTGCGCACCTGCTTGGCGCCGGTTGGCAATTTGGTGCCATCGGCGGTGCCTACGCCCTCGGCGAGCGAACGGGCGGAGGCCGGGATATCATAAACCAACCAATGCCACCAGCCGCTTCCGGTCGGGGCATCCGGATCATATACGGTAACGGCAAAGCTCTTGGTTCCCGCTGGCGGATTGGTCCACTTAAGTTCGGGAGAGATATTGCTGCCCTTGCAGCCGAAACTATTAGCCACCTGTTTCATTGAGAGTTGCCCACCATCCTGTACGGTAGGGCTTTCCAGCCTGAAATCAGCGGCGATGGCGTTATTCGGATAATTGAACATAAAAAACCAGGCGAGAAGAAAAACCATGCAAAACCTCCTTAAGTTTCTGTAATAAATAACGTACGGCGTAAAAAATATATAGATATTACATAATTTGCATCACTTTTTTCTGGTATTCGAACATAAAGCGTCATAGCTATTGGCGTGAGGCTCTAGCCGCTGCCGGTTATGTTCTCTTAGGCTTCGTTTGTTTATTTGATTATCAGAATGCAGACGGAGATTTGGGGGCGCAAACTTGAAAGAAAATTTACCTACTAACCAGGAAGCGTTGGTGTACTAGCTTTTACTTGTCCAGGCTTTACTGCATCAGCAATGAAAGATTTGCCCCCTGGTGCTGTTATTACCACCGGTCGTTCGCCAAGAATTCCTGGTTTATCAAATCCTAACTCTTGGCTCGCATATTGCAGTCTCATAACAGCTCCGTTAACATCGCGATTCTTGCGCGCAATGTCTTCCAACTTATCATTAGCTACAATTCCAAAGTCTCCTCGCATATCTGACGTGTGTCCAACAGCGGTTCTTAGTTCGCCTATCTCTGCCTTTATTAACTGTTGCAAGTTATTGCCATCGGGCAACGCGAGAATGGCATTACATAGATTTATGCAATCCAACTCCAGGTTGCCGGAGTATTTCTTACCATCTCCGCGTGTTTTGAAAGACATAGTTTTCTCCTTCCATGCTCTAAACTAATTGAATCAGTGTAACTCGAAGTTATCAAACAAGACTCTAACACACAATCGTTAACAAAAGGTTAACAGAAATGAAGATTTTGAAACTATTCTGCTGGTCGGGCCGCCCCCAAGATGACAGCGGTGAAATTCTGTGTTATACACAGCCAGTTTAGCCAATAAACAATTAACCTTTCATTAACACTTTTGTAACATGTTTCACGTGAAACATTTTTGCTGATATGCGGAAATACAGCGTAATAGCCATTGGAGGCGGGCATGCGGGCACGGAAGCGGCTGGCGCTGCGGCTCGCGCCGGGGCGGCCACCCTGCTCATCACCCAATCCCTCGAGAAAATCGGGGAGATGAGCTGTAACCCCGCTATTGGCGGCATCGCCAAGGGCACTCTGGTGCGCGAGATCGACGCGCTGGATGGCGTCATGGGCCGCGCCATCGACCGCGCCGGCATCCATTACAAAATGCTGAACCGCAGCAAAGGCCCTGCCGTCTGGGGCCCGCGCGCCCAGGCCGACCGCAAATTATACCGCGCCGCCGTGCAGGATATTCTCCGCAACCAGCCGAACCTGGACATTATGGCCGCAAGCGTCGAATCGCTCGTCATAGAGGACGGCAGGGTTCGCGGGGTCATCATCGATTCTGGCAAGGAAATCCAGGCTGATAGTGTCATCCTCACCACCGGAACATTCCTGAACGGCCTTATCCATATCGGCGAGAAAAAAATCAGCGCCGGACGGGTGAACGAGCCCCCATCCATCGGGCTTGCGGGTTCCATCCGCAAATGTGGGTTTGATATGGGCCGCCTGAAGACCGGCACCCCTCCCCGGCTCGATGGCCGCACCATAGACTGGGCATCACTCGAAAAACAACCGGGTGATAACCCCCCTGCCCCGTTCTCATATATGACTTCCGCCGTCACCGTCCCGCAAATCGCTTGCCACATCACCGCGACCAGCGCCGCCACGCATGAATTGATCCGCGCCAACGTTCACCGCTCACCGATGTATTCCGGCCAGATCGAATCCATCGGCCCGCGCTACTGCCCGTCGATCGAGGACAAAATCGTCCGCTTCGCCGATAAATCCCGCCACCAGATTTTCCTGGAGCCGGAGGGTCTGGACGACGATACGGTTTACCCGAACGGCATTTCAACGTCGCTGCCGGAGGAAGTTCAGCTGGGGATTCTGAAAACCATTCCCGGGCTGGAAAACGCTCGGATGATCCGCCCCGGCTACGCCATCGAATATGATTATGTCGACCCACGGGAATTGAAACCCACGCTGGAAACCAAAAAAATTTCAGGATTGTACTTAGCAGGCCAAATCAACGGCACTACCGGATATGAAGAAGCAGGCGGCCAAGGCATCATCGCCGGAATCAACGCCGCGCTTTCGCTCTCGGGGAAAAAATTTACCCTCGATCGTTCAGAATCGTATATAGGCGTGATGATCGATGATTTGATAAGCTTAGGCACCCGCGAGCCCTACCGCATGTTCACCAGCCGCGCTGAATACCGCCTATCCATCCGCGCCGATAACGCCGATTTGCGGCTGACGCAGAAAGGCATTGATTGCGGGGTCGTGGGCGCGGAACGGGCGAAAGTTTTCGCGGAGAAAATTGCAGAGCTAGCTAAGGCGCGCGCGATGATGAAATCACTCACACTCACCCCGAATGCAGCAAAGAAATTCGGGCTGGCGGTGAACCATGATGGCATTCAGCGCGATGCAGCCGCCCTCCTCTCCTATCCTGGAATTGATTTTGCCAAACTGAAATCCATTTGGCCGGAGCTTTCGCAGTTCAAGGCAGAAATAATCGAACAACTGGAAATCGATGCGCTATATTCCGGATATCTCGACCGCCAGGAAGCCGATATAAAATCATTCCGCAAGGATGAATCACTGATGATTCCGGCGGATTTGGATTACGATTCGATCAATAGCTTCTCCAATGAAGTGCGGGAGAAATTGAAACGGCTTAGGCCAGCCACGATCGGTGCCGCAGCGCGCATCCCGGGTATGACTCCGGCGGCGGTTACCATTTTGTTGGTATATATAAAGAAGCTGGCTTGCCGCGCCGTAGCCTAGGCGGAGGCGGGAGAAGCGGCTTGATCTATCATTTGTTTTCCGCTATCCAATAGTGAGCAGCTTTCAAACATCACAAATCTAACCTCAGGGAATTTATATGAAACGTCTAATAATCGCGGCAGCTTTATTCGTCACCGCAATCCCGGCTTTCGCTCAAGTAAATCAGTATACCAATGGCTATGAACGCCAGAATGGCACTTATGTCCAGGGATACAATCACACCGCGCCGGACGCAAATAAAGCCGACAATTACAGTACTCGTGGCAATGTGAATCCTTATACCGGACAGCCAGGATATAAAAATCCTTACTAGTCAGACGTGAAGTCCGATTCCTCATGGTTATGGATTTTAGCTATCGCGGCCATTGTCTATGGATGTGATCAAAAGGATCAGAAAGATAAAATAAGGCAGTTCCAGAATCGGTTATCAGCAGAAGAAAATGCAGCCGATATGTGTGAACAACAATTGAATTATTGCAGAAGACAACCTGGCTGCAACTAACGTCCATTGAGCCAATAGCCTGGTATGGGTCTATGAACCAACTTGAATTCTACCAGCAACTCCTCCTCAAATGGAATCAGAAAATAAACCTTATAGGGCAGGGGACGGAGAGCGATTTTCGGCGGCGGCATATAGATGATTCCCTGCAAGTTTGTGAATACATTCCTAAGACTGCAAAAACCTTAGCTGATTTTGGATCGGGCGCCGGATTGCCAGGATTGATTATCGCCATTGCCAAACCGGAAATTCAGGCCCACCTCATTGAATCCGATTCTCGGAAATGTGCGTTTTTACAGGAAGCAAAAGCCCAATTGCAACTTCCCAATATCGTTATCCATAATGATAGGGTTGAAAAAATCCGAGATTTGAAACCAGATATTATAACCGCACGCGCATTTTCCGATCTGAAAACTTTCCTGGAAATCGCCCTACTTTTCCAAAATAATAACAATCCAAACCTATTGAATATTCTTTTGAAGGGTGGTAACGTCGATTCCGAAATCGAAACCGCGAAGAAATTTTATGACTTTAAATACGAAATTCATAAAAGTGCCACCGACGAATCCGGAAAAATTCTTCTCATAACCAGCATCGGGAACAGAAAATGAATCAGATAATTGCAGTCGTAAATCAAAAAGGCGGCGTCGGAAAAACCACTACCGCGATCAATCTTGCTACAGCTTTGGCCGCTGTGGACAAAAGAACACTACTAATAGATTTAGACCCGCAAGGTAATGCAAGCACTGGCTTCGGAATTACAATTGAAAAACGTGAATTCACCTCTTATGACGTCATTATAGACGATATTACAGTTATAGATGCAGCAATTCCTACGCTGGTTCCCAACCTAGATATCGTACCATCGACGGTCGATCTCTCCGGAGCCGAAATAGAACTGGTTTCAGTGCCGGAAAGAGAGATGGTTCTCAAAAATAAAATCAAAGAGGCGCAATCGAAGTATGAATACATTTTGATCGATTGCCCGCCATCACTTGGACTGCTGACTCTGAATGCCTTGGTTGCTGCCGATGCGGTTTTAATCCCACTGCAATGCGAGTTTTTCGCCCTGGAAGGTCTTAGCCACCTATTGAAAACCCTAGAACTGGTGAAGGCAAATCTGAATCCCGCCCTCGATATAAACGGCATAGTGCTGACTATGTATGACCGGCGCAATAAGCTGACCGAGCAGGTGGAAAACGACGTGCGCGGATGTATGGGCGATATGGTTTATAAAACCGTCATCCCGCGCAGCGTCCGCATGTCGGAGGCGCCGAGCCACGGCAAGCCAGCGTTGATTTACGACTTCCGGTCTCCCGGCTCGCAAGGTTATATTATGCTGGCGAAGGAAATGTTGCACCGGAAACGGCGGCGGCATTTGCAGAATCAGGAATTGAAAAATGCGGAGTTAAAAAACCAGGAATTAAGGAGGGCAGGGTAATGGCTGATAACAAAGTAAGAACATTAAAAAGTAAAGGGTTGGGCCGCGGATTATCGGCGCTGATCCAGGATAGCAAAAAGGAATTCGCCGGTAGCGCCCCGGCGGCCAACGATACCGAGGAATTGTCCCGGCGCATCGCGGTAAAATTAATAAAGCCATGGAAATTCCAGCCACGCACCTATATCGGAGAGGATGAATTAAACGAGCTGGCGGAATCGATAAAAATTAATGGCGTTGTCCAGCCTATATTGGTGCGGAAACCCGAGGGCGCGTATTATGAGATAATCGCCGGCGAGCGGCGCTGGCGGGCGTCAAAAATCGCCGGGCTCGAATTCATTCCGGCTATTATAATGGACGTTACCGACAAGCAGGCGCTGGAAATCGCCCTGGTCGAGAATATTCAGCGTATGAATCTGATGCCGCTGGAAGTCGCGGAAGGTTACCGCAAGCTCATAGAGGAGTTCAATTACACCCAAGAGGAATTATCCGAAGTGGTGGGCAAAAGCCGGGCGCAGGTGAGCAACTCACTTCGGCTCTTGGAGTTGCCGGTAGAAATTAAGGAATATCTGAATCGTGATATAATCAGCGTCGGCCATGCGCGGGCAATTTTATCGTCGGATAATCCGGAGGAGGTGGCAAGGCGTGTGGTGAAACGGGGATTAAACGTCCGCCAGACCGAGTCACTGGTGCAGAAAATGGCCGAATTCCCGAAAGTCCAGAAGGGTAGGGAGAAGGGTGATGGTTTTGCCAAGATGGAAAAAGCTATGGCAGCAGCGCTTGGGCTGCCGGTCTCCATCCAGCCGAATGTTGGAAAAGGCGGAAGTGAGAAGGGCAGGGTGGTCATCTCTTACGAATCGCAATCTGAATTAAACCGGGTGATAGCCCAAATCAGCGCTGGGAGGTCGGAGTAAGGTCATCCGCACCTTGAGTTCCTGAAGGTTTTGTGACATACCCGACCCATTGTTCCTGACCCGGATCTTTCAGTTCTTTACGTAATTTAGCCAATATATAGGCTAAATTCCCCCCTAATTTGGAACTATCTTGTTTATGTACTTTTGCCATTTCCTTCAAAGGGGTCTCTTTTATATACCGTTGCTCCAGCAATTGCCTTTCCTTCTCGGGCAGCTTTGCAATCAGTGCCAGAAGTAATGCAATTTCCTCATTTCTCAGAGCAATTTCATCAAGAGAATCATCCTGTCTGCTGCTGACAAGAAATTGCCCTTTCACGTTCGTAGTACCTGACTCGCTGACAAAGCTCAGTTCGCTGCCAACTACGCCCATTTCATTCGCGTCACTTACAAAGCCGGTCATTTCTTTGTGGTGTATCCCCTCGGCGCGTCTGTAGCTGGTGCTGAAGCTGCGGAGGCGTTGCCCCAAGAAGGTGTTGAACACCCCATTACCTCTATTCTTGTCAAATTTCACTATATTGGCGCAAAAATATGGAAAGAAATCCTGGACAAAATCATCGCTGTCGATAGCGGGATTGCGCTTATTAGTCTTGTTTGCCCACGAATAGATTATCCTTAAGTTCTTCCCGAACAGTGCCGTAGCTGTCTCTTGAAATCCTGCAACTTTTTCCAGCAATATTGAGGCTCTGAGGAAATTTGAATTGGCATCCCTCAAGGTTTCCGCCTTTCCCGCCGCTGCCCTAATTTGCGCTGCGGCATCACTAGGTCTTGCATTATCCTCCATCAACTTAATCAGGGATTTTTTGATTGTCTTGCCGCCGAGTTTTATTTTGACGTCTGGCGTATTCTTCACCATGGCGATGATCTCATTTGCCAATTCTTCATTCGTCTTCTTCCCGTGCCGCTCCTCATATAGTGCTGCCGCGAGTTCTAAATCTCTTCTAAACAACCTTTCTTGCAAACCATCAGACCGGCCATTACCATTTTTCGAACGAGCCATTTTTCCCTCTATAAAAAATTCAATCTTAAACCAATTATTAGCATGAAAAGGTTAATAAATCATTAACGGCGCGAAATTAAGGCGCATTCCCCTCCCACCATTCCCTGTTGCACTGTAATTTCAACATGTTATAAAGATAGCAGAGCCATAAATCGGATTTTTTAGGGGAAACCATGAACATCCACGAATACCAGGCGAAAATACTGCTCAGGAAATATAAGGTGCCGGTGCCTGATGGCGGCGTGGCGTTCGACCCGACCGAGGCCGAGCGCGTGGCGCAATCCTTGGGTGGCCCGGTATGGGTAGTGAAAGCCCAGATTCATGCGGGTGGGCGCGGCAAGGCGGGCGGCGTCAAGGTGGTGAAATCGCTCTCCGATGTCAAAGAAAAAACTCGCGAGTTGCTTGGAAAAATCCTGGTTACGCACCAAACCGGCCCGGAAGGCAAGCTGGTAAAACGGGTTTATATCGAAGCTGGCAGCGAGATTGCAAAGGAATATTATTTGAGCATGGTGGTGGATCGCGCAACTTCCCGCATCAATTTCGTCGCATCCAAGGAAGGCGGGATGGAAATCGAGGAAGTGGCGCATAAATCGCCGGAGAAAATCGTTTCAGTTTCGGTTGATCCGGTGGCGGGGTTCCAGCCGTTTCATGCGCGAAAGCTGGCCAAAGCCTTGGGGTTCGAGGGGGAATTGGCAAAGAAATTCGGCAAATTCGCGGCGGCGTTATATGATTGTTTCATTCAAACCGATGCCAGCCAAATCGAAATAAATCCACTCGCTGAAACCAAACAGGGCGATTTAATCGCGCTCGACGCGAAAATAAATTTCGACGATAACGCGCTCTACCGCCATCCGGAAATCATGGAAATGCGCGACGAGGATGAAGAAGACCCGCTGGAGGTACGTGCCTCGCGGTTCGGGCTTTCATATGTGAAAATGGATGGGCAGATAGGGTGCATGGTGAATGGCGCAGGGCTAGCCATGGCGACGATGGACATCATCAAATTATACGGCTCGGAACCGGCTAATTTCCTCGATGTCGGGGGCGGGGCAAAGAAAGAAAAAGTGGCGGAAGCATTCAAGATTATTTTATCCGATCCTAATGTGAAGGCTATTCTAGTCAATATTTTCGGTGGAATCATGCGTTGCGACATCATAGCCGAGGGTGTTATCGCGGCAGCGAAGGAAGTGCATCTTGCGGTTCCTCTGGTAGTGCGGCTCGAAGGGACGAATGTGAAAGAGGGGAAAGAGATTTTGAAAAATTCGGGGCTTCCCATACTCAGTGCCGATAACCTAGCTGACGCAGCAGAGAAAGTGACGCAAGCAATTAAAAGGAAGGTGGCCTGATATGTCGAGAAAACAGGCGCCGCCGGGATTCACGGAAGAACAACAGTTACTTGTTGTATTGGGGATAGTTCTGAAAAGGAGTGGCCGATATCCTGAGTTTAACCCGCAACCCCCGATTGATGCTTACGTCGAAGGTTGGTTAAAATCCGAAGCCCTAAAGGCAGGAAAGGAAGATGTGGAAGAGTTTCTGACTTCATTCTCCAGGGATCGGGATGCCATATTATATGGCGCTGAATTTATGCATGATGATCATCCGGTGGCGTATCGCGTGGCACCTGCTTTGGCTATAGTTGATGGAAAAGCTGCCTATAATCTGGTGGATTCTCTTAATGGGCAGGAGAGACGTGATCGGTTACAAAGTAATCTCGAAGGGGTAACATCGCGAGTACGGGGAGCAAGGGTTGAAATAAGCAAAGAATCGATAAGGGCATTAGGGGAGAAATTTGGCATTGATGTATCTGAAATAATAGGAGCTGGCCCCTCAGTTGTAAGTTCTAAAAGACCAGCCAAGACTCGTTAAGAACAACAGGAGAGAAAAATGTCCGTCCTAGTAAATAAAAACACCAAGTTCATATATCTGCTTGCCGGGTTCGCATTTCTCTCCACTCCCCCCGCCCAGGCCAACGAATGCAAGGATATGGCGAAAAGTATAGTCAGCCTGAACGGCAGGGTTACCGCCAGCAATGTCAATGAAAATATGCGCGCCGCCTGGAAGAAAAAGCTCGGCGACATGCAAGCCGATTTCGCCGGTAAAAAATGTGATCCGACATTACTGGAAGGCGCTACGAATAAATATAACAACGATAAAACCAATTCAGGAAAATAAAATGTCCGTATTAGTAAACAAAAACACCAAAGTCATCTGCCAGGGATTTACGGGTAGAGAGGGGACTTATCACTCTGAGCAGGCTATTGCCTATGGCACTAAAATGGTCGGTGGCGTTACGCCGGGCAAAGGCGGAACGAAACATTTGAACCTACCGGTATTTGACACGGTGGCCGAAGCGCGTGCCAAAACCGGGTGCGACGCATCGGTGATTTACGTCCCGCCGCCGTTTGCCGCCGATGCCATACTCGAAGCCATCGATGCCGGAATCGAATTGGTAGTCTGCATCACCGAGGGCATTCCGGTGCTGGATATGATGAGGGTGAAACGCACGCTCGTCGGCTCCAAAACCCGGCTAATCGGGCCGAATTGTCCGGGCGTCATCACTCCCGGCGAATGCAAAATCGGCATCATGCCCGGGCACGTCCATATGAAGGGAAAAGTCGGTATCGTCTCGCGTTCTGGGACGCTGACCTATGAAGCGGTGAAGCAAACCACCGATGCCGGCCTCGGCCAATCAACCTGCATCGGCATCGGCGGCGACCCGGTGAATGGCACGAATTTCCTGGAATGCGTTGAAATGTTTTTGGCAGATCCGCAGACCGAAGCGATCATGGTGATCGGCGAAATCGGCGGCGCGGCAGAGGAAGAAGCGGCGGATTTCATCAAGAAATCGAAAATAAAAAAGCCGACAGTCGGTTTCATCGCCGGCCGCACCGCGCCTCCGGGCCGGCGGATGGGCCATGCCGGGGCGATAGTATCAGGCGGCAAGGGCGATGCGGAATCGAAAATCGAGGCAATGAAATCGGCCGGAATCAAAGTCTCCGATTCCCCAGCGGCGTTGGGTCAAACGATGCTGGAGTTGTTGAAGAAGGCGGCTTAGATTCATCGTCCAAACTCTTGTTGGTTTGCCGTGCCACGCAACCCAGGAGAACGATCTTCCTCCCTGATTGCAGCTATATAATCCGCTGCTTGCTGCCTTTCGGCTGCAGTAAAGGTGGATTCGTACCACTCATCTATCTTCCTTGCGGCATCCAGGTAAACTGCCGTCAGGTTTTTATAAACCTTGCCATTGATTTCCTTTTCCTTGGGCGGGAGCAGGAGAGCAAGCAGCTTATGACCGATATCCTTATCGTTCAAATTCTGGCAGAGTACATCTCCGAATGCGGCTATCTTCGCATATTGCTCGAATTGCAGCCCGGAGTGATCGCCATTTTTGCTTTGTTTTCTTATATCAGCATAGATCTCTCCGCTCACGCTGATCGCATTCTTCAATAAAGCCCACGCATGGCGCAGGAAATAAATCAACTCATTTTTACTAACTTTCGGCAGTAGATTTTTCATGTGGTTAAGTTTTGTTACCTCAGACTCGCTCAATTCTCGCCTCATCGCAATTTTACCATTAATATCGTCTAAAGCCTTTATGCCCTCTTTATCTTCCTCGATCAGTGATTGATGAATAGATTTACTGAGATCACGAGAGAAAAATCCATCCAGGGCATGGTGCATTTCTTCCAAAGTTGTTGTGCGATAGGAGGTCAATATGTTGTCCAGGCGGCCTCCTCCATAATCTATAAGCAAAGAGCTTTGTACCATAATTCGACTAAAACTATTATAGCCGGCGATGCCTGTGCCTCGGTATCTGGTATCCAGCTCTGGAACCGTGCTTCTTTGCGCACCGGTACAGAAGATGGTTCTTTGCGCCGGTAGTTCTTCTTCCTTCCCAGGCATTTTGCGCGTATTCCAATCGGCTAGGGCAAGAAATGCAGCAAGTGCCGGGTTCGCGGTTATATTTAAGAAATAGGTTTTTCTTATCAGATCTTCATCTGCGGTAAGCTTGTCGCGAAATCCCGAAGGCCGAATCTTGTCGGCTTTTTTCCTCATCATACGAATCAGGTAATCGGCAGTAATACCTGATCCATTCTGGCTATTGATTCTCTTCGATATTTCTCCAAGCGATTCCCTAAGATTTTCCAGCGATTCAGGATTTGCTATCTCCTTATCTAAATCAGTAATGGTAATGAGTGCTAGAGGATGTTTGCCAGTAATATGCGAGCTGATGGAGCCATCTTCATTTATTATCAAAGCCGCAGCCTGATCCCTGCCGAGAAGATGAATGTTATGCTCAAGCAATACCTTCTGCCACTGCAATGGTTCTACTTTATCCGGCTTCTGCATAAATGTTGCACTCGAGAATTATATTCGCCAAAATCAATTATAAATCAAAATAGTTAATGAATCGTTAACGGGAATCATTTAGGTTTGTCAGGGTTTTAGGAGCCCCAGGGGAGAAGATTTATGACCACACCAATCACGGTTGCATATGGCGACGGTATCGGCCCGGAGATAATGGAAGCGGCGCTTTCTATTCTGAAAGCCGCGAAGGCTGATATAAAACCGGAAATCATCGAAGTCGGTAAAAAAGTTTATGAAAGCGGCCAGACTTCGGGCATAGCGCCAGCATCATGGGAATCTATCCACCGTACCAAAATTATTTTAAAAGCGCCGATAACCACGCCGCAGGGCGGTGGGTATAAAAGCCTGAACGTCACGCTGCGCAAATCGCTTGGGCTTTATGCCAATGTGCGGCCGGTAGCGTCATATTACCCATTCGTTTCAACGCCGCATCAGGTGATGGATATGGTGATAGTGCGCGAGAACGAGGAGGATTTATATACCGGCATTGAGCACCGCCAGACCGACGAAGTGGTGCAATGTTTGAAATTAGTCAGCCGCACCGGCTGCGAAAAAATCGTGCGCTACGCCTTCGAATATGCGGTGAAAAACAACCGCAAAAAAGTCTCCTGCATGAGCAAAGATAACATAATGAAAATGACGGACGGCCTGTTCCACCGCACCTTCAATGAAATCGCAAAAGAATATCCGAACATTGCGAATGACCATTATATCGTCGATATCGGCTCGGCGCGGATTGCCGCGAAGCCGGAGATTTTCGATGTCATCGTCACCATGAACCTATACGGCGATATTATTTCCGATATCGCGGCGGAGATTTCCGGCTCGGTCGGGCTGGCGGGTTCGTCCAACGTCGGCGATGAATATGCGATGTTTGAGGCAATCCACGGCAGCGCGCCTGACATAGCGGGGCAAGATATAGCTAATCCGTCTGGCTTGCTCGCCGGCGCGGTGATGATGCTGGTGCATATTGGTCAGAACAAGATAGCGACACTGGTGCATAACGCGCTGCTCGCCACCATCGAAAGCGGCATCCATACGGCGGATCTATATAATAAAAAAATATCAAAGAAAAAAGTCGGAACAAAGGATTTTGCCAAAGCGGTGATCGATCATCTCGGCAAAAAACCTAAGAAATTACGCGCGGTGGATTATGCCGGGAAATCCGAATCAAGCGCAAAAAAATCCGGGGTATCACTCCGAATTGCCGAGAAAAAAGAATTGGTCGGCGTGGATATTTTCGCTGATATCAGGAATCAAAATGCTATCCAGGTTGCCGGTGTAGTAGGTAAATTCAAAACCGCTGGCCTGGCTTTGCAAAGTATTTCCAATCGTGGCCTAAAAGTCTGGCCGGGCGATATTTCGGGACTCAAATATAATGACCATTGGTGCTGCCGTTATTTAGGCAAGCAGCCGGTTCCGCATGGCGAAATATTGGAATTGCTAAACCAGTTCAAGGCAGCGCAAATCGATTTTATCAAGACCGAGAATCTCTATAATTTCGAAGGCAAACCCGGATTCACGGCCGGGCAGGGGGAGTGAATTAGCCGTAAATATAATCTCTAGTCAACGGCACTGCCGATACATCTTTCGTAATCTGGATCTGGAATACCATGGTGCTTAAGTACCGGAAATCCATCTCGCCACCGATTAGATAAAATTCCCACATGCGGCAGAACCGTTCGTCATATAGCCGTTTTATTTCCTCGCGATGTTGGGTAAACCTATTTCGCCATTCCTTCAAAGTTTTGGCATAATGCAGCCGCAGGATTTCGATATCGGTGGCCCAAAGCCCTAGTCTTTCGATCACCGGCAGCACTTCGGAAAGCGCCGGAGCATAGCCGCCGGGGAATATGTATTTCCTCACCCACGGATCGGTGATTCCTGGCCCGTCCATCCGCCCGATCGAATGCAGCAGGGCGACGCCATCGTTTTTGAGCAATTTTTTTAATTTCTCAAAAAATTCCCCGTAATGCCGGACGCCGACATGCTCAAACATCCCGACCGAAACTATCCGATCATATTCAGTCGTTTCCTCGCGGTAATCGCGGATGAGAAACTTTACCTTATCCGCCAGGCCTTCTTGCCTTGCCCGTTCTACTGCGATTTTATGCTGCTCGGCGGATAACGTCAGGCCAGTGACTTCCACGCCGTGATTTTTCGCCAGATAAAGTGCCAGCCCACCCCAGCCGGAGCCGATATCAAGAACCTTCATCCCGGGTTTCAGCAGTAATTTTGAAGCGATGTGTCGCTTTTTATTCAGCTGTGCAGTTTCCAAACTATCGCCCGCCGATTCAAAATAGGCGCAGGAGTATTGCATATCCTTGTCGAGGAAAATTTTATAAAGCGCATCAGATAAATCATAATGATGCGCCACGTTTTTCTGGGCGATATGAACGGGATTATATTGATGGATGAACCGCAGCAGGGACTCCGCCGGACGCGTTACATATCCCGGTAATAGCGGCGGCGAATCGTGATAATTTATGGCGAATAATTCCAGCAAATCATAGAGCGTTCCTTCTTCTATGGTAAGCCGGCCATCCATATAAGCTTCGCCGAGCGCCAAAGTGAAATTCAGCATCAGTTTCAGCGGCAGGTTTTTATCATGCAGCCGGATGGTGACCTTAGGTTTTGCACTGGGAACGCCCAAGATCATCGCCGCGCCTTCCGCGGTTATGATCTTCAACTCGCCTCTCCTTATCAGTCTGCAGAGGAAAAATTTTATGAATCTTGCGTTAACCATTTTCCGAATATATACGTAACCGTGCGTGATATTAACAGGGATAATTGA
>JABDBP010000011.1 GCA_013288565.1 Alphaproteobacteria bacterium | reverse complement strand
CCCCTCTCACCGTATGAATCAAAGATTTCTTGAAATCCTTGTCAATTTTGTTACGGAGGCGGCTGACTTGGACATCAATAACGTTGGTCTGCGGGTCAAAATGGAAATCCCAAACGTTTTCCAAGAGCATCGTGCGGGTTATCACTTGGCCAGCATGGCGCATCATATATTCCAGCAGTCGGAACTCCCGGTTTTGCAGAGGAATCTCCTTGCCTCCCCTAGTCACCGCACGGGTGAGTAAATTCATCTCCAGGTCGTCAATTTTTAGGACGGTTTGCTCCGGCGTAGAGTTGCCGCGCCGGGTTAAAGCCTCCAGCCGCGCCAGCAACTCGGAAAATGCAAAGGGTTTCACCAGGTAATCGTCGCACCCGGCCTTTAAGCCCTTCACCCGCTCATCCACCTGGCCGAGCGCAGAGAGAACCAGCACCGGCGTATTGTTGCCCGACGAGCGCAATGACTGGATTATGGAAAGGCCGGTTATCTTCGGCAGCATCCGATCGACGATCAGAATATCGTATTTATTTTCGGTGGAGTAGAACAGCCCCTCGCGGCCGTCCTCAGCGTGATCAACGACATGCCCGGATTCCTGCAACCCCTGGGCTATATATTTCGCCGTTTCCTTATCGTCTTCAATTAGCAGGACGCGCATATCAGAGTTGCAAGTTACAAGTTGCAGAGTTGCAGGTAAGAATCCTTATACCTGCAACTTGCAACTTCTACAACTTGCAACTACTGACTATTGCTCGGAAACCGGGCGGGTGTCCTGAGTTTCGTTATTTCGGTTATTACCGCCGATTATGTTGCTTTTGGCGCCGCCGGTATTAACGGTTCTGTGCATGTGCTTCTTCGGAGCAGCAGCCGGAGCAGCAGATTGCTTCTTGGCAGCCGATTTCTTATGAGTGACTTTCTTGGTTTGGGTTTTCTTGGTTACTGTCGTGCTGCTCATATCATCAGCCGCATAAGCTGCGATGCTGCCAACGGTTATGGCGCTGACCGCCGCAAGAAGGGAAAGGATTTTAAAGTGCTTCATATTAAGTCTCCTGATGGTTAAAATTATGGTTTATCACCGTTTTGCATAATGCACGGTTTCGTATTACCTTTGCATTACTAAAATATTAAAACTTTGTAATCTCTTAATTTTCTTATAGGGTGTGGGATAAAATCTTCATATTGATATTCCATAGCCAATTCTTTAAAAGCGGTGGTGATGAAAGCGGAACGGGTTTTAGGCACATTGCTGGCAAAATTATGGGAGAAGTATAATTCCCGGGTGCCTTACGCCGCGCAATATGAGAAAATGGTGAGCCAAAAGGGTGGTACTGTGCATAATGACCACATTGCTTTCCGCACCTTCAATTGCATAACCGGCACGCAGCCACCCGGAGTTATTGCCATTTCCCGGATATTTGAGGCACTCGGCTATCAGCGAAAAGATCGTTACGATTTCACCGAAAAAAAGCTTACTGCCTGGCATTTTGAGCATAAAACAAATTCCGACAGCCCAAAGATTTTCATCAGCCAACTTGAAGTTGATAAATTGCCGATTGAGGCACAGAAGATAATAAAAGACGCGGTAAAAAGCGCCAATGATCCGCTCACTTCCACCGATCTTGAATTGTTATCGGCATTGCAGTGCGGCGAAGAATTAGACGAACGTACCATACATGCACTCATCGAAAGCCTGGTCGATTTTTTTGGTCGGCATTGGGACATTCCGGCTCGGAAAGCAATTGAGGATATGAACAAACATTCGCAATACGCCGCCTGGACTTTATTACACGGCAATTCGGTCAATCATTTCACCGCCTGGATAAATAAGCAGAATGTGAAAGAATGGCCGGATATAGAAGCCACAGTGGAAGCGCTCAAGCGCGCTGGAATCCCAATGAAAAAGGAATATGAGGGCGAGAAAGGCTCCAAGCTCCGCCAATCCTCAACCGAAGCGGTGATGGAAAAATGCGACGTACGCGAGACGGATGGCTCCATCGGCAAAATCGACTGGAGCTACGCATATTACGAACTCGCCGAGCGCGGGTTGGCGGATGGAAAAGAATTCACTGGATTCCTGGGTGAACAGGCAACGAATTTATTCGAGATGACAAAGACTTAGGAAATGAAACACATCCTTATACTCGGCCTTGGCGGAGTCGGCTCTTTGGTGGCGGCAATGCTGGACGGAATCGGCATGAAAGTCACCGGCATTGACCGCGCGAAAACTGCCAACACTCCGGCGAAAATAAAATTTATTCCTGGCGATGTAAAAGATAAGGATTTCTTGGCAGAAACAATGAAAGGCCAGAATGCGGTGATTTCCTGCCTGCCGTATTTCCTGACGCTTGATGCCGCAAAAGCGGCACATAAGGCCGGAATTCATTATTTCGACCCGACGGAAGATATAAAAACCACCGAAGCCATCCGCAAAATGGCTAAAACCGCTAAGAAAGTCATGATCCCGCAATGCGGCCTGGCGCCGGGGTTCATAGGTATCTTGGGCGCACATATCGCTAAAAAATTCGACCAAGGGACGCTCCGCCACATAAAACTCCGTGTTGGCGCACTGCCGCAGAATCCAATCGGCCAATTAGGGTATGCCGGAAACTGGTCGTTAGATGGGTTAATCCACGAATATATCGAAGATTGCGATGTGATCGAGGGTGGAAAGCGGCAGAAAGTTCCCGCACTGAAAAATGCCGAAATACTGCGCATCCAGGGCATCGAATACGAAGCCTTCACCACATCAGGTGGGCTTGGCACTATGACGGAAACTTACGCAGGCAAGGTGGAAACGCTGGATTATAAAAGCATCCGTTATCCCGGCCATCTGGCCGGAATGCGCCTGCTGCTTGAGGAACTCCGGTTCCGCGACGAGCCGGACGAATTGGTAAAACGCATAGCCAACGCTCTACCGCCGGACGACCAGGATCGCGTGCTCATCCATGCCTCGGTGCAGGGGAAAATCGGCGGAAAATTACAGACGAAAGAACTCGTCACTGATTACCAACCGATAAAATTTGCTGGCAAAATCCGCACCGCGATCGCCTGGACAACCGCTGCCGCAATTGTTTCCGTGGTGGAACTGGTTACGGCGAAAAAATTGCCGCAAAAAGGATTTGTGAGGCAGGAAGATATTCCGCTTGAGCATTTTCTGAAAACGAAAATGGGCAAACTTTACG
Organism: Alphaproteobacteria bacterium; assembly: GCA_013288565.1. Taxonomy (GTDB): domain Bacteria; phylum Pseudomonadota; class Alphaproteobacteria; order Rickettsiales; family JABDBP01; genus JABDBP01. The sequence continues at coordinate 48,521 of JABDBP010000011.1, read as the reverse complement.
CCGCAAACCATCCGTTATTATCATTGGGATAGAAATTATGGACGCCAGCAAAATATTGAAGGAAATAGGAGTTGATATAAGCCCGTATAGCGGTGCGGATTTGGCCGTTCATTCGCCGATAGACGGCCAGGAAATCGCCGTCCTGGCGCTGGAAAAAAACATCGAGGAAAAAATCGCTGCAAGCGTTGTTGCATTCAAAAAATGGCGCGACGTCCCGGCGCCCAAGCGGGGTGAGGTAGTCAGGATTTTTGCCGATTTTTTGCGAAAATACAAAGAATCGCTGGCGCAACTCGTCACCATTGAATGCGGGAAAATAATCGCCGAAGGACGCGGCGAAGTACAGGAAATGATCGATATTTGCGATTTCGCGGTTGGCCTTTCGAGGCAACTTTATGGCCTCACCATCGCATCCGAACGTAAGAACCACACGATGCAGGAAAACTGGCTACCACTCGGACCAGTCGCCGTCATCAGCGCGTTTAATTTTCCAGTCGCGGTGTGGGCGTGGAACTTCGCTCTGGCTATTGTTTGTGGTGACTCGGTCATCTGGAAACCATCGGAAAAAACGCCGCTATCGGCCATCACCTGCCAGAGTATTTTTGAAAAGGCCGTTGCAGAATATAAAAAATTTGGGCATGAAGCGCCGGAGAATTTAAGCAGCATAGTAATCGGAAAACACGATGTAGGCGAGCGGCTGGTTGGTGATGATAGAATCGCATTGGTGAGTGCTACCGGCAGCACACGGATGGGGAAAATAGTCGGCCCGAAATGCGCAGAAAGATTTGGAAAATCATTGCTGGAGCTCGGCGGCAACAACGCGATAATCGTGAGCGAAAATGCCGATTTACAGCTTGCACTTTCATCTATTTTGTTCGGCGCGGTAGGCACTTGCGGCCAGCGTTGCACTTCAACTAGGCGGCTCATCGTACATGAATCGATTTACGAAAATTTTTTCGTTAGCTTGAAAAGCGCCTATAAGTCCTTACCGGCAAAAATCGGAAATCCATTTGAGCCGGATAGTTTGATTGGCCCGTTGATAGATGCGCAAGCGTTCGAAAACATGAATAAATCGCTTGAGGAGGCGAAAAAAGATGCGCTGGAAATCATCGGCGGTGAGCGGATTCTGGCTGGGAAATTTCCCGGCGGATATTATGTCGCCCCAGCTTTGGTAAAAAGCCCAACACAAACCACGATTGTCAAAAAAGAAACCTTCGCGCCGATACTTTATGCGATGCCATATAAAACTTTGGAGCAGGCACTGAAAATCCATAATGACGTGCCGCAGGGCTTATCTTCCGCAATTTTTACCACCGATTTGCGCGAGGCAGAATATTTCAAAAGATACAGCGATTGCGGTATTGCCAATGTTAATATCGGCACGTCAGGTGCAGAAATCGGCGGCGCATTCGGCGGCGAAAAAGAAACCGGCGGCGGCCGCGAGTCCGGATCCGATTCCTGGAAAAATTACATGCGAAGACAAACTTCGACCAGTTATTTCGGCACTGCGAAACCGGAACTGGCACAAGGCATAATCTTTAATGCCAGTTGAAAAAATAAAGGACATTTTAGGCGCCGGCAATTATCTGGATAATCCGGAGGAAATCGCACCATATGCCGCATCCTGGCGCGGCGGTTACAAGGGGAAATCTCCATTGGTCGCGCTACCAACATCGGCAAATCAAATTCAGGAAATAATAAAAATCTGTGCTTCCGAAAAAATTCCGGTGATTCCGCAGGCCGGAAATACCGGGTTGGTAGCGGGATGCGTGCCGATTTCGGGAAAAGAAATAATCATCAATCTTTCGCACATGAATAATATAAGAAATATCGACAAAGCCGGATTTTCCATCACCGCTGAAGCTGGCGTCATACTGCAAAAGCTCCAGGAAACCGCTGAGGAAAACGCGATGATTTTTCCGCTCTCGATGGGGTCAGAAGGCAGCGCGGAAATCGGCGGGATAATCTCTACCAATGCTGGTGGTACAGCAGTTCTGCGCTACGGTAACATGCGCAATCTGGTGCTGGGATTGGAGGTTGTTTTGCCGGACGGCCGGTTATTACAAAAACTTGCCGCAGTGAAAAAAGACAATACTGGATACGATTTGAAACAGATTTTCATCGGCGCGGAAGGAACGCTCGGAATCATCACTGCCGCCACTCTAAAATGTTTTCCACAACCGCAGGAAAAAACCACGGTTTTTGCAAGTTGTGATGATTTAAACCATGCGATAGAATTTCTAAATTTTATAAAATCTGATGCGTTAACAGCATTTGAATTCATATCGGCAACAGCGCTGGAGCTGGCACTGCATGAGATAAAAAACCTTCGAAATCCACTCAAGGAAACGGCGAAATATTACCTACTGGCGGAATTTTCCTTGGCGGAAATTGAGAGCTTGCTTGCCAGAGCGTTGGAACAGCATTTAGTAAAAGATATGGCAGTCGCCAGCTCAATCCACCAAGCACGAGAATTTTGGCAACTGCGCGAAAATATTTCCGAGAGTGCCCGAAAAATTGGGCGCAGCATTCATTTCGATATTTCTGTGCCCATAGAGAAAATCCCGGATTTTCTCGATTGTACCACGAAAAAAGCATTGGAGAAATTTCCCGCACTGGTGAGTTTTCCCTTCGGGCATTTGGGTGACGGCAACATCCATTATAATTTTTACCTGCCGAAAGATGTGCCAGACGATGATTTTGCACGCGTAAAATCTGCTTTAAAAAAAATCGTTTATGATGCGGTGACGGATTTGCAGGGCAGCATTAGCGCCGAGCACGGCATCGGCATAGAGCGCCGCGAGGATTTTTTAATTTATAAACCGAAGCTAGAAATAGAATTGATGCGGAAAATAAAACTAGCAATCGACCCGGATAATATTATGAACCCAGGGAAGATTTTTTGATATTCGGTTACTTCCCAGAATACAATTGATCAAACACCCCACCATCGGCGAAATGCTTCTCCTCTGCCGATTTCCAGCCACCAAGATCGGCGATAGTGAATAGTTTCAGCTTCGGGAATTTGTCTTTATATGCCGCCGCGATTTTCACATCGGTTGGCCGGTAGAAATTCTTAGCTGCCAATCCTTGAGCCTCCGACGAGTATAAATATCTCAAATATTCCTCAGCCACCGCGCGCGTGCTTTTTTTATCGACGTTCTTATCGACTACCGCCACCGGCGGCTCAGCTAGAATGCTGACCGAGGGAACAACAATCTCGAATTTATCTTTGCCCAGATCACTCACCGCCAGCAACGCCTCATTTTCCCAGGCAAGCAATACATCACCGATGCCACGCTCAGTGAAAGTTATCGTCGCACCACGCGCTCCGGTATCCAAAATCGGCACGTTTTTATATAATTTGCCAACGAATTCCCTGGCCTTTTCCTCACCATCGTATTTTTTTAAGGCATACCCCCAGGCGGCAAGATAATTCCAGCGCGCCCCGCCACTAGTTTTCGGATTCGGGGTGATCACAGAAACGCCGCTTTTCACCAAATCATCCCAATCGTGGATATTTTTCGGGTTACCCTTGCGCACCAGAAAAACGATGGTGGAAGTGTATGGCGAACTGTCGGCAGGCAGCCTTTTTTGCCAATCTTTGGTAATCAGCCCAGATTTTGCGGCGATGGCATCAATGTCGTATGCCAGGGCCAACGTCACCACATCGGCTGGGAGTCCGTCGATCACCGAACGCGCCTGTTTTCCCGAACCGCCATGTGATTGCCTGATGGTTACCTCTTCGCCGGTTTTTTCCCGCCAATGCTTCACGAAAGCCTTGTTGTATTCCTCATAGAATTCACGGGTCGGATCGTAGGAGGCGTTCAGAATTTCTTGGCTTTCGGCCGCTTTTACCGGATGGAAGAAAAGCAATAGAGTCAAGGTCAGCAGGATTTTATATTTTAATTTCACCTCGCCTCCGATTAAAACTTATATTGCGTACGTGTCAGGAAAGTGCGTTCCGTTTGCCGGTTTCCTCCGTTCGCAGCGCCACCATCAAAATAAGTAGTTGCATAATCTATATTCAATTTAAGGTTATAGTTCAAATACCAATTGAGGCCGCCCACCCACTCTCTTGCTTCGTGTGCCGAAGTTGCTGGGTTGGCGAATGTCGGAAATGCATTGCCACCGATTTTCAGTTCACCGAAGCGACCGACCAGCTCGAACGCACCCCAAGTGCCTTTTTTGAGATCGAAATTCTCATTCGGCACTACGCTGTGGTAATCAACATTTTCGCCAGTTAGCACATAGGAAGTTTCGGCCTGCCAGGCTTTGTTACCAATATTGGCATGAGACGTTCCGCTAGCGACATCAGTAGTCGAATCGACATATTCGACGAGAACGCCGAACGGCCCGTAATAATAATAACCCTGGGGCGAGAGCCGCCAGTTGGTGCCGTCAGCAGTTACACCGCTATTGTATCCGAAGAATTGCACCTGAGATATGGTGAGATACCCAGGAAGCTCGGTATTTTTTGCAGTGCCGTCATGCTGTCCGGTAGAACCGGCAACACCGAAACCTAGCCCCTCCAACGGTTTTATCCCACTATTTTTAAACGGGTTGGAAAAAAGCCTTGCCACTACATCTTTACCACCATCGGTATCGCCATCGATATTGCCGAGATCCGGCGCACCGTTCAATATGCCGATGCGGTAATCGAGCTGCGGGATTATACTACCGAACAGGCTGACGCCAATATCACGGCTGGGAACCAGGTTGGTAGGTAGGCCGCGTTCCACGAATTCCTGCTCATTATCGATAACCAAGCGTTCAAGTCCGATCGGCGATTTATCTTTCCCAGCGCGGACATTGAGTTGGTCGGCGAAATGGTAATCTGCGTAGAGATCGTAAACTTTCGGCGTGCTACCGGCGAATTCAGGCATGAACCGGAACGACGCATCGCCAGCTGTGCCAAGAAATACCGGTCGCGCTGCACGAATCAGGAATTCGTCCTGGTCGTTTCCGGCCTTATCATTGATCGGAAACCGGCCATCCATCTGGCCATAGCCACGGATGGTGAAGCTGTTTTGGCCATCCGGGCTGGTAACGGTTATACCGCGCTTATTATTGTAATCGAGCTTGGTGCCACTCAAGGCTTGGGTTCCCGGTTCACCCGCCGCCGTGCCGCCCGGTGAATTAGCCTGCACTGCCTGGCCTGCGGCTATCTGCGGCTGAATTACTGAAGAGGAGGCGACCGGTTGCGCTTTAGGCTGCGTTTTAGGTTCAGCTTTTTGCGCCACGGCATTCTGCTTCTGCTCTTTTAATTCTTTTTTCAACGCCTGGATTTCCTGTTCCAGTTTTTGTATCCTGGATTCGACATCTTGATCGGTGGCATAGGCATTAGCCGTGCCGAAAAAAGCCAGCGCAATACTTAGTATCCCAGTGTATAAAACTTTGCCGATCATTGTATCAATCTCCTATTTCACCTTTTAAAAATGTTTAATATGATATAATTACATTAATATTATGGGGATATAAAGAGTAACTTTATGTGAGTCAAGCTATTTTGCAAAATTATTCATAACCATTTGATTATTATTGATAATAATTTTATAACAATCGTATGCCAAAAGGTTTAATTCTCGCCATCCGAAAAAAATACGAAGAAAATATCAAAAAAGGCGCACCATGGATTCCTGTTACAGAAATCATCGGTAATTCAGCCCTGGAAACCGCGGTGTCCGGTGAATTGGGCAAAATCCTTTCCTTATCTGGCAAATTCCTGGCGACCGGATATTACAACCAAAAATCCTACATCGCCTGCCGAATATTATCGCGTGATCCGAATGAAAAAATCGACGCCAGTTTCTTCTGCCGCCGGATTGCGGCAGCTTTGGAAAAGCGCGAGAAATTATTTCCCGGGGGATATTATCGGCTTATACATTCCGAGGCCGATGGGCTGCCTGGATTGATTCTCGACCGCTTCGGCGGTACGCTAATATGCCAGATCAGTACAGCGGGAATGGAGCGCTTGAAACCCCAACTCCTGGCAACACTTGGAAAAACTCTCGCTCCGGAAACCATAATATTCCGCAATGACGTCCCGGCGCGGCTGAAGGAGGGGCTCAAGAATTACGTCTCGGTGGCAAAGGGAGAGGCTCAAGGATTTACAAAAATCCATGAAAACGGCTGCGTATATTTCGCTGATTTGCTCCGCGGCCAGAAAACCGGCTGGTTCTATGATCAGCGCGAGAACCGGAAATTTATCGCTGATCTAGCGGAAGGAAAATCTGTTCTGGATTGCTATTGCTATAATGGAGGGTTCGGGATATTGGCAGCGAACCACGGTGCAAAATCCGTAACTTTTATTGATAGTTCCGCACGCGCGCTTGAACTAGCGGCATTAGCCGCAAAGGAAAATTCATTGCTGGAAAGCTGCGAATTCATCCGGGCAAAAGCGTTTGACGCATTAGAAAAACTACAAAAAGCAGGCAGAAAATTCGACATTGTTCTGCTTGATCCTCCGGCTTTCGTAAAAACTAGGGCGGATAAAAAATCCGGAATGATGGGCTATGAAAGGCTGATGAAACTTGGAATCTCCCTTATCGCACCGAGCGGGATTCTTGCGCTGACTTCATGCTCACATCATGCGCCGCGCGGGGAACTTAAGAAATTGCTAGAAAATTGCTTGAAAAAATCCGAACGGGAATTTCAATTATTAAAATCGGCTGGCGCCGCTCCGGATCATCCGAAACACCCTCTCCTTCCGGAAAGCGATTATCTAAAATTCTTTGCCTTTCGGGTGGAGTAAATTGAATTATTTTGATGTTTCGACAGAACTTAAAACCTTGCCCTGGCAATAATCGTAAACAATCACCTTGGTCACCCGCTGATCAGGGAAAGCAGCGGTAACAGCAAGCACTCCGTCCTGAACCTGAGCAGACCTGATTTCGCCATTCTCGATCTTCATATTCACGCCGATGCATTTGCCTGGCCATACCATATGCTCGTGATGGGCAAGGTAAAACCATGCCACTGCCAGTAGCAATACCAGCGTGACGATCTTGCACACTGGCTTCATTTTGCCGCAACTATTTTCGTCCATATAAATCTCCTTTTACTGAAGAATCTCAAGCTTGTTTAACATAAAAATCGGGAAATGCAATTCGCGGATGCGAAATCATAGCGGGCAAAGCTAAAAATTTATTAGCTCAAGCTCTTTTTTGGTAACTATCGGGTATGACAGAAAAATAAAAGGAGCCTTGTGATAGGCTCCTTTTATTTATTTTTAATAAGGGGAATTTTGGATTAAAATTAGAAATCCATATCGCCCATGCCGCCGCCCATGCCACCCATACCGCCGCCACCGCCAGAGCTGGACTTCGGTTCTGGCTTATCGGCGATCAGCGCTTCGGTGGTGATGAGCAACCCGGCAACCGATGCCGCGTACTGCAGCGCGTAACGCACCACTTTCGTCGGATCGATGATGCCGGCCTTTATCATATCGACATACTGGTTGGTTTGCGCATCATAGCCGAAATTGGCATCTTTACTTTCGGAAATTTTCCCAGCGACAACGGCGCCATCGACACCCGCGTTTTCCGCAATTTGGCGGAGTGGGAAGGCAAGCGCCTTCTTGACGATGTTGATTCCAGCCTGCTGGTCTTCATTAATGGCTTTCAGCTTGTCCAGGTCTTTTGCCGCATGCAGTAGCGTAACACCACCGCCGGGAACAATGCCTTCATCGACCGCAGCTTTGGTCGCATGCTTGGCATCTTCAACGCGATCCTTGCGCTCTTTAACTTCCACTTCCGAGCCGCCGCCGACTTTTAGCACGGCCACGCCACCCGCTAGTTTTGCCAGGCGCTCTTGCAGCTTTTCTTTATCGTAATCGGAATCAGTTTCCTCGATTTGCGCTTTGATTTGGCTTATACGCGCATCGATATCCTTCTTCTTGCCGGCGCCGTCGATGATGGTAGTATTTTCCTTGTCGATAGTCACCCGTTTGGCTTTGCCTAGCATTTCAAGCCCAACGTTTTCCAGCTTGATCCCGAGATCTTCGCTGATCGCCTGGCCGCCGGTGAGGATGGCTATATCCTCCAGCATTGATTTCCTGCGATCGCCGAATCCTGGAGCTTTCACTGCAGCGACTTTTAAGCCCCCACGCAGTTTATTGACAACCAGAGTTGCCAGTGCCTCGCCTTCCACATCTTCCGCAATGATGAGCAGCGGACGGCCTGATTGCACCACCGCCTCAAGCAGCGGCAGCATTTGTTGCAGGCCGGAAAGCTTCTTATCAAACAGCAGGATATATGGACTATCCAGTTCTGTGGTCATTTTTTCCGGGTTAGTGACGAAATAGGGCGAGAGATAGCCGCGGTCGAACATCATGCCTTCAACCACATCCAACTCGAATTCCAGGCCCTTGGATTCATCGATGGTGATTACGCCTTCCTTACCAACTCTCTGCATCGCTTCAGCTATTTTTTCGCCGATTTCCTTATCGCCGTTGGCGGAAATTGTAGCTACCTGGGCGATCTCAGCTTGAGTGCTGATTGATTTGCTCTTTCTCTTAACCGAAGCGACAACAGTTTCAACCGCAAGGTCAATTCCACGCTTCAGATCCATCGGGTTTAGCCCCGCTGCAACTGCTTTCGCACCTTCGACGACGATCGCCTGCGCGAGTACCGTCGCGGTGGTGGTGCCGTCCCCGGCGAGATCGGCGGTTTTGCTTGCCACTTCCTTCAGCATTTGCGCACCCATATTCTGGAATTTATTGCCGAGGGTTATATCCTTCGCAACAGTCACTCCATCCTTGGTTATGCGCGGCGCGCCGAATGATTTATCCAGCACGACGTTACGGCCCTTTGGCCCTAGCGTCACTCTCACCGCATTGGCTAATATATTTACGCCCTGGAGGATTTGTTCTCTCGCTTCCGCGCCGAATCTTACTTCTTTTGACATTTTAGTTCTCCTTTTGATTGGTGATTAGTGATTGGAAAAAATCCCAATTACCTAAAATTATGCCGCCTTCTTCTTTCCAGCAGCCTTGTGACCCTCGACGATAGCCATAATGTCGGATTCCTTGAGGATCAGCAGTTCTTCGTCATCTATCTTAATCTCAGTGCCGCCCCATTTGCCGAACAGGACGATATCCCCCGCTTTAACATCGAGTGGGTGGATTTTGCCGTTTTCATCGCGTGCACCGCCGCCAACAGCGACGATTTCGCCTTTGGTTGGCTTTTCTTTCGCGGTATCCGGGATGATTATCCCGCCTTTGGTTACTTCCTCTTCTTCGACGCGGCGTACCAGAACGCGGTCATGCAATGGCTTTATTTTCATATTCTTCCTCTTTTACAAATGGTTAGGCTTTTGCCCGTAAATTCCTCAAGGGATAGCAATATAGGCGGGTTTTATAAGGATTCAAGGGGGAAATGAAAAAAGTGAGGTTTTAGTTGTTTAACCCCAAATAAGCAGCAGGTACGGTCCAGTTGCCACGAACAGTTAGAAGAGTTAAGCCCGGCGATTACCGTGGTCACAACCTATCAGGACGTGTTGCATGCGGAGGTGTGGGATTATTTATTTCGTGCAATGACAAATTGCGGAGCGCCCTTAACACTCTATCGATTTCGCCAGTGTGCGTTAACCGCGCATCGGTAGTCCCCAGCAAATGACCATCTTTGTTAGTTAAGCCTTTTATTCTAAGCGGTTTATCATTTTCATCCACCACAACTACTGAATATATCTCATCCTGGCTTCTCCTTATATCGACTTCGCAGCCTGGAAATTTTATTCTTTGAGAGAGAATCGGGCCTTCCCCCTTGATTGCCATTGATACTATGCCAAAGTTCAAATCTTCTGCAACATCATCATCGGAAGGGTCGCTTGAGTCATGCTGCACAGGAACAGTTGTACCGAGGTCATTAAGATTTCTTTCTGTCATCACCTTTTCAATATCGGCTTTCGTATATATTTTATTTTTTGCGCTCATTTTAATCTCCCATAGCTTAAGTCACCCTGCCCTTTTAGCATCTTGTGGCCATTTTTCTCGGGTACCAGCTTGCCGTCAATGTATATTTCCCCCACTTCTATACCAGAATCTAGTTGTTTACCCACCATTCTTCACTCCCTCGCCCCACTCCTCGATCAGTTGGCGCTGCAAGGACTGCAATTTACGGATGGTGAAATCGGCCTTTATGGTCAGAAACAGGAACACGATCTGTGGCACGATCTGTACTACAAGCCAGCCAAAACCGGCGAATCCATAAACCATCAGCCATATATAGGGGTCGTTAAACGCCCCTTGAGCCACGAAATTCGGGTCGGATGAGCGGGCGAGGGAGAACAGTAGCGGCATTATCCCCGCCAGGTTGAATGCAGTGATGGTTTTCGAGGCCAGCCGCCTTTTCCTTTTTTCTACTAGATTGGCGATGATGCAGGGCATGAAGCCACTCACTAACACTACCATCACGTAAATGAAGCCGAGGAAAATCAGCAGCGATGATAGGACAGTGAGAATAGTTATGACGATGACCAGGTTGGTCAAAAACCTGGAGGCGGAGGATTTTGCGGGTTTGTTATCGCTCATTGAAAGAGTGCCGAGTGCTAAGAGTATAGTGCCGAGCGCATGGTGCGGAGTGTGGCTTAACTCTGCACTTAGCACTCATTACTTTACACTCTAACATCACCCTGCCATCAATGCTAGCAGAAGAATCGCCACGATATTGGCGATTTTTATCATAGGATTGACCGCCGGGCCTGCCGTATCCTTATATGGATCGCCGACCGTATCGCCGGTCACCGCTGCTTTATGCGCTTCCGAACCTTTGCCGCCGTAATTACCTTCCTCAATATATTTCTTGGCGTTATCCCATGCGCCGCCGCCCGCTGTCATCGAAATAGCCACGAATAGTCCGGTTACGATAATGCCAAGCAGCATGGCTCCGAGCGCCGCGAATCCTTCCGCCTGCCCGCCGATATATCGGATGACGAAGAAAATCAGGATCGGCATTCCCACAGGGAGTAATGACGGGATTATCATTTCCCGGATCGCCGCTTTGGTCAGCATATCGACGGCACGGCCGTAGTCCGGCTTCGCGGTCCCAGCCATTATTCCCGGAATTTCCTTGAACTGCCTACGCACTTCAACCACGACACTACCCGCCGCACGACCGACAGCCTTCATCCCCATCGCGCCAAATAAATACGGCAACAACCCACCCATAAACAAGCCGACCACAACATAAGGATCAGAGAGCAGGAATTCCACATGGACGTTGCTGAAATAATGCTTCAGCTCCTGGGTATAAGCCGCAAAAAGCACCAGCGCCGCCAAGGCCGCCGAGCCGATGGCATAACCTTTCGTCACCGCCTTGGTGGTATTGCCGACAGCATCCAGCGCATCGGTGATGACACGAACTTCCTTAGGGAGCCCAGACATTTCCGCGATTCCTCCAGCGTTATCCGTCACCGGGCCGTAGGCATCAAGCGCAACCACCATTCCGGCCAGCGCCAGCATGGTCGTAGCCGAAATCGCAATCCCGAATAATCCACATTCGAGATAGGCAGATAAAATACCAGCACAAATGACGACCGCTGGAAGCGCAGTGGCTTCCATCGAAACTGCAAGGCCCTGGATGACGTTCGTGCCGTGCCCAGTAGTTGAAGCTTGGGCAATAGACCTAACTGGCCTAAAACCAGTTGCGGTATAATATTCGGTGATCCAGACTAAAAGCCCGGTCACGGCCAGCCCCGAGAGCGAGCAAAGGAACATGTTCCAGCCGGTGAAGTTTAATGCTCCGATGCTATATGCGGTTTTTAAGCCAACGATTTTATCGGTGACGAAATAAATCGCGACACCTGAAAGCAGAGCGGCAGAGATTAATCCTTTATAAAGTGCCGCCATGATATTTTTGGCTTTGCCGAGTCGAACGAAAAATGTTCCCGCAATAGAAGTCAGGATACAGGCTGCGCCGATCACCAGCGGATAAATCATCATCGCTTTTTGCGCTGCCCCGGTGAAATAAATTGCAGCCAGCAGCATGGTGGCAACGATTGTTACCACGTATGTTTCAAACAAATCAGCAGCCATACCAGCGCAATCGCCAACGTTATCGCCAACGTTATCTGCTATCACCGCCGGATTTCTTGGATCATCCTCAGGGATTCCTGCTTCCACCTTACCAACCAGATCGGCACCGACGTCCGCGCCCTTGGTGAATATCCCGCCGCCAAGCCGCGCGAAAATCGAAATCAGCGATGCGCCGAAGGAAAGCGCCACCAACGCTTCCAGAATTTTCCGGGTATCCAAATTGATTCCCAGCAAATAATTATAATATAGCGAAATGCCGAGCAGCCCCAATCCAACGACCAGCATCCCCGTCACTGCGCCGGATTTGAAGGCAATCCCAAGTGCCTTTTCCATGCTGGATTTCGCTGCTTCTGCAGTGCGCACGTTCGCACGTACCGAAATATTCATGCCGATATAACCGGCAAGTCCTGAACATATAGAGCCGATAGCGAACCCAATGCCTACATACATCCCAAGCCGCCATGCCAGCAACCCGCAAATGACGACACCGACCACGGAGATCGTCATATATTGACGGTTCAAATATGCCCTGGCTCCTTCCTGGATCGCTGCGGCGATTTGCTTCATTTTATCAGAACCAGCTGGGGCAGCCAGAATCGACCGTCCGGCGAAAATCCCGTAAACGATTGAGGCGATGCCGCAAAGAATGATGAACGTCATGACGGACATGAAAGACTCCTATGGGTTTGTTTTATAATGGAGAATGACTTACAAGACGAGCGGGGAGAAATCAACAGATTATTGTTGGGATGATGCTTGTGTCCCAAGTTTTTCCGCCCGCGCCGCCCGCATCCGCTGGAAATCCTCACCGGCATGATATGATGAACGAGTGAGCGGGGAGCTGGATACCATCAAAAACCCCTTGCTGCGCGCCATATTCGCATATGAATCGAATTCCTCCGGGGTCACATACCTGTCAACGTTTATATGCTGCTTCGTCGGCTGGAGATACTGGCCGATAGTGATGAAATCGACATCCGCCGCGCGCAAATCATCCATCACCTGATATACTTCCTCCTTGGTTTCGCCAAGCCCCACCATCAGCCCGGATTTGGTGAAAATCGTAGGATCAACTTGCTTCACTTTATGTAATAAACTCAGCGAATGGAAATACCGCGCGCCGGGTCGGACGCTCGGATAAAGCCTCGGCACTGTCTCGATATTGTGATTATAAACATCGGGTTTCGCGGCGATTACTTTTTCCGCCGCACCTTCTTTTTTTAAGAAATCCGGGGTCAGGATTTCAATGGTGGTTTTTGGGGCGGAGTGCCTAATTTTCTCAATGGACTCAACAAAATGTGAAGCCCCACCATCATCCAGATCGTCACGATCAACAGAGGTGATAACTATATGTTCTAATCCCAATTTACCCACCGCTGCTGCCAGATTTTCCGGTTCATGCGGATCGAGTTTATCCGGCCGCCCGGTTGCAACATTGCAAAATGAACAGGCGCGGGTGCAGACGGAACCCAGAATCATCACCGTTGCATGTTTTTTGCTCCAGCATTCGCCGATGTTCGGGCAGGAAGCCTCCTCACAAACCGTGTTTAATTTATGCTCACGGATCAAATCACGTGTGCTTTGAAACTCCTTAGAAACCGGCGCTTTAACTCGAATCCAATCGGCCTTCGGCGGCGAATCGGGATATACGCGGCCAACCTTCTCAGGGTGGCGGGGCCGATTCGATGATTCTGGTGTTTGATGATTAGTGTATGTTTCCATTTACCTGAATTATTTTTTTACTATTTTGTTCCATAGATCAATTTTGTTATTTCAATTCTCTAACATCGGTTAAATGTCCTGTAACTGCTGCTGCCGCTGCCATTACCGGGCTCATCAGGTGAGTGCGGCCTCCCCTACCCTGGCGGCCTTCGAAATTGCGATTGGATGTGGAAGCGCATCGCTCACCCGGCGCTAGTTTATCGGCATTCATCGCCAGGCACATTGAGCAGCCCGGCTCGCGCCAATCGAATCCGGCGGCGGTAAAAATTTTATCTAAGCCCTCTTTTTCCGCCTGTTCTTTCACAAGACCTGAGCCCGGAACGATCATGGCGCTCACACTTCCCGCAACTTTTTTTCCTTTCACCAATTTCGCAACTTCCCGCAAATCCTCGATCCGGCCATTGGTGCAGGAGCCGATGAAAACCCTATCAACCATGATATCTTGCAATTTTGTTCCAGGTTTGAGGCCCATATATTCCAGCGACCGCTCGGCTTTCTTGCGCGTCGATTCGTCCTGCATCTCAGCCGGGTTCGGGATGATACCATCAATTGGCAATACATCTTCCGGGCTGGTACCCCATGTAACTTGGGGAATTATATCCTTGGTATGCAATGTGATTTCTGCATCATATTTCGCGCCCAGGTCAGATGGCAATGTTTTCCAGTATGCAACCGCCTTATCGAAATCCTTCCCCTTTGGGGCGAGCGGACGGCCTTTTATATAGGCAAAAGTTTTTTCATCCGGAGCAATCAACCCGGCGCGCGCGCCCGCCTCAATCGACATATTGCAAACCGTCATCCTGGCTTCCATTGATAAATCACGGATGGCTTTCCCAGCATATTCGATGACGTATCCAGTGCCACCCGCAGTGCCAATTTTGCCGATGATGGCGAGGATTAAATCCTTTGCCGTCACACCGAACGGCAAATCGCCATCCACTGAAATCCGCATGTTTTTCGCGCGTTTCTGGATGAGGGTTTGGGTGGCTAAAACGTGCTCAACTTCGCTAGTGCCGATGCCGAATGCCAGCGCGCCGAATGCGCCGTGGGTTGAGGTGTGTGAATCGCCGCAGACTATCGTCATCCCCGGCTGAGTAAAGCCTTGCTCGGGCCCGACGATGTGGACGATGCCCTGGCGGATATCATCCAGCGGAAAATATTTCACCCCGAATTCCTTGCAATTTTTTGCCAGGGTTTCGACTTGAATGCGCGAAGTTTCGTCTTTGATTCCAAGCGCCCGGTCTTTGGTGGGAACATTATGATCGGCCACTGCCAGCGTTGCATCCGGCCGTCTAACTTTCCGCCCGGCAACGCGCAAGCCCTCGAACGCCTGCGGGCTCGTCACTTCATGGATTAAATGATGGTCGATATAAAGCAGGCAAGTGCCGCCCGGTTGCTCATCCACCAAGTGCGTTTCCCAGATTTTGTCGAATAGGGTTTTTGGCATTTAGGTTCTAGGTTCTCGGTATTAGGTTATAAGGAAAAAACTTCTAGCCCCTAGCCCCTAGAACCCAGTACCTTTCTTTTAAGCTTTCGCTTTTTTCTTCTTCGGCTCTGCCTTAACGGTAGCGGTTTCCGGCTCTGCTGCGGCCAACACGTCAATTTTTTCCTTAATCCGCGCTGCTTTGCCGGAGAGATCGCGCATGTAATAGAGTTTGGCGCGGCGGACGGTGCCGGAGCGCACCAGTTCAACGCTCTCGATCCGCGGGGAATATAGCGGGAACACCCGCTCAACGCCTTCGCCATGGCTGATTTTCCTGACGGTAAAGGAGGAGTTCAGGGCGCGGTTTTTCCTGGCTATGCAGACGCCTTCAAAGGCCTGAATCCTCTCGGATTCGCCGTCAACGATTTTCACGTTAACGCGCACTGTGTCGCCCGGCTCGAATTCGTCGATCTTTTTATTCGCCGTGAGCCTGACGATTTCAGCCTGCTCGAATTTTTGCATTGTGTTCATAATTGCCTCACTTCTTATACTTTCCCCACAAATCGGGGCGCCTAGCTTTAGTCAATTCTTCCGCTTTTTGCAACCGCCATTTCGCGACTTCGGCGTGATTACCGGAAACCAGCACGTCCGGAACGCTCATCCCCTCCCAATTTGCCGGCCGCGTATAGTGCGGATATTCGAGCAAATAGGAGTGGAAAGACCCGCCGCCGAAACTTTCTTCAAGCAAAGCAGAGTTTTTTACTATTACACCATTCAGCAACCGTAAGCAAGCGTCAATAACGGCCATCGCCGCGATTTCCCCGCCGGAAAGTATGAAATCACCGATAGAAATTTCCTCGATTTGGTATTTTTTTATGACTCGCTCATCAATCCCCTCAAACCGACCGCAAATGATGGTTATATTGTTTTCCTTCGATAATTCAACAGCCTTTGCTTGATTGAACACCATCCCGCGCGGGGACATATATAATAATTTGGTTCCAGGATTTTTAGCTGTCACATCCTCAATTGCCGCGCCCAGAATATCCGGGCGCATCACCATTCCATTGCCGCCGCCAAAGGGTTTATCATCCACGGTCTGGTGTTTGTCTTGCGCGTAATCACGGATGTCGATGGAATTTAAAGTCCAGATGCCAGATTTCATGGCCTTTCCGGCGAGAGAGAGTGCCAGCGGTCCTGGGAATGCCTTCGGAAACAGGCTTAAAACATTAACTTTCCACATGGCTAACCTATAGTCTGGCAAAATCGCCGAGAGACGACCGGACTTTGTGGATTTCGTAAAAAATCTCCCGGCCTCGTGGCAGCTTAAAAATCCGGGTTAATTAGGTTTTGCAGCTTCAGCCACTTGCCTTTCGCGGTCTTTTTTGCCCTTGGCCTGTATGTCCCGATCGACGAACTCGATGATGGCGAGCGGCGCGTTATCGCCTGGACGGAAACCAGCCTTCATGATGCGGGTGTACCCGCCTAGACGGGTTTTGTAGCGATCGGCCAGGGTTTTGAAAAGTTTTTCGGTAAGCGCTGTGTCTTTTATCAGCGAAAGCACCTGACGCCTGGCGTGCAAGCCGCCTTTTTTGCCCAAAGTCACCAGGCGTTCAACATACGGCCTGAGATCCTTAGCTTTCGGCAGGGTGGTAGTTATCTGCTCATTTTCGATGAGTGAAATGGCCAGGTTGGCAAACAGAGCGCCCCGGTGGCTCGAAGTGCGGTTTAATTTTCTGCCTTTTATTGCGTGACGCATGGCTTATTTCCTCTTTAATACGGATCTTCGTATTTCTTGGCCAATTCTTCGATATTTTCCGGCGGCCATTCCGGTATTTCCATGCCGAACCGTAGGTTCATGCTGTTCAGCACTTCCTTAATTTCGTTCAATGATTTGCGGCCGAAATTCGGGGTACGGAGCATTTCCGCCTCGGTTTTCCGGACTAGATCGCCGATATACACAATGTTGTCGTTCTTCAGGCAATTAGCCGAGCGCACCGAAAGCTCCAGCTCGTCTACTTTTTTCAGCAGATTGCGGTCGAATTTCAGTTCTTCAGCCTTAGCTTCCTTGCGTTCCTCTACCTCGACGAAATTGATGAAGAGTTGCAACTGATCCTGGATGATGCGCGCGGCAAAGGCCAAGGCATTTTCCGGCGTGACAGTACCATCGGTTTCGATGCTGAGTATCAGTTTATCATAGTCAGTGACCTGGCCGACGCGGCTGTGCTCGACCCGGTAAGTAACTTTCTTAACCGGCGAATAAAGCGCATCTACCGGGATTAGCCCAATCGGGGCCTCTTCCGGGCGGTTTTGTGAAGCTGGAACATAACCCTTGCCGGTTTCTACCGTCATTTCCATATTAATTTTGGCACCCTTGTCCAGCGTGCAAATGACTTGATCTTTGTCGATTATCTCAACATCAGCATCAGTGGTAATCTGGCCAGCAGTGACCTGGCCGGGCCCGGTGGCTTTAAGCGTAATTCTTTTCTTTTCCGGCGAATGCATTCTGATATTGAGTGCCTTGATGTTCAGGACAATATCCGTCACATCTTCCCGCACACCTTGAACCGAGGAGAATTCATGCAGCACACCTTCAATCTTGATTGAAGTCACCGCCGCACCTTGCAAAGAGGAAAGCAACACGCGACGCAGCGCGTTGCCGAGGGTAATGCCGAAACCCCGCTCCAGCGGCTCGACCACGATCTGCGCCTTACGCTCACCTTTATCGTTCTGAATATCCAGCTTCGACGGTTTGATCAAATCCTGCCAGTTTTTGTATATCACTTTTCCCTCTTTAAATAGATGACTCGATTAAACTCTGCGCCGTTTTGGCGGACGGCAACCGTTATGCGGAATTTTGGTCACGTCCCTGATGGTGGTGACAGTCAATCCCGTAGCCTGGATGGCGCGGAGCGCTGATTCCCGGCCGGCTCCCGGCCCCTTAACTTCGATTTCCACGATTTTCACACCGTGCTCCTGCGCCGCCCTTCCCGCATGTTCAGCCGCGACCTGGGCTGCATAGGGAGTTGACTTGCGCGAGCCCTTGAAACCCTGCATCCCCGCCGAAGACCAAGAGAGCGTGTTGCCCTGCGCGTCAGAAATATTGACGATGGTGTTGTTGAAAGTGGCGTTTATATGCACGACAGCGGAAGTGATATTTTTCCGTATCTTTTTCTTGACGCCCTTGGCTTTGGCGGTTTTTCCGCCTGTAGCCTGAGCTTCCGCCGGGGCTGCCGCCTTAGTTTCTTTTTTTGCTGGTTCTTGCGCCATTTTTAATCCTTTTAAACTCTATTTCGCTACTTGTTTTTTGCCGGCGATCGGTTTTGATTTGCCTTTGCGGGTGCGCGCATTGGTGTGCGTACGCTGGCCGCGGACGGGCAGCCTTTTGCGATGACGCAATCCACGGTAAGTTCCGAGATCCATTTGGCGTTTGATGTTCATCGCCACTTCGCGGCGCAAATCGCCTTCTACTTGATAATCCTTATCGATCAACTCACGGATTTTGCTCACTTCACTTTCTGTCAATTGATGCACACGCTTAACTGCCGCCAGGCCGACTTGCTTGCAAATTTTCTGCGCCGTAACCGGGCCGATGCCGTAAATATAGGTGAGCGCGATGACTACGCGCTTTGCTGTCGGTAAGTTTACTCCGGCGATACGTGCCATAAAACCTTGGAATTCCCTGCGTGGTTGCCTTAAAAAAGAGGCGTGAGTATAGATAGAAACCTTGAGAAGTCAACAGGGAAATTGCGGGTATTTATATGGGTTTGGAATTTGAGGAGTGCGAGAGTGTTATCAGATGAAAAAAGCCTAGTTTCAGCCCGTTCTAATCGTATAGAAGGTATATTTTATAGGTATCTCATAGTTTGATATGATATAACGCTATGAACTAAACAGGTTTTTATGGCTTTCTCAAATGATACGTTAATAGGGCCTAGAATAGCCGATATAAACCTGATGGCGATCGCCGCCGGGCGGATAATCATGCGCAATTACGGAAGTGAAATGGAAATCACTACCAAGAACGACAAATCCCCGGTGACGCAAGCCGACATCGAGGCCAATAATTTCATCGTCGGTAATCTATCCAGGATCACGCCTGGGATTCCGGTAATTTCCGAAGAGCAGACGGCGAATCATAGCCAGCCACTAACAACGGAATGTTTCTGGCTGGTGGATCCGCTAGACGGTACTAAGAGCTTCATCCGAAAAACCGGGGATTTCACGGTGAATATAGGGTTAGTAAAAAACCGCCGTCCGGTATTCGGGGTGATAGCCGTCCCGGCGCGTGGTGAGATTTATTTTACCGATGCAGCCAATCGCGCCTGGAAAGTAGGTAATGGCGAGAAAAAAGAAATCCACGTCAGCACGCCTGAAAAGGATGCAGGATTCAGTTTCGTCGTCAGCCATTCGCATCATGACCCGGAAACCGAGGTTTATTTGAAAAATTACCAAGTGCGGGAGCGGAAATCGGCGTCGAGCGCCTATAAATTCTGCCTGATCGCCGAGGGGTTGGCTGATATTTATCCCAGGTTCGGCCAAACGATGGAATGGGATACCGCCGCCGGCCACGCCCTGGTTTTAGCGGCTGGTGGAACCGTTACCGGTATTGACGGCACGGAATTTTTATACGCCAAACCTGGATTCATAAACCCCGGATTCGTGGTGAAAACGGCTGGAGTATTATAGTTGATTGCAGGCAGCAGAAAACACCGGGACTTTCAAAAGCCCCGGTGCCCGCAAAACAAGCAGAATTCTAGAGGAATTAATCCGCCAGTTTCAGATTTACTGCGGAAGTCCTGTCGTTTTTTGTTTCCAAGTCGTATGAAACGCGCTGGCCTTCTTTCAGTCCGTTCAATCCCGCTTTTTCCACTGCGGTGACATGCACGAACACGTCTTTGCCGCCGTCGTCTGGTTGTACGAAGCCGTAGCCTTTAGTAGGGTTGAACCATTTTACAATGCCGGTTGCCACAAGTTAGTCTCCTTGATTTAAAGTTAAGCACGAGCCAAAGCAGCGACCGCGACACGGCAGCCGATTTAAACTCAAGCGAGTCAATACATTGGTTGCGCGGGAAAATCAAGTAATTTATCAGGGCAGCGGTTTAAGTGCGTGTTCTGCCAGCTTGCTAGGTGGCCGCAAATATAATATATAGCCGATTAACCCAATATATATATCTGCATTTCTTCCTCCTGCAAATGCTATACATATTGGTTTAATCGGTTATAAGCCGCTTTCCGTACGCCGTCGTAGCTCAGTGGTAGAGCATCGCATTCGTAATGCGAGGGTCGGGGGTTCAAATCCCTTCGACGGCACCGGTGTTGTAAATGAGCTACCCGTTTTCCTTGAGAAGGCTGGAGATTTTTTCTTTTAATTCATCTGGGTGGAAGGGCTTGGAAACACCTAGGATCGAACGGCAACGTTACGATGGTTCCCGGTTCGCCGAGGCAAGTACTTGCTCCAGGGTTTTAATATCCACGGGCTTGACTATATAGTGATCGAAATTCTCGGTTCCGCTAAAAAGTTTCTGACACTCCTCCGGCGCCCAACCAGTCTGGGCGATGAAAACGGTCTGCTGCAACCCAGGTTCTTCGCGCATGACCCGGCAGACTTCGCAACCATCCATGCCGGGCAGGCCAATATCTATCATCACGATATTCGGCAGGAAATTCTTGGCAACTTCAATGGCTTCTGGCCCGTTATAGGAGAGACGTACGTCATAGCCCAGCAATTCCAGCATCCACCCCATCGTTTTAACGAAGGCATGGTTATTGTCTACCACCAATACACGGAGTTTTGCTGAAATTTCCGGTGGGCTTTTTCTCTCTGTATTGTTCATGGATTGCATAAGGCTTATGCTGGCAAATGCGCAAGTGCGCGGTATAAATTATTGTAGTCGATCGGCTTGGTGAGGTGCATGTCAAACCCCGCCGCGCTTGCCTGCTGTTGATCTTCGTCTCGGCCATAACCGGTGAGGGCGATAACATAAGCCGAAGATAATTCCTTATCCTGTCTGATGGCACGCACCACCTGATAGCCGTCCATCCCGGGGAGTCCAATATCGCATAGAATTACCTGTGGGCGGAAATCCTTGGCGACTTTGAGGCCCCCAGCACCAGTAAATGCCGTTTGCACATCATATCCATTTAAACTTAGGAGCAGCTTTGTGCTCTCAGCCGTATCAAGGTTATCCTCAATTAGTAGAATACGTTGTTTAGCTCCCTGCAAATTCTGCTCCTCGGCGCCCGCTTCCACGACAAGATCAGCCATTGATTCAAGCGGCAGCTTTATGTGAAATTTTGCGCCTCTGCCAATACCAGCGCTTTCAGCGCTCATTTCTCCTTTATGTAATTTTACTAAGCCTCTCGCCAATGAAAGACCAAGACCAAGGCCGCCGCGGCTTCTATCTAAGCCCTGATCGCCCTGGCGAAACACCTCAAAAACATGAGGCAATATCTTAGGATCAATTCCTATCCCCGTATCCTGAACGCTAATTATACCAGTTTTTCCATCACCATTTTGCTCCAGTCGCACTGTGATAAGACCGCCAGGATCGCTGAATTTATGGGCGTTGTGCAATAAATTGCCGATCGCCTGCACCAGCCGGGTAGGATCGCCATTCACCCAGAGCGGCATTGACGGCATTTCTATCTTTAGCTTAATCCCGCTGGCATCAAAGATGCTCCGGTAATCCTCCGCCGTCTGGCAAACAATTTTGCTTAAGTTACAGCGTTCCTTACGCAAGAGAATCTGGCCTCTGGCTAAACGAGTGGCGTCGAGCAAATCGTCTATCAACCGACTCATGTGAGTCACTTGACGATCGACTATATCCCTGAGTTGGTTAAATCGCTCATCTTTATTACCCATCAAGTATAGTACTTGCGCGGCATTGCGTATAGGACCTAATGGATTACGCAACTCATGGGCAAGCATCCCCAAGAATTCATCCTTGCGCCTATCCGCCTCTTCCGCTGCCTCGCGTTTTGCTCGCTCCTCCGCCTGAAGCGCAGCCTGTTTTCTCATCTGGAATAATTCAATAAAAACTTTCACCTTAGCCTTCAACACTTCTGGTACGACCGGAGTCGGCAGATAATCCACAGCGCCGGTCGCGTAGCCTTGCGCTACATCCATTTCATCGGTGAAACCGGTAAGAAAAATAATTGGCGTGCGTGCGGATCTTTTGCGCTTGCGAATCAATGCAGCGGTCTCAAAGCCATCCATCACCGGCATGTTGACATCAAGCAGGATTACCGCAAAATCATTGGTAAGCAACAGTTTCAGAGCTTCCTCGCCAGAGCGGGCGGTAATTATATTTTGCCCCAATTCCTCCAAAACTACCTGATAGGATAAAAGCTTTTCCGGCAAATCATCGA
The DNA here is from genome assembly GCA_013288565.1 of Alphaproteobacteria bacterium. Lineage (GTDB taxonomy): Bacteria > Pseudomonadota > Alphaproteobacteria > Rickettsiales > JABDBP01 > JABDBP01. The sequence goes on along the minus strand of JABDBP010000011.1, from coordinate 25,974 downwards.
CGACCAGGATATTCACACGCTCCAGCTGGGGTTCGTGCGATTCTCCGTGCCCCACCTCCTCGGAAAAATGTTTTTTAACTGCGGGTTTAATCATATCTAACGATGCAACCATGCCCTCAATATAACCATCATCTGTTCTATATCCACCGGCTTGGATAGATAATCCCACGCTCCGGCCTCAATGCATTTTTCGCGGTCTCCCTTCATCGCTTTGGCGGTTACAGCGACTATTGGAAGATTTTTTAGGTGCGAGAGTTTGCGGATTTCCCGGATGGTTTCCATTCCGTCCATTTCCGGCATCATTATATCCATCAACACAATACTGACTCCAGGATCTTCGCTCAGGATTTTAATTGCATCACGGCCATTATCGGCGGAAACGATTTCCATCTTATGCTCTTCCAATACGCTGGTGAGGGCAAAGATATTACGCGCGTCATCGTCCACTATCAGCACCTTCTTGCCTGCCAACAACCTATCCGAATAATGCAGATCTATAATCTCTTCGCGCCAGCTATTCGGCAGCTTTGCTACATTGCTGTGCAGGGAGAGAGCAACCAAATCGAGCAACCGTTTTTTTGAGTGCGCCCTGCGCACCGTACATACCTCGGACAGGCGCTTTGCGGCATTTTTATCGTCCATCCCTTTTTCGCTATAGATTATCGCTGGCAATCGACTCATCAATGCTAACTCACCATTTTCTTTGAAGTTTATTAGATCAACCGCAACTTCCGATACTTCAGGACTTAAGATCAGGCAGTCTATACGTTGTTTTGTTAATGCGGTTTTTACGGCACGTTTATCCTTGGCAGTTATTACATTGATATTCTCCGCAGCAATTTGCCCGGCTATATTATCGCGCTCTTTTGCATCGCCTGAGAATACAAGCACATTCTTTCTTTCCTGTGCGGAAAAATCCGAGATTTTGTCAAGCAGTTGGTCCAATACATCACGGCTTTGCACTGGCTTGGCGACAAAAGCCAGAGCCCCGGAACCCATTGCGTGTTCGCGCGATTCATCGGTTGATACTATGCATACCGGAATATGGCGGGTAGCCATGTCGTTCTTTAAACGCTCCAAAACCCGCCAGCCCTGCATATCTGGCAGATGTATATCAAGCAGGATAGCATCCGGCATATAATCATGGGTCAGGGCGAGAGCGGCGGCGCCAAGCGATGTAATCAGGCCTTTATAGCCCTTTTCGTGTGCCGCATCTAAGATAAACTTGGCAAATGACAGATCGTTTTCAATGATTAGCAGCGTACGGTCGCCCGGCTGAATTAAATCCCGGTCATCACCGGCTTCGTTGACCAAGCGGCCAAGATCAGGCTCAGGAGCTGTTGTTGCAACCGGACTATATGCTTCTGCTGCGTTATGCACTATGGATAGATACTTCGCTTGTGATTTTTGTAGCGCCAATGGTGTCTCTATGATCCCAGGCAATTTCCGCGTACGCGGCGGAGAATAAGTTAATGGTAGGTAAAGTGTAAACGTACTACCTTGACCGGGGGTCGAGGCCAGGCGAATTTCGCCGCCAAGAAGCCGCGATAGTTCACGGCTGATGGCAAGCCCCAACCCCGTGCCGCCATATTTGCGACTGGTTGAACCATCGGCCTGCTGGAACGCCTCGAATATAATCATCTGCTTGTCGGAAGCGATGCCGATTCCGGTATCGGTTACGGAGAAGGCCAGCACGTCGGAAGCGCGATTAAGATCGTCATTATCAAGACTCCAGCCATTATGTTCCTGTTCCACAGTTAAAGTAACCTGGCCTTTGTGAGTAAATTTGAATGCATTGGATAATAAATTTTTTATAATCTGTTGTAGGCGCTTAGCATCAGTAGACATTGATTTTGGTAGGCTCTGATCGAACTGTATTACGAATTCAACATTCTTCGATTCGGCTATGTGTTTGAAGGTGCGCGTCACATAGCTACGCAAGTCATCAAGTCTCAGTTCGCTTAGCTCAACCGCCACGGTGCCAGATTCAATCTTAGACAAGTCGAGAATATCGTTTATGAGCATCAGAAGGTCATTTCCTGAGCTATGTATGGTTTTGGCATGCTCGGTTTGCTTTGACGTCAAATTGCCTTCCGCATTTTTGGTGAGTTGATCGGAGAGGAGAAGCAAGCTGTTCAGCGGTGTGCGGAGTTCATGCGACATATTAGCCAGGAATTCCGATTTATATTTCGAGGTCAAGGCAAGCTGTTTGGCTTTATCTTCCAATTCTTGCCGCGCCTGTTCCACTTCCTCATTCTTGCGTTCCACTTCCTGATTCTGTTCAGCGAGTAACCGCGCCTTTTCCTGCAATTCTTGGTTAGTTTGTTGCAGTTGTTCCTGACGAGTCTGCAATTGTTGGGCCAGGGATTGCGATTGCTTCAGCAAATCTTCGGTGCGCATGTTGGCCTCGATTGTGTTCAGCACGATGCCGATCGATTCAGTCAATTGATCGAGCAGCGCCTGGTGCGATGGATTAAAGCCTCCAAACGAAGCCAGCTCCAACACCCCTTTGACCTGTCCCTCGAAAATGAGCGGCAGCACCAACACTGACCTCGGAATCGATTCGCCAAGTCCGGAAGAAATCCGTATATAGTCCTGCGGTAGATCGTCCAATACTATCTTCTGCTTTTCGATGGCGCATTGCCCAACAATTCCCTGACCGAGACCTAGGCGCTTACCGAGTTGTTCTTTTCCTTCGGATGCAAAGCTGGCAAGCAGCGTTAATTGTGGATTTCCATCCTGGCCATCTAAAACATAGAACTCGGCCTGCTGAGCGGTGACGACCGGGCATAATTCCGAAAGCACCATGCTGCCAACGTTGGTCAAATCCCGCTGGCCCTGCAACATCCGGCTGAATTTAGCGAGGTTGGTTTTCAGCCAATCCTGCTCAGTGTTTTTCTGCGTGGTATCGCGCAGGTTCCGGATCATTTCATTGATGGTGTCTTTAAGTGCCGCCACTTCGCCTTGGGTTTCAACGATGATGGAACGAGTCAAGTCGCCTTTGGTTACGGCAGTTGCTACTTCAGCGATCGCGCGCACCTGGGTGGTGAGGTTTGCCGCGAGCTGATTCACGTTTTCTGTCAAATCTTTCCAGGTTCCGGAAGCCCCAGGCACTTTCGCCTGGCCGCCAAGCTGACCTTCAACACCCACTTCGCGCGCAACGGTGGTCACCTGGTCGGCGAAAGTTGCCAGCGTGTTGATCATGCTGTTGATGGTATTGGCAAGCTCGGCGATTTCGCCTTTAGCTTCCACCGTCAATTTTTGTTTCAATTCGCCATTGGCGACCGAAGTCACGACCTTGGCGATGCCGCGCACCTGGCTGGTTAGGTTATCCGCCATCATGTTTACTGAGTCAGTCAAATCTTTCCAGGTGCCGGATACGCCCCTTACTTGCGCCTGGCCACCTAATTTCCCTTCGGTGCCGACTTCGCGCGCCACCCGGGTTACTTCCGATGCGAAGGAATTAAGCTGATCCACCATCGTGTTGATGGTATCTTTCAGTTCCAAAATTTCGCCTTTCACGTCTACCGTAATTTTCTTCGAGAGATCGCCCGCTGCCACGGCTTTAGTCACGTCAGCGATATTACGCACCTGACCGGTCAAGTTCGATGCCATGAAATTCACGGAATCGGTCAAATCCTTCCAAGTGCCGGCAACACCTGTCACTTCCGCTTGCCCGCCAAGTTTACCTTCGGTACCTACTTCCCGCGCCACGCGGGTTACTTCTGCTGCGAATGAGTTCAACTGGTCAACCATGGTGTTAATGGTGTCTTTCAATTCCAATATTTCACCGGCGACGTCGACGGTGATTTTCTTGGACAAGTCGCCATTGGCGATGGCAGTTGATACTTCTGCGATATTCCGCACTTGGCCGGTCAAATTCCCGGCCATCATATTTACCGAATCGGTCAAGTCCTTCCAGGTTCCTGCCACACCCTCCACGTTTGCTTGGCCACCAAGCTTTCCCTCAGTTCCCACTTCCCGTGCCACGCGCGTTACTTCCGAAGCAAATGATGAAAGCTGGTCGACCATCGTATTAATGGTGTTTTTCAATTCAAGAATTTCGCCCTTAACATCCACAGTGATTTTCTTGGAAAGGTCGCCATTGGCAACGGCAGTAGTAACTTGCGCTATGTTCCGCACCTGGCCGGTCAGGTTACCCGCCATTGAGTTCACAGAGTCGGTCAAATCCTTCCAGGTCCCAGCCACGCCTTCCACGTTCGCCTGCCCACCCAGCTTCCCTTCAGTTCCGACTTCGCGGGCAACGCGAGTCACTTCCGAGCCGAAAGAACGCAATTGATCCACCATCGTGTTGACGGTGTTTTTAAGTTCCAATATTTCACCTTTCACATCCACGGTGATTTTCTTTGCAAGATCTCCAGCTGCCACTGCTTTGGTTACGTCTGCGATATTGCGCACCTGGCTGGTCAAATTCCCGGCCATCGAATTCACCGAATCGGTTAGGTTTTTCCAAGTACCGCCGACTCCCGGCACGTCCGCCTGGCCGCCAAGCTTACCTTCGGTGCCAACTTCACGCGCCACCCGAGTTACTTCTGATGCGAACGAGCCCAGCTGATCCACCATGGTATTGACGGTATTTTTTAGTTCGAGAATTTCACCTTTTACGTCCACCGTGATTTTTTTAGAAAGATCGCCATTTGCCACAGCAGTTGTTACATCGGCAATATTCCGCACCTGACCAGTCAGGTTACCGGCCATCATATTTACAGAATCGGTCAAATCCTTCCAGGTTCCTGCAACACCTTCCACGTTTGCTTGGCCGCCGAGTTTACCCTCAGTACCCACTTCCTGTGCTACGCGCGTTACTTCCGAACCGAACGAGCGTAATTGATCCACCATCGTATTGACGGTGTTTTTAAGTTCAAGGATTTCGCCTTTCACGTCCACGGTGATCTTTTTCGAGAGGTCACCGTTCGCCACGGCGGTGGTCACTTGGGCGATGTTACGCACCTGGCTGGTCAGGTTCCCGGCCATTGAGTTCACAGAGTCGGTCAAGTCTTTCCAAGTGCCCGATACATCTTCTACCTGCGCCTGGCCTCCAAGTTTTCCTTCGGTTCCTACTTCCCGCGCCACCCGGGTTACTTCCGCAGCGAACGAGTTCAGCTGGTCAACCATCGTGTTCACGGTGTTTTTGAGTTCGAGAATTTCGCCCTTAACGTCTACCGTCACTTTCTTAGAAAGATCGCCGTTGGCAACGGCAGTGGCAACTTCGGCGATATTACGCACTTGGCCGGTTAGGTTACCAGCCATCATATTCACTGAGTCGGTCAAATCTTTCCAGGTTCCAGCGACGCCTTTCACCTTGGCTTGTCCACCAAGCTTTCCTTCGGTTCCCACTTCGCGGGCCACACGGGTTACTTCCGCTGCGAAGGAACCGAGCTGATCGACCATCGTATTGATGGTTCGGGCAGTGCGTAGGAATTCGCCCTGAAGTGGCCGATCCTCGATTTCCAACGCCATGGTTTGTGATAAATCGCCCTGGGCGACGGCACCAATCACCCGCGCGGTTTCGATCGTCGGATGAACCAAGTCATCTATCAGGTCATTAACCGATTCAACGGAATTCTGCCAGAACCCACTAATATCTCCTAGTGACAGCCTTTGCCTTAGCTTACCTTTCTTTCCGACCGTCCGACTTAAATGCGCAAGCTCACCGGCCATGCGCTCGTTCAATTCCACGACCTCGTTGAAGGCATCCGCCACCTTACCTTCGACACCAGTCCATTCCGCTGGTAGACGTACTCCGGATTCGCCATTTCTGATGGCAGTGAGGGCATGAAGCAGGGTTATCATTTCCCCGCTGGCATTAATTGGCTCCTGGGCTTGGATGGCAACCGCCTTATTCAACATCGCCGACTCTCCGCTTGCTAAGTTACTCATAACACATGAAGCACCCTGCAAATGTAAAACATCCTGTGTAAAAAAGCCGTAATCATTCTTCATTAATTCATAAAAGAATTATAAATCTCGGCATATTCGTTCCGCGCACCCATAACCACCACAAGTGGTAAGGACGTTCTTATAGCCGAGGTTTAAGTTGTCTTACTGGCGTAAGCCAGCAGAAGTCAACGGTGAAGCCTGGTGCCCCCGGTCGGACTCGAACCGACATGTCCAGTGAAGGACACCGGATTTTGAGTCCGGCGCGTCTACCAATTCCACCACAGGGGCTAGAAAGCATTAGGGTGATAGTCGCTAAATCCGGTTATGTCAATTTGCTACCGCGCCGTGCTGACCACTCATGTCCTGTTATAGTCACTCCAATGAATTCCAGTACATTTACTCTTCTTGCGCTCTTATAAAATCCGCGATTTGACTATCTGCAGAATTTTTGAATTCTGGTTTTTGCATCTGCTATGGAAATAAATTTATCCGCAGTTGCAACAAGATGTGTAGCTTGAATCAATTGCCAACCTTCTGTTACCAACTTTTTGACATCTGAAGGCATTCTATCGAATGATGCTTTAGCCTCTTCGATGCGGAGCTTGACAATAATTCTTCTTTTCTCTAGTTCCTCATCGAATTCTGGATTCTTTGCCATCTCCAGCCTGACCCGGGCAAGTTCCCTAATAGCAGTACTAGTTGAAAATATTTGGCTTAAAGCATGGGATAAATCAATATCTCCCCCCAATTTTCCCGATATTTGAGCGTGTTTCTCTATAATTTCCAGAGAAACAGTCCTAAGTTCTGTTATGATTTTCTTAGCTGTCCCTTGATCCAGTTTTCTCATATTTCAGTTTATCTATATCATTGTTGTACAATTATTATTGTCATAGTATCACTGCGATAAACCCTTTTAAATTAAATATTCATTTAAAATGTAGCTGTTATTCTATCAAAAAATTAGAAATTTAATGAAAACCCATAAACCAAAAAAAGTCGTTCTCGCCTATTCGGGCGGACTTGATACTTCGATAATCCTGCGCTGGTTACAGGAAACTTACGGCTGCGAAGTCGTGACTTTCACCGCCGATTTGGGCCAGGGTGGAGAATTGGAGCCAGCACGCGCCAAGGCGAAAATGATGGGCGCATCGGAAATTTTCGTCGAAGATTTGCGCGAGGAATTCGTCCGCGATTATGTGTTCCCAATGTTCCGCGCCAACACCGTTTATGAAGGCTGCTATCTGCTCGGCACTTCAATCGCCCGACCATTGATTGCTAAACGGCAGATTGAGATCGCAATCAAAACCGGGGCGGACGCCGTGGCGCACGGCGCGACCGGTAAAGGCAACGATCAGGTGCGGTTTGAACTTGGCTATTATTGCTTGAAGCCGGATATAAAAGTCATCGCTCCCTGGCGCGAATGGGATTTGAACTCGCGCACTAAATTGATCGAATATGCGGAAAAGCACCAGATCCCGATTGCTAAGGATAAGCGCGGCGAAGCGCCATATTCTACCGATGCGAATTTGCTGCATATTTCCTACGAAGGCAAAGCACTGGAAGACCCATGGAAAGAGCCGGATGAGGATATGTTTACCCGCAGTATTTCCCCCGAGCAGGCACCGGATAAATCAACTTACATAGAGGTGGAATTCGAGCGCGGCGACCCGATTGCGGTTGATGGTAAGAAATTATCCCCGGCGGCACTGCTGACAAAACTGAATGAACTCGGCGGCGCGAACGGCATCGGGCGGCTGGATATCGTCGAAAACCGTTATGTCGGGATGAAATCGCGCGGAGTATACGAAACGCCAGGCGGAACGATTTTGCTGGAAGCACATCGCGGGATTGAATCAATCACACTGGATAGAATGTCAGCACATTTGAAAGATGAGTTGATGCCGCGCTACGCCGAATTGATTTACAACGGCTATTGGTGGAGCCCGGAGCGTGAAATGCTGCAAGCGGCAATTGATAAAACCCAGGCGAATGTTTCAGGAACTGTGCGGCTGAAATTATATAAAGGCTCGGTGAAAACCGTCGGCCGCAAATCGCCAAAATCTATCTATAGCCGGGAGCACGTCACCTTCGAGGCCGATTCGGTTTATAACCAGCGCGACGCGGAAGGGTTCATAAAATTGAATGCGCTACGGTTGAGATTAATGAGGAAGTAAGATTTCCCTTGCGCTAATCCAAAACCAGGATTATCACTCGACTTTCAGTGACAATTTGTAGAAATGTGTCCGCCGGTGGTAATAAAAATCGCCGGGGATTTTTTGTGTGCGCGGTTTTTAAGAAATGGAAATGCGGTTGACGTTAGAGGATGGCAAGAGTTTCACTGGAAAATCATTCGGCGCTTTAAAAGAAGTTTTAGGAGAAGTCGTTTTTAATACCGGGATGTCGGGCTATGTGGAAACCCTGACCGACCCATCATATAAAGGGCAAATCCTGGTTCTCACCTACCCATTGCAAGGCAATTACGGCGTGCCGAAACCGCCGTATGAATCAAAAAATATCCAGGTTCAAGGACTGATAGTCACGCATTATAGCGACAGTCCCAGCCATCACGCAGCAGCCAGATCGCTTGGCAAATGGCTCCAGGATGAAGGAATCCCGGCGATTTCCGGCGTCGATACAAGAAATTTAACGCGGCACCTGCGGCAGAACGGCGCGATAAAAGGCCATCTTTTATTTGCCGATGAGAAATTAAGGAAAGGCAACGCAACCGCGGTCGATATGAACCGCGTCACCGAGATCGTAGCACCAAAAAAAGTCGCCCACTATGAGGGCAGCGGGCCAAAAATTTTACTGATAGATACTGGAGCGAAGGAAAATATCGTCAATTCTTTGCGAAAGCGCGGAGCCGCCGTCATCCGCGCGCCGTGGAACATGAATTGGGAAAATCTGGTCGATGAAGCCGACGGCGTTTTCTTAACCAACGGCCCGGGCGACCCGATTGATGTAGGTGGTGATTTAATCGGCCGCATCCGGGGAATCCTGAACGCGGATATCCCGATTTTCGGTATATGTTTTGGGCATCAGTTGCTCTCACTGGCGGCGGGCGGCCGAACCCACAAAATGAAATATGGCCACCGCTCAGTGAACCAGCCGGTGCAGGATGTGCTAACCGGTAAATGCTATATCACCAGCCAGAATCATGGATATGTGGTGCAGGGCGAATCACTGCCGAAGGATTGGCAGGAATGGTTCATCAATTTGAACGATAAAACTAATGCCGGAATCCGGCATGTCTCGAAACCCATAATGTCGGTGCAGTTCCACCCGGAAGCTTCACCAGGCCCGAATGACACGGCGTTCCTGTTCGATGATTATATGAAGATGGTGATGCAGATGCGGAGGAAGCAAAGATGATTAGGAAGAGGGTTGTAAGTAAGAAAAAGAAACCGAAAACCAAACCTAAAAAAGTCCTCCTCCTCGGCTCCGGCGCATTGAAAATCGGCCAGGCCGGGGAGTTTGATTATTCGGGTTCCCAGGCTTTGAAAGCGCTCCGCGAAGAAGGCATAAAATCCGTTCTCATCAACCCGAATATCGCCACCATCCAAACCGATGAAGGCATGGCGGATGCGACTTATTTTCTTCCCGTAGAGCCTTATTTTGTCGAGCAGGTTATCAAAAAAGAAAAATGCGATGCGATTTTTCTCTCATTCGGTGGGCAATCAGCACTAAATTGCGGGCTGGCACTGGAAGAAAAGGGGGTTTTGAAAAAGCTTGGCTGCCGGGTTTTAGGAACTCCAGTAAAAACCATCCGCGATACCGAAGATAGGGCGTTGTTCGTCGAACGGCTGAAAGAAATCGGAGTTTTGACTGCGCGAAGCCGCGCCGTCACTTCAACTACCGCATCCTTGAAAGCGGCTAAAGAAATTGGTTACCCGGTGATGCTCCGAAGCGGATTCTCGCTGGGCGGGCAGGGTTCTGCTATCGCAAATAACGAGCAAGAAGCAAAAAAAATTGCCGATAACGCTTTCGCTTCTGTACCACAAATATTGGTTGAGGAGTCATTGAAGGGCTGGAAGGAAATCGAATATGAGGTGGTGCGCGATGCAAGCGATAACTGCATCACTGTCTGTAACATGGAGAATTTCGACCCGATGGGCGTGCATACCGGCGAATCCATTGTTGTTGCACCAAGCCAAACGCTGGACGATTTCGAATATCAAATGCTGCGCGACATCGCGATAAAAACGATTCGGCATTTAGGCATCATAGGCGAATGCAACATACAATATGCACTGAACCCGGATTCCCGCGAATATCGTGTGATCGAAGTGAATGCGCGACTTTCCCGCTCCTCAGCTCTAGCCTCAAAAGCGACTGGATATCCGCTGGCTTATGTAGCGGCGAAAATCGGCCTCGGATACGATTTGCCGGAGATTCCCAATTCTATCACCAAAGTCACCACTGCGTTTTTCGAGCCAGCCTTAGATTACATTGTCTGCAAAGTTCCGCGCTGGGATTTGGACAAATTCGATCAAGCGAGTACGATCATCGGCAGTGAGATGAAATCGGTCGGCGAAGTGATGGCAATTGGCCGCTCGTTCCCCGAAGCGTTGCAAAAAGCGCTGCGTATGTTGGAAATCGGGGCAGATGGGCTCGACCCTAATAAATATGAATTCGACAATCTCGAATGGGCAATTAAAAATCCAACGCCGCGCCGGGTTTTTGCCATAGCGCAGGCCTTAAATAAGGGAATGTCGGTGGATAAAATTGCCAAACTTTCCGGAATAGATAAGTTTTTTCTCTATGAATTGGAGCGGACGATAAAGTTAGGGAAAGGCACCAAAGGTGGAATCAAAAATCTTAATGCTGAAAAACTGCGCGAACTAAAACTCGCCGGATTTTCCGATAAACTTATTGCAAGCCTGCTCAAAACCAACGAAGAAAAAGTCCGCACTCAGCGCTGGAAACTTGGCATACAGCCAAAAATCTCACAGATAGATACTCTTGCCGCTGAATATCCGGCAGAAACCAATTTCCTATATTTTTCCTACGCCGCGACTGAAAACGATGCACCGCCGACATCAAATAAAAAGCTCCTGGTTTTAGGTTCCGGCTGCTACCGTATAGGTTCCTCAGTAGAATTTGACTGGTGCGCCGTCAGCGCAGTAAAAGAAGCAAAAAAATTGGGGTTTGAAACCATATTGCTGAACTGCAATCCGGAAACCGTTTCTACCGATTATGACGTTTGCGACCGATTAGTATTCGATGAAATTTCCCTGGAAACGGTTTTGGAATTATACGATATCGAAAAACCTGCTGGCGTTGTAGTTTCCATGGGCGGGCAGACGCCTAACAACCTGGCGTTGAAACTTGCCGCCAACGGAGTAAAAATCTTTGGCACCGACGCCAAATCGATCGACATCGCGGAAGACCGCTCAAAATTCTCACACCTGCTTGATGATTTAAAAATCGACCAGCCTTTATGGGCGAAATCAACCGACGTGAAAAACATCGGAAAAACCGTAAAAAAACTTGGCGGATATCCGGTATTGGTCAGACCTTCCTATGTGCTTTCCGGCGCCGCAATGCGGATTGCGAATTCTTCCGATGAACTAAACGATTTCCTATCCAAAGCCGCGGACATCAGCCGCGAACATCCGGTGGTGATTAGCAAGTTTGAGGAATTTGCGCGGGAGGTAGAATTCGACGCGGTGGCCAATAAAGGCGAGGTGGTTTTATGGGCGCTTTCTGAGCATATCGAAAATGCCGGAGTACATTCCGGCGATGCGACGCTGGTGCTTCCACCGCAGCGTTTGGCCATGGAAACCATGATCGGCGCGCGGGATATAGGCAAAGCGCTAGCCAAAGCGCTCAAAATCACCGGGCCATTCAACGTGCAATTGCTGGCAAAAAATAACGAAATAAAAGTCATCGAATGCAATTTGCGCGCCTCCAGAAGTTTTCCGTTTATCTCCAAAGCTTTGCGGGTGAATTTCATCTCCGAGGCGACGAAAATCATGCTCGGTGCTAACTCCAATGGCACTAAACAACCGAAAATGCTGGATCTGAATTACGTCGCAGTAAAGGCTTCGCAGTTTTCGTTTTCGCGGCTTAAAGGCGTCGATCCGCGGTTGCGCGTCGAAATGGCTTCGACCGGCGAAGTTGGCTGTTTCGGCCGCGATACCGATGAAGCGTTGCTCTCCGCGATGCTTGCGGTAGGTTTTAAAATCCCTAAAAAGGCTGTATACATTTCCATAGAACCGGATGCAAAAAATTTCAATTTCACGCATGAAGCGAAGCTTCTCGGCGAGATGGGCTTAAAACTCTTCACCTCGGAAAAAACGGCAGAAAGGCTGGCAGATGAGGGAATAAAAACTACCCCAGTTTCGGAAAAATTGAATAGAAATTATTCTTCGGCCGCAGCAGAAATGCTAAAAAGAGGGATGATTGATTTAGTCATCTGCATTCCCGGCACCGGCCGGGCAAGAACCTCGCAGGAAGGGTTCGTAATTCGCAGAACGGCAGCTGATTTGCATATCCCGCTCATCACAGACATTTGGCTAGCGCGTCGGCTCGTTCAGGCGATTGCAAAATATAAAATTTCCGACATCGGGATAAAATCATGGTCTGAGTATGTGGATATAAAGGAAGTAAAGAATTAAGCACTTGTCCCAAGCGGCAGAGCCTGCTGAGAAAACCGTCAATTTGGTTTTGCCAATTGTTCCGAACTGTCCAGAGAAAACGCCGGGATCTTGATGGAGAATTTTTTGCCGGAATCGTTTACCATATCATAACTTCCCTGCATTATGCCGGTCGGAGTCGAAAGCAGGGTGCCACTGGTATAGCTGAAGCTGCTGCTAGGTTTTAGCACCGGTTGCTCGCCGACGACACCTGAACCTTTGATTTCCTTCAATACGCCGTTGCCATCGGTTATCCGCCAATGGCGACTGATTAACTGCACCGTCTCATCGCCTTCGTTTTCCAGAGTTACGCTATAGGCCCAGGTATAATGCTCGCGGTACGGGTATGATTCCCTTTCAAGATATGTAGGCTTTACCGAAACTTTTATCGAATGCGTGGTTTCGCTGTAAGAATTATTTGTTAGCATCTCTTACTTTATATACCACCTCATTCCCCGCGCCCAGGTATTCTATGCTGCCAGGAATTGCGACATTTGCCATGGCTATGCCGCGCCCATTCGGATCAGTGATGCGGACGGGATCGAAATTCATATACTGCTTCCAGTTGAATCCCTTACCATGGTCTTTTATCGTCACTTTCAATTCTAGCGCCGTCCGCTCGAAACTCACATTAATCTTGCGGCCTTTGTATCTTGGGTCTTCGAGCCGTTTTTTCACCTCATCGTCGAATTTTCCTTCAGTGAGTAACTCGGTTTTCGCCATGTAACCAATCTCCAGGTTGCCATGCTCAATGGCGTTGCTGATGAGCGCGGAAAGCCCGATTATGGCGCGTCCCGGCTGCGGGAAGCAGTTGGCAAGGAAGGCAGCAAGCAGCCTGCCCTCCTCTGGATCGCAGATCTGGAATTTTGCGCTCTCTATAAGCGAAAGCACCCTGCGGTTCTGGTGTAGCCGTTTCAGTATGTCACTTTTCTGTAGATAATCGCGCGCTGCAGCGTTAACTATGGCAATCAGCATTTCGGCGGCGAACGGCTTGGTCAGGTAGTAATAAGCGCCAGCCTGAATACCCTCGGTCATTTCGTTCACGCCGACCGACGCGGTTTGCAATATCACCGGAATTTCCTTCAGTTGCGGATGTTTTTTGATTTTCTGTAAAAGCTGGATGCCGTCCATTTTCGGCATCATCTTATCGAGCAGGATGATATTTATGTCATCGGGATTTTTTTCTAGGTAATCCCATGCCTTCATACCATCCTCGACGCCGACCGACTCGTACCCAGCCTTTTTCAAGTGGCGCAGCAGGATTTCCAGGTTGAACTCCTCATCATCCACCGCCAGGACTTTCAGTTTTTGCTGAGCTTGCGCCGCAGTTTGCTCGCTTTTGTCAGGCTGCTGCATCTTTTTTATCCTCCTGCTCCTTTGGTATTACAAAAGTGAAAGTCGCTCCGCCTTCCTGGTTGTTTTCCGCCCATATCCTGCCGTGATGCTCCTTGATTATCTCCATGCAGATGGCCAGCCCCAAACCAGTTCCGCCTGCACCGGTCTTGGTTTTGCTGCTCTGGAAGAATTTGTCAAACACTTTGCCAAGCTCACCCGGCGGTATACCGATTCCCTCATCCTTAACCGAAACTGCCAGACCGGGCAATTTTTCCTTGGCAGCTGAGTCGTAGGCACTGGCTGAATCAATGGAAACAGTGATTTTTTTGCCCTCTGGCGAAAATTTTATCGCGTTTGAAAGCAGGTTATAGATTACCTGCACCATACGAAGCTGGTCAAAAGTGGCGATCGGCGGATCGGCTGGCGGATTCACGATTATCAGCAGGTTCTTGGCTCTTATCAGCGCTTGAAGCTCTCCGATCACTGAGTGCACGGTCTTTTCCAGGTTGCCTTTTTTCATGGCGAAATCCATTTTGCCAGATTCCAGCTTGGAAAGATCTAGTAAGTTGTTGACTAGCGAAAGCAACCTTGTGCCGCTGTCCCTTATCCGGCTGAAGTAATGTAAAAGCTCCTCTTCGTTGGTTTTGCTCACTATAGACTCGGCGCCGAAATTGGAGAAACTCAGGATGGCATGCATTGGCGTCCTAAGTTCGTGGCTCATATTGGCGAGGAACTCGGATTTGGCCTGGTTGGCGAACTCGGCGGCTTCCTTGGCCTCTTCCAGGTCCCTGGTTCTTTCCTGCACCCGCTTTTCCAGGTCGGACTTAGCGTAATGCAGCGCTTTATCGCGCTCCTGGATTTGCGTCAGCATGCGGTTGAAGGCATCAACCAACACACCCAGTTCGTCATCGCTCGCTTTGACGGCGCGGAACGAATAATTGCCGCTGCCGGAAATAGCTTTTGTCGTATCTACCAGATGCGATATTGGATCGGATATTACCTTCTGCAATTTCGAGGAGATGAAATAAGAAATCACCGTGACTATAAAAAACAGAAGAATTACGTAAAGCCCGTAACGTAGAAGATTGCCGTTGATTTCCGACAGGTTAGATTCGATGTAAACCGAACCGATTCTTTCATTGTTGACGATAATGTTCTGATACAGTTTCAGGCTGTTTTTGGAAAAGAAATGCCCGTATTCCGGGGCCTTCGGACAGGGATTTTCATCCCTGCGCACGCTGAAGAACGCGAATATCTCACCACTCGGCAGGTAAATGCAGGAAATTTCTATCGCACTTTTTTCGCTGAAGGCATTGAGTTTTTCCTTTGCCAGCTTTCTATCATCATATAAGATAGCGGCAGCACTACGATTGCCGATTATACCACTCTTCATTTGCAGATCATGCACCATATCCCTGCGCGCTTCGGCTACATAATAAATAACGGAAACGACGCTGACGAGGAGCAACGCGGTAAGCGTTGTCGCCATGATCATAGCCATCAGCTTTCGCTTTATCGGCAGGCCGTGAAAAACATCTGGGATTTTTTTCACCATTCCCTCGCAATTTAGTAGCAAAAAGTTAATTTTACGTTAACGGATTATGGTTTTATGCCTATTTTTTAGGCAGAAAAACCGGCGATTGTGGTATGCCGATGACAAGGAGCTTCAAACGCGACAATTCATAGCCACTGGTTTTGCCAATAAGCAGTGTAATAAATACATACACTATCTATGGATATCCTGAAAACAGAAACCTTTCCTATCCATTATGCCGAAAAATTGTTGCATTTTCTTCTTATTTCTGCACTCTGCCCTGTTCTTCTCTTATTTTCTGAGATCTAAAATGGGGCGATAGCTCAGCGGTTAGAGCAGGGCGCTCATAACGCCTTGGCCGGGGGTTCAAATCCCTCTCGCCCCACCACTTTTTTATCCTTATATATTAATATGTTAGGCCTTAACTGTGATACTACAATAATGTTACAACGCGTCGTAGCCATGGTGGGGGTAAATCAATTAGTATGTGCATTAGCGCCAGAAACTTGCAAAGACATAGTTAACAGCCACTAATCTTAATAACCAAGCCCAGCAGAAGGCGCATTTCCATTGTGACCCCGTTGCAATTTACCAGCCTTGTCTGAGTAATATTTTCGTTTCTCTATCACAGGCGTTAATAACTTTACATACTCACTCAGCCATTCACGGAAAGTAATATCACGATCGCCAGTATCTTTGCCAGGTACGCCATCATGAGCATTCAATACACTGACAAGCCCTGTGCCATTATGTATATTCAAATCACTGTCGATAAAGGGATATTTTTTTCTAACCCACGCAAGAGCCGGCTCGTCAGGGTGTAATACGTGATAAGCAAAACGCATATAGTTGGTCATAAGCCAACGTTCCATACGCTGCGCTAATCTATCTCCATCAGGTTCTGTTTTACGAATAGAATGGCACAAGGCACTAACCTTATTACCAAAGTTAGGAATCATATTGATAATATTTTCTTTGAATTCCGGATGTTTTTCATAAAGTCGCTGCATTATCAGACGGTGTCCAACTGATGCCAAAACTTCGTAGTTGTAGTTAAATATAATATTCTCCCGCCATATAGACTTGCCACCTTGCAGCTGGTCATCCCACGCCTGTAGCCCTTCTGGCGCATGTGTTTTGACATAATATAAAAATGAAGTATGTATATAATCATGGCATGCTATACCCATCGTATCATGCAGTAGCGGCAATATTGTTCCATTTGATCCATCGTGTTTTATGATGGTATCAAGCATGTCATTACCCAGCATAATCACAGGAACACGTAATTGTTTGCTACGTCCACCGCTTATGGGAGAATGCATTATATTGAAGCGGAACACGGAATTACCGGCCCTGGACCATGTGGTGCTAGGCTGGAATAATAATGCGGCTGCTTGAGTTCCAAGATTGTCCAGCCTTGCGCCAGCATCAGTTATATTTTTATCATCATTGAATAAATCACGGACAACATAAGGAGAGGTTAGATACGTATGGTTACGGAAAACAGAATGGTTTACCATGAAATCGATAAGTTTTTCTACATCAACTCTTATCTCATCGGCAAATGCCTGGATAATATCAACACCCAAACCATTACTGGTGAGCTTTCCATGTACACACCGTAAGCGCGAGATTTCTTCTCTTGCTGTGACCTCTATAGAAGGAACTGGAATGGCAGCAAGAGTGTTCGCAACTTCCTCGCGACTTCCAGCCAATAATTTTCCTTTTAGATATTCAGTCATTTCTTCTAAACTCTATCGGCGCAAAAACACACAATCAACGCTGGGTAACTTCATCGTCATGGCCAGGTGTTCCGTTCCTTCCGGGCCGGGTGCTGGTGCTGCCGACCCAGTTTGTTCCTTCGCCGCGTCCGAGTTCCATCACTGTACTTACATCAAGCACGCCATCTTCCCTGGCATTTGAGGCAGGCCTTGGTAATGTGAAGCCACGCCTCTCCATAAATTCCGCTACTACACCCATTATATAAGGATAATCCGCCGGATCCGGTACGTGCCCGACTCCTGGCAAAATTTTTATAATGTCTTCTTTTCTCATTCTCAGAGCTTTTGCTAATTTTTTTGCATGCCCTACATCAGTAAATTCATCTAATTCACCTTGCAATATAAGTATATCATCGCCACTAATTACACGCCTCCGTATGCGTCTCTGCATGGCTCTTTCGATCAAATCAAGATTATTAAATCGATGTTTGAGAAAAAGATCCATCGGCATCAGAGGAAAGGCATCTCCCGCCCTATGCGTCATCGAACTGAAAGGTGAATAGAAAACCTTTGCCTTGAACGGGTGCTCTAAGGATGCCTCAAGCGCCATGGAAGCTCCAAGCGAGAGTCCCAGCGGCACCACACTATCCAGGTCTATTCCATTCTTTTTGCAATATTTTACCGCCTCCCGCGCAGACCTTTTCAAAGAGCTCTCGGAAGGCGAACCGGTGCTTGAACCGTATCCGGGATATTCAACGGCAACCACACCAAGTCCGGCATCGGCGATTGCCTTAAGAAGTGGTGCTTCATCAGAAACCTTCCCGGCATAACCGTGAAAGACAAGTATGGTTGGCGCTCCCAACTCCGGGTGCTTACGCCAGAAAACCAGCTCTTCATCTTCTTTTACTTTTACTCTATCTTCAACAAAGCCAGCCAGACCGTACTCAGAAGGAAGACCCATCTTCCTCACTGCTATTCTGCCCGGCTCATCTTGCACCAGCTCACCCTTCTCCCTATCAAAATACCGAAAAAAAACCAATTCCTCTTGCCAGGGATAAACTATTGGCCACAATACAAGCTGAGCCCAGCGGTTAGTCAGCAGCAAACGTGTGAACCAGTGGAGTTTCCGGTCGCCTTCTTCATATTTTCCGATGGTATTTCCGTTCGCGCTCATAAATTCAATGAGCTAAATATAACTGAAAAAGGTTAATAAATCGTTAATGCCAGCAAGAAAATTAACTATCTGATTTATAGGAATTAAGTCCATCTACAATCCTTCTCACCGTCGCACCCGGGTCTTTCGCGCCGGTAATCGGGCGGCCGATTACTAGATAGTCCGCACCGAGCTTGAGCGCCTCCTCCGGCGTCATCACCCGTTTCTGGTCAATACTCGGTGCATCCTTCGGCCGGATTCCCGGTACCACCAGTGTAAAATCATCGCCGCATTGCCTTCTGATCAGCCGAATCTCATGCGGCGAACATACCACCCCGTCCAGCCCAGATTCTTTAGCCAAATCCGCCAGAAGCCGAGCCTGTTTCTTCACCGTGAATTCATAGCCGATGCTTTTCATATCATCATTATCCAGGCTGGTCAGCACGGTAACGCCGATGATGAACGGCCTTTCCCGCCCAGTAGATTCGGCAGTTTCTGATGCGGCATCAGCCGCAGCACGCATCATCTCTGGCCCCCCGGCACAATGTACCGTGAGCATGAAGGCGCCGAGCTTGACGGCGGCGGAGACGGCGGCGGAGACGGTGTTTGGAATGTCATGAAACTTGAGATCTAGGAAAACCGGGACGTTGTATTTTTCGATTTCCCTGAGGCCCTTGACGCCGTTGGCGGTGAAAAACTCCATCCCGAGCTTAACCGCACCGACGTGATTTCGCACGCTTGCAACCAGACTCGCTGCCGTGAATTGATCAGCTGCATCTATGGCACAAATCAGCTTTTCGCATTTTGTCATTACACCAGTTCTTTCATCTCTTGGAGGAAACGCTTGCTCACCTTATTCTCGCGGAAAAGAGATTGCAACTCTTTATCCTTTTCCAATGTTTCCGGAAATCTTTCGCCCAGCCGGGCAATTTTCCGGAGCAACATATCTTTCACCACCCATTGCCGGGGAATATCGATTTCCTGGGCCTTTTTCTCGCGCCAGCCAGCAAGTTTTTTTAAGTTCTTTATCTCCGTGCCCGACATCCCTCGGCTACCGATTTTTTCCCAAGCAAGTTTCGGATTATTAACGTAGCGCTTGCGCTCTAGCAGCTTTTTCATCGTGAGTTTTGCGGTTTTTTCGAGGTTTTTAGCTTGCAACTCGCGCGATAATATCGCGTAAATCTCGCGCAAGTGGACTACGTCTGCTAGAGCATATTCGATCTGATGGCGGGAAAGCGGCCGTTTTCGCCAATCGGAATAGCGCTGGGTTTTATCGAGCGCCAACCCAGTCATGGTTTCCAACAATCCGGCATAACTCACAGTAGCGCCATAGCCCAATAAATTCGCCGCAATTTGCGTATCAAACAACGATTTTGGCATTACGCCTAAAGAATGATAAATAACCTCCACATCCTCACGCGCTGAGTGGAAAACTTTCAGGATTTTTCTGGATTTCAGAAGTTTTGATAATGGTTTCAAATTCAATCCTGGCACCAGTGGGTCCACTGCGAAAGCTTTGGTGGCCCCCGCGACCTGCACCAAGCAAAGCTTTGCATAATAAGTATTCCGGCGCGCGAATTCGGTATCGATCGCAACGAAATCCTCGATCCTCAAGGCCTCTATAGCATCTTTCAAAACTTTAGAATCGGTGATGACGGGCATTACACTCCCATCGTCATCCCCGCGTAGGCGGGGATCCATCGTGCGACATACTGAGATTTCTCTGGAATATGGATTCCCGCCTTCGCGGGAACGACAGTAGATATAAAAATTTCTATGATTTTCATGTAAGCTACTTTATACATGCCTCAAAGAATTTTGAAACTGAAAATGCATCCTTATCGTACTCATAATTGCGGTGAATTAACTAAATCTCATCATGACCAAGAGGTAAGGCTCTCTGGCTGGGTGATGCGCAAGCGTGACCACGGAAATCTTCTGTTCATTGATCTACGTGATCATTATGGAATCACACAACTGGTTGTAATTGAAGGCAGTAAGTATTTTAACGATTTAGCCCATGTCAAATTGGAAAGCGTAATTACCGTAACCGGAAAAGTAATTAACCGTATACCGGAGACGGTCAATAAGGAATTGCCGACCGGTGAGATTGAAGTAGCAGTGTTAGAATATTATCTTGAATCGCCTGCTGACCCCTTACCCATCCAGGTCAATGCCGACCGGGATTTGCCGGAGGATTTGCGGCTAAAATATCGGTTCCTAGATTTACGCCGGGAGAAAATTCACAATAATATCGTGCTGCGTTCTAATGTGATAGCCGCGCTCCGCCGGAGAATGGCGAGCCAAGGATTCCTAGAATTCCAGACACCTATTTTGACTTCCAGCTCACCGGAAGGTGCCCGAGACTACTTGGTTCCAAGCCGCCTGCATCCGGGGAAATTTTATGCGCTGCCGCAAGCGCCACAACAGTTCAAGCAGCTTTTAATGGTATCGGGGTTCGATAAATATTTCCAAATCGCCCCGTGTTTCCGTGACGAGGATGCCCGTGCCGACCGTTCACCCGGCGAATTCTATCAACTCGATATGGAAATGAGTTTCGTGACTCAGGATGAAGTGTTCGCCGCTATCGAGCCAGTGCTTTTTGAGACGTTCAAGGAATTCTCGAAGCATGAAGTAATAAAACCGCCATTCCCGCGCATTAAATATCATGATGCGATGCTGAAATACGGAACCGATAAGCCGGATTTACGAAATCCTA
The DNA here is from genome assembly GCA_013288565.1 of Alphaproteobacteria bacterium. Classification (GTDB taxonomy): domain Bacteria; phylum Pseudomonadota; class Alphaproteobacteria; order Rickettsiales; family JABDBP01; genus JABDBP01. The sequence goes on along the minus strand of JABDBP010000011.1, from coordinate 4,970 downwards.
TTCAAATCAGCGATGCAACCGAAATTTTCCGCGATTCGGAATTTGCAATATTTAAAAACAATATCAATAAAGGCGCTATTGTTCGGGCGATTCCGGCGCCGAAAACAGCATCACAACCGCGCAGCTTCTTTGATAACATGATAAAATTCGCGCAATCCGAAGGTGCTGCAGGCTTGGCTTACATAACATTCACAGAAACCGGCGAGGCCAAAGGCCCGATTGCGAAATTCCTGAAACCCGAGAAGTTAGAAGAATTCAAAAAAACTGCCGGATTAAGTAATGGTGATTCGGTTTTCTTTTCCTCTGATAAGGCACTTCCAGCCGCTAAATTAGCCGGAACCGTACGCACACATTTAGGCAATGAACTAAACCTCCTAGAAAAAAATATCTTCAAATTCTGCTGGATCACCGATTTTCCTTATTACGAATATAACGAAGAAACCAAGAAAATCGAATTCAGCCACAATCCATTTTCGATGCCACAGGGTGGGTTGGAGGCACTCCAAAAACAAGACCCACTCTCAATTCTGGCTTTCCAATACGATATAGTCTGCAACGGGATTGAATTATCCAGCGGCGCAATTCGGAATCACAAACCGGAAATTATGTATAAAGCCTTTGAAATCGCGGGCTACGATGCAAAAACCGTTGATGAGCGGTTCGGTGGGATGATACGCGCCTTCAAATTCGGCGCACCACCGCACGGTGGGCTTGCTCCAGGCATAGACCGGATCGTTATGCTGCTAGCCGATGAGCCGAACATCCGCGAGGTCATCGCCTTCCCGATGAACCAACAGGCTGAGGATTTATTGATGAACGCCCCCGCCCCGGTTGATTTCAAGCAACTTAGGGAATTGCATATACAGCTCACACCCAAGGCGAAAGAGGTGGAAGGAAAGAAAACCACCCAGGCCTAATGCTAAAGCAGCTATCTGTGAGCAGGGCTTATGCGGACAAACCTGGATTGTTCCGGCATCGCAACTGATTGCATGTTACGGTCAATGGAAAAAGTTTCTCGTGCTGCTTCTGGAATCAGCTCAGAATGTCCCAGCGCATAACGGGCTGCATATTTTCCACTTTCGACGGCAAATTTTCCAGAGATTCCAGTATCGGCAGCAATGATCGTAATATTACTACCTGTACGAAGCGGAGAAATGATCGGAACATAATCAGGGGCACAGCTATAGGCGCCTACTGCAATTTCATCTGCTTTTCCTATGCTAACGCCAGGAAGGCATTTTGCCACGCCTGGTAAAAAATGGGTTATAATATCAGTGACAAACCTATGCTGTTCATCAGTCACCTGGGCAGCCTCCCTTAAAAGAACATCCGGGTCTTTTGGTATTGTTTCTTCAGGCTTACAAACGCCTAGCTTAAAATAGAACCCGTCATCTCTGGATTCCGTCATAGTAAAGACCTGCAGGCGTGTATCGGTACGGGCAAACTGAGAATATTTTTTTACAAAACCCGGGTGCTCGCGGGCAAACTCTTCCCCTCCTTTTACTTTTAGCTGAAGTACCGGAAAATCAAGCAATTGGGATATATGAGCATCATCCACTTTGAATAAATAAAGAGGCTCAGCAGTAGTAGTAAGCTTTTTTCCCACAGGATGGTGGGGACCCATCATTCTAGGGTTCCATACGCCTGCTGCAAGAACAGCCTTATCGAATATGATTTTTTCTCCACTCGTAAGTTCAGTGATCACGCCGCCATTTTCTTCCGTAATGCTGGAAACTGGAGTGCTATAACGCACTTTTACCCCCAGTTTTTTTGCTTCTTCCAGTAATTTTTGTATAAGCATGTGGGGATCGAAAATACCGGCGCCATCCCCCTGTGATGTCATCGCCTCTTCATCTACAGCCTTAAACCCTGCAGAATTAATGAAAGGATATTTTGTCTTTATTCTTGCCGCGTCTAAAATTTCATGCCGTAATTTTTTTTGTTGTTGAGCAGATTCGATTGCAGGATCTAATTTTTCCGGCCAATTTCCAATAGTCAATGCATTAACAGCCCTGGCGCATCCAAGTCTTTGCGCTACTTTGTTTGATTCTATAATCATTTCAAAACACATCGGAGGGACATCCCTAGTATTAAGACGTGTTATCCTTGAATTTCCAGCACTGCCACCTCTTTGAACACCTTCTGACGAATGTTCCAGTACCGTAATATCAACCGGTTGATTGTTCTCTTTAGTGATAATTGCCAAATGGTAAGCGGCCGACGCCCCCATCTGTCCCGCACCAATTACTACTATTTTTTCTACCACGGTAAAGAACTCCAGTTGATTAACTATTTATTAACTATTATTGTTTATCATACTATAACTATTATAATCATTAACATCTTTATGTTCTTTATGTGCTAAAAAATTTCTCTGTTTTTGTGAGTAATTTCAATGGCTAAACTGTGGCTCAGAGTAGAAACCTACGGCAAACCGGATGCCGATACGCGCGCACCTTTTACACCGGCTCAGGCAAAAAGCCTTATCGATAATGGGCATGAAATCTTTGTAGAAAAAGCCCCGCACCGGGTTTTTCCAGATTCAGAGTATGAGCAGGCTGGTTGTAAAATAATGGAGCCTGGAAGTTGGTATACAGCACCGGAAGATGCTTTTATCCTTGGCATCAAATATTTACCGAAGGAAGAGCGGTTCGAGAACCAATTCCCGCTTCCGCAAAAACTTATTTATTTTGCTCATGCCTGGAATGGCGATGACGATGGAGAGCGCAGTATTTCCCGGTTGGAAGAGGGGCGGGATTTATATAGCCATAAACCAACACCGTTCTATGATCTTGAAGACCTGGTCGATCATACTGGCAAACGCGTGGCAGCGTTCGGTTATTATGCCGGGTATGCTGGTACTTTACTATCACTGCATGTATGGTGTCTGAAAGAGGTGGGCGAAAAGCCCCCTTACCGTTCACCGGATCCGGCAATTGGCAAAGAAGCAATGGTGCAAAAGGTTCGGGAAAGATTACATGAAGTCGAACAAAGGACAGGTAAAAAGCCAACAGCTTTGGTGATAGCTCCTAACGGACGATGCGGCAAAGGCGCGGTGGGTTTGCTTAAGGAGCTGGATGTAAAATATACGCCATGGATACGCGAACATACAAGCAATGGCCATCGATTTCCTGAGATTCTAACTCATGATATATTGTTGAACTGCATTTCTTTCTCACCCGATAATCCTAAATTCATTACTAAATCCGATCTGAAGAAAGACATGCAGTTGTCGGTGATTGGAGATATCAGCTGTTATCCGGGCCCTGATAATCCTATCGATATTTACGATGATATCACCTCCTATCATAATCTTACTCATACCATTCAAACTAAAAATGGCTGTGTGGAGGTGATTGCAGTGGAAAATCTTCCACGGTTGTTGGCTCGAGAAGCGAGTATTGAATATTCCAGCATGTTTTTCCCTCATATAAAAGCATTACTAGATGGGGCAGACAAAGATAAAGATCATACTCCAATTGTCTGGAAGCGAGCCGCTGAAACGTCTTACAAAATAATTGCTGGTGCCAGCACTATTAAAGATTTGGGAATGTCAATCTCTCTCCATTGCTTTTCGCAAGGCTATAAACTGGATACTGTCGAAGCAGATAGGATGCTAATGCAATGGCTGGAGAGAAACCCGCTTTCCATCACGGAAAAGGCTGGCTTTAGCCGTTTCTTAGCGGATGGATCTACCCAGGTATATAAAATCCGTACCGAAGGGGATGATCCGACTAGCCGTCTAAGACTTTCGACCATGGAACAATGGGCAGACGAAATTGACATCAAAAGCCTGTGTGCAGATACCCGCATTGTTGCGCATCATTCCCTTGAAACGGAAGTTGAACATTTTCTCCGTAGTACTGCAGGAAAAATGGTAATGAAAAATGCAGGACTTCGGAAAGCTTACATGGAGATTCTTGATGCCGGCCATAATGTTCTGAACGGTCATGCAGGTGCCAGAGAAAAAATGGATCTGATTGTAGATGATGTAGCCAAACTCACCGAAACTTTATCGGAAGATCAGCTCATCCTCGAAGCATTTACCAGCATCAGGACACTGTCCTCAAATCCCAGGATCCTAAATAGATAAGCCAGTACTTAGTGATTTATCCTGGATAATCAGGCTGTATAATACCTCCGCAAAGATTATACACTGAGTGTTAGTTAACAAATCACAAGATTTTTTAGGAACATCCCCCTTGGCAATTTGCATTCTTTCCTCTATTAATTTCTTAACCTTATGAACCTCGGCACTAAAATTCATACCATCCTTTTTGGCAAATATGTCGGCGCGGATGAATTCGGCAACCGTTATTACCAGTCGAAACCTGGCGGAACACAGCCAAAACGCTGGGTGACGTACAAGGATGCAGTGGAGCCAAGCCTGGTACCACCCGAATGGCACGGCTGGCTTCATAAAACCACTGACGATATCCCCTCCCCCACCAAAATCAAGCCTTATAAATGGCAGAAAAAGCATATTCCGAATCTCACCGGAACCGCATCAGCATATTACCCGCCTGGCCATGTTTTAAGCGGCGGGAAAAGGGAAAAAGCCACCGGCGATTACGTGGCATGGAGCCAAGAAAATTCTTAAATAGTAAAGTCTTAGGGGAAAAACATGAACAAAAATCTCATCGAAACGGTAATGGGCGCGGTTGTATTGCTGGTTGCTGTCGGGTTCCTGGCATTTGCCTATAAAAGCGGCAAAGTGCAAACGGGGAACGGTTATCACCTGATTGCAAAATTTGATCGTGTGGATGGCCTCACCAATGGAGCGGATGTGCGGGTCAGCGGCATTAAGGTTGGCTCAGTGGCTGATCAGCAAATCGATCCGAAAACCTATCAAGCCATCGTCACCGTATCGGTTGATAATGCAGTGAAGATTCCAACCGATTCCACCGCTGAAATTGTTGGTGACGGCCTGCTAGGCTCGAAATACTTGGCCATTGTCCCCGGCGCGGAAG
>JABDBP010000010.1 GCA_013288565.1 Alphaproteobacteria bacterium | reverse complement strand
CGGGTTAATTTGCCAGCGAAGTCGGTTTTGAGGAATAGTCCACTCTGCCGTTGGCGCGGTGGAAGTTGAGGTATCGCCACCGAGTGGTTTTGGCGGAAATGGCAATTCAACCTTTACTTTAGCCGCAGTGGAAATTTTTCCAGCATCGGCATAAGCGGTTTCCAATAGTTGCATCCAAGCTTCTGCCCGTTCCCTGGACACACCTTTGGCTTGGAAGGCGGACAAAAAGTCCGCTTTGCCTATAAAGCGGCGCTCAGAAAATCCTCCTTCGCCACTCAAGTTCACATCTTGCCGGATATCGGCGCGCGTTGCCCCAATTGCATTTAGCAACGCATCAATTGAGTCAGCCGGATTGTCAACCTGAACCGGCTGTATGTTCACAATGCTTGCTGGAGGAGTTTGTTGCACTGACCCAGAAGGAGCAGCCTCAGGCTCGGGCGAGTGTAGTCCCATGCGCATAGCAAGTTCTAGTAGCCGAGACATTACGATCCCGAAATCCTGGCCTTCTACCGCTATAGCCTGCATTTGTTCCACCAGCGATGCAGCTTGCGTTTCGTTCATAAAGCGTTTCAGTGAAAAAAACGGATCGTCCTGCGGCTGCACATTATGATCGCGGAGCCAGCCATTATAGGTGCTGAGTAGAAGCAAAGCCCGCTTTCCAGGCACATATTCATTATCCCAGAGCAACGTCGAACGTTCAGGAATATATTTTGGAAGTTGAGTGGTTTCATCAATCACCGCCGAAGCAAGTGTTCGCCGCATAAGGTTTTCAAGTCTCTCGTCATTACCTGAATGCATTGTGCTTAGATTTGCTCCACGCAAGTCAGTGCAGTACATATAATCATCCCGATATGCTTGGATAAAATAGGTCTTGTCCATTACCACATTTCGCAAATTGGCAAAGTGCATGGCCGGACTATCAATTTGACACTCCCGGAATATCGCCCCTTCCAGGTTAGTCCCTACAAAATGCGATTGGTAATACCAATCGGAAATCTTGCAACTGTAGAACTTAGAATTTTTCAATGACATCCCATTAAAAATACCGGCACGCATATCGCACTTGTAGAAAACATATTCATCAAGATTGGTGCGATTAACCCTGCAGTCACGATTGATCCAGGCCATCGGATATTCTTCAGATGGTGTAAATTCTGCTCCATAATGCCGATTAGCACGATAATACTCCCAAGCGGCTTGAGCAGACTGTTTTCGATTCAACATGACATTATTCCACACATCCCTTTCATACTGATCAAGCTGGAATGCGTATGAAGGCTCTGGTTTTCCAAAATGTGACGATAGGTCCATACCAAATACCTGGATTAACTTCTTAAAAAAGCATAGCCCATAAAAGTTAACAAATGGTTAACTTTTACCAAATTTCCTTACTAACGCAAAAAAATCCCTGACCTCAAAAATTATCCTCGAACCAGCCCAACATTTTCCCCATCAACCCTTTTGCTTTCCCACGCCCGCGGGCTGCAGAGGGTTGTCCTGCATTTTCATTGTGTGCCGCATATTGCAGCATGCCAACTGCGGTAGAGAATGCCGCGCCTTTTGTCGCCTCTGCCAGCCCGTCGATTGAATACGGCCGCCCGAGCCGCACATGACGGCCAAAAACCTTCGCTGCCTGGTCCTTTATCCCGGCTAACTGGCTGGTGCCGCCGGTAAGAACAATGCGCCCTCCGAGCATCTTTTCCAGCCCTTTTTCCTCCAGGCTTTTTTTCGTCATTTCTATTATTTCTTCAACCCGTGGCGATATTATCGAGATCACTTCCGCCTTCGATATATGGCTCATCTCTTGGTTTTCCGCTTCTGGATTTTCTCCAAATTCGCTTGCTTGCGGTACATCGATTATTTCCTCGCGGTCGCCGCGCTCTGGAGTTGCACTACCATATAGCGTCTTGATTCTTTCCGCGTAAGAGATGCCGGTGGAAAGCCCACGCGCTAGGTCTTTTGTGATGTGTGAGCCGCCGAGCGCAATGCTCTCCGCATGTATCAAATTACCGCCGGAGAAAATCGCAACCTGCGTTAGCCCGCCGCCGATATCGATGATGGTGGCACCCAAGTTTTTCTCGTCCTCAGTCAAGCAGGCCAGCCCTGAGGCATATGCTGCGACGATGCAGTCGTCTATGTTCAGCCGGCAGATTGCCAGACAGTGCGCCAGATTCTTCAGGTAGGTAGGCGAGGCGGTGACCATATGTATGTTGGTGCTTAAAACATTGCCGAACATTTTGCGCGGGTCTTTTATCCCGGTGATGTCGTCGATGGCGTAATCGAGGGGGATGCAGTGGATGATTTCCTTTTCCTGCCCGGAGAAATTCTTTTGCACTTCCGCCCGGATGTGCGCCAAATCGCCCTCGGCTACTTCGTGCCCAGCGATATTGGCCTGGACGTTCAGGTTACTCGATTCGATACTGACGCCAGAGATGTTGATTATAGCGCCGTCAATGGTCTGGCCGCTCATCTGCTCAGCAGCGGAAATAGCGGTGACGATTGAGCGCTCGGCAGCAGTGACATCGGTTATCACCCCGCTTTTTATCCCCTGCGCAATCTGGTGCCCGATACCCACTACCCGCACCTTGCCCTGAAAATCGCGTGCACCAATGAAGCAGGCGATTTTGCTGCTGCCTATATCCAGCGCGGCAATTATGTTGTTTCTAGCTTTAACCATTCGCCTGCCTGATAAAAACCCGGTCCGGCAGCCGCAGATCGACCGATTTTATCTTGCGTTCCAGCAATTGTTTTCTCTTATCTAGCTCGGCTAGTGCGGTAAGGCTCTGTTCCAGGCCAGCATCTTCTGGCAGTAATATTTCCACGTTATTTTTCAATTTTAAATTCCACCGCCTGCCACCGATGCGGATGATGGCCGCCACTTTTTCCGCCAGTTCCGGCTGGCTTTTCAAGGCGGAGAGGATTCTTCCGGCATCGCTGTTGGCCTCATCTCCCACCACCTGCGGTAAGTTGGGGAATTCGTCAATATGTTCGCGCGAAATCACCTCGCCTTTATCATCAACCAGCGCAAATTTGCCCTTGTGCTGCCAAACCGCCGCCGGTTTTTTCTCGGTTATGCTGATATGCAACGAATCGGGGATTTGCCGCTCGACATCAGCACTTTCAACCCAATCCAATTCCTCGATGCGACTTTTGACCCCACGTATATTTACTGCGAAGATTGGCTGGTTTTTTTTTAAAAGCGCCGCCTGCATTATTTCCTTTGCGCTGGCGTATTTCTCGCCACGGATATAAACGTTTTTTAGACAAAGTCCAAGCGTAGCGGCGGCACGATACTCCGCATTTTCCATTTTTGCGGCGAGCAGAAGCCAGGTTTTACCGGCATAGCCAGATTCCCACATCCGCCAACCAGAAAACAGCACTGTGACAACCATAAAGGCCGCCAGCGCGAAAGTAGCGCGGCGAAACGCAATGCGATGGCGGCGCATGAACGATATGCGCTCGGCCTTCTTACGAAAATCACGGTTTTTCTTGCGTGGCATATCACCAAAATTATTTACGGGATACTCCCGCTTATATGTCCATTTTGGCAGATTTCACAAGCCGTTCAAGCAATTCGTCGAAGCTGATTCCCGCATGGGCGGCGATTTCCGGTACCAGTGACAAGGGCGTCATACCTGGGTGGGTATTCACCTCCAGTAAATACAATTTCCCCGGTTCACCGTTCGTGTCGTCATAGCGGAAATCCGCGCGCGTGACGCCGCGACAACCAAGAGCCTGATGCGCTTTTTCCGCCATGTTCATAACTTGTTTATAGGCCTTAGGATGAATCGGCGCCGGCATCAGATGCAGTGTCTTCCCGGCGGTATATTTCGCTTGATAATCGTAAAATCCTTTATGGGGCCGTAACTCTATGACGCCTATGGCTTTTCCATCTAGCACCGCACATGCAAGTTCGCGGCCCGGAATATATTTCTCTACCAGCGCATAAGGCCCATATTCCCAGTCTTTTTCGCGGAAAACAAATTTATCTTTTTTATGAAAAATAAACACCCCGACGGAAGACCCATTGTTCACCGGTTTCACCACGAATGGTTTTTTCATCGGCAACTTTTTCTTCCGCGCTAGCACGAACAATTCTTCCACTTCATATAATTTCCCCGGCGGCATCGTAATCCCGGCATCGATGAAGAATTTCTTGGCGATGTTTTTCTCCATCGCCACCGCCGAAGCCAGGAAGCCAGAATGGGTGTATGGGATTTTCATTATCTCCAAAAGCCCCTGGATCCGGCCATCTTCGCCATAAGTTCCGTGCAACGCGATGAATGCGACGTCTGGTTTTGCTTTTTTCAGCTTCTCCGCCACGTTTTCATCCATATCAATGGCCGTCACTTTATAACCCATCTCAGTCAAATGCTTCACCACACCTTCGCCGGTCGAGAGCGAAACCTCGCGCTCCTTGCTCATTCCACCCATCAATACTGCAACGTGTTTAGGCATATTTTCCCACTATTTTAATTTCCAATTCTAAAGAAATTCCGGTTTTTTCCAATACCCTTTTTTGTACTTCTGCGAATAATTCTTCCATATCGTGCGCGGTTGCACCACCGTTATTGATAAAAAAATTGCAATGCTTCTCCGAAACTTGCGCACCGCCGATCTTTAAACCCCGGCATCCGGATTTCTCTACCAATTCCCATGCTTTCATACCGGGCGGATTCTTGAAAGTGGAGCCGCTAGTGCGCGTGCGGATAGGTTGCGTTTCCTCGCGTGATTTCGCAATTTCCCGCATTCTGTCCAGGATTTTTTCCTTATCGCCGAGTTTTCCTTTAAGCCTGGTGCTGATGAAAATCCAATCTTTCGGAATTGAATTTTTCCTATAGGAAAATCCAATTTTTTCCGCCGGAATTTCATGCTTTCCACCATGCCCATCCACCGCTTCCGCCGAAATAAAAACATTGGAAATTTCCGTTCCATACGCCCCGGCATTCATCGCCAAGGCCCCGCCGATCGTCCCCGGAATTCCTGATAAAAACTCGAGCCCCGAGACGTTCTTTTCCGCAGCGAATGCTGCAACGTTCGCATCAAGCGCGCCAGCCTCAGCAATGATTTCTTCACCCTTAGCTTCGATTGCCGCAAAACCTCGCCCAAGCCTTATCACTACGCCAGTAATCCCGGCGTCGCGCACTAATAAATTCGACCCAACGCCAATCACCGTCACCGGAATATTCTCCGCCTTTTCCTTCAGAAAAAACCTTAAATCTTCAACATCAGCAGGCTTGAAAACCACCTCAGCCGGGCCGCCGATGTTGAACCAGTTGACTCGCGAAAGCTCGACGTTTTCTCGATATTGTCCGCGCACTCGCGGCAATTTCCCGATCAAACTTTGCATTTTTTTAAGTTATCGGGAAGTGCGTTCGCCCAGTAGGTTATATTTCCGGCACCCAGGCAAACCACTAAATCCCCGGGTCTAGCGATGCGGCTAATCAATTCCGGCAAATCTTTTTCGCCATTCAAAGCATGCGGTTTTTTTCCGGTTTTGTCCGCGACGTTTTTTATCAATTCGTTGCTTGTGATGCCGGAAATCGGTTGCTCGCCGGCAGCGTAAACCTCAGCGATGATTATTTCATCGGCATCACTGAAACATAGTGCGAATTCGTTCCATAAATCGCGGAGGCGCGAGAACCTATGCGGCTGCATCACCGCAATTATCCTACCCTCACCCCTGGTTTTCACCACATCGCGCGCGGCTTGCAAAGTCGCCGCTATTTCGCGCGGATGATGCCCGTAATCATCGATGACGGTGATGCCACCCGCCTCGCCGGTGACGGTGAAACGCCGCTTAACGCCCCGGAAATTGGCAAAAGTTTCGTATATAACGCTATCTGGAATTTTCAGCGCGGCAGCGATGGTGATTACGCTGAGTGAATTCTGCACATTGTGGATTCCTGGGATGTTCAGGTGGATGTTTTTTAATATTTTCGGTTCCGCGCCAGTGAGCCGCGCAGAAATTTCTGCGTCGTAAACCGAGCCAGTGACTGTGCTTTTGATCCGGCGGGCACGCACGTCCGCCGGCGATTTCACGCTGTATGTATATATGCGCCGGTCGGTAATTTGCGCGACGATTTTTTTCACCACTTTATGATCGGCGCAGGCCACCGCGAATCCGTAAAACGGCAGATTCTCGATGAATGTGCGGAACGCTTTTTTTACCCCCGCGAAGCTGCCATAAAAATCCAAATGTTCCGGGTCGATGTTGGTAATGACACCGACGGTAGCGGGAATCCTGATGAATGTGCCGTCCGATTCGTCGGCTTCCACCACCATCCAGTCGCCTCGGCCGAGATATGCATTGGTACCATAGGCATTTATTATACCGCCATTGATGACAGTGGGATCAAGGCCAGCTGAGGTAAACAGCGCTGCAGCCATTGCGGTTGTAGTGGTTTTACCATGTGTTCCGGCGATAGCAACGCAGGATTTGAGTCGCGTGATTTCCGCCAGCATTTCCGCGCGTTTTACCACCGGAATTTTTTTCTCACGCGCAAAGATTACTTCCGGGTTGTCCTCTTTCACCGCCGATGAAATCACTACTGCCGCGGCGTCCGCAACATTCTCCGCACGATGACCGATGGTGACCTCGATTCCCATTTTCCTGAGCCGCTCGACATTGCCTGATTCCGCGATGTCTGAGCCTTTCACGCGGTAGCCAAGATTATGGAGAATCTCCGCGATGCCACTCATGCCGATACCACCGATGCCGACCAGATGAATGATGCCAACTTCTAGCGGCATGGCATTGCCGGAATCATTTTTCAGCATAATTTCTCCGCGCCCAATTTTTCTGCAAGGGCGGCTAACTTTTCCGCCGCTTTTAATCCCGCCGCCTTTTTCGCATTTTCCGCCGCAAGAAGCAACGGCTCCGGGTTCATTATGATTGTTTCCAGCCGGAAAGCTAGGGCTTCAGGAGTGAAATTCTGCTGCTCGACCACCCAAGCGCCGCCGATTTTTTCCAGACTGCGGGCATTATATAACTGATGATCGCCCTTGGAATCCGGGTATGGTACTAGTATTGACGGTCTGCCGGCGACCGCCAGTTCCACTACGGTGGAAGCCCCGGCGCGCGCGATCACCAGATGCGCTGCTGCTAATCGTTTTGGCACATCGGTGAAAAAATTTTCGACCTCGGCAATAATGCCTATTTCCGCATAATTTTTTTTCACCCGCTCAACATCCTCTGCCCTTGCCTGCTGTGAGATTTTGATTTTTTTCCGGATTCCGGGCTCAAGTTTTGCCAGCGCCGCCGGAACCACGTCAGAAAATATTGTTGCACCCAGGCTCCCGCCGATGACTAGGATATTAAGATTTTTGTCGATTTCTGGATAGGGACGGTCGTGAACCTCCGCGATTGCTCCCCGCACCGGGTTGCCGATATAGCAGATTTTCCGGGCATTTCCTACGGTGATGTCACGCACTTCAAGAAATGAAGTTGCGATAATGTCAGCCAATGGGGCAAGTGCACGATTAGCGATTCCCAGCACCGCATTCTGCTCGTGGATTATTATTTTTAAGCTCAAAATTCTTGCCGCGATGATTGCCGGGAATGAAGGGTATCCGCCGAATCCAATAACAACACCGCCGCGATTGCGCACGAGAATTTTCAAGGCAACCATTATGCCAAAAAAAATTTTCGTCAGGGCCTTTAGCTTGCTAAAAACTCCTCCCTTCAGTGTTGCCGTAGGGATTTTTTCGATACGGAATTTTTTTTCGCTGCCATCGTAATTTTTATATCTTTCGTCAGTGATAAAAATTACTTCGTGCCCGCGCTGGATTAGCTCCTCCGCCAAAGCCTCCGCCGGGAATATGTGCCCGCCAGTACCGCCGGAGCTTAAGAAAAATTTCATGTGACTTCCCGGTGCCAACCACCGGACTTCGGCTCTTTCGCACCATAGCGCCGCCTGGTCAGCGCCAGAATCATCCCAAGCGAAAGTGCCACCGAAAGCATCGAGGAACCGCCGTAGCTGATTAGCGGCAGCGTCATCCCCTTGGTCGGAATCAGGCTCATCGTCGAACTCATATTGATAATCGCCTGCATCCCGAATTGGATCAGCAATCCGGAAACTGCGTAAGTTACGAACACATTTTCCTCCTTGGTCAGCCGCGCCAATCCGCGTATCACCACGAATGCGAAAAGCAGTATAATGGCGATGCAGGTTATCATCCCCAATTCCTCGCCCGCCACAGCGAAAATGAAATCAGTGTGGGCGTCAGGCAGGGAGTGTTTTACCACTCCTTCGCCCGGGCCGCGTCCGTATAATCCGCCACTGGAAAAAGCCTGGAGCGACTTAGAAATCTGGTAATTATCGCCGCTCGCCGGGTCGAGGAAATTGTTTATCCGCTGCGTCACGTGCGGTAGGAAAAAATATGCGCCGATGCCGCCGATAATACTGAGAGCCGCCATAGCCGCGATCCACAGAAACGGCAACCCGGCAATGAAAAGCTGGCTTGCGAATACCAGCGTGATGCCCACCGTCATGCCGAAATCCGGCTCTAATATCAGCGCGAAGCAGGTCATCACGTAAAGCGCGAAAGGAATGCGGAATTTTTGCAGCAGTGGACGCTCGCAGTGTTTTGCCAGCAGCCCGGCAATCGTCACCACCAGGAAAGTCTTGATAAATTCTGAGGGCTGAAGGGAAAATCCATCAAGCGCGATCCAACGTTTTGCACCCTTAACCTCAATGCCGGTGAAAAGCACGGCAATAAGCAGCGCGTAGCATACGGCGAATCCGGCCACCGCTAGACGCCGGATGATGTTTGGTGAAAGTAGTGAAATCGCAAATATCACCACAAACGCCATCACGATGAAAGCCATCTGCCGCTCGATGAAATAAAACGATTCAAACCCTATGCGCACGGCAACCGATGGACTGGAAGCCATTATCAGCACTGCGCTTAAGGCAAGCATAAGAAAAATGCAGATCACCGAATATCGGTCGATACTCCACCACCATTTGCCCAGGAAACTCGTATTCGTGCGGTCTATAGTCATTCCCATTGATATTTACTCATTTGTTGCGGAGCAGAAATCGCCAAGTGATAGGAAAGAAGCGCAGGCAGGTCGGAATATACCTGCAAGCTTCTTGACGCAGCAATTGGCGATTTCTGCCGCAATCCTTTAGGACAGGGGAGAAAATGAGCAAATAGCGGCGTAAAAATTCTTTTAGGTAGGGTAAACTACCAAAAAGTATTTTTCCTTGCTCTTTACTCATTTTCTCCTCCTGCAAATCGTGTAAATATCAATGGGAATGGCTATAGGTTAATCATCCACCAACTTTCTTTTTTAGTTTATTTACCAACTCGACAAACCTTTTCCCCCGTTCCTCGAAATTCTTGAACTGATCGAACGAGGCACAGGCCGGCGACAAAAGCACCACCGGATTTTTTTTCCCATCGATGAAAGCGGCTTTGGCCGCGAATTCTACCGCCGTCTGCAAGTCGCCACACTTGGTGAATTGGACTTTTCCCTGCAAAGTTTCTGCGAATTCCGCCTGCGCGCTTCCGATCAGGAACGCGTGTTTTATCCGCGGAAACAGCGGCGCTAACGGTTTTATCCCACCCTCTTTCGGCAACCCTCCCGCAATCCAGAAAATATTTTCGAAGCATAATATGGCCTTTTCCGCTGCTTCGGCATTGGTCGCCTTGCTGTCGTTGATGAATTTCACGCCCCGAATTTCCGCGATCGTCTGCGTACGATGCTCCAGGCCGGGGAACGATTTCACCGCGTTTATGATTTTCTCCGCACCGATTCCTAAGCTACGGCACACGGCAAAAGCAGCGGCAATGTTCTGCCGGTTATGCTCCCCTATTAAATTAGGTAGCGGACCAATTTCTATCTTTTTTACCCTTTTTGCCGTATCGTCATAAATAAAATCACCGCACGCGGAAACGCCTCCTTTAGCCTCGGTTTTATTTGAGATTGTAATGATTTTTGTACCGTTCTTTTCCCGCAAATCCGAGAAGATTTCTCTACAATTCTCGTCGTCGATACCTATTATTGCTCTGTCGCTTGCGCGCTGGTTATGAAAAATCCGCTTCTTGGAATTGACGTAGCCCTTCATATCGCCGTGCCGGTCTATGTGGTCGGGCGTGACATTCAAAAGCACTGCGACATTAAACCGTGTCTTGTGCAGCAGGTCCAGTTGATAAGATGAAACCTCGATCACATAAATCCCATTCGGCGGCAATTCCTTTAGGTCCAGCACCGAAATTCCGATGTTACCTCCTATCTCTGCTTCGATTCCGGCAGATGTTATTATATGATGGATAAGCCCGGTGGTAGTGGATTTACCGTTGGTACCGGTGACGCCAATAAACTTTGATTCCGGATTCGCGTGATACAATAATTCTATGTCGCAGAGGATTTCGGCACCCGCGCCCTTAGCAAGGGAGACAACCCGGTGCGGCTTGGGAAAATGGAGCGGCACACCGGGACTTAGCATTAGTATTTTTATTTTTTCCCACGGCCATTTTTCCGGCTCTTCTAGCTTGACCCTAGGGTATTTTTCCTTCACCGATTGGTTTCTGGCACTTTCATCATCGTCCCAGGCGAAAACTTCCGCCCCACCCGCGGAAAGTGCACGTATGGCTCCGTTGCCAGATTTCCCCAATCCGAACACCGCGACTTTTTTTCCTGCAAATTCTGGAAGGGCGATCATTTCATCTCAGCTTCAATGTCGCAAGCCCGAGCAGCGCGAATATGACGGCAAGAATCCAGAATCGCGCTACCACAGTTGATTCCGGCCAGCCGATTTTTTCAAAATGATGGTGGATTGGTGCCATTCTGAATATTCTTTTTCCGCCGCGCAATTTATATGAGCCGACCTGCAATATCACGGAAACCGCCTCCATAACGAATAATCCGCCGATGATGAACAACACCAGTTCGTGCTTGGTTATCACACTCGTAGCACCAATCGCACCACCGAGCGAAAGGCTCCCGACATCGCCCATGAAAACTTTCGCTGGCTGCGCGTTAAACCACAAAAATCCCATCCCAGCTCCCACAATTCCCGCCAACAAAACCGCTAATTCCCCGGTTCCTGGCACATGATGGATTTGTAAATAGTTAGCGAAAACCAGGTTGCCGACCAGGTAGCTGATCAACGCAAAACACGCAGCGGCTATGGCTATTGGGACAATCGCCAGGCCATCCAACCCGTCAGTCAGATTCACTGCGTTCGAACTGCCGACGATGACAAGAATCGCAAAAACCGGGTAGAGCCAGCCCAAATCTATCAGTATGTTTTTGAAAAATGGCAGCGCCAAATGCGAGCTGTACCCGGCGGGCGCGATATTCTGAATCCATATACAGGCGGCCAGACTCAACCCCCCCTGTAATAGTAGCTTCAATTTTCCTGGCAAACCTTTCGGATTTTTTTTCGCGACTTTCATACAATCGTCAGCCAGGCCGATGAGGCCGAATCCGAATGTTATCAACAGCACAATCCAGACGTAGCGATTGTATAAATCAGCCCAGAGCAAAGTAGAGACGAATACCGAAAGCAATATGATCAAACCACCCATCGTCGGCGTACCTTTTTTGCTGATGAGGTGGCTCTCCGGGCCATCTTCGCGAATCGGCTGACCGTGTTGCTGCCATTTTTTTAAAGCCATAATTATTCTCGGGCCGAAGACGAAACTTATCAAAAGCGCGGTAAAAACTGCACCCCCGCATCTGAAAGTGATGTAGCGGAATAAATTCAATATGGCAAAATCGTTTGCCAGCGGCGCTAGAAAATTATAGAGCATTTTTTAATTTCTCCACTACCTTGATCATTTTCATTCCATTCGATCCTTTTACCAGAATCGTATCTCTCGACCTGATTTCCGCAGTGATTTTCTCCGCCATTTTCACCGAATCCGCATAATGCCCGCCGCGTTTTTGCTTGGGTAGTGCCTCATACAAATTTGCCATCAGTTCGCCGCAAGTAAATACCAAATCTACGCCGCGCGCAACTATATCCTCGGCCAACGCGGAATGCAGCGATGGGGAGTTTTTTCCTAGTTCACGCATGTCGCCGAGCAGTGCAATTGCCCGGCCATCAGGGCTTTTCCGAGCCATTAACACTTCAAACGCAGCACGCATTGAGGCCGGGCTGGCATTATAACTATCGTCGATAAGCAGCGCTTTTCCACCCTTCGCCGTGATCTTAAAAACCTGGCCGCGACCTTTCGCCGGAGAATATTCGGAAAGATTTTTTAAGCAGGCGTGAAAATCCTTAGCCAAAGCATTGACAACTGCCAGAACACCAAGGCTGTTCAGCGCCGAATGCTTGCCCGGCGCTTGCAAATCATATGCGAATTTTTTTCCCTTGGCGCTTGCTTCTACATGAATTCTCCCCGCAATATTTTCGTATGTGATCAGCCGGAAATCGGCCGCCGCCGCCACGCCAAAAGTTTCGATTTTTAAGTCCCGTTTTTCGGCATGTTTTTTCAAACGCTGGAAACTCGCATTGTCGACGTTCAAAACCGCAACACCATTTGTCATGCCAAGAAAAACCTCTGATTTCGCATCGGCGATTGCTGAAACATCGGCAAAAAATTCCAGATGCACTGCTTCAATGGTGGTGATTACCGCAATGTCGGGTTTTATCAAATTCGTCAGCCTGGCGATTTCTCCAGCGTGGTTCATACCCAGCTCGAAAACCCCGTACTTGGCAGTTTTTGGCATGCGCGCAAGCGAAAGTGGTGCACCGAAATGGTTGTTCAGATTTCCAGCCGTTGCGTAAGTTTCGCCGAATGCTGCCAAAGCCAGCTTCAGCATTTCCTTGGTTCCGGTTTTGCCGACGCTGCCGGTAACGCCAATGATTTTCGCGCGCGTCTTTTTCCTGCTAGCCGCACCGAGATTCCACAACCCTTCTGCTACATCAGGAACGATTAGCAGCGGCAAATTTTTGCCGATATTTTTGCTCACCATCGCCGCCACCGCACCTTTTTTGAGTGCCGATTTTACGAAATCATGCCCGTCGAAATTCTCACCCTTAAGCGCGATGAATAGATCACCTTCCTCGACTGTCCGGCTGTCGATCGAAACCCCTAACGCCTCCCAATTTCCTTGCGCTTTTCCCCTAGTTGCGATTTCCGCTTCGTCGCTATTCCACAAAATTTCCTTCATTTTTTCTTTCATTTTTTTCCTAACGCTTGCCTAGCGATTTCAACATCGTCGAACGGATAAATTTCATTGCCAATGATTTGCGTTTTTTCATGCCCCTTTCCGGCAATGAGAAGAATGTTGCCGTTTTTCAGCAGCGACACCGCATATTCTATCGCCTTTTTCCGGTCGCTGATTTCGGTTGCACCTTTTGCACCCGCTAATATTTCCTTCCTGATGGTCGCCGGATTTTCGCTGCGCGGATTGTCGTCAGTGACTATAACAACATTGGCGCAGAACCCAGCTATTTTACCCATTTCCACGCGCTTACCCTTATCGCGATCACCGCCACAACCAAATACGACGATCAATTTTTCTTTCGCATATGGGCGCAAGGTTTTTAAGCTTTTTTCCAGCGCGTCCGGTGTGTGAGCGTAATCTACAAAAATATTATTGCCAACCGGCTCCATCCGACCGGGAACGCTTTTTATTTTTGGCAAAACCTCCATAATCTTTTCCGGTGCAAAGCCCGATGAATGCACGATTCCCAACGCGCACAAAATATTTTCTGCCTGAAATTCTCCTACCAGACTTATCCGTGTCGAAAAATTTTCTCCATTGAAATTGAGCGCGATTTTCTGGCCACTTTCTAGTGTTTCAATTTTTTTTAGCATTATGTTGTCGCCATTTTTTCCGAATGAAATAATTTTGCAGCCACGCGCCATTGCCGAATTTTTTATTGCGGGAAAATCCGCCGCATCGGCATTCAGCACCGCCGTTCCGCCCGGTTGCACAAGCTCGGAAAACAAGCGTTTTTTTGCCGCGAGATAATTTAGCATGTTGCCATGGTAATCCAGGTGATCGCGAGTCAGATTGGTGAACGCTGCCGTGCTTATTTTTAAACCATCCAAGCGGTATTGATCTAGGCCGTGGCTCGAAGCCTCGATCGCCAGATATTCGGTTCCGCCACGCGTGAGCGCATCGATTTTTTCATGCAATATGATAGGGTTAGGAGTGGTCATTGAACTTCCGGAATCATAGAATTTTCCATTGCCGTCGATTATTCCGATAGTACCGATGCTGGCGCTTTTTTTCTCCAGCTCCGTCCATATCTGGCGGCAGAAATTCACCACTGAAGTTTTGCCGTTGGTGCCGGTAACCGCTGCGATGAAACGCGGTTGTGCCGGATAAAATCTCGCGGCGATTTTTGCCAATGCGAGATGCGGATTTTTATGCCGGATAAAGCACACATCCTGCCGTGGCGCCTCCGATGAAATTACTGCAACTGCGCCGTTTTTAAGCGCTTCTTGTATAAACTCCGCGCCATCGGATTTGACGCCTTTTAGCGCGACGAAAACATACCCCTGTTTAACCTTGCGTGAATCCGCCGCAATCCCAGTGGCTTCTACACTGCCAACCGATTTTCCGTAGATTTCCGCGCCCAGATCATCTATCAGCTTCGTAAGCAGCAATGTCCTCTTCCCTATTGTTGTCCCCGGATTCCGCCGATTTTATTACGCCCGCATTGTAACCCACCGGTGGAACGCCGAGCACCGGCGCAATGCCTTCGACTATGCTAGAAACCGCCGGAGCAGCTACCATTCCGCCCGTCGCATAACCCCCGGTTTCCTTGGTTCCTTTTGGTTCGTCAAGCGTTACAAACACCACGTAGCGCGGATTATTTATCGGAAATGCGCCGACGAACGAGGAAAGTTTCGCCGATTCGCTATAGCCCTTGCCCGCTATTTTTTCCGCCGTACCAGTTTTTCCACCGACCATGTAGCCCTCAACCTCTGCCTTTTTCCCGGTTCCCGATTCCACCACCAGCCGGAATAATTTCCGCATTTCCTCCGACGTCGATTTTTTTATCACGCGCTCATAGGCGATTTCCACATCGGATTTTCTTTTTATCAACGTTGCCGGGTAAAGGACTCCACCGTTTACCAGAGCAGAAATTCCGCTCGCCACATGCACTGGCGTCACCGCAATTCCGTGGCCGTAAGCGATCGTCATCAGATTAATTTTCCGCCAGATTTTTGGGAAAATAGGCTGGCCGCGCTCCGGGGTTTCTAGTGCCAGCGCGTTCAACATCCCGAATTTCTTCAAATAATTCTGCTGTAATTTTTCACCTGTAACTAGTGCGATTTTCGCCGCACCGATGTTGGAAGAATATTTGAAAACTTCCGGTAATGTCAGCGGACGCGCCTGCGCGTGCGCGTCGCTAATAGTGAAGCCACCGATTTTTATCGGATTGGTCGCGTCGAAAACGTCGGTCATTTTCGTGGCGCCGGAATCTAGTGCCATCGCCAGCGTGAACGATTTGAATATCGACCCCATTTCATAAACACCGAGTGTGGAACGGTTGAAACGCGCCAGAGGAGGCGATGCTCCGACATTGTTAGAGTTGAAATCGGGCTGGCTAACCATACCAAGAATCTCCCCGTTATTTGTATCCATCACTAGCGCGGTGCCACCGATGGCGTGGAATTCGTGGACGCTACCCGCGAGCGCCTGATAAATAATCTGTTGCACACGCACGTCGAGCGAGAGCTGTAATGGCTGATCCTGCGACTCTTCTTCGAGTAGAAATTTATCATATTGCCGTTCGATTCCGGCCTGGCCGTGGCCATCAATCCCTACATAGCCTAGCACATGAGAAAATAGCCGCCCGTGAGGATAAACACGCTTCTCCTCCTTCTTAAAATATAGTCCCGGAAGCCCTAGATTATTCACCATCGTCTGCTCATGCGGAGTTAGATTTCTTTTGATCCAGATGAAACTTTTTTCCGATGAGAGCTTTGAGAGCAGATCGCTGTAATTCAAGCCCGGCAAGGTTTGTGTGAGTTGCTTTGCTGCATCTTTCGCATCCATTATCTGTTTCGGATTGGCGTAAAGCGATCCGGTCGCAAGATTCACCGCGAGCAAAACGCCGTTCCTATCAACGATTTCCCCGCGCTCATATTGCAGGGCGGCAAGTTCGGAATCGCGGCTGTTTTCAGCTACTTCCGTGCCGAAAAAAACCAGGTTGCAGAGCCGGATACCCAGAGTGAAAAACGCCAGCGCAAAAATTACGATGACGAAAAACAGCCGGTTGCGCACGATCTCCAGCGCCTGTTTGTAGGCGTTTCCCACCCTTAGATTTGCGTTGGGCAGAACTCCGGCGGAAATCCTACCCTTAAAAATCTCGGAGAAGTTTTTTTTTATATCCATCTGCTATAGTATTTATCTTGCCGCCAAATTTTGATCACGGAATGGAATTATCCCGATATCCCTGATTTGGCGGGGGCGAGCGGTTTCTAGTGCTAGATATTTCTGTGAAAGTTTTTTCAGACGCTCAGGCTGATTCAGATAACTCCATTCAGCACGCAGCACGTGGATCGCCTCGCGGTCGGCCACCAATTCACGGTTCACTTCGTTGAATTGCGAACGCAACGAATCAACACGGTATTCTACCTCGAACAATACGAATGCAATAACGCCGAGGATGATAAAGCTCAAGAAAAATGCGGGTTTCAGCATATAGCCTCCTTTGGTTTTATTTTTATCGCAGCACGTAATTTCGCAGATCTCGACTTCGGGTTTTCCGCCGTTTCCAGTGAAGAAGGCTTAACCGCCTTGCGGGTCAGGATGGAAAAAACGGCTAAGGATTTTTTTTCCGGCAGTGGCATGTAACGCGAATAGGTTTCGGCCTTGCCCGCCTTTTCGTTCAGGAAATTTTTCACTATAGAGTCTTCGAGTGAATGGAACGAAATCACCACCAGCCTTCCGCCCGGCGCCAACAACTTTTCCGCGCTCGCCAGGCCTTTCGCTACTGCCTCCAATTCATCGTTCACCCAGATGCGGATAGCCTGGAAAGCGCGCGTTGCCGGATCGATTTTATCGTTGTAGCGCCTGACCGCGCGGCGGATTATTTCTGCTAATTCCAATGTCGTAGAAATCGGTTTTTCGCCCCGCGCATTGACGATGGCGCGGGCGATTTTCCGGCTCATGCGCTCACCACCGTAATTATATATAATGTCGGCAAGTTCTTTTTCTTCGGCGCTGTTGATCAACCATTCGGCAGTTTGCCCTTGGCGCTCCATCCGCATATCGAGCGGCCCGTCATGCGAGAAGGAGAATCCCCTACCCGCATGAGAAAGCTGCATTGAGGAAACGCCCAAATCCAATACCACGCCATCGACTTTTTCCACCCCGCGACCGACCAGCAACTCCGCCATATCTGCAAAATTCCCGAGGATTAAATTAAACCGCGATGGAAATTCTTGGCCTAATTTCTCAGCAAAAATTTCCACGTCCGGATCGCGGTCGATGGCGAAAACCTGGCAATCCGCTGATTGCAAGATGGCGCGAGAATAGCCGCCGGCGCCGAAAGTTCCGTCTATATAAATTTCGCCGTCTTTGGGGGCCAGATATTTCATCGCCTCGGAAACCATCACCGGGACATGCGCGCTTTCCGTGGCGAGATACGCGCTCATTTATCCCTCGGCTTGGTAAGCTGCAATGACGCACGCTCTTTTTTTGCAATTTCCCGGGCCTTAGCAGAATATTCGGCGTATGATTCCGGACGCCATATCTCGAAAGTTTTTCCCTTGCCGACGAACATCGCGCTTTCCTTGATTCCGGCGGATTTTAGGAGATTGTCCGGGATGGCCACCCTCCCCTCGCTGTCGAATGCCAACTGCACGCTGCCGCCGAGTATCGTAGTGGCGAAGGCGTCACGGTTGTCGGAATAGGGATCAAGATTATCGATGCTGTCGCTTAATTTTTCCATGCGGTCCATGCCGCAGGCCTCGATGCACGGATGCAGAAACGATCCGTAGGCGACTATTCCTAAGAATTCATCGCCGGACCGAGGAATCATGGCGATGACGGCGCGGAACGGCGCTGGCACGGAAACCCGGCCCTTCTTGTCAATTTTGTTCAGATAGGTCGATAGAAAAAGCATAACTACCTGTTACTGTTTGCGGTTTCCCGCATTTTTCCGTCATTTCCACCACTCATTCCTTCCTGGAATCAGATGGGATAATATGGGTTTATATGGGGAATGTACTATCTGGTATGGGCAAGGTCAAGGGTTTTGTGGGTATATTTTGTCATCCTGAGGCGATAGCCGAAGGATCTCGGAATGTTGGATGAGATCCTTCGGTCGCGTACATACTCCCTCAGGATGACAGGTAAAATCTCAGATTATACCGTGAAATCCATTGACCCGGCAGGGGAAACCGCATCTGAGCAATCATTTGTAACATGTTTCACGTGAAACATCGGGATTGTATCCATGGAAGTAATAGCCACAGCCTATTTGGTTGGTCAAATAGTCCGCAAACCGGCTGGCAGCCTAAAATCTTAACGAAAGTTTAATATTTCTCCGAACAAAAACTGTTATAATTTAGGCTCGTTCCAATGTTTTGGTCCCGGTGAGTGACAGGATGTCCTCGCCATGTTACGTGGCCAGGGATTAGAAATCCCGGCCTATAGCTCAAGAAGGGGGTTGTATAAATGGGGTATCCGTTGTGGTTTAAGTGCACCCTGGCGTGCGGGGTATTATCGTGCCCGGTTTATTTCTACGACAAGGACGGTTGGGCTGCTCCGGTAATGGCCAGTGTCTCAGTAATCGGCTGGGCGTGCTGGTTTGTTCACCGCTGGCGACGTAAGCCTCCTCATTGAGGCGAAAACAGGCTCCCCTCAGGGGAGCCTGTTTTATTTTAAATTCTTCATAAATCGATTTCGCCGGTCTGCAATTTCCACAGCCCGGAATAGATACCGCCTGTGGCCAGCAATTCCTGGTGGGAGCCATGTTCCACGATCTGGCCTCGCTCCATCACGAATATCTGGTCGGCATTGCGGATGGTAGAAAGCCGGTGGGCTATCATTATTGTCGTCCTGCCCAGCACTATCTTTTTCAGCGATTTCTGGATCGCCATTTCGGTTTCGTTATCAACCGCCGAAGTCGCCTCATCCAGCACCAGAATCCTAGGGTTTTTGAGGATTGCGCGGGCTATCGCCAGCCTCTGCCTCTGCCCACCAGAGAGCTTCTGCCCGCGCTCGCCGACCAGCGTATCGTAGCCTTCCGGCATTTCGATTATGAAATCGTGCGCCTCGGCCAGTTTCGCCGCCTCGATGATTTTTTCCCTGGATTCCTGAGGCTTTGCGTAGGCGATATTTTCCGCCACCGTTCCATGAAACAAGAAAACATCCTGGCTGACCAACCCGATATTCTTCCGCAAATCTTCCAGGTTCAGGCCCTGAATATCCCTGCCATCCAGCACGATTTTACCGGAAGTCGGATGATAAAACCGCATCAATAATTTCACCAATGTCGTCTTGCCCGAGCCGGTGGTTCCAACGAACGCCGCCGTGGTCCCGGCCGGAATTTCAAACGAAATATTTTCCAGCACTGGCCCACCGGAACCATAGGAAAACCGTATGTTCTCGAACCGTATCGCCCCATCAACTTTCGCGATTCTTTCGCCACCCGCTTCAATGCCGATTGGGGTATGCAACAGGTCGAAAATCCGGGCTATAGATGCCATCGCCCGCTGGTATAAAACGGTGATGTCGGCCAGCCGCGTCAGCGGCCAAAGCAGCCGCTGCGTTAGGAAAACCAATACGCTGAAAGCGCCGACGCCGATTTCGCCATGGATGGTTTTGAACCCGCCATAAAGCAGCGTCGAGAGAAACCCGGCCAGCACTGCGATGCGGATTACCGGCGTCACCATAGAGCTTAGACGTATGGCCTTGGCGTTGGCAGCCCGGTATTCCGCGCTCTCCTCCTCGATTTTTTTCAGCTCGTAATTTTCCGCGGTGAAGCTTTTTATGGTGAAAATGCCGCTGATGTTATTGGCGAGCCGCCCACCCAAAATCCCAGCTTTGGTACGGACTTCCAGGAACCGCGGCGCCAATCGCCCTTGAAAATAAAACGCTCCGAGCAATATGAACGGAATCGGCAAAACCGCGAAAACCGCGATTACCGGCGCAATGAAAAAGAAAATCGCCGCTATGATAATGGAGGAAAAAAACACCTGGATTATCTGGTTCACGCCGTCTTCCAGGAATCGCTCCAGCTGGTTGATATCGTCATTCAAAATCGAAAGCAGGTTGCCGGTGCTTTTGTCCTCGAAATAGGCCATGTCGAGGTTTTGGACGTGCTGGTAGGTATCGAGCCTTAAGCGGTGTTGCAGGCTTTGCGCCAAGTTCCGCCATTTTATCGAATAAAGATATTCGGTATAAGATTCAAAAACCCAGATGAAAAAAGTGGCTACCCCTAGCGCTATCAGCTGCTGCTCGACATTCCAGCCAAACCCGGCAAGCAGGGAATTATCGCGCTTCACCACGGTATCGACCGCGATGCCGATCAGCGCTTCCGGCGCGATATCGAATATTTTATTGAGGACGGAAAACAACGCCGCCGCCAGGTATTTCCCGCGTTCGGCGCGGGCGTATTTCATTAATCGGAGAAGGTTTTGCATGATGATTTAAGTAACTATATTTACCATAAAAATCAAAATAATCTCCGCGATTTAATAATTCTGTAACAATCCTGTGTTACATTACAGACTCACCTACTGTTCCGTAACTGCTCATCCATAATTCTCCTCATATTTATTTATGGGGTTGGAGAAAGCAACCGGACTGTTATAGGTGAATCACAACCCGAGCCGGGCACCTTCTACGCACGGCGCGTGGAGGGTTCACCTGGCATACTACTCTGAGGAGTTCGTGATGATGCTCATCACCGAAGTCCGCATCAAGCTCGTTGAAGAAAACAACGAGCGGTTGCAGGCCTTCTGCTCGGTGACGTTCGACAACGCCTTCGCGGTCCGCGATTTGAAGATCATCGAAGGGACGAAGGGCTCGTTTGTGGCGATGCCCAGTCGCAAGCTCACCGATCGCTGCACCGGCTGCGGATGCAAAAACCACTTGCGGTCCAGGTACTGCAACCAGTGTGGTCACAAGCTCGACGAAAACCGGGCCATGCGCGACGCCGACGGCCGCGCCAAGCTGCACGCCGACGTCGCCACCCGATCAACTCGGACTGCCGCGAGATGGTCCAGGCCGCCGTGCTAAGAGCGTTCCATGAAGAAAAGGAACGCGCCAAACGGCCAGGGTACGTCTGCACCTACGACGAATACGGCGGCAACGAAGACGTCGCCTAAAAGTCTGCGGTAAACCTCACCAAGACCAATGGTGAGGTTTCGAGAGGCTCCTTCGGGAGCCTCTTTTTTTGCCAAAAAAACTTTTAAGCCGCCATTTTTGCGACTTGCTCCCGATAAGGAGCCAGCGCCTTAGTACGGCGGTTAACCACCCCCCAGAAAACCGATGTCGCAATCCCATGCAGCCGCCCTTGCGCGCTCAGGCCCACGGCCTTCAGCACCATCGCCGTCGCACTCTGAATATGATGTTTCCGGTAAAGCGCATAGGCGCCGGACATATAGAGATTCTTATATTCCGCATGTTCATAAGGCGTGGAACCATCCCGGTTCGCGGCGTAAAAAGCGTAGGCCAGTTCGTCATCCTCGCTCTCCGCGATGCGGCCGAGCGCGATGTAAATCCGCCGCCAGAACCCGATATTTTCCTTCTCCAGATAGCGTTTCATGTGGGTGTAAAAAAGTTTGTAATGGCGCAATTCGTCGGCGGCAATTTTGGCGCAGATGGCCTTTAAAACCGGCTCGTCCGAATATTCCTTTATCGCCGTATAATAAGAGCTGGTGCCGACTTCCACGATGCAGCGCGCGATCAATTCCCCCGAGCGCGAACCGCGAACCGACTGCGCCACATTCACCGGCAATTTATATCCATCGGTGAAATCCTTGAATGATTTTTCAAAATCGAAACTCGGGTCGGCGAGTTCGGCCCATTTACGCAATGCCCGGCCGTGCTGCACTTCCTCATCGGCCCAGACCGCTGCTACCGCCTTAAATTCCTCATCATCCGGGAAAACCTCGCATAGATACCGCGCGTAATCACCGCCATTATGTTCTACCATGCAGGCGGCCTTGATCAACGGCACCAATTCCCGGTTTACCTTGTTTTTATCGAATTCGTTCCAGGGGATATCGTTGAGCGACCAGTGCGGCATGTTTCCTCTTAAGGCATTTTCTTTAGCGGAAGCAAAATAAAAAATCCATTGAATTTGTTGGCACCGTCATTGCGAGCGTAAGCGAAGCAATCCAGGCTGTTGCAACATTCTGGATTGCCGCGTCGGCCGTTGGCCTCCTCGCAATGACGGATTATCCCCCCTTCCCCGCCACACGCTCGGTGAGCGCCGCGATCATAAAACCATCCAGGTTGCCGTCCAACACGCCGGCCGTATCGCTGGTTTCAAAATCGGTGCGTAAATCCTTCACCATCTGATAGGGCTGCAAAACATAAGAACGGATTTGGTTACCCCAGGAATTATCGCTTTTGCTGGCATTCACCGCATTGGCCTTGGCTTCGCGGATGGCTAGTTCCCTCTCGTAAAGACGCGAGCGCAGCATAGCGAAGGCTTCGGCGCGGTTGCGGTGTTGGCTGCGGCTGGTTTGGCATTGCACAACGATGTTGGTGGGAATATGCGTGATGCGGATGGCGCTATCGGTTTTGTTAATGTGCTGGCCGCCAGCGCCAGATGCGCGGTAAGTATCTATCCGCAAATCCTTATCCAGTATTTCGATTTCGATGTTGTCATCCACCACCGGGAAAACCCAGGCGCTGGCGAAACTGGTCTGGCGTTTTCCAGCGGCGTTGAACGGCGACATCCTGACCAGGCGGTGCACGCCGCTCTCGGTTTTCGCCCAGCCATAGGCAAACCGGCCGGTGATTTTCAGCGTTGCCGATTTTATCCCAGCTTCATCACCCGCTGTTTCCTCGACGAGTTCCACTTTGAACCCGTGCTTTTCCGCCCAGCGCAGATACATGCGGAGCAGCATTTCCGCCCAGTCCTGGCTTTCGGTGCCGCCAGCGCCGGGATGGATTTCCAGAAAACAATCGTTGGCGTCCGCCTCACCGGAAAGCAATGCTTCCATCTTCAATTTTTGCGCTTGGGATGCGATTTCGCCGATGGATTTTTCTGCGTCTAGAATGGTCGCCTGGTCATTTTCCAATTCGGCCATCGCCAGCAATTCGATATTATCCTCCAACCCCCGCTCCAACTGCAAATAGCCGGAGACCGCGTTTTCCAGGTAATTATGCTCGCGCAAAATCTCGCGCGCTTTTTTGGGATCGCTCCACAGCGTCGGCGATTCAGTTTCGGTTTTTAACTCCGCTAACCGCGCGCGCGCTTTTTCGAGGTCAAAGAAACCTCCTCAAGGCTTCCAGCGACTGCCTGATTTTTTGGACTAATGATTCGATTTCGGATTTCATATTACCAACTTATACCTTCACCCCTTCTTTTTTCAACTCGCCCAGCATTTCGTTTTTTATTTCGATGAGTTTTTTGGCCGAAGTTGCCTCGCAGCGGGCGGAGAGTGCGGCTTGGGTGTTGGAGGCACGGAGCAGCCACCAGCCGTCAGGCTTTTCCACCCGCACACCGTCGATATCCAGGAATTTCACGCTGGATTTTTTAAGCCGGGATTTAATCGATTCGACAACAGTAAATTTCTGATTATCCGGGCAGGGAATACGGTATTCCGGCGTGTTATGCATTACCGGAAAATCGTCGATTATTTTATCGAGGGATTTTGTGCTTCCCGCGATTACATCCATTATGCGGACGGCGGCGTAAATTCCGTCGTCATAACCGAAATATTTATCGGCGAAGAAAATATGCCCGCTCATTTCCCCGGCAAGTAGAGCTTTGGTTTCCCGCATTTTCGCCTTGATCAGCGAATGCCCGGATTTCCAGATTATCGGATTGCCGCCCGCCTCACGCACCCCATCCGTGAAAAATTTGCTGGATTTGATATCAGCGATTATGGTTGCGCCAGGATTTTTTGGCAAAATAGACCGGGCGAAAATTACCAGTAATTGGTCACCCGCCAGCATTCTGCCGCGATTATCGACAACGCCAATACGATCACCATCACCATCAAACGCCACCCCAAAATCGCATGATTCTTTTTTCACGCATTCGATTAATTGCTCAAGGTTTTCCGGCTCGGTCGGATCAGGGTGATGCGAGGGAAAATTGCCGTCTATTTTGGGATTTATTACTATCTGTTCGCCGGGGAGTTTTTTGGCAAGCGCGCTCACCACTTCTCCTGCCGCGCCGTTGCCCGGATCCCAGGCAATTTTCAAGGCTTTATTGCCAGTATAGGCCTGTTGCAAAATATCAATATAGCTGTCGAAAATATCCACTGTTTTGCTACTACCAGATCCGCGCGAATAATCCTTGGCTGAAATAATCCGGCCGATTTCCTTGATATCCTCACCATAAAGCGAGCCGTGGCTGAGGACGAATTTGAACCCGTTATGGTCTTTTGGATTGTGCGACCCGGTTATCATCACCGCGCCGTCGCACTTGAGTTTTTGATCGGCGAAATACAGCATCGGCGAAGGGCCAAGGCCTATTTTAGCCACGTCACAACCGCTTTCAATCAACCCAGCAATCAGCGATTCACACAATGTGGGAGAAGAAAGCCTGCCATCATATCCAACTGCAACAGATTTACCGGGAGTGCGGCGTTGAACAAGTGTTCCAAATGCCAACCCGATGTTGTAGGCATCGTTCTCATTCAATGTTTTACCGAAAATCCCGCGGATGTCATATTCGCGCAGGATGGTTGGGTCTAAGTTATTAGAATGGGCTTTTCGTGATTGATTTTCCATTTGAGGTACGGTTTATTCTAATTTCTTAAACTTTCCAATAAATTTTAAGGTAACCATTGGCAATCGTCAGTATTTTGGCTATAAGGCTGGCAATATGGCCAAAAATATAGATAATAACGGAGATAATGAATGCTGTCCTCAAAATTGAAAACAATGACTGACGATAACAACTTTTTTACCGATAGCCTGAAAGAAAGCGATTCGGAGGTTTTTTCCGCCATTCAAGGCGAATTAAAGCGCGAACAGGATGGAATCGAGCTTATCGCCTCGGAAAATATCGTCTCACGGGCAGTTTTGGAGGCGCAAGGCTCGGTGCTGACCAACAAATATGCTGAGGGCTATCCCGGCAAGCGCTATTACGGCGGTTGCGAATTCGCTGACGAGGTGGAAACGCTGGCCATCGACCGGGCAAAAAAATTATTCAATTGCAGCTATGTGAACGTCCAGCCGAATTCCGGCAGCCAGGCCAATCAAGGAGTTTTCAACGCGCTGATCCAGCCGGGCGATGTAATATTAGGGCAAAGCCTCGCCGCGGGCGGGCATTTAACCCATGGCGCCGCGCCCAATCAATCCGGCAAATGGTTCAAGGCTGTGCAATACGGTGTTCGTGAACAAGACCAGAAACTTGATATGGAAGAAGTAGAGAAACTTGCTAAAGAGCATAAGCCGAAACTGATTATCGCCGGGTTTTCAGCTTATCCGCGGGTGATTGACTGGGCGGGTTTCCGCAAGGTTGCCGACAGCATAGGAGCTTATCTGATGGTCGATATGGCGCATGTTGCAGGCCTAGTCGCCGCCGGAACTTACCCAACACCGCTGCCGCACGCGCATGTCGTTACCACCACAACGCACAAGACTCTCCGAGGTCCGCGCGGCGGGATGATACTTTCCAATTTTCCGGATTTGGTAGTGCGGAAAACCCCGAGCGGCGCGGCTGTTAGCCTTTCTGCTGCAATTAATTCCGCGATATTCCCGGGAATCCAGGGCGGGCCGCTGATGCATGTTATCGCGGCCAAGGCAGTGGCCTTCGGCGAAGCGCTCCGCCCCGAATTCAAGGAGTATGGCCGAAGGGTTGTAGAAAATGCGAAAATATTAGCGGAAACGTTGGTAAAACGCGGCCTTAACATCACTACCGGCGGCACCGATAATCACTTGATAGTTGTTGATCTCCGACCGAAAAAACTGACCGGGAATATAGCGGAGAAATCGCTGGAGAATGCGGGGCTAACCTGCAATAAAAACGCCATTCCGTTCGACCCGGAAAAACCCTTCGTCACCAGCGGAATCCGGCTTGGCACTCCCGCCGGAACTACCCGCGGATTCGGCACGGCGGAATTCAAAATCATCGGAAATTTAATCGGCAACGTATTGGACGGGCTGGCGCAAAATCGTGACAATAATGCACAAATCGAAGGGGAAACGCTGGCTAAAGTCAAAGAACTCTGCGCGAAATTCCCGATATATGGTAGGTAGAATCAGTTCTATCAACCATACGGTGATTTATGCACTGCCCGTTCTGCGGCAATGAAGATACGCAAGTAAAGGATTCCAGGCCATCGGAAGATGGCCAATCGATCCGCCGAAGGCGATATTGCCCGAAATGCGATTCGCGGTTCACCACTTTTGAGCGGGTGCAAATCCGGGAATTGACGGTAGTGAAGAAAGACGGCGGACGGCGCCCGTTCGACCGGGATAAATTGGTACATTCAATCGGCATTGCGGTCAGGAAACGCCCGGTTTCCAGCGAGCAGGTGGAGATGACGGTAAATAACATAGTGCGCGAACTGGAATCCTCCGGCGAGAATGAAATAAAGTCTGCGGCTATCGGCGAGGCGGTGATGCGGGCTCTGGCGAATCTTGATCCCGTCGCCTACGTCCGGTTTGCCTCGGTTTACAAGGACTTCCGCGAGGTCAAGGATTTCGAGGAGTTCGTCGGGGGATTAGGGGCAGTGAAGGTAAATGACTAGTAACCGATAACTAGTTGTGTTCTAATAACTAACTACTAATGACTAATCACTGCAAATTCATGAAGCTCGCTCTCTCCCTTGCCGCCCGCGGCCTCGGGCGGACGGGCGAAAATCCTTCCGTCGGTTGCGTGATAGTGAAAGGCGGGGCGGTAATCGGGCGCGGGGTAACGGCTGTAGGCGGTCGCCCTCATGCAGAAATCGTAGCGCTCATGCAAGCAGGAAAAACGGCGAAAGGCGCGGATATGTATGTCTCGCTTGAGCCATGCTGCCATTTTGGAAAATCCCCGCCCTGTACTGATGCTATAATAAAATCCGGAATCGGCCGGGTAATAATTTCTAACATTGATCCTTTTCCCGAGGTCGGTGGCAAGGGCATTAAGAAACTGCGCACCACGGGGATAGAAGTGATAACCGGCGTTCTTGAACCTGAAGGCGAGGAGGTCAATGCCGGGTTTTTCAAACGGATCTTGGAAAATCGCCCTTATGTGACGCTGAAAATCGCAGCATCACTAGATGGTAAAACCGCGCTGGAAGATGGCGAAAGCAAATGGATAACCGGCATTGATGCCAGGAATTTCGGGCATCTGCTGCGCAGCCAAAGCGATGCGATAATGACTGGAATCGGCACCGTTTTAGCCGACGACCCGATGCTCGATTGTCGTTTGCCTGGCCTAGAAGATCGCTCGCCGCTGAGGGTTATAATTGATAGCAAATTAAGGATTTCGAAAAAAAGTAAAATTATTGCTACCGCGAAAAAAATCCCCACGGTTGTTTTTACTGCAGCACCGAGCGGGAAGGCATTGCTGAAATCCTGTGTTACCATAGAGAAAATAAAATCCTCCAGAGCCGGGCTGGATTTACGTGCAGCGCTCGGTAACCTTGCAGGAAAAGGAATCAACCGGATACTCGTTGAATCCGGCGGAAAACTTGCGGCGTCGCTGCTGAAGGAAAATCTCGTCGATGAGATATATTGGTTTGTCGCGCCGAAAATCATCGGCGGCGAGGGCTTGAACGGAATCGCGGAATTAGGAATTCGTAAGATGGAAAACGTGAAAAACTTCGCGTTGGCGGAGACGAAGAAACTTGGGGATGATTTAGTTTTGCGGCTTAAGCGCAGTTAGCTGCCGTAATGATAGAAATAAGTGTAGAGAATGTCGTTGATGAAATAAAGCAGCAGCACCAGCAGTATGGGGGAGAGGTCAAGCCCACCGAGATCGCCCAGGGTTTTAAGCTGCAATCGCCGCAGCGGTTTCAGAGGCGGATCGGTGAGTTTGTTTAAAACTTCTGACAGTTTCCGCACCAGCGGCTGGAATTGGTTCACCACGCGAAAATAAATCAACCAACTCAAAACCAGCCAGGCGATCAATATCCAGATATAAAGGTGGATGGCGCTGGCTAGGAGGTTTATTAGCGGATTTAAATTCATATTTAAGTTTTTATCATATAAATTATAAAAAGGGAACGATGATGAACTGCACGGTAAAAATCGAATTCGCCTCCGCAAAAAGGCTGATGGGATATGAAGGAAAATGCGGATTTCTGCATGGCTATCGGCACGCGGTTGAGGCAAGTTTCACCGCCGCGAAAGGCAAAAACGGCATCGCGGTTGATTTTTACGAGATAAAAAACTGCTTACAAAAATGGTTGGACGAAAACTGGGATCACAATGTTTTGCTAAACCGCGCCGATAAAAAATTGGGTGCAGCGATAGAAAAAATCACCGGCCAGAAGATTTTTTATTTCGCCGGAAATCCTACGGCGGAAAATATGGCAGAATATTTGTTCAAAGAAATCTGCCCGAAGCTGATCAAAGGCGCAAAATGCGTGAAATTACGGGTTTATGATAATCCCGATGTGTGGGTAGAAGTTTAGGTTTTTTAACTCTCCGCCTTCTTCGCCCAATCCACTATCACCGGCATGATGTGTTCGCGGAATTTACGGCCGTGGAAGCTGCCGTAGTGGCCGACGCCTTTCTGCATATGATATTTCTTTTTATTGGCGGGAAGGCTGGCACAGAGGGGAATCGCAGCTTTAGTTTGGCCGATGCCGGAAATATCGTCCAACTCGCCTTCAATGCAGAGCAGTGCGGTTTTCTTGATTTTCTTTGGGTCAACTTTCCGCCCACGGCTTACCATTTTCCCGTCCGGCAATGAGAAATCTTTAAATACCGCCTGTACGGTTTGCAGATAGAATTCGGCGGGCAAATCCATCACCGAAAGATACTCGTTATAGAATTTGCGGTGCGCATCAGCACCCTCGCCGTCGCCGCGCACCAGCTCGCGGAAGAATTTGAAATGCGCGTTCACGTGGCGGTTTAGATTCATTTTGATAAACCCGGAAAGCTGGATGAATCCTGGATAAACCTTGCGCATGAATCCAAGGTAATTGAATGGCACACGGGTAATTACATGCTTCTCAAACCAGGTGGTCGGCTTTTCAGTCGCCATGTTGTTCAGCATGGTCGGGGATTTGCGCGCATCAATCGGACCGCCGATAAGAATCATGCTTTTCGGCTGCTTGGGATCGTTTTCGCCAGCCATGATGGAAACGGCGGCCAGCACTGGAACTGCCGGTTGGCACACTGCCATCACATGCACATTTGGGCCTAAAACCTTTATAAAATCGATGACGTAATTTATATAATCATCCAAGTCGAAATCGCCTTTGGCAAGCGGGATGTCGCGCGGGTTCTGCCAATCGGTTATGTATGTATCGAAAAACGGCAGCGACGCTTCCACCGTGCCGCGCAATAACGTCGGGTAATGTCCGGACATTGGTGCGACAATCAATAATTTTGGCTGTTTTTTGGACGCCTCTGGCTTGGCGAAATGCAAGAGGTCGCAGAAAGTTTTTTTCTTCACCGTTCGCTGCTTGATTGGGATGATGCTGCTGCCCATCATCGTGTGTACTATGCCGAATTCCGGGCGTCCGTAATTGCGGGTAATGCGCTCAAAAACCTGCAGGGCCGCCGCTGTTGTTTTTCCGTAATGGGTATGGGCAGCCGGGTTCATTGGGTTCCCGGCTATGCGCTGCATGGCACCCGCCGCCAGGTTGAGCGGCGAAATCATCGCCCGCTGTGCCTCGTACCAGGAATAAAGTGCAGCGTTATCTACGTAATTGAACATATTTTATCCTAAAAGTTGTCGAATAAATTATCAAAGCGGAATATTACCAGCCATAGGTTAATTATTAATGAAGATATGATGCAATTTTAATCATATTCCGCCAATCGGGAAACAAGAGAGTCTAATGCTTTTTCAACCGCTTGGGTGCGTATTTCATGCCGCGCGCCCGCGAAATTATATACCCCGCACAAAGTATTTTTGCCTTTAACCGCCGTCCCAATATAAACCAACCCGACTGGCTTTTCATTGGTTCCACCAGCTGGCCCGGCGATTCCGGTGATGGAAACCGCTATAGCAGCGCGGGATCTTTTCAGCGCGCCCTCCGCCATTTTTTCAGCGACCTCCCTTGATATCGCCCCGTATTTTTCGATCAATGCCATATCAATCCCCAACAGTTCGGCCTTCGCTATGTTAGAATAAGTGATGAATCCACGATCGAAAACCTCGGAGGCGCCAGGAATTTCAGTGATCGTGGTGGATAAAAGCCCACCAGTGCAGCTCTCAGCAGTTGCGATCATTATGCAGCGCTCAGCGCACTCTTTTACCAATTTCAGAGCTTTTTTCGCTATACCATCGACCATTCATGCGAAAATCCAGTAAATCGGAATGAAAACCACGTTGGTGGCGATTCCGGCAAAAATTCCAGCGACGACATCATCCAGCATTACGCCCGAGCCAGTGTGCATGGTTTCCTGGATAACCCCTATCGGTCCCGGCTTCCAGATATCAAACAGCCGGAAAAACAGAAACACCAGCAGGAAAAACAGGAATATTAAGAAGAAAATAGACGAACCCATATTCGGGATCTCGCTGATAAGCCCGACTCCTTCCGCCAGCGCCAATATCAGCATGCCGGTAAACCAGGCAACAATTGATCCTAGTACTTCGTCGATCACCACCGAAGCCGGATCTGAAACGCCGGTTTTTTCCATATAAATCCTGGCCGCCCGCGCACCGATTAAGAACAAAACCACCTGGAAAAGGAAAATCAAGATGAATCCGAATACCATCCTGCCGGACACATCTATTTCCGGGAAGAAATCCATTATGCAGTTTGCCAGATACATCAGCAGGAACGGCAAGAAAATTCCCACAAAAGCCCCGCAAGTTCCGGGGGCGAAAGGGGCGCGGCCAACCCCGAAGCAGGTGGCGATCAGCGATGCTGGGTGGAAAAACGCAATTCCGATTACCGGCTCCAGCCTGCCGCGCGTTGCTTTTTCGATGAGTCTTTTAAGCATTTTAAACCTCCACTACTACCACCGCCTGCGCGGCAACCCCCTCACTTCGTCCGATGAAACCGAGCCCTTCCGTGGTTGTAGCCTTAACCGAAATTTTTTCCAGCGGAATCTGCAAAATAGCAGCAATTTTCGCACGCATTTTTTCGCGGTGTGGCGAAATTTTCGGGGACTCGGCTATTATGGTCACATCTATATTGTTAATTCTTCCGGCTTTTTCCGCGATTAATGTTGCTGCATGTCTCAGGAAAATCGCGGAATCGGCGTTTTTCCATTTCTTGTCTGAGGGTGGGAAATGCTCACCTATGTCCGCTGCGCCGATAGATCCGAGCAACGCGTCGGTCAGGGCGTGCAGACCTACATCTGCGTCGGAATGGCCTATCAATCCTCTATTGTGCGGGATTTTTACCCCGCACAATGTCACATGATTGCCCGATCCGAACGCATGGATATCAAACCCGCTTCCCACTCTGATTTCTCCGCCCAGCATGGTTTTTGCCTTTTCCAAATCATAGGGCGTGGTAATTTTGTAATTTTTTTCCTCGCCCGGAACAACGGAGACCGCGATTCCAGAATATTCTACTACCGCCGCATCGTCGGGAAAATTCTTACCCTTAGCCTTGTGGTGCGCGGCGAGAATCTCGGGAAAATCGAATCCCTGCGGCGTCTGCGCCAGCGCCAGATTAGCCTTATCCAAAGTTTTTACCCGGGGTTTTAAGCATTTAACCGTATCACTGATGACAATTACCGGCACGGCTACCTTTGCGGTTTTTAATTTTTTCACGACCGCATTTGTAATCTTGGCCGAAACAAAAGGTCGCGCTGCGTCGTGGATTAGTACCTTGTCTGGTGCATATTTGGCAATCTTTATCAGGCCTTTGAAAACGGATTCTTGCCTGGTTTTTCCCCCGAAAATTGGCGGTAGAATATCGAAATCCTTAGCCGCTTCGCGGTAAAATTTTCCATGCCCTTTGCCGATAACCACCTGTATACCAGAAATACCTGAGTTTCCAGCGAAAGCCGCGATAGAGTGCGCCAGAATTGTCCGGCCTTGCAGTTTTATATATTGTTTTGGGATTTCGCTGCCAAGTCGCGTCCCACCGCCGGCGGCTACTATCAACACTATTATTTTTTCTTGGCTATTCAACAGAACCTAAGCTTTTTTGAGCTTTTTCACTTCACCGCCGCTGTTTTGCTTTGACTCTATGGCGTCCAGCGCCGCCATGGCGGCTATGTTCAATATATCAGAAACTGTGGCGCCCATCTGCAATATCTGCACCGGTTTCTCCAAGCCAACCAGGAGCGGGCCAATCAGAGTACCGCCGCCGATTTCCTGCAATAATTTGGACGAAATGTTCGCGCTGTGTAGGGCGGGCATAACCAATACGTTGGCTGGGCCGGTGAGCCGTGAGAATGGATAAAATTGCTGCATCAATTTATAATTCAGCGCTACGTCCGCGCCCATTTCGCCGTCATACTCGAAATCGACGTTGCGGGAATCAAGCACTGCAACTGCATCGCGTACTCGCGCAGCTTTTTCATGCAATGGGTTGCCGAAATTGGAGAATGAAAGCAACGCCACACGCGGCTCATGCCCCATCAGCCGTGCCTCCGCGGCAGTCTGGACGGCAATGTCGGCCAATTCCTCCGCGCTCGGCAACGCGTGCACGGTAGTATCAGAAATCAGCACGGTGTTTTGGTCTTTCCCGATCATCACCGAAATACCAAAAACCCGCTTGCCGGGCTTATGATCGATGACTTTGCAGATGTTTTCCAAAGTCTGATTATAGCCGCGGGTTAGGCCTGTCACCACCGCATCGCCGTCACCGCAGGCAACCATGCAGGCGGCAAAGATGTTACGGTCATTCTTCACAATGCGGGTGACGTCGCGGTATAGATAGCCCTTACGTTGCAGCCGCTTATATAGGAATTTTATGTATTTTTCGTTATGGGTGGATTTGGCGGCGTTGGCGATTTCCAGCCAGCCATCGTTTTTTATCCCGAGCCTTCTTAAATTTTCATTGATGACTTTTTCCCGGCCGACGAGGATCGCCTTGCCAAACCCGTTTTCATACCAAAGATGCGCGGCACGGAGTATTTGCTCCTCCTCGCCTTCCGAAAAAATTATGGTCTGCGGGTTGGCGACTATGCGGTCGAAAATCAGGTTCATGCTGTTGGCGGTCGGGTTCAGCCGCGCTCGGAGCTGTTGAACATATGCATTCATATCGGCGATCGGTTTCTGCGCGACGCCGCTTTTCATCGCCGCTTTCGCTACCGCTACCGGGACAGTTGTAATCAGCCTTGGATCGAACGGTACGGGAATTATATATTCCGGGCCGTATTGCATTTTCCTGCCCGCATAGGCCAGCATAACTTCGTCTGGCACTGGCTGGCGTGCCAATTCCGCTAATGCCTCGGCGGCGGCGATTTTCATTTCGTCATTTATGGTGGAAGCCTCGACATCCAGCGCCCCCCGGAAAATATAGGGGAATCCCATTACGTTGTTCACCTGGTTTTCATAATCTGAACGGCCGGTGGCAATGATGGCATCTTTCCGCACTGAGCGGATATCCTCCGGCGAAATTTCCGGATCGGGGTTCGCCATGGCGAAAATAATCGGCTTTTTCGCCATCGATTTCACCATTTCTTTCGTCACCGCGTCTTTTACTGAAAGCCCCAAGAAAACATCCGCGCCATCCATTGCTTCCGCCAGCGTCCGCGCCTTGGTATCGGCGGCATGTGCCGATTTCCATTGGTTCATCCCGTCGGTGCGGCCCTTATATATTACGCCTTTGGTATCGCACAGAATTGCATTGTTGGATTTTATGCCCATAGCTTTCAGCAGCTCCAAACAAGCGATTCCTGCCGACCCGGCACCGTTTACCACGATTTTCATGTCACTGAATTTCCGGCCCGTCAGATGCGCAGCGTTTATCATTCCGGCAACCGTGATAATTGCGGTGCCATGCTGGTCGTCATGGAAAACCGGGATGTCCATCAGCTCGCGGAGTTTATCCTCAATGATGAAACATTCCGGCGCTTTTATATCCTCCAGGTTTATCCCGCCCCAACTTGGGCCAAGGTAGCGTACACAGTTGATGAATTCATCCGGGTCTTTGGTGTCGACTTCGATGTCGATCGCATCAATATCGGCAAATCGCTTGAACAAAACCGCCTTACCCTCCATCACCGGCTTGCTGGCCAACGCCCCGAGATCGCCCAGGCCCAGAACCGCTGTGCCATTGGAAATTACCGCAACAAAATTTCCCTTTGCAGTATAATCATAGGCCTTCTTCGGATTTTTATTTATCTCAAGGCAAGGAACCGCAACGCCCGGCGAATAAGCGAGCGATAAATCGCGTTGCGTCGTGAGCGGCTTGGTGGGGCAGATTGCGACCTTTCCCGGCTTCCCTTGCGCATGGAAATCCAACGCCTCTTGATCGGTGATTATCTGCTTCGGTTCTTTGGATTTCGCCATGGTGCTTTTATAGTTTTTATAAAATGGAATTGAAAATGGAAACGGTGAATTTACCAAGCGGAATGCGGTTAGTCAAACATTGTTCTATGCTGCAATGCAGCATTTGCGCGGGTTTTGAAGGGGATTGTCTGGAATGGGGTAGTATATTAGTGATACAGTATAGTATATATCCATGGCGTCGCGGTATATAAAAGAACCTGCTGAGGTTTGCGGCTCAAGCCAGGGAGTAATTTATATATGTTCAGCATATTATACAGCATCCCAAGGTTATCTGGCGCTATTATTCCTATGTTTATTTCAACGAAAGCATTTTCTGGAATAGATCGGCTGTCAATTATAAGGCAGCTGTCGGCTTTATTCCCTGAATACTTTTCGAAAGTGTTATCGGCAAAATGTCTGGCAGTATTATGAAAGCCCTGAGAGCAAAGCTGACGGAAAGGAACCTCGCTAAGCGGGATTTCTTTATTGCGGTCTAGATATTTGCCGTCTTTGGTTTTCGTATGCTTTATTCCCGATTGGTGATAACTGGATTTATTTCCTCCCGGGAGTCTGTGGTAAAGATCAGTCCCGGTATGGGTTAAGGAATGAATGACATAAGTGTAATTGCCGTTCGTGTATAAAACACGGACTTGTTTTGATGGTTTTTTAGGCATGGTTAATTGGTCAACATAAATTAAAATAACTATTTTCGATAGAGAAATTGCCGCTATAGTCTCCCTATGCACCCTGATCTCCTTGAAAATCCTGCTGCCGCCGCCGATAATTCTGTCACCCCGATGATGCGGCAATATCTGGCGGTGAAAAACCAATATCCGGATTATCTGGTTTTCTATCGCATGGGTGATTTCTATGAATTGTTTTTCGACGATGCGGTGAAAGCTGCCGCCTGTTTGGACATCGCTTTGACACGCCGCGGCAAACATGAAAACGCCGATATTCCCATGTGCGGCGTGCCGCACCACAGCTCGGATTCGTATTTGGAAAAGCTGATCCGCGCCGGGTTCAAAGTCGTCATCGCTGAGCAGATGGAAACGCCTGAGGCCGCTAAAAAGCGCGGAGCAAAATCGGTCATCCGGCGCGAAGTTATAAGAATTGTCACTCCAGGCACTATCACAGAAGATACGCTGCTGGACGGCAAAAAATCTAATTTCCTGGCAGCCCTCGCGACGGATGGAGGGAAAATCTCCCTGGCCTGGGTTGATATTTCCACTGGATTTTTTTCCAGCACGGAAACTTCGAAGCAAAACCTCGGCAACGATTTGGCGCGCATTGCTGCGAAGGAAATATTAGTTCCGGCGAAACTCTGGAACAGTCCGGAATATGCGATTTTATTGCAGGAATGGAAGCCGCAGGTCAGTGATTACGCTGATAATATTTTCGAATTTTCCCGTGCTGAAAGAAAATTGAAAACCTTTTTCGGAGCATTGTCTCTGGAGGTTTTCGGACATTTTTCCCGAACTGAGGTTTCTGCAGCGGGTGCGTTGCTCGAATATATAGAACTGACGCAACAGGGCAAAATGCCTAGGATTTCCGGCCTAAAAAACCAAGCCAGGGGAAATTTCTTAGGCGTAGACCAATCCACCCGCAGGAATTTAGAGATTTTCTCCTCACTGAACGGCGATTACCGGGGTAGCCTTTTATCGATCATAGATCGCTGCCGCACCGGATTTGGTGCTCGGCTGCTGGCGCAACATCTTGCTACTCCATTACTTGATCCGGCGGCAATAAACCAGCGGCTTGATGCCGTGCAGTTTTTTTACGATAATGACACAATCCGCGCTGCGCTGCGCGGGCATCTGGCACAGGCGATGGATATGGAGCGGGCACTTTCGCGACTCTCGCTCGGACGGGGTGGCCCGCGGGATTTATTGATGATTCGCCGGACGCTGGAAGAGGCACTGAAAATCAGTGCGGCGCTAGAATTTTCTGCCTTAGAATTTCCGGCACTGATAAAAACTGCGCTCATGCAAATGGCTGATAACGCGGATTTGATAGAGCTTTTAACCAATGCGCTGGAAGAAATTGTGCCGTTCCTTGCACGCGATGGCGGGTTCATCCTAGAAGGTTATAATGCCGCACTTGATAATATCCGCCGCTATAAAAACGAAAGCGAATCGATCAAATCCGAATTGCGCGAGAAGTATCGCAATGAGACCAGGATCAATAATCTGAAGGTTGGGGAGAATAATTTAATCGGGTTTTTTATCGAGGTGACGAGCCAGCATTTGCCTAAGGTTCCCGATTATTTCATCCATCGGCAAACCATGTCGGGTGCGGCGCGTTATACCACGCCGGAACTGCGCGAAATCGAAAATAGAATCATCAATGCGAAGGGTCAGGCGCTTGGCTTAGAGCTGGAATTGTTTGCCGGATTGGTGGCGGAAACCTTGAAAAAATCCGAGGAAATCTCGCTGACGGCGCAAGCCCTGGCGGCGCTGGATGTTTCTTCCGCGCTGGCAGAGCTGGCTGCTGAAAATAATTATGCGCGACCGGTGGTGGATTCAAGTCTGGCATTCGATATCAAGGGCGGGCGGCATCCAGTTGTGGAGGCGCTGAACAGGGGGAAAATCAGCCTGGTTCCCAACGATTGCAACCTGGAAAGTGAAAACCGTTTATGGATTCTGACCGGCCCGAACATGGCGGGGAAAAGCACGTTTTTGCGGCAGAATGCGCTGATCGCGATATTGGCGCAAACCGGTTCGTTTGTTCCGGCAAAAACTGCGCATATCGGAATTATCGATCGGCTTTTTTCTCGCGTCGGCGCTTCCGATAACCTGGCGCGTGGCCAATCAACATTCATGGTGGAGATGGTAGAAACCGCGGCGATTTTAAATCAGGCAACCGAAAAATCATTGGTGATATTGGATGAAATCGGGCGCGGCACTGCGACTTACGATGGACTTTCGATCGCCTGGGCAGTGGTGGAATATTTGCATAATGCCAATAAATCGCGTGGGATTTTCGCCACGCATTACCATGAATTGACAGCGCTGGCAGGCGAACTTCCCAACCTCGCCGC
This sequence comes from Alphaproteobacteria bacterium, assembly GCA_013288565.1. GTDB lineage: Bacteria > Pseudomonadota > Alphaproteobacteria > Rickettsiales > JABDBP01 > JABDBP01. Next base: position 17,578 of record JABDBP010000010.1, on the reverse strand, counting down.
TCGGACGATACGGGTGAAGGAATGGGAGAAAAAAATCATATTTCTATATGAGGTAACAAAAGGAAATGCTGATAAATCCTATGGAATCCACGTCGCCGAATTCGCCGGATTGCCAAAAGATGTGACGGGGCGGGCAGCCGAAATCCTTAAAAAACTGGAAAACAAACCGAGCCTAAAAATCGGGAAAGTGAAAGAAGAATTGGATTTATTTTCTAAGGAAATCGAGGATTTGCGGGAACAAAACCGGGAGCTGCTGGTGAAAATAAAAGAGCGGCTGGGAAAAATTCCGCTCGATTCTATTTCTCCGCGCGAGGCAATCAATATCGTTTACGACATCAAGGATATTCTCTCGGCGCTGTAATTCTGGTATAATCCGAGGATGTTCAAACGCATATTCCTTCCGGCGCTTTTTTTAGCGCTTCCTATCGCCGCATTTTCTGCTGGCTATATAATCGAGAAAAAAACCATCTCCAGCGGTACCGGATTTTTCGTGAATATGCTCGGAAATATCGTTACCAACGAGCATGTGGTGCGGAATTGTAAAAACATCACCGTGCAAGGATCGGTTGATATTACCCAGGCGCATTTGATCGCCGCCGATAGCGAAAAAGACCTGGCAGTGCTGAAGATAAATCAACGGCCAAACGGCTATGCGAAGTTGCGAGCCGATCATATGCTACAGGAAAACGAGCGGGTTATGATAATCGGCTATCCCAAGGAGCGCGGGGTTTCCGGGCAGTATGCGATCCAGATGACTTCCATCATTTCCGGCAAGGGGCCGATGGGCGAGGAGCAATGGATACAGTTCGCCGACAGTGCCGAGCGCGGCAATAGCGGCGGCCCGCTGGTCGATCAAAACGGCAACGTTATCGGTGTGGTGCGCGCGAAAGTGCAGTTTTATAAGCTAGATTACCTTTCCGGTGAAAAACCGCCGGAAACTGAGGAGGTGATAAAAAACGGTGTGCCGTTTAAATCCTCAGACATCGCAATTTCCGCTGCTGCCTTGCAGGATTTTCTGGGTCGTGCCGCAGTTCCATACGACGCGACAATTAACGTAGGTGCAGCAGGCGACAATTCGCTGGAAGAAACCGCCGGAAAATATATAGTCAATGTTCACTGCTTCCTCGATTGATTGGCAAAGTTTAAGCGCAATGGACCATAATTTTTACTATATATTTTTCTCTTATATAACAGCTTTTTTCATTCTGTTCGGGCTTGTCGCCTCAAGCGTACGGAAACTATTTTCATCACGAAAAAAATTGCAAAGCGCGGATGAAAAAAAAATATGACCCCAAAACAGCAAAGGCTGGCGCTGTTTCTGGCTGCGGTCTTCTCGGTCAGTATTGCGTTTTTCATAATCGCAAAAACCTTCCGCGATAACTTAGTTTTTTTCCATACACCGTCAGAAATTTATGAGCAGAACATCGCACCGGAAAAATTAATCCGCATCGGCGGATTGGTGGAGATTGGCAGCTTAAAAAAGGGAAACGGGGAAATATTTTTTTCCGTTACCGATCTGAAGAAATCCCTTCCGGTGGAATATAACGGCGCGTTGCCAGATCTTTTCCGCGAAGGTCAGGGAGTGGTGGCAGAAGGGTATTACCGCGGCGAGATTTTTCGGGCTGTGGAAGTTCTGGCCAAGCATGATGAAAAATATATGCCGCCGGAAGTGGTGCGCGCCTTGAAAAAATCTGGCCGGTGGAATGAAGGAGGTATAAAATAATGCTTCCACTGATGGGAAATATTTCGCTTCTATTCGCGCTCTTCGCTGCGCTTGCCGGCGTTACTTTCAAGAAGCAGAAGATAATATGTGCCACGATTTTCTTTTTTGCCACCCTCGCATTTTTCGCATTGATTTACGCGCATGCGGCATCGGACTTCCGGCTATTGAACGTCGTGGAAAATTCTAATCTTGCTAAGCCGTTTATCTATAAAATATCAGGAACTTGGGGAAATCATGAAGGCTCGCTTTTGCTTTTCATCTGGCTACTCAGCCTTTATGCCGCGCTTTTCGCACTGGTCGTGCCGGAGGGCGATATAAAAAAAACTGCACTGGCGATAGAGTGCGGGATCATCGCCGGATTCCTTGCTTTCAACCTGCTTGCTTCCAATCCGTTTACCACGGTTTTTCCCGTGCCGCCGGATGGAAACGGCCAGAATCCTATATTGCAGGATATCGGCTTGGCCATACATCCGCCAATTTTATATGCCGGATATACGGGATTTTCGCTGGTGCTTTCTCTGGCGATTGCCGCACTGATTGTTGGCGAAATTCCTTACGGTTTCGCGCAGTTGCTCAAAAAATGGCTTACGCTTCCATGGTGTTTTTTGACCGTCGGCATTGCTCTGGGAAGCTGGTGGGCATACCGCGACCTCGGCTGGGGCGGATTCTGGTTCTGGGATCCGGTGGAGAATTCTTCCCTACTGCCCTGGCTTTCCGCGACAGCGCTTTACCATTCGGCAATCGTTTTGCATAAGCGGAAACTGTTTCCACTCTGGACAATTTTCCTTTCGATTTTCACTTTTACTTTATGCCTGATCGGATTTTTTCTGGTGCGCTCCGGGGTTTTGACATCTGTGCACAGCTTCGCCAGCGACCCGATGCGCGGAATTTTCATCCTTCTGCTGCTGGCGATGATAAGCGGCGGCGGATTTTTTGTTTTCGCGTTAAGGGCAGGAAAATTTTCCTCCCGTTCCGATCCCAGTTTTACGATTTTCTCCCGTGAATCCGCGATAATGCTGAATAATCTTTTTCTGATTACCTTATGCTTGACGGTTTTTTTAGGCACGATTTATCCGATAATGCTTGAAGTTTTTACCGGTGAAGCAGTCTCGGTCGGTGCACCTTACTATTACCTTACATTCGTTCCGATCGCTTTCGCGCTGGTATTTTTCGCCGGAGTCGGACCGTTCTTGAAATGGCGTGATGGTAATAAATCGGCCTCGAGCAAACTTATCGTTCCAGCACTGGTAACCGCTCTGTTCGGCAGCTTTCTCTATTTCAAACTGGGCAAGAAACCCGATATGTTTTTCTCCGGGATAATTTTTGGAATATGGCTTTTTTCCACGACAACGTATCAGTTTTACGAAAAAACGCGCTGGAAAAATTTCGTGCAGCCGCGCACATTTTACGCCATGATAATTTCGCATTTTGGGGTTGCGGTTTTGCTGATCGGGATTACGGCAAGCCAAGGCTGGAAAGGGGAAGACGAAAAAAACATGGCTGCCGGAGAACGCCTGAATTTCGCCGGTTATGACGTACAATTGGATGCGGTGAAAATCACTATAGGAAAAAATTATCTGGCGCGGCGCGGTATATTTTCGGTGCGTAAAAATGGTCAACTGGTTGCGGAACTGGCACCGGAATTAAGGTTCTTCCCGGTTGAAGGCGGGCAGGCAACGGAACCGGCTATATATTACGATTTTCTTTCCAATCTTTATATCATCATCGGCGATCCAGCTGAAAAGAAATCATATGCGGTGAGGATTTATTACAAGCCACTTATAGTGTTGATATGGCTTGGCGCCGGGATGATCGCGCTCGGTGGCGCGGTTTCGTTGTCAGGGGAAAAACATGAAATATAAATTCACCCTGCCGTTTATTTTATTTTTTCTGTTGCTCGCGGCTTTCCTGGTGAAATTGTCGCTCAAATCCGGTGATGATTTATTTTCCAAAACGCAGATGATTGGCATAGCCGTGCCGGATTTTTCGATTCCCGCTCTTTCCGGCGGAAGATTGAAAAGCCATGATTTACAGGGAAAAACAACGCTGGTGAATTTTTTTGCTTCATGGTGCGAGGCGTGCCGGTATGAGCAGACAGCGCTAGTGATGCTGGCAAAAAAAACCGGTGTTGCCATATATGGAATCACTTGGAAGGACGATGATGCAAAAACCTCCGCATGGCTCAAAAAATTCGGCAATCCTTATAAAAAAATCGGCACCGATCATGAGGGGAAAGCGGCGATAACTTTTGGAATCACCGGTGTACCGGAGACTTTTTTGATTGGTACAAATGGCACGGTATTATTCCGCCAGCCAGGGCCAATTGATCAAAAAGCCTATGACGACCTGTTAAAAATGCTGAAGAAATAATGAGACGTATTTTTTTATTTATTATTATATTTCCAACTTGTTCTTTGGCATTTTCAGTCGACAAGCATTTAGAAAACCATGAGCAGGAAATGCGCGCGGAGAAGCTGTTCAAGGAAATCCGCTGCTTAGTTTGTGCTGGGCAATCCATCGCTGAATCGAACGCCGATCTGGCGGGCGATATGCGAAACTTAATCCGTGATAAAATTCGGACCGGTAATGGCGATGATGCGATAAAAAACTATATCGCTACGCGCTATGGCGAGCGGATTTTACTGCAAACGCCTTGGAAAACCTCAACATTTTTACTTTGGGCCACGCCGTTTATTTTTCTTGGCGGCGGAATTTATTTTATTTTCGGGCGGCGGAGAAAGCCGTAAATGCTGACCAATATCCATGCGAATTCGATCAGGAAAGCTGGTAGATTCCAATCTATATAGAGCGAAGCGATAATGCCAGCGGGGCCAACAATATTCAGCATCAGATAGATTTTATCATGGTCTTTTAAAGTGCCGTGCTCCAACAGTAGGTAAGCAAGAAGCATCAAAATCACCCCTAATATTCCTACAGTATTTAAAATGATTCCTAACATTTCTTTAAACCCTCATAAATTGCACTAGTAAGCTTGGTTAATTCCTGTTCCGATATAGTCAGCGGTGGCATGAGATATATAACATCTTCCAGTGGCCTGATCCAGCAGCCGGATTCGATAAATTCCTGCCGGAGCTTCAATTTTTTCTCCGTGCTCATTTCCGATAATTGCACTACCCCGATCGCGCCTTTCACCCGCACATCTTCTACCCCGGGAAACGCCTGGCATAAAGCCAATTCAGCAGAAAGCTGAGCTTCGATTTTCTCCACTGCTGCCAGACGGTTTTCTTTTTTAAAAACCTCAAGCGAGGCCAGCGCGGCACTGCAAGCCAGGGGATTGGCCATATATGTCGGTCCATGCATGAATGCATGCGTTGGATCGTCAGAATAAAATTTCACGAAAATTTCTTCCGTGGCGATGGTTGCCGCCATGCCGATAACCCCGCCAGTCAAGGCTTTCCCGATGCACATTATATCCGGCGTAATACCAGCTTCATTGCAGGCGAAAATATTGCCGGTGCGCCCGAATCCGGTGGCGATTTCATCGGCGATAAATAATATTTCGTTCTCCTTGCAGATGTTTTTTATCGCCGCCAATACATCCGCTGAATGGAATTTCATCCCGCCAGCGCATTGCACCAGCGGCTCGATTATCACTGCTGCCGCGGTTTTTCTAATTCCCGCGACCAGCTCTTTAAACTCCGCAAAACTATATTCATCCGATGGAATATCCAGCACATACTGCATAGGCATATAGCCGTTCCATAGTTTATGCATGCCGGATTCGGGGTCGGAAATTGACATCGCCCCCATCGTATCGCCGTGATAACCGTGGCGAAAACAGATGAACCGATTTTTGCGGCTTTGGCCCTGATTGTGCCAATATTGCACCGCCATTTTCATTGCGATTTCTACGGCGGTTGAGCCGGAATCAGAGAAGAAAACTTTGCTCATGCCCCGCGGCAAAATCTTTACTAACTCTCCTGCCAGCCTGTATCCCGGCTCATGCGCCAGTCCACCAAACATGATGTGTGGTAATGTTTTCAATTGATTTTCAACGGCTGCAATAATTTCGGGATGCTGATATCCATGGCAGGCACTCCACCAGGAGGCAATTCCATCGATAAGCTCGCGCCCGTCGGCCAGCTTGATTTTGCAGCCCAAAGCGCCGACGACTGGCAGTGGCAAAGCCATGTTCTTCATCTGACAATATGGCAGCCAGATGTGGGAGAGGCCGGATTTTTCCCAATCGGGAAGATTGATCATTTTGATCTAGATGGTTTGAACGCCAAGCCGTGCGAACAGTCGTTTATCCTCATCCGCAGCCGGATTTCCGGTGGTGAGGAGTTTTTCGCCGTAGAATATCGAGTTCGCCCCAGCCAGGAAACACAGAGCCTGTGCCTCGTCGCTCATATCCTCACGGCCAGCGGAAAGCCGTACATATGATTTCGGCATCAGAATTCGCGCTACCGCAATGGTGCGGATGAAATCGAAAATATCAACCTCGGCGACAGTTTTCAGGGGCGTTCCTTCCACTTGCACCAGTAAATTTATCGGTACCGACTCTGGATGTTCTGGCATATTTGCAAGAGTCATCAGCATACCGGCGCGATCCCCTACACTTTCGCCCATCCCGATTATCCCCCCGCAACATACTTTCATCCCCGATTCGCGTACGTTTTCGAGTGTTTCCAACCGGTCTTGGTATGTGCGGGTGGAAATTATTTTGCCGTAAAAATCTTCGGAAGTGTCAATATTGTGATTATAATAATCCAAGCCCGCTTCTTTCAGAGTTTGCGATTGGTCTTTCGTCAGCATCCCAAGCGTCATGCAGGTTTCCAGGCCGAGTGATTTCACCCGCTTGACGATTGTCGCAAGCGCCGGCATATCGCGATCCTTAGGGCTTCTCCACGCCGCGCCCATGCAGAACCGCGATGCTCCGGCCTTTTTTGCCGATTCCGCCTCGACCAGAATTTCCTCTACACCCATCAATTTATCGGCCTTTACTCCAGTATCATAAGCCGAACTTTGCGGACAATATTTGCAATCTTCCGGGCAGCCACCGGTTTTGATGGAAAGCAAAGTGCTCACCTGTACATGGTTTGCCGGAAAATACCGGCGATGCGTTTCCTGTGCTAGGAAAACTAGGTCGTTGAACGGAGTTAAGAAAAGCCCCGTTATCTCGGCCAGTTGCCAATCATGCCGGATGGCTTTATCATCCGGTTTTTTTACTCTAGAAACCATTCCAACCATAGCCTCAAGCTATAGCATCAAGATTCCATTATGTCATCATTGGAGCGATTCGCGGCGGTAAATTTGCAGGATACCCTGGAAAAAAATCTCCTGCGCGAATTGAAAGTGACGGAAAATCTTGATTCTGTTCATGTATTGCGTGCCGGGAAAAAGCTGATTTCCTTCGCTTCCAATGATTATTTGGGTCTGGCACAGCATCCAGTGGTTAGAAAAGCGGCGGCGGTGGCGGCAGAAAAATATGGTGCAGGTGCGGGCGCATCGCGTTACATCACTGGAAACCATCCGTTATATCCGCTGCTAGAAGAGAAAATCGCCGATTTTCTAGGATTTGCTGATGCGTGTATTCTCGGCAGCGGGTATCTGGCTAATATAGGCGCAATTCCAGCGCTGGCAGGCAAGGGAGATTTGATAATCGCCGATAAATTGGTTCATGCCTGCATCATCGACGGCGCAAGGCTGTCGGACGCTGACTTCTTACGGTTTCGCCATAACGATTTACAAAATTTAAGGGAGTTGCTGAAGAAAAACCGGCAAAAATATAAAAATACCCTGATAGTCACCGAGAAAATTTTCAGCATGGATGGAGATCGCTCGACTCTAGCAGAAATCGCCGAAATCGCAGCAGAATACGATGCATGGATACTATGCGATGCCGCGCACTCGCTTTATTTCAAGGAAAAATATCCGGCAAAAAATTTCCTGCTGATGGGGACTTTTTCTAAAGCCCTGGGAAGCTACGGCGGATATATTTGCGGCACAAAAATTGCTATCGATTTTCTCCGCAATAAAATGCGAAGCGCGATATTTACCACCGCGCTACCACCCGCGGTTATCGCTGCTTCCATCGCAGCTCTGCACGTGGTGAAAAAAAATCAAGCATTGCCGTCGAAAGCGCTGGCGCGTGCAAAATTATTCGCTTCCCTTATGGGATTGAAAACGCCGGAATGCGCGATAGTTCCGCTTATAATAGGCGATGAAAAAAGAGTTTTGCTATACGCGAAAAGTCTGGAGAAAAAGGGATTTCTGGTTGCTGCGATACGCCCGCCGACGGTGCGAGAGAACACTTCAAGGCTGCGATTTTCTTTCTCCGCCGCGCATTCGGAAAATATGATAGAAAGATTAGCGGAGATGTTAAAGAAAGTTATAAAATGAAAGCGGTGATGATAAACGGCTGGGGTCAAGTGCATGATTCGTTGAGTCTAGCTCTGCCAAGGGAATTTAACAATGTTTCTCATCTAGATTACGCGACTTTTTCTGGCTGGGATGCGTTCCTAGAAAACCTGCCGAAGCGGCAGCGCGTTGACCTGTTAATCGGTTGGAGCCTGGGTGGGCAAATTGCTGCACGTCTGGTAGAAAAGCGGATATTTCTGCCGAAATTACTGGTTCTTATCGCCACACCATTTCAATTCGTCGCCGATGAAAAAATCCCCTACGCCATGAATCCGGTGATGCTGCACACATTCAAATCCAGCTTCCACCTGATTCCCGGTGAGACGCTAAAGCGGTTCGCTCTGATGATCGCTCAGCATGATTCCAACATGAAAAAAATCGTGGAGAACTTAGGGATTGAAGGCGATAGCGGCCATCACTGGCTGGAATGGTTGGATGAGATCGGGAATTTTACTTGTGCCAATATGGATTTTTTAGGGTTTCCGAAAACGCTGATAATTCACGGCGATGGCGATATGGTTGTTGATAGCAGGCAGGCGGCGCTTTTCGCTGAAGCGATTGCTGGCGCACGTTTAAAAATTTTTAAGGCTTGCGGACACGCACCGCATCTGCACGATCCAGCAAAGGTAAAGGCACTAATTCGCAAGGCGGCTGGATTATGAGCCAAAAATCTGCGATAAAAGCCGATTTTTCCCGCGCAGCGGATAATTATGATAGCCATGCTGGATTGCAGAAAATCATTGCGGAAAATCTGGTTGCGTTTATCGATAAAATTCCTCAGCACGGACAGATTCTGGATCTCGGCTCCGGCACCGGATATATGCGGGAAATATTGCAGCGAAAAGATTTACATGAAGGCATTATTGAAACTGATATCGCTTTTCCTATGTGCAAAAAATCCCGGGAAAATGCTGGAATTACAGTGAATGCTGACATGGAGCGGCTGCCGTTCAAAGATGGAGTATTCTCCGCCGTTGTTTCATCGCTAGCACTACAATGGCTGGAAAATCTGGAAGTAACATTCGCGGAAGCTGCCAGGGTTTTGCAGCCAGGCGGGATATTCGCGTTTGCGATTTTCGGCGCTGGAACGTTGCGTGAATTAATGGAAAGCCTGGAAAAATATGGTGAAGGAAACCGCATTAATGAATTTTTCCCGGCAGAAAAAATCCTTGACTGCCTGCAGTGGAATTTCATGCTGTTGAGACATGTCGAGGAAAATATAGTGAACGATTACCGCGATCTCTTTGATTTGCAGGGAAAAATTAGAGTTATCGGCGGCCGGAAGAAAGGAAAATCCGCACCGTTCGGCAGAAAAAAAGTTTTATGCGTCAACGAGTATTATAGTAGGCATTACCCGGGCAGCAGGGGAATTTTTGCTAGTTGGAACGCGCATTATTTCCTGGCGGAAAAAATATGAAAAAATATTTCATAACTGGGACCGGAACCGGAATCGGAAAAACTTTTCTGGTACAGAATCTTTGTGAATCACTTACACGGCAAGGGAAATCGGTTAATGCGCTGAAACCCGTCATCACCGGATTTTCCAAAGCAGAATCCGATAGCCGTGTGCTCATGGACAGCAACAGAATTCCGTATAATGAAAAAAATCTCGATAAAATCTCGCCCTGGCGGTTTGTAGCGGCAGTTTCGCCGGATATTGCTGCCAGGAAGGAAGGCCAGAAGATAGATTTTGCGAAAGTCGTGAAATTCTGTCGCTCTGCTTTTTCGAGCTATGATGATTTCCTTTTCATCGAAGGAATCGGCGGGGTGATGACACCACTGAATAATGAAAAAACTGTCGCTGATCTCGTCCATGAACTGCAAATTCCCGCACTACTGGTTGGCGGAACTTATCTGGGCGCGATAACGCACTTGCTGACCGCTGTGAAGATGCTGGAAAACATTCATGCGGTCATCATAAACGAATCATCCGAAGCACCATGTGCTACCGCTGAAACATTGAAAACCATCGAGAATTTTACCCGCAAGCCGGTATTCTTTCTGCCACGTGGTGGAGATGAAAAAGCCATGGATAAAATCCTGGACTTCCTTTATTGATTCGCTATGTGGAAATTTCTTTTTTTAGCGCTGGTTTTTTTCTTTGGTACGTTGCCAGTTAATGCGAAGAATGCGAAAGATATGGCTTGGGAAATAACCGCGGCGCACCGCTCGATAACGCATGAAAACGGCTGGCTGAACACTTCCCGTCCGCTAACCACCGACGATTTGAAAGGCCGGATAATCCTGGTCGATTTCTGGACTTATTGCTGTATAAACTGCATGCACATTATCCCGGAATTGCAGGATATTGAGAAAACCTACGGCGATAAGGTGACGGTGATCGGGGTACATTCGGCGAAATTCCAGAACGAGCGCGACAGCGAAAACATTCGCTCGGCGATATTGCGTTATGGCATCCTGCACCCAGTGGTGAATGATGGGAATTTTTACATCTGGCAGAAATTCGGCGTGCACGCCTGGCCGACACTGGTTCTGATCAACCCGCTCGGCCGCATCGAGGAGGTTTTCAGTGGGGAGGGAAATGGCGGGAAAATCAAAAAATCCATCGACGGAATGCTGAAAAGTTACGCCGGGCTTATGAATACTGCGCCGCTGCCGATATCGCCGGAAAAAAATAAGCAGCCGAAATCAGTTTTAAGTTTTCCGGGAAAAATTATATATGTCGAGGATTATGAAGGCCAGCCGGCGCTTTTCATTTCCGATTCCGGCAATAATAGGATACTAGGGATAAGGATTTCGGGACAGGTTTTCCTGCAAATCGGCTCCGGTGCAAAAGGCCAGAAAGACGGGGATTTTGCCGCAGCAAAGTTCAACGCTCCACAAGGATTGCTCTACCGCGACGGCATTCTTTATGTCGCCGATACCGGCAATCATTTACTAAGAAAAATCGAACTGGGAGGGGGAAAAATCGAAACTGTTGCCGGAACCGGCGAACAAGGCGAAAATCGCAATATTTCCAGCAGCAACGCTCTGAAAACCAGGCTTTCCTCACCATGGGACCTGGCTTTTTACCCGGACGAAAATCACATCGCCATCGCCATAGCGGGCTTACATCAGATATGGGATTATAGCTTGGAGAAAAAAACCTTGAGTGTCATAGCCGGAAACGGGTATGAGGATTTGCGTGACGGCCCATATCCCTTAAATTCCCTGGCGCAAACTAGCGGGCTTTCAGCGGCTCAAGGCCGGCTTTATTTTGTCGATAGCGAAACCAGCAGTTTGCGCTATATGGAGGATGGGCAGGTGAAAACACTGGTCGGCAAGGGATTGTTTGATTTCGGATTTACCGAAGGGAATATAGATCACGCGCTGATGCAGCATCCGCTTGGGCTTTTCGCCGATGATAAAGAAATTTTCATTGCCGATTCATATAATCATTCTATACGGAAATTCGCTTTGGAAACGGGGAAATTGGAGAATTATTTGGGCAATGGGGCCAGGGGCGATGCGGTAGGAGATGCCGCCGTTGTGCGGTTAAACGAACCTAATGCGATTGTTATTGGCGGCGGCAAAATGTTCATCGCCGACACCGACAACAACGCCATAAAAGTATATGATGTGAAAACCGGGAAAGTTTCGAACTTAAATGTCGTTCCCTCGCCGGAAACGGAAAAAGAATCCACGGAATATCAGGAAAACTTGCCGAATTTAAAAGTCCTGGATTTTGCGAAAGTGACAGCCAAACAGGAGATCAAGGTCACCATCAAATTGCCGCGTGGCATGAAGATAAATGCGGAAGCGCCGAGCTGGATTTCCCTGTTTGCGGTCGAAGGCGCAAGATTTAATTTGGTTGAAAAATATAAGCCAGAGCAAATGCGCGGCCCCAGCATATCGCTGCCTAAGCTGGCCATTGGCAAATCCTATAAACTGCAGGGAACTCTCTATTACTGCGCATCCGGTGCCAAGTGTTATTTGCAGAGTATTGAAAAACTCCTGAAAGCTGAGAAATCCGGGGCACGTTCACTGACTATAAATATTGGCGACTCGGTAAAATAAATGCGCGTACTTTACCACTTTCCTCTTTCCCCGTTTTCCCGCAAAATCAGGATAATCCTGAAGGAAAAGGAACTGGATTTTGAGCTGATACCGGAAAATTACTGGGAACGGCGGCAGGAATTCTTGGCTCTTTCGCCTTCCGGAGAAGTGCCGGTGTTGGTGGAAAATGATGAGCTGGTGCTGCATGACAGCATCGCCATCGCCGAATTCCTGGAGGAGTCATACCGGGAAAAGCCCATGCTACCGCCAAACACCAAGGATCGCGCTGAAACGCGCGCCATTGCCAATTGGTTCGATAATAAATTCTATAACGAAGTCACGCGCTATATTTTCAATGAGAAAATCCTGAAGTTTTATAAAGGCAGCGGAGAGCCAAATTCCGAGGCAATACGGGCAGGAAAGGCCAATATTCATTCGCATCTCGATTATATTTCATATCTATTAAGAAAACGGAAATGGCTGGCGGGGGATGAATTTTCGCTGGCCGACATCACCGCTTGCGCTCATCTTTCGGTGTTGGATTATTTGGGTGATGTTCCGTGGCAACATAGCGATTCAGCGAAAGATTGGTATTCTGTCGTCAAATCCAGGCCATCGTTCCGCCCCCTGCTTTCCGATCGCCTCATGGGATTTAAGCCCGTGAAGCATTATGCAGATCTGGATTTTTGAGCCTAGCTGCAAAATAAAACCGGCCAAAACCACAATCGGAGATAAAAACGGAATTGCTAACTCTGGACAGAGAAATCAATAAATTGTCATGCTGGCAAAAGATAATATTCATTAAAATCAAAAGGTTATACTGGATGCGGCCTACGCCAGAATGACTGGCCTATAGTTAGTTAGCAAATTCCTAAAATATTATCGGTTCCGTTAACCATTTATTAACCTTTTGCACCTATAATTATAGATCCAGGATCAACCAAGGGAGGATGCCATGACTAACATTGCGTATAGCGATCACATGGGGAACTTGACCGAAGTTCTAGGAAGGCTGCAAGGAAACGGGGAGACTGCGGCATCTCTGGAAGTGAGAGCCGAGGTCGCGAGCGCCGTTTGTAACCAATTCAACTCCGGCATATTCAGCCCGGCGGAAACCAAAATTGCGGCGGAAATCCTAGATATATTATCATATGACATTGAATCCAAAGTCAGGAAAATCATCTCGTCAAAACTTGCCACCAACCATAATATGCCGAAAATCCTGGCGCTCAGATTGGCCAACGACGTATTGGAAGTCGCGCTGCCGGTGCTGGAGTTTTCCTTCGTACTCTCCGACTATGACATCACCCAAATCATAAGAAGCACGGCAGAAGTGGCTAGGGCGCGGGCGATAGCCAGGAGAAAGCCGCTTTCCTATCGGCTGGTGGATGAATTACTGAACCGCCGAGAAAAGCTGGTGGTAAAAACCATATTGGAAAACAAGGATGCGTACATTTCCACACGCAGCGCAGAAAAAATCCTGCTGGATTTCCGGAATTCAGAGGACGTGCTGCAAATGCTGGCTGACCGGGGTAATCTGCAGCTGGAGCTGGTCGAGCGCATGATCACGATGGTATCCGATAAGATTAGAATGCAGCTCGTGAACGAATATAAACTTTCACCCGAGGCGGTTTCCCTAATGATTGAGCAGGGGCACAACGAAGCCTTGCTCTCAACACTGCAAACGAAAAGTCCTGGTGAGGCAGATTCGCTGGTCCGTAACCTCCACGGGCAGCGCAAGCTCAACTATAATCTAGTTCTGCGCGCGCTATGCAAGGGCGATCTGGAATTTTTCGCAACCGGCATGGGCTGCCTTGCCAATATCCCTAAATCGAACGTGGTGAAACTGATTCATGATAGAAATTATATGGGTTTCCAGGCACTTTACAAAGCGGCTAACCTACCGGAACATCTTTACGAGGCAAGCCGCCTGATATTGCAATTGACGATTCAGGAACGTGACGATTCCGGTAGCACCGTATCGGATTGCACCAATCGCATAATGAGAAAAATCACCAGCGGCGGCTATGACAATACGGTGCCGCATATGAAATATTTGCTCGCCTTAATTGGCGGCAGTGGTAACCCGGCAACGTTGCATTGAAAAGGCGGATACCCGAGGAACGCCCTTGGAAAGCGCCTTGTCTTGAGCCAGACTATAGGCTAGCATTGAACCATGAGCGGTAACCCTGAGAAATTATCAACCGACGATATAGGCCGCCTTATAGGGAATCCTTCAGCTGATTCCCGGATAGAAATAGCTGATAAGCTGGCCCGGCAATATAAATCACAATCCTTCACGCCCGAGCAGCTTGCAATCGCTGAGCAGATTTTCCGGCTGTTGCTTAAAGATGCGGAGGTCCATGTCAGGTATGTGCTGGCCGAGAACCTGAAGGAGGTCAAAACCATACCACATGACGTGGCGCTGCAACTGGCCCGGGACGCTGAATATATTGCCTTGCCCATGCTGGAATTCTGCGAAGTGCTAACCGATGATGATCTAGTTTCGATCGTCAGCGGCACGGTAGAAGTAGCCAGGCAAATGGCAGTGGCTAAGCGGAAAAATCTCTCGGATAAAATCTCCTCGGCTTTGATCGATACTAAAAACGAGGACGTGGTGGAGCGCCTGCTCTATAACCAGAACGCAAAAATCAGCAGTGAAAGTTTTGATAAAGTAAGCCAGAATTTTCCGAATAATGAAAATATCCTCGGCGCCTTGCTCGACCATAGCGCCGCCACGATGGAAGTTGCCGAAAAAGTGATGGCCAGGGTCTCGGATAATCTGCGTCGGCACTTAAGCGAGAAACACAAAATAGCCGTAAACAAGCTCGGGGGGGTTTTTGACAAGAGCCGCGAGGCCGCAACCATCAGATTCCTAGGTGCAAAAACCAGCGATGCGGAACTGGCGCGGCTGATGAATTACCTGGAGGAGCACAGTGGCTTCACCCAGGAACTGCAGGATAAGCAGAGCAAGCTGGCCGGCATGATCGAAGGCCTGGAGCTTTCCGGCAAGCTCACTCCATTCACCGCGCTGTGCCTCGGCAGTATGAGCCTTTTTGAGATTACGCTGGCAAGGCTTGCCAAAGTTTCCATCTATAATGTAAGAAAACTTGCCGCCGACGAAAGCGACCAGGGTTTAAAGGCGCTATACGAAAAAGCCGGGCTACCGGAAAGCATGTATGAGCCCTTGCGGATAGTGGTCGGCGTGGTGCGCGGCATCGATAAGGAAAAACCGGAAGTGAAAGATCGCCTGAAGAAACCTGAAAATTTAAGCAATTACATGATCGAAAAAATCATGACCGTGGCGGAAGAACAAGAGATCGAGAACATCAATTATTTTCTGAGCATGATTAATCTGTATGCGAAGAAGAGCGCGTAAGGTTATTTAGGTCGTGGAGAGAGACCAACCATAAAGTCGCTTCTTTAAGTGAATGTGGGCTTGCTTCGGAACCTATTAATAATGTCTGGTATGACTCTTGTTACACTCAATGCCGAAAGTATAAAGAAGCTCAATGCTTTAGGCTTGCGGCGATTTTCGCTATAGCTGGCCGCCAATCCATGGTTTTTTCCTGGCGCTGGGTCACGACGGAATCGTACCATAAGGTTTTGCCGTTATCCTGAACCGGCCAGCGGAAATTATGAGCTTTGGGTAAAAGCAATGTGGTTGGGACTCCTAAAGCACCCGCCAGATGCGCGTTGGAATTATCTACGGTAATCACCTCACCCATGCAGGAAATTATTGTTGCCAGGCCATCAATATCGTGAATCGGGTCAAATTCATGATTCAATATCCGGCAGTCATTAGCGTTGCAGAAGTTTTCGATTTCCTTAGGGGAAACATGATGTTGCAGGGAAAAAAAATGGCAGCCGGGAATTTTCAATATCGGCAGCCATTTCTCTAGCGGAATATTGCGCACCGTTCCGTCCTGCTTATTGCTGCTATGCCAGGAAATGCCGATGCGCCTGCCTTCTCCTAATGCCTTTATGCTTTTTTCAACTTCGGCCATATGAACGGGATCGGCAATTAAATAAGATTTTTGATTTTTTGCCGGCATATATTGCGGCATTAGATAAACCAAAAGATCGCCCATCGGAGCAGCATAATCGAATGGCTGCCTGTTAGCCCGTGAAAGTTCAGGCAGGGATTTTTCGAGTAAC
Organism: Alphaproteobacteria bacterium; assembly: GCA_013288565.1. Lineage (GTDB taxonomy): Bacteria > Pseudomonadota > Alphaproteobacteria > Rickettsiales > JABDBP01 > JABDBP01. The sequence continues at coordinate 1,320 of JABDBP010000010.1, read as the reverse complement.
TTCGCCGCAGCTGGTAATCCTCTTAAAGTCTGTGCAACAGCTCGGTCTGCGGCATTATCCAGTGATTCCACGATGATAGAGGGAAAAGAGCGCTTGAAAAGTGGTATCATCTTTGGAAATACTGCAAGCACGATTTCCAGCGGGTTTTGGCTTAAAAGAGCAGGCAGGAATCCAGCAAACATCACCAAATCTCCCACTCCCTGCTCCGCCCAAATATAAATCCTTTTTCCCGCCAGATTTTCGCCTCGCCAGCGTTTTGCTGGAAACTGCCGCCAATCCGGGCCGTCATTTTCACCCTTGGCATCGAACCGCGCCTCCAAAAGATCCCGGCCTTCCCGGAAATTTGTCTGCATCATTTGCAGTTGGGCCAGCATTAATTTTGAATATGGATAATCCGGCTTCACCTTAAGGACGCGATGATAATATTCTTCGGCTTTGGTGAAATCCCCCATCATCTGCGCCCGGTAGCCAAGCCCGTGCAAAAGCTCAAAGCCATTGGGAATATATTTGGCGAGCAGTTCGTGCATCTGCCACACCTGGTCGAACCAACCTTTGTCGCCCCATTCTTTCGTCTGCTCGAATAACGCTTTAGCAAAGCCTTCGGATATGGAACCGGCTTTATCAAGTTTTTCCGCAAACACGATCACTTCAGCAACCGCATTGCGCTTTAGCATTGCATTGACCCGCTTTAGTAATCCAGAATCCTCCAGAGAAAGTGGCATATATATTTATGTTTAGAACGGATATGTATAGGGCATCATTACAATATACCCGGCAAAAATTTCCGTATATCGGTAGTTTCTACTGGTACTGCATAGTTCTTTTATAAAGAATAACCATTAATTTACAATATCTTAACTTTAGGCATGGTTTATGCTTCCTTTATCGTGTAACCATTTTAAGGGTAGTTAAAGTCATGTCTGGTATTTCACTACCGATAAGACGGCAAGTTAGGAGGTAATTTATGACTACGATTTCCCCTTATAGCAGCGCTTCATATTATCAGATGCCGGGGCAATCTTCCTCGGCGGGGACAGGAAGTGATTCCCTACAATCTTCCAGTATGATGAGCCTTGCACAGATTCTTTCTAACAACAGCAGCGATACTGTAGGCAACTCTTATCTCGACCAGGTAAGTCTAAGCCCTGAAGCGCAAAGCATCTTGAGTGGGCTTTCCACCAATACCGGTTCAGGAGGCAAAGATCCTTTATTGGCGGCACTTTCAGGCAGTAACGGAAATAACACCACAGGGATTGATTCCAGTTCCAATTTTATCCTGACTCGTAGCCAAGAAGAGCAAATTGCTAATATTCTTAAGCA
>JABDBP010000009.1 GCA_013288565.1 Alphaproteobacteria bacterium | reverse complement strand
TTTTCAAATGACCCTAGAAAAACTAAAGTCGGAAATCATTGCATGCAGAATTTGTGCCGAGTTTCTACCCTTTGCGCCGAACCCGGTTTTCCGGGCAAATGAAAAGTCCCATATACTTATTATTGGCCAGGCGCCAGGAACCAGGGTGCATCAAACTGGTATTCCATGGAATGACCAGAGTGGAGATAGGTTACGCGATTGGCTCGGAATTTCGCGCGATGAATTTTACGATGCGGAAAAAATTTCCATAATTCCCATGGGATTCTGTTATCCCGGCAAGGGAAAAAGCGGCGATCTGCCGCCACGCAAGGAATGCGCACCCACCTGGCATGGAAAATTGCTGAAATTCTTGCCTAATATGCAGACCACATTGCTCATCGGTCAATATGCGCAGAGATATTATCTGGGCGATAGGATGAAGAAGAATTTAACCGCAACAGTGCAGAATTTTCACGAATATCTGCCGAATTTTTTTCCACTGCCGCATCCCAGTCCACGTAATACTTTCTGGATTCAGCAGCATCCGTGGTTTACCGAGGAGGTAGTTCCGGCACTGAAAGAAAGATTCCACAACATCTTAGAAAGTATATAATAATTGCCTGCTAGTAATCGCATGCAAAATACCTTGAGCGAGATAAGTGCGCATAGTTTCCGCGACGAGGCGGAATGCGTCCTACAACTGGAAAATTTCATTGGCGATTTTTCCGGTATATATTTGCGCGCACGGAAAATGGCCGAAGAATTAGTCATCAAAGCGCGCGCGGAACCACCTCGCTTATTCGAGGCATTGTTGCAGCATTATCCCCTAGCCTCAAAGGAGGGCAGGGCGCTGATGGTTTTGTGTGAGGCGCTGCCGCGCATACCCGATGCCGCGACACAGCAGGAATTAATTCGTTCAGTGGCCAATTCCGCCACTTGGAAAAGTGGGCGGCAGGGTGCAATTGGCGTTGCTTCTAACGTTGCGTTCGGTCTAATCGGCAGGCTTGCCGGGATGAAGGCGCTGAATGCTGTATCGCCACTATTTCATAAAACTGCGGCGGCGATAATAGAAAAGTTGGCCGGGGGGTTTATTCTCGCCGAATCCATCGAATCAGGAATTGCAAAAGCAAAAAAATATGAAGAAAAAGGGTTTCTTTTTTCCTACGATATGCTCGGTGAATCGGCAAGAACCGCAAACCAGGCCGAGCGATATTCAAAGAGCTATTCGGATGCGATAAAAAAAATTGGCGCACAGCATCCGACAAAAAAAAACTGGCGCGAAAAACCCGGTATTTCAGTCAAGCTTTCCGCGCTTTATCACCGCTATGAATTATTGAAAAAAGATGAGGTAGTTGAACATCTTCTACCAAAATTGCTCGCATTGGCTAAAGAAGCGGCACAGCATAATATTTTACTCACGGTTGATGCCGAGGATGCCGCGCGGTTCGATTTATATCTTGAAATATTCGGCGCCGCATTTACTGATTCCGCGCTGGCGGAATATAGCTATGACGGTTTCGGGCTGGCGCTGCAAGCCTATCAGAAGCGTGCTTTTCCTGCCATTGATTATCTGCTGGCCCTATCACAAAAATATCACCGCACCATCCCAATAAGGCTGGTAAAAGGCGCATATTGGGATACGGAAATCAAGAATGCGCAAATGGCCGGATTGAAAAATTATCCGGTGTTCACCGCGAAGGAAAACACCGATATTTCCTATATCGCAACTGCCAAAAAAATCCTGGAGCATACGGAGAATTTCTACCCGCAATTCGCGACGCATAACGCGCTGACCATAGCGATCGTTAGTGAACTCTCGGTGGGGAAAAAAATTTGAATTACAGAAACTGCATGGCATGGGTGATGCGATTTATAGCCAATTGGCGAAAAAAATTCCCTGCCGGATATATGCACCGATCGGCTCATTCCATGAACTTTTGCCATATCTGATAAGACGGTTGCTGGAAAACGGCGCCAATAATTCGTTCGTTCATAAAATCGCCGGGAAGGATTTTGACATAGATGAAATCCTCAAAAATTCGTTAGATTTCGGTACACAAAATCCTCCCCCGTTGCCGGAAAATATTTATCATAAATGGAAAAATTCCTCGGGTTTCGATTTGGGAAATCTTTGGGAATTGGATCGGATAAAAAATAAATTGCGGGATTTTGCTGATGGCTATTGGCGAGCATTCTCGCTGATTGATGGTGAAGAGAAAATCGGTATCAAGCCTCAGATAACCAATGAGCCTGCGAATATCAATCGGAATATCGGCGACTCGAGTACCGCGAATGAAAATCATATCGCCGAAGCAGTGGCAGCAGCAGAAAAAGGATTTAGGGAATGGAGCGTGACTCCGGTGGAAAAACGCGCCGCCTGCTTAGAAAAGCTAGCGGATTTATTGGAGGAAAATAAATTTGAATTAATCCCACTTTGTATGCGCGAAGCTGGGAAAACCCTCGCCGATTCGATTGCGGAAGTGCGCGAAGCTGCAGATTATTGCCGATATTATGCGCACCAGGCACGGCGTATTTTAGTGAGTCCGCAAATTCTGCCAGGTCCAGCTGGCGAACATAATGAGCTGCGCCTGATGCCACGTGGAATTTTTCTTTGCATCAGTCCTTGGAATTTCCCGCTGGCGATATTTCTTGGGCAAATCACCGCGGCAATCGCCGCCGGAAATTCAGTGATAGCCAAGCCCGCCGAGCAGACGCCGCTGATTTCGCATTTCACCGTCCGCCTCATGCAAAAGGCAGGAATTCCGGAAAATGTTGTACAATTATTGCTCGGTTCCGGCGAGGAAATTGGCGCGGCACTGGTTACAAATCCGAAAATTTCCGGGGTGGTTTTCACCGGCTCGACGGAAACTGCGAGGGTAATAAATTCCGCGCTGGCGGCGAAAAATGGGCCGATTGTGCCACTCATCGCAGAAACCGGCGGGCAGAATGCGATGATAATCGATTCCAGCGCACTGCTCGAACAAACGGCGGATGATATAGTGAAATCGGCTTTCGGCAGCAGCGGACAACGCTGTTCATCGCTTCGCGTTGCTTATATTCAGGAAGAAATCGCTGATGAATTGATGGAATTATTGCGTGGAATCTTGGCGGATTTCAAGGTTAAAAACACGATGGAATTCGATGCTGATTGCGGTCCGGTAATTGATGTTGCAGCCCAAAAAATGCTGTTTTCGTACGTGAAAGAAATGCGAAAAAAAGCGAAAATAATTTTCGACGGAGAAAAAATCTCGACGGAGAAAAACGGCTGGTTTGTGGCGCCTTATATATTTGAAATCGGCTCTATCTGTGAATTGCAGCGGGAAATTTTCGGGCCGATTCTGCATGTGGTGAGATTCAAATCCAAAGATTTGGATAAAATAATTGATGATATAAATTCCACTGATTTCGGCCTGACACTGGGGATTCAAACACGCATCGAAACCCGTGCTGAATATATCGCCTCCCGTGTTAATGCCGGGAATTGTTACGTCAACCGCACACAAATCGGCGCAGTGGTCGGTGTGCAGCCGTTCGGCGGCGAGAAATTATCCGGCACCGGATTCAAAGCTGGAGGCCCTAATTATTTACTCAGGTTCCTGACAGAGCGGACATATACGGCCAATACCGCCGCAATCGGCGGGGATGTGAATCTGCTTGGTTAGAAGTTTATTCAGGTAAATCCGGCTGTCCAGATGATCGAAGTCCAGGAAATTTAGATTTTAATGCTTTGGTCATAGCATCTTTTTCCCGTTTCACCAGCGTTCCAGATGCAAAAGCATAACTTATAGGAGTGTGCTGATAATCACATTGTACCAAGACCTTAGCTAACAAATGCTCGCTATTATACTTAGCGGAATCTAATTTCAGGTCATCTATTGAAGTATCAGCTGCGGTTTTTTCCGTCCACGTGCTTTTGGCAGCTTTGGCATTTTCAATATAAGCCGCTAAAAACATTGATCTTTGTAGACATTTTATAAGATCGACATATTTCCTATTTGTTGCACGGTCGGGAAAGCCGATTTGCGAAAAATCCGACATGAGTGTCAGTTTCCCCCTGTTTTCTTCTATAAAACCTTTCCAGGCATCCGAACTTCCAGTATTACGGGCATAAAGCCCATCTATGTTTTCTGCGAGTGTCCATATTTCTTCTGATGGCACCTTTTGTTCTTTTGCTAATTCTTTGATTCCTTTTCTAAGGAACGGCTCTTTATAACTTGCAAAGGCTTCAAGCTCAAATGGCTCATATTCAGCAAAAAGATACTCAGCAGTAAGCTGCCCCTCCGGTGTTTTTCTTCCTTTCAATGCAATATATTTTTTTAATAATGCAAAGAATTCCGGCGATTTGCCCTGGATTTCCTCAGTTGCCTTTCTACCATCTTCAAGCTGGCGCCAATACCACAGCAATCTATCTTGATTAACTATGCCAAGCCTTGTTTCCAATTCACCAAAAGCACTGCCATCTTTGCTTATGTCCTTTATACTGAATCCATGAGCATCCTTACTTATTCGCAGTCCCGAAATAATTTTATAATTTGTAAGCTCTAAAAGATTTAGCATAATCTCCTGTCGTTGCGGATATTTCGAGGCGAAACTAATGTCCCTACGTATTGCTTCCCCCTCCGCTACATGCGATTTCGCCCATATAGGCGCTTCAGGATCAGCTATACGCATAATCCTTGTCAGCTTTAGGAATACATCGTCATTCTCGGGATTTTGATAAATATCCGGCGTTATACGAAAGAAGCCCACAAATTTTTCTCCCAAGGTTTATAGGTAGTATAACCAATAATGGTTAATATTTGGTTAACGCTGAAATTGGCAGAAATATCAAACCTCTAAGATGATTTCCTGCTCACTGCAAACCCCGAAAACGCCTGCTCCACTGGCATTATCTCGACGCTATTTATATTCACATGCCAGGGGCGGGTTACGCACCAGAGCGCGGTTTCTGCGATGTCTTCCGCAGTTAGCGGAGTCATCCCGGCATAGATTTTTTCCGCTTGTTTCTCATCGCCTTTGAAACGGATTTTAGAAAATTCCGTCTCCACCATTCCCGGCTCAATGTTTGTGACGCGTATTTTTTTGCCGAGTAAATCGGCACGCAGGTTCAGCGAAAATTGTTTTAGGAAAGCTTTCGTTGCGCCGTAAACATTGCCGCCGGGATAGGGATAAGTTCCGGCGATCGAGCCCATGTTGATTATATGTCCGGCATTGCGCACCACCATTCCCGGCAGCACCGCTTTTGTCGCGTAAAGTACACCTTTGATGTTGGTATCAACCATCGTTTCCCAGTCTTTGAGATCAGCTCCATCCGACGGTTCCAGGCCAAGCGCCAGACCTGCATTATTAATCAAAACAGTGATGTTTCTGAAATTCTCCGGAAGATTTTTTATCGCAGCAAAAACCTGTTTTTCATCACGCACGTCAAGCAAGGTGGCATGTGCTGATACGCCGAGAGTTTTTTTCAATTCATCCAATTTTTCCTTCCGCCGTCCGCTGATGATGACTTTTGCTCCTGCGTCTGCAAATGCAATCGCGCAGGCTTTTCCAAAACCGGAAGTCGCCCCGGTGACGAATATGGTGTGATTTTGCAATGCGCGCTCTTTAGCCATATTTACTTAAGAATTATCTTTTCCACATCCTTTATAACATAGCTGAACTTGGCGTTGGCGGGGTTTTTTACTGAATCCACCACCACCGGCCACATTCCCGGTTTTTTGCCGTAAAGTGCGGAGGATTTCGTCGGGAATAGCAAAATCGCATCCTCCGGCATGGTGAATTTATTTCCCGACGGCACGCCGATCATCGCCACTTGGCCCTTCTGCATTTTTTCCATTTCCTTGAATTGATATACCGAATAAATTTCCTGCACGGTTTTACCAACCTCTTCCAGCTTTTTCACATCTGGCTCCCTGCCGATGTCTATCAATTCTGCCTTTCCCAACTTCCAAGCAATAATTTGCCCGCTAGCATAATATGGCGGCTTTTCCTCGGCCAGCGGCTTAACCGGGTAAATCACGTCTCCCGACACAATTTGGCCGCTTAAATATCCTATCCCCTTGCGACCGATGACATGATATTTATAAAATTCTCCGGCGTCTTTTTCGTAATTCTTCGGCATTACTTCAGAAAGGCCGAGGTTATAAAGCAATGCGTTGGCAAACCAAGCGCTACGGGGCATGGTATCTTGTAAATTCTCGTGATGCCCGCACTCGATGCCGATTATCGGGATGATGTTTTCGCCGCGTGCGATCTCCACCAGCATTTTTACGGTAATCTGGGGTTCCTCAATACCCAGGGTTTCCAGCAGCCCAGCCGGGAAAATCCGCAAATCCTCCGGCACGCCTTTAAGGATATGCCCGAATTTCCCCTCTTCAAGCATTTTCATCTGGGTTTGTGAAACGTTGATTATCCTAAGGCCATCCGGCGACTGGCGCGAGGAATGAACGTCAAAAAACAGCTTAACTTCCGGTCGTAGCGCAAGCGTCAGGATTTTCAGGGCACGGCGGATAATGTAGTGCTCACTATCCAAAATTTTATCATAGAATTCCTGTAAATTATTCACCGCCAACTCACTCCATTTTGGCGGCAAGCGGTTCAAATCCTTGGCCTCGTCTGGCTCGTCGCTCGCCGATACGGTGCGGAAGAATGAGCGCTTGTAAACCGGCGCTTCCGGGTTATCGCGGAAAACTTCCCAGTAGCGCCTGGCCGCCTCGATATTTCCGATCACCGCATAAATTTTCCCCTTGAGAAGTCCGGCCCCAGAAAGCGCAAGCGCCAGCAAAAATGCGGAAAGCCCGACCGGTTCGTTGCCGTGAGTATGCGCGAGAAACACTGCGGCATCGGCAGCTTTCCTGTCACCGATTATCGCACAGCCAGGGATGATGATTTCCTTCGTTTTATCGAATGGATGCGGAAATGGGTGCTCCAGACCTGCGATATAATCAAACACCGCATATAAATTCGCGAGCGAGAATTTATGCGCGAGAAACCGCGCAAGAAAACCCTCCTGGTCGCCCTGATATTCACTAAAATCAGTGCCGAAGATATTTTTTAAAAGCTGCTGCGGCAAATTTTTCTCCCTTGGGATTGGAGACAGCTTTGCCTAATCGAAAAGCTTGGAGAATTCATGCTTCTTGCGCTTTTTCCAATGGCCGCGGTGATAGGCGGCGCTGGCAATTAATGGCAGAACGCTTCCCGCTTCAGCGAAAACCATCTGCTCGAACGCTGTATCAACTTTTCCCCAGGAGGATGCCTCTTTCAGCGTTGAGCTAGAACATGCGCCATCGCGTGAATCGGCAACCGTTATCTGCACTGCGTATTTATGCATCTCTGCTTCTTTCCCCAATATTTCGGCACAAACCACGGTGTCCTGCGCAAAATTTTTCGGCACGCCGCCGCCAATCATCAAGAGGCCAGTGGTTCCGGCCTGCAATTTTATTTCGGTCAATTCGCGGAAATCGCGGATGGAATCAAGTGTGATATGTTTTTTCGGATTTTTTTCCTGGTGAACAACCAGGCCAAATCCGGCTGACGAATCGGTAAATGCCGGGCAGAAAATCGGTACGTTATTTCTGTATGCGGTTTCGACGAGTGAATCTTTTTTCTTGGCTTTCTTGGTTAAATACTTTCCCATTTCCTTGATGAATTCACGGCTGGAGTACGACTTCGGCGGCAGTGAATCGGCGATTTCGCAGATAGTGTGGTCGCAGGCCTGGAGCTCTTCCTCGTCTATATATGTATCATAAATCCGGTCGATATAGTGCTCACGCAAGATGCGGTCGTCCATTAACTGATCGCCTTGGTAATGCTTGAATCCCAGCGCCTCGAAGAAATCCATATCGACGATGGAAGCACCGGTCGCCACCACTGCATCGACCATGTTGTATTTCACCAGATCGGAATATAAATCCATACAGCCGCCAGCTGAGGTGGAACCGGCAAGCGTCAGAATTATCGCGCAATCATCTTTCAACATCATATTAAAAATATCGGTAGCCCTGGCCAAATCGCGCGAGGTGAAGGACATCTTACCCATTGATTCAATGATCGGACGGCTATCGAACGAAGTTATATCGATATGCTCGACCGGGTGCTGTAGGAACTCGGCTTTTTTGTTGGTTTTCTTCAATTGATTATCAGCCACTGGCGATCACCGAGCACTACGCTTCAATCAGTGAGGGCTGTTGTCCGGACCGTGCCATCGGCGTTTCAGCAAAACCGAGCAATGGCTTTTTATCGACGAAGCCATACATCGACATAATCGGATTATCCCAAACCTCCACAGTATGATCGGAATGAAAGCCGTTGAACTTGGTCTGGAAAGTAGCGCCATAAGCGCCGAGTTGGCCAATCTCGATCCAATCACCCTCCACCACGTTCTCCGGCAGCATGAACGGGCCTTTCATTGCGTCCAGACTGTCGCAAGTCGGGCCAAAAAACCTAAATCCCGCTAGCTTTTTCGTCGTACGGCCGGATTGGCGGATGAGCCGTACTGGATAGACCAGACCCGGAAAACCACCATCGAACAAGCTGCCATAGGTTCCGTCGTTTATATATAGCGCGTCATTCTTGCGCAGCTCGACGCGGACGACAACCGAACCGCCCTCGGCCACCAACGCGCGTCCCGGTTCGCACCATAATTTGCAATCCTTGCCAATAGGCAGCGATTTCACCGCATCGCATATGGTGGAAAAATATTGGTCGAGCGCGGCGGGCACAAGGCCCGGATAGGATGACGGGAACCCGCCACCAATATCCAGCACATCCAATTTCACTTTTGATTTTTCCAATACCTCACCGACTATTTTGATCGCGGCTCGGTATGATTCCGGATCCATGCATTGTGAGCCGACATGGAAGCAGAGGCCGAGGCGCTTTCCCACTTTTCTGGCAACTTTTAGCAGTGCAGGCGCAGCTTCCGGCGCTATGCCGAATTTACCTGAGAGATCATGCGCGGCGGTGCCCTTCGGCAGCCCGAGCCTGACGTGAAGGCCAAGGTCACGGGCACTTCCCGTCATTTCGAGGATTTTTTGCAACTCTTCGGAAGAATCTAACGAGAAATCCCTGATACCATATTCGAAATAGGCTTTTTTGATTGCCTCACGGGATTTAATCGGATGCATGAAACACATTTCCGCTTGGGGTAAAAGTTTCCGTACCAAATCAATCTCCGGCACCGACGCAACGTCGAAATGACGAATGCCGGAAGCCCACAGATATTTCAGCACCAACGGCTCCGGATTGCTCTTCACCGAATACATCACCTCACCGGGGAAGTTTGCTAGGAATAATTTCGCGGCAGCCTCTATCACATGCGGGCGAAGGCAATGCACCGGAGCCTCAGGCCTCAACTTCCGCACCATCTTCGGCACGGTGGAGTAACCTTCAGTCCCTCCCGGAATCTGCAGTCTTGGATTATGTAAAACGAAAAGCTGGCCGGATCTTCCCGGGGGCTCTTCCATTGTATCGTTTTTCATCTCATTCAGTGTCCTTACCTAAGGTTGCCGGGAATGGTGGTAACAAAGTTAAAGTAAAGCATTAGTTGAGATATATTTGGAATATATCACAAAACGCCGGGAGTGAAAAACAATAAATTCAAAGTTTCCATCTCCGGTAATTTTTGGCACTCATAAGGTAAAAGATTTTTTTTGTAAATAAATTATTTCGGTCAGCAAGAATTTTTTTTAAGCGTGTTGCACCTATCTCTGGTATAATTGCACTCCATGAGGCCAGCACAGAACGATCAAGAGTTGCAGCAAAAGATAAAATCCGGTGATTACTATAAGGAAGCGCTGGAGTGGTATAATTTCATTTACATATACCCAGTGGCGGCGCGCACTTTTATGATTACGGTCACCGTATTCTGCGTATTGATAAACGTTATTGCTGTATATGGTATATATAGTTTCATGCCGTTAAAGATCGAGGTGCCGCTTGCAGTGCCAATCGACGACGTCGGTGATTTTTACGTGCAGGTGAAAAAACTCGACACCGATAGAAATAACGGCAGCGAGGCCGTTGCCAAATATTTGCTCGCACAATATGTTGCATTCCGGGAAGACTATGCGTACAGCAACCTGGAAATGGACGCCAATTTCGTCAAGCGGTTCTCTTCTCCGGCCATATATGATAAATATGCCGCCTACATGGATTTGCACAATGCAGCCAGCCCGGTGGGACGCTTGAAGGAATCCGGGAGCGTAGCGGTTATGAACGTTACGGTCGATCTGCCGCCGATCGCGAAAGGAAAGGCGCAGGCAAGCGGCGATAGAAACCGAAAGGCTACAGTGTTTTTCGAAACGCGCGAAACCAATGGCGTCAATGCGACCACCAACAAGTATCGCTCCGATATTTACTTCACTTTCTCCGAAATAAATGTGAACCCTAAGGACAAGAGCTTAACGCCGCTTGATTTCCGCGTGGAAGATTATATCCTAGCGCCTATCGTAACGCCGGTAGCGCAGGCAAGACCGCAATGAACAAACTCTTAGGATTAATAATCGCCGCGTTGATTGTAGGTTTCTCAGGCCTACCGGCGTTCGCCCTGCAGAAAGCCAAGCCAATCTCCAGCGACAGCCGCCTCAGAACCTACCTGTACAGCCCTAATGAAGTCTATGTTTTCGTTGGGCATTATAAATACGAATCGAGCATAGAGCTGGCGGTGGACGAAAAAATCCTCACCATCTCGCTCGGCGATTCAACTGCCTGGCAGATCGTGCCGAACGGCAACCGCATTTTCCTGAAGCCCATAGCCCAAGACGCCACCACCAACATGACGCTGATAACCGATAAGCGCACCTATCATTTCGAGCTTTACGCGGAAGAGGCGAAAGATATCCGCGACGAGGACATGGTTTTCGTCGTGCGGTTCATTTATAACACCGAGCCGAGCGAATCGGTAAAAACCTTTAAGGCAGAAATAACCCCGGAAAAGGCCAACCAAAGCATCAAGCCGGATCTCTCCAAGCCGGAGGACTATAATTTCAACTATACGCTTTCCGGGCCGGCACGCATCTCGCCGGTTAAGATATTCGACGACGGTGAATTCACCTTCTTCCAGTTCCGCAATAAAAACGCCACCATCCCCGCCTTCTTCACCTCGGATAAGGATGGCAACGAAGCGCTTATCAATTACCGCGTCATCGACGATTATATAGTGGTCGAGGAAGTGGCTAGCCAATTCACGCTCAGGGACGGCAAGGATATCGTTTGCGTGTTCAATGAGACTAATCCGCTGGAGAGAAAACCGAAAACGAAATATGACAGCACCCCCCCACCGCTGAATAAAAGGAAGCAAGGTTAGGAATTATCAAGGCTGGCATCCCGCCGCTTGCGCCGGAAGCTGTTATATTCTATAGATAAAGGCTTTTACGGAAGCAAAAATCACATGCAACTGACCGGCGCGGGAATTGTTATAAAAGCACTGATCGACCAGGGGGTGGATACGGTTTTCGGGTATCCCGGCGGGGCGGTGCTGCCACTTTATGATGAGTTATTCAAGCAAAACCGGCTGAGGCACATATTGGTGCGGCATGAGCAGGGTGCGGTGCATGCGGCAGAAGGTTATGCGCGCTCGACGGGGAAAGTGGGCGTCGTGCTGGTGACGAGCGGCCCCGGCGCAACCAATACGGTAACGGGCTTGACCGACGCTCTGATGGATTCGATTCCAATCGTCTGCCTCACCGGCCAGGTGCCTACGCATATGATAGGAAACGATGCCTTCCAGGAGGCCGATACCATCGGCATCACCCGGCCCTGCACCAAGCATAATTACCTGGTGAAACGCGCGGATGACGTGGGACACATTATTCACGAAGCGTTTTACGTGGCGAAAACCGGGCGGCCCGGGCCAGTGGTGGTGGATCTGCCGAAGGATGTTTTGAACGCGAAAGGCATTTATAACGGCTTGGAAACCGGCAAGCGCAAATCATATTCCCCGGCATTTAAAGGCGATGACGCAAAAATCCGCGAGGCGCTGAAACTGATGGCTGGAGCCAAGCGTCCGATATTCTACACCGGCGGCGGAATCATAAATTCCGGGCCGAAGGCTTCTGCGCTGCTCAAAAAATTTGCGGCGATAACCGGGTTCCCGGTCACCAATACATTGATGGGGCTTGGCGGTTATCCGGCCGCCGACCCGCAATTTTTAGGGATGCTCGGGATGCATGGCACGCTGGAAGCCAACATGGCAATGGCGGAATGCGATGTAATGGTAAATATCGGTGCGCGTTTCGATGATCGGGTGACGGGACGGCTGGATGGATTCTCCCCGCATTCCAAAAAAATCCATGTCGATATCGATTCGTCCTCCATCAACAAAACCGTGAACGTTGATATCGCAATAGTGGGTGATGCAGCGAACGTGCTGGATAGGATGATCACGATTTGGCGCGAGAAAAATTACAAGGCCAATAAAAAATCTCTGGCAAAATGGTGGGCGCAAATCGAAAAATGGCGGGCGAAAAAATCATACTCGTTCAAGAACAGCGAGAAAATAATCAAACCGCAATACGCGCTGCAATTGTTGAATAATCAGCTAAAGGGTAAGGATTATTATGTAACCACCGATGTCGGCCAGCATCAGATGTGGGCAGCTCAGCACCTGCATTTTGAGGAGCCGAACCGATGGCTCACCTCCGGCGGCCTTGGCACTATGGGCTACGGCCTTCCCGCAGCGATGGGCGCGCAAGTGGCCAACCCTAAATCGCTGGTCATATGCGTTACCGGAGAGGCTTCGATCATGATGAACATCCAGGAACTTTCGACCATCGTGCAATACCGATTGCCGGTGAAAATCCTCATCATGAACAACCATTATATGGGCATGGTGCGGCAGTGGCAGGAAATGTTCCATGGCAATAGATATTCGGAAAGCTATATGGACGCGCTGCCAGATTTCGTGGCACTGGCTGAGGCTTTTGGCCTTTCCGGCTTTCGCTGCGAGAAACCAAGCGAGGCGGAGAAAGCGATAAAGGAAATGATAAAAACACCAGGGCCGGTGATTCTCGATTTATGCATTGACCCGAATGAAAACGTTTTCCCGATGATCCCTGCCGGAGCAGCGCATAACGAGATTCAACTCGGGCCAGATGACGGGAAGAAAAAATCGGGAAGTGAAGAAGGGATGGTGCTGGTTTAGCCACAAATTCTCAGATATTATCCTCGCTTTGCTCGGGATGGTGACGAGAACCTCGTCAAAGCCGAAGGCTTTGACGGGTGGTCGGAGCGACGGGATTTGAACCCGCGACCTCTAGACCCCCAGTCTAGCGCGCGTACCAGGCTGCGCTACGCTCCGATTCTATATTAGCAGAATGGGGCAAAATAGCGGCTATCAGGATTTTTTCAACAACTCTCTCAAACCGCGCAACCTTTCCAGGATGGCTTTCAGTTCCGCCTTGTCGGCAGATTTCGGTTTGACTTTAAACAGCTCACGTTGCGGACCCGATGCTTCTGGCTCGGATTCACACCCGTTTTCCTGTGCTTGCTTTTCGCTTAAATATTTCTGTGCACCCTTGATGGTGAAGCCTTTGTCGTAAAGCAGGGCTTTAACTTCGGTCAGGAATTCTACGTCCACTTTACGAAAATAGCGATGTCCGCCCCGCCGCTTGACCGGCTTTATCTGCCTGAATTTCGTCTCCCAGAATCTTATTACATGCTGCGGCACGTCAAGCCGCCGAGAAACTTCGCCGATGGTGTGGAAATCGGATAACTCCCTGTTTTCCGCGATGTTCGATGCTGGCATCGGTCAAATTATTATTCGTTCACTTTCTTGGAGAAAATGCTCGACGCATGGAAGCTCACCACCTTGCGCGGTGATATTGGAACTTCCTGCTTTGTCTTGGGATTCCGACCGACCCGCTGCTTTTTCTGCCGGATTTTAAACGTGCCGAACGAGGATAGCTTTACCATTTCGCCTTTCTCCAGCGCGCGCACCACTTCCTCCAAAACCATATCGACCAGCTCGGCCGCTTCCGACTGCGATACTCCGATTTTTCCGTTCACGAACTCCGCCAGATCGGCGCGGGTAATGGTGTTGCCTTCCATCCTCTCCTCCTTATAACTATATGTTATATGGTAACTTTTTGCGAACCGGGAGTCAAGCCCGTCTATAGTTATTGCCATGATGGCGCTTCAGCATTACGCTATAAAAGCCCGAATAAGCACGAAAACGGAGAAAAATTAATGATATATGTCTGGCTGGCGATAGGCGGCGCTCTCGGAACTATAGTGCGTTATCTGCTTTCCGGGTTTGTCGCCGGGAGCATTGGGGAAATTTTTCCCTGGGGGACGTTGCTGGTGAATGTTTCCGGCTCGTTCCTGGTCGGGTTTATATATACCATCACCGGGCCGGACGGCAGGTTTATGGTGAGCCCGAACGTGCAGCTATTCATGACCGCCGGGCTGTGCGGCGGTTACACTACCTTTTCCGCCTTCTCACTGCAAACCCTGAATCTGGCGCGCGACGGGGATTTTTACCGGGCGGGAATGAATATTGTATTATCATTCGCGCTGTGCATAATCGCCGTGATCTTAGGCCATCTTGCTGCGGCTTTCGTCAATCAAATCAAGGGAGCTTAAAGCAAATGGATCTATCGCGGTGGTAAAAAAATCAGGCGTCAGGAATGCCGCAGTCAAAGTAAAAACCGCGAAAAAACGCAAAATTTCATCGACGCTCTGGCTGAAACGCCAATTGAATGATCCATATGTGATTTCCGCGAAAAAAGATGGCTACCGCTCGCGCGCCGCATATAAACTGCTGGAGATCGACGAAAAACATCATATATTGACGTCTTATAAAACTTTGCTGGATTTAGGTGCCGTACCGGGCAGCTGGAGCCAGATTGCGGCGGAAAAAGTCGGCGCGAGAGGCAGAGTCATCGCTGTTGATATGCAGGATATGTCATCAATTCCCGGGGTACATTTCGTGCATGGCGATTTCACCTCGCCGGAAATTCAGGAGATAATAAAAGCGCTCATCCCCACCAAAGCCGATATTATTTTAAGCGACATGGCCCCATCCGCCACCGGCCATAATTTAACCGATCATCTCCGCATCATGGGCCTGGCCGATGAAGTATTGGAATTTACCAAAGAAAATATGAACCGCGGCGGCGCGCTGCTGATAAAACTCCTGCGCGGCGGCGGGGAAAACAAATATTTCAACGAATTGCGAGAATATTTTAAAGAAGTGAAATACATCAAACCCGCCTCCAGCCGGGGCGATTCACGGGAGATATTTATTGTGGCACGGGGGTTTAAGTGAATATTTTGTCCTCAGCTTGCGCTTAAAGGCACAAAGCCATATAACTTGGCCATGCAAAAAGTAAGAAAAGCAATATTCCCGGTCGGCGGGCTTGGCACGCGGTTTCTGCCGGCGACGAAAGCGATGCCGAAAGAAATGCTGCCCGTCGTCGATAAACCGCTCATCCAATATGCGTTTGAGGAAGCGCGCGCTGCGGGGATTGAGCAATTCATCTTCATCACCGGCCGCAATAAAAACGTCCTCAACAATCATTTCGACCATTCATACGAACTGCAAAAACTTCTCAGCGAGAAGGAAAAGAAAGACCTGCTGGCGCTGACGCGCGACTGGCTGCCGGAAGCCGGCCAAATCGCATTCATCCGCCAACAGGAGGCGCTGGGCCTCGGCCACGCGGTATGGTGCGCCAGGCATTTCATTGGCGATGAACCGTTTGCCGTGCTTCTGGCCGATGAAATGATATTATCGCCAAAACCGTTCCTGAAAGAGATGGTTGAAGCTTACGGGAAGAAAAAGGCGAGCATCGTCGGCGTGGCGGAGGTGGCGAAGGAAAAGATCAATCAATATGGAATAATCGATGCGGAAAAAGAGCAGGATGGACTCATGAAAATAAAAGGCATGGTGGAAAAACCAGCACCTGGGCAAGCACCATCAAATCTTTCGATAATCGGGCGATATATTCTAGAGCCGGAGATTATTCCATATCTCGATAAAATGCTGCATGTGAAGAGCTCGGGCGGCGAAATCCAGCTTACCGACGCGATGGCGGAAATGGTTAAGAAAAAGCCGTTTTATGCGATGAAACTAAAGGGAAAAAGATACGATTGCGGCAGCAGGAAAGGGTTCCTGGAAGCCAACATCGCCTTCGCATTGGCTAGGGCCGATATGAAAAACGATGTGCGGGAAATGATAATGGAGTTTGCTGCAGAGTTTTAATCTATTTTTCAGTGTCATCCGTCATATAGCGGCGTGATATAAGCCGCAAACCCGCGGATTGTCACAAAAGTTTAATAATTCTCCTGTTCTCTTCTATCCATGTTTGTGAGACAATAAGGACGTTTCTATTCCGATGGTTGGCTGGAGCCCGTTTACTCTCTGGTCCCGCTCGGGATTTGAGTCGGGTTTTCTTGCCGACTGGTCACTTTCACCATGAAAGGAAGGTGAAAGATGGGTCAGAGGAGCGATGATCGCGTCCTCTTTTTCCGAGAGGAAGGATTTCCTCTCGCTGAGGATCTCAGCGGGGCGGAACTCCAAGAGGTCCTGCTGGGGGTGGTTTTTCCCTGGACAGGGCTTAATGCCTGTCTCAGGGCAATCGCCCCGGCAGGCGAATGGGCCATGTATTTCTGCGGGCACGAAGGCGTTACTATGCTGCGAGTGTCCACCCAGTGCTTCGAAAAAATTCGAGCGCTGGCAACCGAAATCGCGCCCTTCGTGGAATGCAATCTCAGTGAGTGGGAACGTATCGTCCGTTCCTAGACTGTAAACTTCTTGGCAGCGATGCCAAGCAACAACCCCCGACAATGTTCGGGGGTTTGTTGTTTTAAAGTGATCTCATAACTCGAGCTTGACTATGGGTATCCATCGATTCTATTGATAAAGCTGTTTTTATAGGTGGAATTGTATGAGTATCGCGGTAATCGGCACCGGTTATGTCGGCTTGGTTTCCGGAACATGTTTCACGGAAATGGGTTTTGACGTCACCTGCATCGATAAAGATCAAACCAAAATCTCCCGGCTGAAAAAAGCGCAAATACCGATATACGAACCGGGACTCAAGGAACTGGTGAAAAAAAACATGCGCGCTGGGCGGTTATCGTTCACCGATAATTTGAAAACCGGCGTTAAGGATGCGAAAACCATATTCATCGCCGTCGGCACACCAACCAGCGAAAACGACGGCAGCGCTGATCTTTCATATGTTTTCGCCGCTGCCCGGGAAATAGCCGCACATATCGAGAATGATTCAGTGGTGGTGATAAAATCCACCGTTCCGCTCGGAACCAGCAGGAAGGTGAAGGGAATCATTGCCAAGGCTAATCCGCGCCTGAAATTTCACGTAGTCTCCAACCCGGAATTCCTGCGCGAAGGGCGTGCGGTGAAGGATTTTCTCCAGCCCGATCGGGTGATAATCGGCGTTGATTCGGAAAAATCCCTGGCGGCGATGCAGCGTATTTACCAACCGATGATAAGCGAAAATATCCCGGTGATTTTCACTGATCTTGAAACCTCGGAACTCACGAAATATGCAGCCAATGCCTTCCTTGCCGCAAAAATCGCATTCATCAACGAAATGGCTGATCTGTGCGACAAATCCGGTGCGAATATCGACGATGTTTCACATGGCATGGGACTCGACCCGCGAATCGGCAAGGATTACTTAAAAACCGGGCCGGGATTCGGCGGCTCCTGCTTTCCGAAAGATACGCTAGCACTTAGGAAAATTGCGTTCGATCTCGGTGCTGAATCGGAAATCGTCGAATCGGTAATCGCAGCGAACGACAAAAGAAAGATCGCCATGGCGAAAAAAATCATCAAGGCGAACGGTGAAGTGAAAGGCAAAACTATCGCTGCACTCGGCCTCACCTTCAAGGCCGATACCGATGATGTCAGGGCAAGCGCGGCGCTAACGATAATACCGGAATTGGTTAAAAACGGCGCGAAAGTGAGAGTCTATGATCCGCATGGTATGAACAATGCGCGCAAGGTTTTATCCGGCGCTATCGAATGGTGTGATGATGTTACCCAAGCGCTGAAAGGCGCCGATAGCGCGGTCATCATCACCGAATGGCGTGAATTCGCCGAGATGGATTTAGCGAAGGTAAAATCCCTGCTAAAAAAACCGCTGCTGGTAGATTTGCGCAATCTGTTTCACCCTGGAGATATGAAAAAAGCCGGTTTTAATTACATTTCGCTAGGGCGGGAGGCGGTGTTACAGGGAGCGGAAACCAGAAACCGGAAACCGGAAGCCAGAAAAAAAGCATAATTCAGAATTTTCGATTTTAATGCGGGCGTAGTTCAGTGGTAGAATGAAAGCTTCCCAAGCTTTAGGTGAGGGTTCGATTCCCTTCGCCCGCTCCACCTTCTCCATCTAACAGAATTATTATTTGACACCGGCTATTCAACTAATTCCTTCTTATCTTTCTGTGCCGAGATTTCTACCCCTACCTGCCGTCACCTCATTAGCAGCTTTATTTAAGGCTTTTTGGGTGGTTTCCGCATCTGAAACATGTGGACCATTGTTTGTAAGGCCTACATCGCAATAAGTATTACCTTCTTTAACCCTTACTCTGCCACTAATACCAAACCTCTTTATTTCTGCGGCCTTAAGATCTTTATCATTTGAATCTAAGTATCCTCCACCCACCCTAATAAAAATTCCTTTTTCATCATTTCTTAGAATAACACGAGCACGGCGAGAAAAACCGTCGCCACCAATACCATAAAAACCAGCATTTCCAGCATCATTATGCTTTACCTGCAATGTAGCCGCTAGCTTTGCAGGTACTATAAACATGCCTTCTGTTTGCAGTCCTGGAATGTTTGGTGTACGGGCCATACCCGTCATATCAACTTTTACACCTTCTGTTCCCTATCCGAGCAATACGTCTACATTATCTTGGACATTAAAAGTGAAAGGATTGCCCTTTGAGCCTTTTACACCAATCAAATTCAACCTTACTCCCGGAGCCGTACGGATGTTAAAAGTTGTACCTGCTGGCAATAAAAATGATCCAACTTTTTTATCTTTCCCATACTGAAATGGTACCTGAAACTCCCCAGGTTTAGCATCTTTTACAGTCACTGCTCCAAAAAGTTGGGGCAGATCAGCAGGCCTCAGTTCAATTACTTCCTTACCTTCTACTTTCTCCGTACCTGGAAAAGTAACTTCTACTTTACCTTCTTTGGTTGTTTTAAAAACTATTGCAACACGCGGCTTATCGCAAGCAATATAAGCTTTTCCGACAAGACCACCTTTAGGATCAAACTTACCTACTGAAGTAAAGCCAAAAGCCTGGGCATTACCTGTATTAATAGAGCGCGCAGTAAACTGGTTGATATCTAATTCCAATGCAGCAAAAGCTTTGCGTCGTTTATCCTCATCATCGCCACCTTGGCGGGTTAGATATGCACTCACATCAAAAAAATACTCAGGAAACACTTGAATATACACCAGGTTTGCTAGCCTTATACCACCACTGGCCGCCATCCAAACATCAAGCTCTTTATTTGCCGCTTTAATGAGTGCCTGTTCTTTTTCCCACTCTAGCCCTAGATCTGATACTTTTTTTAGTCCGGATTGTGGTTTTGTATCCGGTTTTACATCCTGTGCAGCTGCAGGCAAAGCTGCAGCACTGGTTATTAAACCCCCGGCGAGTATAGTGAGGTTTCTTATCCATTGCGGCAGTTGCGGCATAAAATCCTATTTTTGTATTGATTTACAATGTGCGTATATGACCCACTTTTGCCATAGTTGGTTATATTAAACCGCAAAGGTTAATAAAAGGTTAACATTTTTGGATTTTTTAATATCGCTATAACAGCTCTAATGCCCTAACTTTCCTACGTCTTTATCCTATACCCCCGCTCCAGCAGCCAGTAAACCAGCAGCAGCAGTACGATATTTACCGCCGCAAGCACGATCATTCCGGCAAGAATCGAACCATCGGCATACCCGGTCATCGCGTATCTGAACCCGTCAATCATATAGAAAAACGGATTGTAGCGGCTGACGGTGAACCAGAATACCGGCAGTTGCCGGACCGAATAAAACGTGCCGGAAAGGAAGGCAAGCGGCGTGATTACGTAGCTGGTAACGGCGGCCATCTGGTCGAAGCTTTCCGAGAAAATCCCGCTGATTATCCCAAGCAAAGCCAGCATCAGAGATGCCGCAAAAATATAATAAATGGCCAGTGCGACGTGCAGGATTTCGATATGGACGAACAGTGAAATCGCGAGCCCGACGATGATTCCGACGAAAATCCCACGTGTCACCCCGCCAAGTGCCAGCGCGACGGTAATCTCAGCAGCGGAAAGCGGCGGCAGTAAATAATCGATCATGGTACCAATGACTTTGCTCATGATCAGCGAGCCGGAAGTATTAGCGAAGGCCTGCTGCACCACCGCCATCATTATAAGGCCGGAAGCCACGAACCTCTCGAACGGCACTGCCCCGATCATCCGCACATGATCGCCCATCGCCAGCTTGAAAACCGCTAGGAACAACAGTGAAGTCACCATCGGTGCCAGCAGCGTCTGGTTATAAACTTTTAGGAAGCGGTTTACTTCCTTGGTGTAGAGTGTGCGGAAGCCGATGAGGTTGGTTTGCATAGCGGTGATTGGTAATTAGTAATTAGAAGATACTATAACAAAATTAATCACTAATCACTAATTACCCCTTCTCTCAAGCCACCTGATGCCTCTCCCGCGGGATAGTAATGTGCAACTCGTCCATCTTGCGATAGAGCGTCGAGCGCCCGATTCCTAAGCGCCTGGCTACTTCCGAAATATGCCATTCATAATATTCAAGCGCCGATTTTATCACGTCAGCCTCGATTTCCGCCATCCTGCGAAAATTGCCGGTCGGATCGATGAATGTGAGATGGTTCTGTGTCTGCATGCTTTCCGGCAGCACTTGGAAATTGCTGTCTAGTATGGCATTAGGCACTATATTATAAGGCATCCTATAAACCTCCGTTTCTCAACCTTAAAGAGTGGTGTTTATATTATAACAACCTAAGGTTTATTAAACGGATTTTTATTTCCCGTCCAGAGAAATTTTTACCATGCTAGTTTTGTCATTCCTGCGTAAGCGTAATCTTAAGGGAGTCGCGCTTACGGGAGGGAAAAATGGGGCAAACAGAACTTTAGCTAGAGCGTTTTGCTTTTAGCCGTAAAGGAGTACGAGGTGAGATGCGCGGAGTGTACACTACAGTACATGAACACATCGAGCCCGAAGTACGACGCGGTAGATGGCTAAAATGAAAATGCTCTAGGCCTTCTTCTTATCAACCATCATGTTACGGGTAGCAGCGGGGAGGGAAACGGTCAGGCCATCTAACTCCTGCGTGATTTTTATCTGACAGCCGAGCCTTGAAGTATGGGTGAGGCCGAACGCCAAATCCAGCATATCTTCCTCATCCTCAGAAGCCTCGGGCAATAATTCATAAAATTTATCATCTACGACGACATGGCAAGTGGAGCAGGCGAGAGAACCTTCGCATGCGCCTTCCAATGGAATGCCATTCTTATGCGCGACTTCCAGTACGGAAATCCCGACCGGCGCATCGCATTCCTTGCGCGTTCCATCCTGATATTTGAATATTACTTTCGGCATAAGTTCAGCAAACTATAACTTCTTGGCGATAGCGTCAATATTCTTGCCCTGAAGCACCGATGCCATTGCCCGGTTCATCCGCATTTCCGCAAACGGTGCACAGATTTTATTCAAATGCGCTGTCGCAAAGTCTATAGCGTCGCGATCATTTTTTTTCATGAGTTTTTTTAAGGAGGCGATTTGCGATTCGATTGCCTTACTCTCGTTTTCCGCCAACAAATCCCCATCTTTTTCCAGCGCATCGTTGACCGTTTTTATGGCGATTTCCGCCTCTACCTGTGATTCTTTTAATAACCTTTCCGTAATATCAGCGCGCGCATTCTCCATGAATTCACGCAGCATTTTTTCGATTTCATCCTCGCTCAAGCCATATGAAGGCTTCACCGTCACAGTTTGCGCTTTAGCCGTAGTTTCCTCAGTCGCCGAGACCGTCAGAATCCCATCAGCATCAATTACGAAAATGACCTTTATCCTCGCTGTTCCAGCCATCATCGGCGGTATACCAGAAAGCACAAATTCAGCCAACGATCGGCATTCCGAAACCATCTCGCGTTCACCTTGCACGACGTGGATTTTCATCAGCGATTGCCCATCCTGATAAGTGGTAAATTCCTGGCTCGCGGAAAATGGGATCGGTGTATTGCGCTGGATTATTTTCTCCGCCAAACCGCCCATAGTTTCCAGCCCAAGCGATAGCGGCGTAACGTCAAGTAATAGGTTTTCCGAGCCTTTTATGAGATTTTCTGCCTGTATCGCGGCACCAAGTGCAACCGTTTCATCCGGATCGGTATCAGATAATATTTTGTCGCCGAATAATTCCTTAAGCCGCTTTTTTATCAGCGGAATCCTGGTCGATCCGCCAACCAGCACCACGCCTTTTATTTCATTTTTTTGAATGCCAGAATCCTCAATGAGATCGGCGCAAATCTGCAATGTACGATCTATATATGGCGCAATTAATTTCTCGAATTCTTTACTCGAATTTTCTTTTTTCCTTCGTGCTTCATATAAATCGCAGCCGAGATATTCAGCGATTTCCCGGTCAAAATCATCACCGCCGAGCATGGTATCACCCGCTGTCGCTAACACCTGAAATACACCATTTTCCATTTTCAGAATCGATATGTCGAACGTTCCGCCACCGAGATCATATATTGCGTAAATCCCTTCAGCGCCTTTGTCCAGCCCATATGCCAATGCCGCTGCAGTCGGCTCGTTAATCAGGCGCAAAACTTCCAATCCCGCCAGCCGAGCAGCATCTTTCGTGGCGTTCCTAGCCGTATCGTCGAAATAAGCCGGAACGGTGATAACGGCTTTTTTTATTTCATAGCCAAGTAATTTTTCTGCGCGTTTTTTCAGTACTTTCAATATCTCCGCGGAAATTTCGACTGGAGTTAATTTTTTTCCGGTAACATCTATTTTCTCCCCAGCATTTCCCATCCGCCTTTTTATCGAATGAATTGCTAAAGGATTTTTTTTCGCTTCCTCACCTACACTGATTTTTCCGATTTTCTCATACGCCACAACAGACGGTAAAAGCCCGCCAATCACTCGCGCATGGCCGTTTTCTGCTATCGCCACCAGCGAATTGGTAGTGCCGAGATCGATGCCAATGGCAATGGAATGCTGCCCCGGTTCAGTTATATCGAGAAGCTTCATGCAGCCGCGGATTTTCTCCTGGCCTTTATTTCTTCGGAGAATTTAGTTAAGTATTTAAGCCTGACCGTTTCCTCGGCTGCCTTTGATAGATTGTGCGTGGAAAAATATTTTTTCAAATTGGCGATGGATTTTTCTTTTTCTGATTCAGCAAAATTCTGCATTATGACTATTTCTTCCATTGTTCCTGCATTCACCAGTTTTTCCTGAATCTCCATGATTTCCGTAAGCAGTTCCGGTGACGGTTTTCCAAAACCTACGAGCAAGTATTCGGCACGAGCCAATGGATTGCGTAAAATTCTATAGGCTGTATTAATTTTGGCTGATTCCTCGTGCCTAGCCACTTTTACCGGCACTGATTCAGTTACGAATTTATCCGGGTGGCAATTTTTTTGCAGATCAAAATATTTCTTTTCCAGCTCTTTTTCATCCAAAGAAAATTCTCTTTTCATTCCAAATAGCGCAAAAATATCGTCGACAGGAATAGAACTAGACATGGAAACTTTCCCCGCAGCCGCAGCGGCCTTTCTCATTGGGATTAATGAACACAAATCCCGCTTTCATTTTCTCTTCCACAAAATCCATGGTGGTGCCGAGCAGATATAACACCGCCTTGGGATCGATGATGATTTTCACGCCTTTATCTTCCACCACCTCGTCGAACTTCCCGATTTCGTCGGCATATTCGATCATATAGCTCAAGCCCGAGCAGCCGCCTTTGTTCACACCGACCTTTACCCCAGCGGAGGATTTCCCACGCTTCGAGAGCAGGAATTTCACCCGTTCTGCCGCCGCATCGGTTATTTGAATTGCCTGCGCCATTTTTTTAATTATGCAGCATCAGCCGCATGACCTCTTTTCGCCCTATAATCTGCAATCGCCGCCTTGATCGCATCTTCCGCCAGCACCGAACAGTGGATTTTCACCGGCGGCAATGCCAGCTCCTCGGCGATCTGGGTATTTTTTATCGTACCCGCCTCGTCGATGGATTTTCCCTTCACCCATTCAGTAATGAGTGATGAAGATGCAATCGCCGAGCCACAGCCGAAGGTTTTGAATTTCGCTTCCTCTATGATACCCGCATCCGAAACGCGAATCTGCAATTTCATCACATCTCCACATGCCGGCGCGCCAACCAATCCGGTGCCGACATTGTCATCCCCTTTATCCATGGAACCGACGTTCCTGGGATGCTCGTAATGATCGATAACTTTTTCGCTATATGCCATAATTATGCACCTCCTATGTGACTTCTTGCTAAAGTATAAACTACTCGTTCATTTAGTCCTTCGATTTTCCATTCTCTACATTTTGTCGCTGTATATTGTCGAAGTCCGCAATCAGAATTATATTCACGAACAATTCTTAAAGCTGCTTTCAGATTACTCATTTTCTCCCCTTTAATTTAAGTTCAATCCATTGTGTGCTAGTAGCACATTTTCTATAAAATATCAAGTAAAATCAATATATTACACAACGTAGCAACAATTTCGGTACGTTGTAACAATCAATGCGCTGCCCATTCGATTTTCTTTAAATCCACGCCTTCCTGCACCATCTCCCACAATGGGCTCATTTGGCGCAGTTTTTCTATATTACTCCTGATTACTTCTATCGCGTAGTCTATTTCCGATTCGGTGGTGAACCGGCCGATGCCGAACCGAATTGAGGTATGAGCCATTTCTTCTTCAACCCCGAGCGAGCGCAGGACATAGGAAGGCTCGAGCGAGGCTGATGTGCAAGCGGAGCCGCTGGAAACCGCCAAATCCTTTATTGCCATTATCATTGATTCACCCTCGATATAAGCGAAGCTCAAGTTCAAATTTCCCGGATAGCGATTTTTTTCATCACCGTTTAAAAATACATCCGGGATCTCCCGCGCGACTGCGTTATAAAACTTATCACTGAGTTTTTTCACTCGCTTATATTCCTCCGGCATTTCTTTTTGCGCCAGTGTTGCAGCCTCACCCAATCCAACAATCAGAGGAGTTGGCAATGTGCCTGAGCGCATGCCGCGTTCCTGGCCGCCACCATTGATTAACGGTTCCAGCCGCACCCGTGGGCGTCGGCGAACATAAAGCGCGCCGATTCCCTTTGGCCCGTAAATTTTATGCCCGGAAATAGACATCAAATCGATGTTCATTTCCTCAACGTTAAGCGGAATTTTTCCAAATGCTTGCGCTGCATCGGTATGGAAAAACACTCCGCGTTCCCGGGTGATTTTTCCAATTTCCTTGAGCGGTTGAATCACTCCAATCTCGTTATTCACCGCCATTACTGAGACCAGCACGGTTTTATCAGTTATCGCTTTTTTCAATTCTTCTAGGTCGATTAAACCGTTTTGCTGTACCGGTAGATATGTAACTTTAAACCCTTCCTGTTCCAGGTGTCGGGCGGCATCAAGCACGCATTTATGCTCGGTTACAACCGTGATGATATGGTTTTTTTTATCCTTATAAAAATGGCCGATTCCCTTAATAGCCATATTGTTCGATTCGGTTGCGCCGGAAGTGAAAACGATTTCTTTTTCGCTTGCGCCAATCAAGTCCGCAACTTGTTTTCGCGCTTTTTCCACCGCAGCTTCCGCTTCCCAGCCATAGGAATGGCTACGCGAATGCGGGTTGCCGAATTTCTCGATAAAATAGGGCAGCATGGCCTCTAAGACGCGCGGGTCCATCGGCGTCGTCGCCTGATAATCCATGTATATTGGTAATTTTATGTTCGGCTTCATGCTGCTAATTTCTGCCCATTTACCCGGGCGTATAAATTTTTCCATACCGCAATAAACTCATCTATTTCCGCCTTGGTATTATCTATTCCAAGGCTCACGCGAACCGCTGTTTCAGCTTCAGGTTTTGCCACTCCCATTGCCTGTAAAACGTGGGAAACCAGAACTTTTCCCGACGAGCAAGCGGCACCGGAACTGATACAAATTCCGGCCAGATCGAATTCAATCAACTGCAATTCCGCCTTCACGTTCGGCATAGAAATACAGCTCGTATTCGCCAACCGTTCGGCGCTTTCGCCGAAAATTTTTGCATCCTCGGCGAATGATTTTATTTCCTTCTCCATATAAGTACGCAATACTTTTATTTCTTCCATTCTTCTTAAGTTTTCCGGCAATAATTCCGCCGCTACCCCGAATCCCGCGATTGCCGGCACGTTCTCTGTACCAGCACGCAACCCAAACTCCTGCCCGCCACCGCTAATCATAGGCGATACAGCTATTTCCTTTTTCACAATCAGTGCTCCGGCACCTTGTGGGCCGCCAAATTTATGCGAGGAAACGGTCATCATATCAACGCCCAAATCACCCAAGGAAACCGGAATTTTTCCTGCCGCCTGGACAACATCGCTATGGACTATGCCGCCAAAATCATGCGTGAGCCGGGCGATTTCCCTGACCGGCTGGATGACACCGGTTTCGTTATTGGCAAGCATGATCGAGACGAAACATTTGCCGCCCGAGCGTTTCAATATAATTTCCAATTCGCGCAAATCGACTGCACCGTCAGCACCTACCGGAATGATTTTTGCTTCCCTGGCAGGTTTCAAAACAGAATAATGCTCTACCGCGGAAACCATCACGTTATATCCTTCTAAGCCACAAATCGCGAGGTTATTAGCTTCCGTCCCGCCGCTCGTGAATATGACGTCCGCACCCTCAGCACCAAAAACCGTCGCGATTTTTGTCCGCGCCTGCTCAACAATTTTTCGCGCCATCCTTCCGGCGGAATGTACCGATGATGGGTTCAGCGGCCCAGCCTGTATAGCTTCCGCCATCACCCGAATTGCCTCAGGCTTCACTGGAGCCGTTGCGTTGTGGTCTAAATATATCATATAACTGCCATATCATTCCGTTCAGGGGCCGACGAAAAGATATTCTGTGACGCTGGGTGCTCCACAATACGACGGCCGCACAAATCAGCTAACGAAACCGAATTCAGATATTCAAAAATCTTGAGTCCCAGGCCGTCCCATAAATCATGCGTCAGGCATTTACCACCCAGAACACAACCGGATTTCGAGGATTTACGCTTGCCGCATCTGGTCATCTTTATCGATTCATCTACCGCGCCAATTATGTCAGAGATTTTTATTTCCCCTGCACCGTCCGCCAGCACATAGCCGCCACCCGGGCCCTTGATCGATTTCACCAGATCGGCCCTACGTAGCCGGGAAAATATCTGCTCCAGATACGCCACGGTGATCCCCTGCCGCACGGCGATTTCGGCAAGCCGCACCGGCACCCCACCGTTCTGCGCGGCAATATCGGCCATCGCCATCACCGCGTACCGCCCTTTTGTGGTTAACATCATTTATTTAGTCTCCAATTTTCGGCCGTTTCTACAAGATTTTCCTCGCTTTCCAATTCCTCTATCTTCTTTCGCAAGTAATCAACCTCGGCAAATATGCCGTCCAGCGCCCGCTGCACCGGATCTGGCATTCCACCCTCGCCCGTGCCATAAGCACTGAAAATCTCACAATATGCCGGTTCCACGCCGGAAACCTTTGGTTTCACCGCCCGCGCCGGAACGCCGACCATCGTCGCGCCAGCCTCCACATCCCTTACCACAACTGCGTTCGAGCCAATTCGCGCACCGTCGCCGATTTTTATTGGCCCAAGCAGTTGCGCACCCGAACCGATAATCACGTTATTGCCAACCTGCGGGTGCCGGACACCCGGTTCTAAGGAAGTTCCGCCCAAAGTTACGCCATGGTATATCGTCACATCATCACCAATCATCGCTGTTTCACCTATCACAACACCCATGCCATGATCGATAAAAAACCTCTTGCCAATTTTCGCCCCTGGATGAATCTCAATCCCGGTGAAAAACCGACCAATCTGCGAGATGAACCGCGCCAGTAGCCGCCAGTTATGCCGCCACAGCCAGTGCGTCAGCCGGTGGCACAGAACCGCGTGGAACCCGGGATAGCACAGCACGATTTCAATCTTCGATTTCGCCGCCGGGTCGCGCGCAAAAAACGAATCGACCTCGGCAAAGAGAGCTTTAACCATAATCCTTTACTTTCGCCTCCGATATCGCTATATCATCGGCCTCTCATATGGTTAATATAGTACTTAAGTAAATTAGTCAAGTATTAGTTCGGTAAAAATCGGTAAAAAATGCCAGAAGTAATTTTTAGCGGCCCGGAAGGCCGCCTCGAAGGCCGGTTCCACAAGAACGAGAATAAAAACGCGCCCGCTGCGCTGGTTCTGCACCCGCATCCTAAGCATGGCGGCACCATGAACAACAAGGTGGTGTATAACATATACCAAACCTTCGTGCGCAACGGCTTCTCGGTGCTCAGGTTCAATTTTCGCGGCGTGGGCCGTAGCCAAGGCAAATTCGACAACGGCGTCGGCGAGCTTGCAGATGCTGCTACCGCACTCGACTGGCTGCAACTCCAGAACCAGGATGCCGGCACCTTCTGGATCAGCGGATTTTCCTTCGGCGCCTGGATTTCAATGCAATTATTGATGCGCCGCCCGGAGCTGGAAGGGTTTATCACTGTTTCCCCGCCAGCCAACATGTATGACTTCAACTTCCTTTCGCCCTGCCCAGCTTCCGGCCTGATCTTGCAAGGCGATCAAGATAGCATCGTGCCGGTGGAGGATGTCACTAAACTGTCTGCAAAACTTTCCGCCCAGAAAAACACCAATATCGATTTCCGGGTTATACGTGGTGCTGACCACTTCTACCGTAACCATATGGAAGAACTGGTAAGCAACCTGGAGGAATATATTTCCGGGCACATCAAGGAAACGATAAAGCGCTCCCGCGTCAAGCCCGATAGAAGGCGCCGCCAGTTACCGGCCGCCTGACGCCGGTGGTTTCCGGCAGGGAGATGGGCATTCCAAGATGAGAGCGGACGGCAAGAAATCCGAAAGCTAAAGCCTCCAGCATATCTCCGTTGAATCCAAGCGCCTCGATTTTCTCCACTTTGCCTTTCAGGTTTTTCTTGAGGCCGGACATGATGGTTTCGTTATGCCGCCCGCCGCCGCAAATGAACCATTTTTTTGGCTCTTTTGGAAAAAACTCACAGGATTTTACAACCGCGCCAACGGTTAAAGCGGCAAGTATCGCCGCACCGTTTTTGAGGGAAACAGACTTAAGTAAATCAGCGGCTAAATAGGAAAAATGTTGGCGGTCTAGGGATTTTGGCGGTTTTTTATGAAAATAAGGATCGCTTAATAATTTCTTCAATAATTCTTTATTAACTTTTCCATCTACCGCTATTCCACCGTCCTCATCGAAATGTTTGCCGGAATGCTTAAAAATCCAGTCATCAAGCAACGCGCAGCCCGGGCCGGTATCAAACGCTATTACCGGCAAATTTTTTTCTATATAAGTCACATTCGCTACACCACCAATATTAAGCATTACTATCGGCTCACCTGCTTTACTGGCGATCGCCGCATGGAAAAACGGCACCAGTGGAGCGCCCTGCCCACCGGCCGCCATGTCATGTCGGCGAAAATCGCTTATAACGTCTATCCCGGTTAACTCCGCCAATAATGAGGGGTTGCCGATCTGCCAGGTGGCTCCTTCACCGGGAAAATGCGCTATGGTCTGGCCGTGGAACCCAATCAGATCAACCTTGGATTTTTTCACGCCGGACTTTGTGAGCAGTGCATTGACGGCACCCGCATGTGCAACAGTGATTTCCTTCTCCACTCGCAGTAATTCGATTTTACTTATATTGCCCTTAAGCACTATGGCGCGCAGCCTCTTGCGCAGTTCCGGGGAATATGGAGCGAAAAAATCCTTCCTGGTATCTTCAATGCGAGTTCCATCGCTTTTGATCAGCGCGGCATCTACTCCATCCATCGAAGTGCCGCTCATCAAGCCGATTGCATTTAGCATTTTGGGCATAATCAGTTATTAATTGTCAGTTGCTATAGTCAATCAAGGCTAATTTGATAGGATTTGTTGCAATCTGGAATTTGGCGCAGGCTAGGAGAAAGGCGAAGAGCGTAGTTTACGCTCCGGTCGAGCCTTTCGACAACGCCTGCGCCAAATTCCAGGGCAATCCGAAGGACAGGGGAAGAAATGAAAAAATTACGGCGTGAAAAATTTCTCATGTAGGGTAAACTACCTGATAAATTTTTTACTTGTTCTTTTTTCATTTCTTCCTCCTGCAAATCTATTAAATTAGCCTTGATTGACTATAGTTGTCAGTATATTTAGCATTATCATGGCCGAATACAAATCAGAATTCATGCGGGTGATGCGGGAACGCGGGTTTATCCACCAATGCACGGATGAATCCGGGTTGGATGCAAAACTTGCCGACGGAAAAACCGCCGGGTATATAGGTTTTGATTGCACTGCATCCAGTTTGCACATCGGAAGTTTAATTCAAATCATGGTTTTGCGCTGGCTGCAAAAAACCGGGCATAAGCCAATCATCCTGCTCGGCGGCGCAACCACAAAAATTGGCGATCCATCAGGGAAGGATGAATCGCGGCCGCCGCTTTCGGATGAAGTCATAGAAAAAAATAAAGCTGGCATCCGCAGAAATTTTTCGCAGTTTGGTTTGGGAGATTGCACTTTTGTTGATAATGCAGAGTGGATTTCAAAACTCTCGGCGATAGATTTATTGGAAACGGCGGAAAATTTCTCAGTTAATCGTATGCTTAAGTTTGATAGCGTACAGATTAGGCTTGAGCGCGAACACCATTTAAGTCTTAAAGAATTTCTTTATTTGGCAATACAAGCATATGATTTTGTGGAACTTAAGAAACGATATGATTGCTCTTTACAAATCGGCGGTTCTGACCAGTGGGGAAATATTGTAAGCGGCGTGGAGTTAAATCGCAAAATTCAACCGGAATATAACCCTTCCGATGAAAACCTGGAAAAAGAATATGAAAAAAGCAAACCATATAAAACCAAGCATGAATTATACGGCCTCACCACCCCCCTCATCACCACCACTGATGGTGGAAAGATGGGGAAAACGGCGACGGGTGCGGTTTGGCTGAATCCAGAAATGTTATCGCCATATGATTACTGGCAGTTTTGGCGCAATACCGATGATAAGGATGTTGAAAGGTTTGTAAAACTTTTCACCGAGCTTGAGCTTGATAAAATAAAAGAAATCATGGCGGGCAATATCAACGAGGCAAAAAAAATCCTCGCTACGGAAGCCACCACGCTTTGCCGTGGCAAAGATGAAGCACTGAAAGCCCAGGAATCCGCCAAAAAAACTTTCGAGGAGGGTCAACTTGGCGAGTCATTACCAGTTCTTAATATAAGAGAGGCCTTACAGAAAGCAGGAAGCATCAATACATCTTCCTTGGTTCATATGGCTTTTGGCGTTTCTATGAGCGAGGCGAGAAGATTGATCGTCGGCAAGGGCATAAAAATAAACGACAAAACAGTCGAGAACGATGTGCAACACACACTTGAAGATTTTAATGACGGCCCAAAAAAACTCTCCTCAGGCAAGAAGAAGCACCGTATTGTTAAGGTGTAGGTTTCTCTTTCCCAGGTAGCGCCCCAGCGGGCGTGGCAGTTTCCGGGGCAGCAGCAGGAACAGCATTCTTATCCTCCACCTTCGGCATTTCTTTTTTTTCGTCGAACATATCGAACAGTCCGCGCAGTAATCCTGGAGTCAAAAGCGAAAGCGGATTCGTAGTGACTTCCGGGTTTTTATAATCGCCGGAAACCGTGTAATTGGCGGCAATGATTCCCTGGCCTTCCCCGCCAGCCAGCATATCACCAATTACCGGCACGGTGGAAAGCAAGGAATTCGCCGCATAGGCCGGAACAACAGTGCCGGTGATGTTTATCTCGGATTTTTTCAAATCAACGAAGCCTTGCGCAGTCAGACCCAGCGAATCGCCGTAAGTCTTGGATTCCTTTATTTTCAGCAAATCGTTTTCCTTGGAGAAATTGAGCGTCATTTTCTTGAACTTAATCCCTGCACCATTCAAAATATCCAATATACCGGTGAACGATGCCAGGCTGACAATTTTTGCAAGTATTGGTCCCTTGACTAATGAGTAATCGGTCATCACCAGGCTGCCCTCATTTATCGAATTATTCTGGTTGCGGCTGATGTCAGAATTGATGTCCAGCTTGCCACCGACGATGTGCGGCGAGATGCCGAGACCCTTTATCAGCGCTCCTGCATTGTCAGCGTGGATGGTCAATTTGCCATCCTGCCCGCCAGCATGTTTCAACTCGTAGAGAAATTCACCGCCGCTATCTTGATGCGCGGAAAACCTACCGCTCGCACAATATTCCGGCAGACAGGAAATGCCGCCGTTAAACCCTGATAAATTTTCTCCATCATTCATCAATATTTTTTTTAAGGAGACAGAAATATCATAGGATGCTTTGGACTTCTCCTCCGGCCCCTCGTCGTAATCGGCGATGATAGGCGCCAAATCCACAACCTTTCCGGCGATTTCTACGCGATATTTATTTTCGGAAACCAGGGCATATTTCAGGCTCATGTCGGTTTTACCGAAGGAGAGGTTTTTGACATTGGCGGAGGTTAATTGATAATCCGCACCGAACGCCAGATCGCCTTCCCCGCGTAAATCACCGGTTAAATTTATTTTGCCTTTCGCCGCTTTTTTATTCCCGTCCAATACGAACTCCAGCTTCAAATCCTTGCCCTTAGGCTTTTTATATCCGTAACGCGGCAATAATATTTCGTTATCGGTCAAATCGGCCTTTACCCTGATATTCTGGTCGGAATCCGAAACCACATTCAGGCCTAGCGGCACATCACCCGTAAGGAATTGCAAATCGTCTCCGATTATCCGTGAAATTTCTGATTTGGGAAACCGGCCCACCAGCTCCAGCGCGCTCAAAGTTTTATCACCTTCGTATTTCTCCGAATATTTGGCTGCCGCTTTCGCGCCGTTCAACGCCACAGCGCCATCAGCCACGAACCCTCCTGGCGAATAGGAAACTTCAAGATTCCCGGCAGAAAGGTCTGTGCCGTCATATACACCAGGGATGGCTATGTCCTCCATTTTCGCATGGGCTGAGACTTTCACATCCTTCTCTTTTAAATCTTTCAGCAGCGGAAAATCCAGGGTAAATTGGGTATCAGCATGGCCAGCGGTGATTTTTACCACATGTGATTTTTCCTTTTCATCCGGCGCCTGCAGGGCGATAAATTCGTTCAAATCCTCCGCCCGGCCTTCGAGCTCACCTTCGATATGAATCACCCCATCATCAGCCGCAAGATCAGGTATGACGGCGGTTGCATGCCGCACGCTCGAGTTTTCCAACCTAGCGTTCTTCACTTCCAAGTTCATGGTATTGCCGCCAAATTTTAGCAACCCGTTCACCGCCCGCAAATGCTTCAAGCCCGGGCTGTAATTTACACCCATATTCTCTATGGTGATTTCAGCATGGATGTCAGCCTCCGGCAATGCGTCAGGAATAAGATCGCCGGGTTTTATATTGATTTCGGCGTAACCCTTCGCCGCCTTGCCTACCGACAAACTATCCCGTACCCAGCTTTTCGCATCTTCCGAACCT
This sequence comes from Alphaproteobacteria bacterium, assembly GCA_013288565.1. Taxonomy (GTDB): domain Bacteria; phylum Pseudomonadota; class Alphaproteobacteria; order Rickettsiales; family JABDBP01; genus JABDBP01. The sequence goes on along the minus strand of JABDBP010000009.1, from coordinate 23,869 downwards.
TTTGTATCAGGCCATAACGCAAGCAGCCCCGGAATGTTAATATTCTCGAAATCCGCCTTTCCCGCTATCTCTGCCTTTTCCATCTCCGGGTAATATATCCGCAGGTTATCGGAAGTTATTTTTGCTCCATCTTCCGTATTTAAATAAAACCTTTTGACGATGAACCGAGAAAAATCATCGGAAACCCTGAACTTGGAATTGAATGCCGCCACGCGCACCGGACCGGGAATGATATTGCCGTAGCTTACCCCCCCCGACCTTTCGCTATTCACAGCGACATCGGCTGATTGCAGTTGCAACTTGTCGCCGAATATTATTGCGAACGTGCCGCCCAGCGGTAGATCAATCTTATCGAAGCCGTAATGCTTAGGAAAAACCCTTGCCAGTTCTGAAAGGTTGACGCCGTGAAATCCCCCTTCCACTTTGCTGATTTCTCCAAAATGCCCGTTCGCTGTTACATTTAGCGCCCTACTCCCCACCCTGGCGTCTATTTGCGCCGCTAACTGTGCTCCACCTTGATTATTTAAGAATCCGAACGTAGCGCTGTTGATTACTGCCAGCCGCCGCAGTGAATCGTGATCGATAATTTCCGCCGAAGATATTTTAATTTTCTTAAACGGCAGCGCCGTTAGGCCAGAGAGAATTTTTTCCCTTATCCCGGCTTCATTTTCCACGTTTTTCACCTCCGGCGCGGTATTTCCAGCATTTCCTGCGGCGGAGAGTATTACCACGGCGTTTTCCACGCCTATCTGATTGAATTGCAGGCTTCCGAAAATCACTTGCAAAGGCGCAATGCCTAGGCGCATTTGTGGTATAGTTATTTCGATTTTTCCCGCCGGATCGGCAATTTTCACATTGGATACGGTGACGGCCAAAGGCATGTCGAGTCCAGACCAGTGGACGACACTGCTATCCACCGAAACATGAAGATTGCCATCGAATTGCCGCACGCTTTTCTCGATATAGAACGATAACAGCGGCAGCGAGCGCGAGCTGGCAGTCAGCCACCACACCAGTCCTACAAATCCAAGGAATATCAGCGCCATGATCAGCAGAAGAACTTCAAGCGCCGTTTTAATTTTTTTGTTCATGTTATAAATTTGTAATGTAAAATCCGACAAATGTCACCCTTCGCAAATTTGCAAAATCATCATCTACTGCCAAAATCTTCTGCGCCGGAAATCGCCGAAGTCAAAATAACGCACTGGTTTGAATATCTCACGCGCAAATTGCCGAAATTGGTTGATTTCGCGCAACGCATGAATGCATCAGAATATGGCAAAAAACTGCTCCATGCGGTGTTCGGCAACAGCCCATACCTCTCGCAACTATTCATAAAAAATTCTGGTCTGGTACAAAATATCGCCGAAAAAGGCTTTGATAAGACCTTCACCGAATTCATCAGCGAAACCGCCCATGACCGGATATTCTTGAGTATCGAGGAAATAATGGCATATCTCCGACAGGCTAAGGCCGAATGCTCGCTTATCGTGGCGCTGGCTGACATAACTGAGTCCTGGAACCTGGAACAAATCACTAGGCGCTTAAGCGATTTCGCTGAGATCGCACTGAATAAGGCGGTCGATTTCCTGCTTTCTCGCGCTAGTGGCTTCAACGAAATCGAAATCCAGGACGCTGCAAAACCCGGCATAAATTCTGGGCTTATCGTCATCGCAATGGGGAAATTGGGCGCTTATGAATTGAATTATTCGAGCGACATCGACCTGGTAATTTTTTTCGACAGCGAGAAGGCCAAATACACTGGCCAACATAACATCCAGCATTTTTTTACCCGGGCAGCGCAGGATTTGACGCGCATAATGCAGGAGCGCACTGAGGACGGCTACGTTTTCCGGGTTGATTTAAGGTTGCGCCCCGATCCAGCTTCAACACCGCCCGCCATGTCGGTGCGCGCTGCGGAAATTTATTACGAAAGCGTAGGCCAGAATTGGGAACGAGCGGCAATGATAAAGGCGCGCGCCATCGCCGGCGATATTCATGCAGGCGAAAAATTCCTGCAATATTTAAGGCCTTACATCTGGCGGAAAAATCTGGATTTCGCAGCGATCGAAGACATCCAGTCGATCAAGCGCCAGATCGACGACAAGCACCGGCGCGAGAGTGGAAGCCTGCTCGGATACAATATAAAGCTCGGTCACGGCGGAATCCGGGAGATTGAATTTTTTATTCAGACACAGCAATTGATCTGGGGCGGCAGGGAACCGGACTTAAGAATAAGCGGCACTTGCGAGGCGCTCCGCGCGCTGGCGCAAATAAAAAAAGTCGACCGGGCTACCTGCGAAGATTTGATCGCCGCATACAGATTCTACCGCAAAATCGAACACCGGTTGCAAATGGTGGATGACCACCAGACTCACACCCTCCCAGCGACAAAAGAGGATTTCGCCAGATTCGCCATTTTCATGGGCTACGAAAATCCGGCAGATTTCGAGAAAGAATTATCCGCTACACTAGCCAAGGTACAGGGGCATTATGCCAGGCTTTACGCCAAATCGCCATCCCTCGCCAACGCTGAAAGCAAAACCGCTGGCAGCCTGGTTTTCACCGGCACTGAGAATGACCCGGAAACACTGGAAACCATAGAAAACTTAGGTTTCAAAGACCCAGTGATCGTCTCCGAAACCATCCGCGGCTGGCACCATGGACGCCGCAAAGTAACCAGCAGTAAAAAAGCGCGGGAACTGCTGACCGAACTGGTACCAGCGATTCTCGCTGCCTTGGCGAAAACCATAAATCCTGACAGCGCATTCGCCAAATTCGACGAGCTTTTATCGCGCTTGCCTGATGGCGTGCAGATTTTTTCGCTGTTTCATTCCAACCCGGAATTGCTGGAATTGATCGCCGAAATCATGGGGCGTTACCCATACTTAGCAGAAAAACTCAGCCGCAACCCGGCGCTGCTTGATTATGTTCTTTCGCCAGAATTTTATCTCGACATGCCTGATAAAGAGCAACTTAAGAAAAAGATGGAGCAGAACCTGGCACACGCCCGCGACTACCAAGATGCGCTCGATATAACCCGCCGCTGGACAAAAGACCGCCAATTCCGCATCGGCGTGCAACTATTGAAAAACCAGATCACACCGACGCTTGCGGCTTCGCACCTGTCGAACATCGCCGATACGGCGCTTTCTCTACTGCTAGAGCGTACGGCCCAAGATTTCGCGGAAAAGCAGGGCGTCATAAAGGATAGCGAATTCGCCATCGTCGCCATGGGGAAACTGGGCGGCCAGGAGTTGACCTTCGGCTCCGATCTCGATCTGGTATTCATCTACGATGCGAAAAACGACGAAGCACTATCGAACGGTATTTCACCGCTTTCGGTGAACGAATATTTCTTAAGGCTTTCCCGCCGATTCATCGCCGCGATAACTTCGTTAACCACCGAGGGGAAGCTATATGAAATCGACGTACGGCTCAGGCCTTCCGGGCAGGACGGGCCAGTCGCCTCTTCTTTGAAAGCCTTCGGTTTATATTATGAAAGCTCGGCCTGGATATGGGAATATATGGCGCTCACCCGGGCGCGCGTTATCGCCGGACCGGAATCATTGGCGCGAAAAATCCGGCAGGTGGTGACAAGCAAGATTTGCAAGGAGCGCGATCCTAATGAACTGGCGCTGGAAATCGATGAAATGCATGAAAAAATCGCAGATCAGCACGGCAGCGAAAATCCGTTCGAGGTAAAATATGCGCGCGGTGGCTTAATTGATCTCGAATTCATTCTGCAATATATGCAACTCGCCCATTCGCACAAATATCCCGAATTGATTGAGGGAAATATCCGGCTGGCGATAAATAAATTAGAAACGCGCAACCTACTTCCACCCACCACCATTGCCAGCCTGAAAGATGCCGCTGAAATCTTACTCAATACCCAATGCGTCCTACGGCTCATCGGCAGCGAAACGCCGAATGAGGAGGATATGACGCCCGCCATGAAAAAAGTCCTCCCTACCGCGCTTAACCTAGAAGCCGAAGACGATGATGACGCGAAATTCCTGAGCTTCAAGAAAAGGCTTGTTGACGATGAAAAAAACGTGCAGAACATTTATAGGGAAGTGATTAAGAGTCTAAGTGACTAGGTCTCAAGTGACTAGATTCTCAAACTCGTAGACTATAATATAATTAGTAAAGGAGGAAAACATGAACAACACCGCACCCAATCCCACTTCACCGTTGAAAGCTGGCGACTATGCACCAGACTTCACCGCACCGACCGATGGCAGCAGCAATTTTTCGCTGTCGTCACACCGCGGCAAGAAAAACGTCGTGGTTTATTTCTATCCAAAGGACGATACGCCGGGCTGCACCATCGAAGCCAAGGAATTCAGTGATGCGCTGCCCGAATTCGCGGAGTTGGATACAATCGTAATTGGCATTTCCAAAGACGACACTACCAGCCACGATAAATTCAAGGAAAAGCATTGCCTAACCATTCCACTCGCCTATGACGAAACCGGCACCATCTGCGAGGCCTATGATTCCTGGGGAGAAAAAAGCATGTACGGAAAAAAATACATGGGCATCATGCGCAACACTTTCCTGGTGGATAAAAAGGGTATAATCCGCAAAATATGGCAAGTCAGCAAGGTGGAAGGGCATGTGAAAGAAGTGCTGCGGGAGGCGGAAAAGTTTTAGTTGATGCTAGGCACTGTCAGCAGCGTCCAAACCACAATTCATGACTTTTGAATTCAACATTCCAAAGCCCATAGATGCCCACGTACATTTGCGGGATGGCGCTATTCTAAGTCAGGTTGCGCCATTTACCGCTCGACAGTTTTCATACGCCATAGCGATGCCTAACCTGCTTCATCCCGTCCTTACCACGGAGGATGCCATAGCCTACCGGAAAAGAATCTCAGCTGCCGGAAAATCCGGGGATTTCACTCCGCTGGTGACACTTTATATGACGGATGATACACCGCTGTCCGAAGTTAAAAAGGCCAAGGATGCAGGGATTATCGGAATAAAACTCTATCCCGAAAGCGCCACTACCAATTCTGAGTTTGGTGTTACCGACATAAAAAAAACCTATCCCCTGCTGGCAGAAATGGAAAAGCAAGGACTGCCGGTTTTGATCCATGGCGAAGTCACCGATCCCAATATAGATATATTCGACCGCGAGGCAGTGTTCATTGAAAAAATATTAACGGATATTATTAAAAATTTTCCGGCTCTTAAAGTATCTCTTGAGCATCTGACAACAACACAGGCGGTGAATTTTGTCTCTGGTCAAAAAAACATTTTTGCCAGCATCACCGCACATCATCTGCTGTATAACCGTAATGAGATTTTCAAGGGCGGGATCAGGCCGCACTGGTATTGCCTGCCAGTACTGAAACGCGAAGAGCATAGGAAAGCGCTGGTGAGTGCCGCGACCGGCAGTAGTAAAAAGTTTTACGCCGGAACCGATAGCGCGCCGCATCTGCGCGCGAATAAAGAGTCTGCTTGCGGCTGTGCCGGCTGCTTCACGGCACCAAATGCCGTCGAACTTTATGCCACAGCATTCGATACGGCTAAGGAATTCCCGCAAAAAAGATTTTCGGATTTTATGTATGGCAATGCGCTGGAGTTTTATAATCTCCCGCCAGTAAAATCCAAAATCACCCTAAGAAAATCAGCCCAAAAAGTGGAGGACACAATCAGCGATATTATACCGTTATTGGCCGGGCAAGAGATCGCCTGGCAGGTAGTTTATTAGACACGGCTAACATAATGACGTTGAAACCTGGGCACCCTTGGTTTATCACTTGAAAAAATAATAATATACACTAAATGCTTACAGGAAATTTTTTAGGGTGCCAATGAAAGCAAGAGCAATCATCATTTTACTAGCGAGCTTATCGCCCAGCCTTGCCGTAGCCGTAGATTTGCAAGACAGCATGGTTGCCGCATACCAATACAACAACCAGCTGAAAGCCCAACAGAGTGATTTACTTTCCACCCAGGAGCAGATTCCCGAGGCTTATGCCGGTTTCATGCCACAGGCCGGATTTTCTGGCGATTTGAAAAGGGGCAGTTCCTATAATCTGCTGACTCAAGGTCTTGGCCGCGGCCCTTTATATCACAGCGACCATTCCCGCGATTTAATCGTGGTGCAGCCGCTTTTCAACGGCGGTGGAACGGTGGCTCAGGTAAACCATGCTTATAACTCTGTCGCCTCAGCAACTTCCAACTTGCAAGTAGTCGAAGGACAGGTTTTGCTGAACGCAATATCCGCGCATATGGAAGTGGTACGCGCCGCGGAAATACTTGATTTAAGCCGGGAAAACGAGGAGGCTTTGAAAGAACAGCTCGATTCTTCTAAGGTAAGGTTCAAGCTCGGTGAAGCTACAAAAACCGACGTCTCGCAATCGGAAACCCGCTATTCCCGAGCCATTTCCGACCGGACGAAATCCGAAGGCGATCTCGCGGCGGCTATAGCCAATTATAAAAACAACACTGGCCGCGCTGGCGATAAATCCTTGGACAATGCAGCTGGTTTCATCAAGCCTCAAGTGGCGGGTGTACAACTGCCGGAAACCCTGGATAAAGCTATGGATATCTCTTTCAAAAACAATCCTTCGCTCGCTGCGCAAATATACCAGGAAAAGGCGAGCGAAAACCAGGTCACCGCCGCTTATGCTAATCTCTCGCCCACCCTGTCCCTGCGCGGAACCCTGGCGCGGGAAACCGACACCTATAGTGCGGCGGACATCCATGATAACGAAAGCACGGTGGAAGTTGATCTCAACTTCCCGCTTTATCAGGGCGGCGCCGAATATGCGCGGATTCGGGCGGCAAAAAAAGACCGGGAGACCAGTAAATTCCAGGTTGCACAGCGCCGAGACAACCTCCGCGCCAATGTCACGAAATCGTGGGAAGATACATTAACCGCACGCGCCTCGATAAAATCCTATAATGACGCAGTGAAAGCAGCGAAGGTGGCGCTGGATGGCGTCAGGAGGGAGCAAGCAGTCGGCGCACGCACCATACTCGACGTTCTGAATGCCGAGCAGGAATTGTTCCAGGCGAAAATAAATCTGGCTGCTGCCGAGCGTGATGAAGTTGTCGCCGTTTACAGCCTTAAATTCTACATCGGGGAATTGACGGCGAAAACACTCGGCCTGCCGGTCAAAGTTTTCAATAGCGAAGCTGCCTTGAAAAGGACCCAGTTCAAGATGATCGGGTTTTAGAGATAATGCTGCATTGCAGCATGGAACTTCCCTTGCAAAACCCCGGAAATCCTATATATTCCAGCATGTTTTTGTTATTGCCAAAGCAGCTTTGCAGACCTTATAATTGAAGGACATGAAACCGGAATTGCATACTGTAGAGAATCCCAAAATCGGGCTACCGCTCAAGAAAAATGCGCGCACGGCGAAGGCAAATGGTCATGCAGCACGGGCAAACGGCCATGCTACATTATCCAAGAAAGAAATGCTCTCGGCATATGAGGAAATGCTGCTGATCCGCCGGTTCGAGGAAAAAGCCGGGCAGCTTTACGGTATGGGGAAAATCGGCGGGTTCTGCCATTTATATATCGGCCAGGAAGCAGTCGCCATTGGTATGAAACTCGCCATCACCAAGGATGATGCGGTAATCACCAGCTACCGCGACCACGGGCTGATGCTCTCCACCGGCAGCGACCCGAAATTCATCATGGCGGAATTGATGGGCAGGGCCACCGGCTGCTCGAAAGGCAAAGGCGGCTCAATGCACATGTTCGATACCGCAAAAAATTTCTACGGCGGGCATGGCATCGTCGGCGCTTCGGTGCCGATCGGAACCGGGGTTGCCTTCGCCTATAAATACCGTGGTGAAAAACACTTGTGCCTCTCATATTTCGGCGATGGCGCGGCGAACCAGGGCCAGGTTTATGAATCCTTCAACATGGCAAGCCTTTGGAAACTGCCGGTGATTTTCATCATCGAAAACAACGAGTATGCGATGGGAACTTCCGTCGCACGCAGCTCCGCCACTACCGAATTATTCCGCCGCGGCGAGGCTTTCGATATTCCCGGAGTGCAAGTGGACGGCATGGATATTTTTGCGGTGAAAAAAGCCGGCGACGAAGCAGTGGCGCATGTGAGAAGCGGCAAAGGGCCGATAATTCTGGAAATGAAAACCTACCGCTACCGCGGGCATTCGATGTCTGACCCAGCGAAATACCGCAGCAAGGAAGAAGTGATGGAATACCGCGAACACCATGACCCGATTGATGGGCTCAAAAATTACCTGGTGAAAAATGGCGTCGCCAATGAGGAATCCTTAAAAGAAATCGATAAAAAAATCCGCGAAAAAATCCAGGAAGCCGTCGATTTCGCCGAAGCCTCGCCCGAGCCGGACGAAGGCGAACTCTGGACGGATATTTATAATTAGCGTCACCACCTGGATATTGCCTATAATTTTCGCGGTGACGCTGCACGAGGCCGCGCACGGGTTCGTGGCCGAGCTTTTCGGCGATGAGACGGCAAGAAGAGCGGGGCGGGTGACGTTCAATCCATTGAAGCACATTTCCCCGATGGGCACGGTGATATTGCCGGGATTATTGCTGCTAGCGCATTCGCCGGTGCTGTTTGGTTATGCCAAGCCGGTGCCGGTGAATTTCTGGAAATTGCAACCGCAACGCCTCGGCATGCTATTGGTGGCCGCCGCCGGGCCGGGAATGAATATAATGCTGGCGATAATCGGCAGCATTTTTCTCCACATCACGCCGGATACCAACCCGGAAAATCTACCCTGGCTGCAGCTGAATCTGTTTCACTCGCTGCTGATCAATGGGGCCTTGGCGATGTTCAATATGCTGCCGATCCTGCCGCTCGATGGCGGAAGGGTGGTGCGGGCGCTATTGCCGGGAGAAATCGGCGACCAATACGCCCGGACCGAGCGCTTCGGGCTGCTAATCGTCATCGCCCTGCTATTCCTGCCGCCATTGCTAGGCCTAAATTTCATGATGGATATATTAACGCAAGTGAACGAAACCCTGATCGGCGGGATTTTATTTGTTACGGGGCATTAGGGGGGATTGCAATCGCAGGTGGGCTAGAAGATTGCATTTACTAGAAGATTGAATAGAGAAGAGTTTTTGTAGAATAAAATGAAAAAAATAGTAATATAATTTAAACTTTTATTACGCTGATAGTGTAATGGTAATTAAAAATGACATCAGATTCAGTATTATTCGTTGATGCTAACATATATCTGCAATTATACAACGCTATAGACAATACTGAAAAGGTTAAGGACACCTTAGCTTCTTTAAAGCAATTTAAAGAATATATATTCATCACCAAGCAAATAGTGAATGAAATTCAAAGAAATAAGGTCAAAAGTATCGTGTTGCCTAAGATAGATAAAGATAGAAAGGCATTACTATCAACAGATGAAGATATTAAAATCCCAGATAGCTTACGAGTTATAAAGAAAGCAGAATTAAGCGAATGGAAGCGCTCTGCAGAGGAATTAAAAAAAGAAAGAAATAAAATCAAGGATAAACAAGAAGAGATCCATAAGAAAATTTTATTGGAGGTAAGTAAATCTGAAGATAAAATCTCCAAAGGTTTACAGCCACTATTTGATATTGCAGTTTCTGCAAAAGCTGAAGAATTATCTAAGGCGAAAGAGCGAAAAACCATTGGCAACCCTCCAGGTAAACAATCAGATACGTTAGGTGATCAAATCAATTTTGAGCAATTACTAAGCTATTGTATGAATAAAAAGAAAATTTGGATTATCTCTGCTGATAACGATTATGGATCATCTTATGAGGGAGCACTTTATTTGGATCCGTTACTTAATGATGAGCTTAAAGGTGTGGGTATAGAAGAAATATATTGCTTTAAGGATCTCATAAAAGGGTTAACTGATTTTAATAAAAAGACTGGAAGAAAAGCTGTGAAGATTCCGCATGGAAAAGAAGCAAAGGAAGTTAATGAAATACTGAACCGCCAATTTACTAACACTTCGGGTGTATATGGATTTGGTGGAAATTTCACACCAAGCTCAGGCACTATGTTTTCTAGTATTTCTAATGCCCCAGGGGTTGTGGTAGGTGGATTGACATATCCGAATACATCTACAGCAATTGTAACACCAGGAGGTTCATCTGCAAATAATCTCACGGGTGTCACACAGCTTTCTCCTAATAGTTGGTATATTGTTCCTAATGGTTTGGATATGAATAATAATATATTTACTTCATCAGCAGCACCAACAGGAGGAGATGGGAAAAAATGATTTGAATTTATGCTAGCACAAGAGGTCGAACTCATCCCCCCTACACCCTCCCCTCTGCCAAATCGCCAGCCGGGTTGCGCCTTTCATGCAGCCTTTAATAACTCATAACCCGGCCAGTACGTTTTTCCAAGCAGTATTCAATACCGGTTTGCTCATTCTCCTATAGCGAAATAAAAGCAAATCTCATATAACCTATCACCAAACCGCCAACTTAACAAAAACCCATGTCCACCAACCAACCTCCCTTATCCAGCATAAAAGAATTCACCATTCTGATGGCGCTGCTCATGTCTGTCGTCGCCATCTCGATTGATGCGATGTTGCCAGCGCTTGGGGTGATTGGTAAGGATTTGCAGGTTTCGCATCCGAACCATGTGCAATATATCATCGGGTTTATCTTTATCGGCATGGCTACCGGCCAGTTGCTCTGCGGGCCGCTTTCGGATGCGCTGGGCAGAAAAAAAGTTCTTTATTTAGGCATCGGATTTTATTTGGCTGGCAGCGTGATTTGCTTTTTTGCCAGTGATTTTCGGTTCCTACTTATCGGCCGATTGATTCAGGGGCTTGGCGTGGCGGGGCCTTATGTATCGGCCATTTCCATCGTACGCGATAAATTCAGCGGGCGGGATATGGCAAGGGTGATGTCATTCGTTATGATGATTTTCATCATGGTTCCGGCAATCGCCCCGAGCATAGGGCAGGCAATTCTACTACTAGCTTCCTGGCGTTATATCTTCCTGCTGTACATCATATATTCAATCACTGTCGGCTTGTGGCTGTTCTTTAGGCTGGAGGAAACATTGCCGGTGGAGAAACGCATTCCATTTAAGGTTTCCGCCTTCATCCAGGGTTTTAGGGAAGTTTTCCGCAGCCGCGTCACCATATGTTACACGCTTTGCATGGGAATTTGTTTCGGCAGTTTCATCGGATATTTAAACTCGGCACAGCAGATTTTCCAAGTGCAGTTTGGTACCGGCAAAATGTTTACCGTTTATTTCGGCGGTCTGGCTTTGCTGTTTGGTGTTGCCTCATTACTCAATTCACGCGTTGTTGAAAAACTAGGGATGCGCTACATCTGCCGCCGATCAACTCTTTGCATCATCATCACATCCATCATCTTTTTGCTCGTGAACCAGATGGCGGAAGTCCGGCTATGGATGTTCCTGGTATATGCCGGGATTTTATTTCTCTGCTTCGGCCTGATGTTCGGAAATTTGAACTCGATAGCCATGGAGCCGATGGGGCACATCGCCGGCATAGCTTCCGCAGTTACCGGCTCGCTTTCTTCGGGGATTTCTATGGTTTTAGGCGCGATTATCGGCCAGCTTTATAACAACACTTTAATCCCAATCGCATCAGGTTTTTTTATTCTGGGAATTTTATCGCTACTAATAATGATTTATGCGGATAGCAAAAAGATCACTTAAAACTCATAAGCATCCATAGCATTACTTCAAATAATCCAAAAACTGATCGATCAATTTTTGCAGTTGCTGAGTGGTTTTTTCCTCTTTCAACCGGCCTTGCTCATCGAAAGCATTATAGGCATTGGAGAGCCCCATCATTCCCGGAAATACATGAACTCCCAGCACTTCAAAGGGTTGGCGTGTATGCCAAAGGCTACGCACCGCACCTAGCGCTCCAGGAGATGCGCCGAGCAGCAACAGCGGCTTTCCCGTTAGTGATACCTGCTTCTCGCGCGATAGCCAATCAATGACGTTTTTTAATATGCCGGGAATCGAGCCGTTATATTCCGGCGTAGATACAATAAGCGCATCGGCTTCTCTAATTTTTGCACCCAGCTTTACTGTAGTTTCAGGAACACCCGACGCTGATTCAATATCGCCATCATATGGCAGCATCGGATAATATTTGAGATCAAGAAATTCAGTTTGATGTCCGTCTTTGGCTTCCACCAGGCGCATGGCTTCGCGCACGAATTTCTTATTGCATGAATCTTTCCTTAATGCGCCGGCGAAAAATAGTATTTTCATAATATCCTCCTAGTTGTTAACAGTACCTAAACTCTCTCCGAAAGCCAAATTGCCAGCCGGGTTGCGCCCTTAATGCCGGCCTTCAATAATTCATAACCCGGCACATCTTCCGCACCGTGTTTGATGCCAGTTTGTTTATGTTCGTTTTCCTCGGCACGGAATTTGGAAATCTTTTCCCACAAATCCCGTTCTTTCTCAGCAAAATCGCTTTCGCCCAAAACTTTTTCTTGTCCCTCATAATGCTGGTCGATCACTTCTTCAACCGCAACAGTACAAGCCATCGCCGCTTTCTCGCCCATCAATGCCGTCATAGCGCCGAGCGCAAACCCGGCAACATGCCATAGCGGCAGCAGCGCCGTTGGCCTGATTTTCCGCTCGGAGATCAGCTCATTAAACGCCGCCAGATGCCTATCCTCCTGGTCGGCCATATGCTGGATAACCTTACCCACCGGCTTATCTCCCAGCACCGCCATCTGCCCGGCATATATCCTTTTCGCGCCATATTCCCCGGCATGGTCAACGCGGATAATCCGCGCGATTTTCTCTTTCTCGCTCAAATCACCGGGCAGCATTTTTTTTCCATAATATGATTGCGATGATGGCTAAACATAAAGCATAAATCCCGTTATATCCGGCCATGGAAATATGCAAAAACTCGAATTGCGGCTGGCTGCAGGAAACCACCGGCGCCGCCATGATTTTATCCAGCATTTCCTGTGCATTCCCCTCCCCGCCGATCTTGTCCGAACAACCGGACGATACATAGCCTTTTTCCACCGCGAAATGGTAAAACGCCAGCGCCGTTTCCGCGGCCATGAGGAGGAAGTATATAATATAAATATTGTCATGCCGTCGCATGACGGCATCCACCTTAAAATACGTTATATGCTTCTCAGTGGATCCCGGCCTAAAGCCGGGATGACAGTAAAAGATACTCCCCACCAATATCGCCAATAGATATGGCACCCGCTGATATTGGCATAATTCGCACGGATGCAGCCCGAAACCATATTGCGCCACTAGCGCGAGCCCCAGCGCCGCCGCGCTAGCCGCCGGTATTAGGAAAAATGCTATTCTATTATCTTTTTCCAAAGACTTCTCAAAATCGATGGTTTTTTCTGTGGCTGCGGAGCAAAATCCCGACCGCCGCGACCCTGATACCCGCCACCGGAAACGCCATGCCGCTTCCTGCCATCCCGGTTATCCCTATCCCGGTTATCACGACCATCCCTGCCCTGGCCACCGCCTTTCTGCCAATCGCGGTTGTTATCACGTGGACGATCACCATCGAATCTTTTCCGCCTGCGGTGCCTGCCGCCACGCCTTTGACCTCCGCCTCCCCCACCTTCCACGGAAGTGACGTTACCGCGATCCGCTGGTTCTTTTCCATCCCTTCTCGGTTCGCGCTCGCGTTCATCCGGCCTTTCATCTTTAGTACGCGGGAGCGGTGGTGCGGCACGGACGGCGTCGGACTCGAATTTCCCACTGCCGCCACCATCGATGACGAACTTCTGGCCGGTTAAATTTTCATCACCTTCGATGAAGATTTTGATATTGTGCCGCTGCTCAATCGCCGTCAAATCATCACGCTTTTTATTGAGTAGATAAAACGCGATGTCGGTCGAGACATTAACGATGATTTTGCCGGTGGTGCTTTTCGCCGCTTCGGAATCAATGGCGCGGATGATGCTGACCACGGCGGATTCCGGCGAGCGGATGACCCCGGTGCCGTTGCAATGCGTGCACGTCACCATGCTGGATTCGATGAACGAAGACCGCAGCCGCTGTCGGGACATTTCGAGTAATCCGAATGGGCTGATGCGGCCCACCTGGATTTTGGCGCGGTCGGCGGCTAGCGCATCTTTCAACGCGCGCTCGACGGCGCGGCGGTTGCGGCCATCCATCATATCGATGAAATCTATAACGATTAGTCCAGCCAAATCGCGTAGCCTAAATTGCCGCGCTATTTCGTAAGCCGCTTCCAGGTTGGTTTTTGTCGCGGTTTCCTCAACATTGCGCTCGCGGGTGGAGCGGCCGGAATTTACGTCAATCGCAACCAAAGCTTCCGTGCTGTTTATCACGATGTAGCCGCCGGAGCGCAGATATGCCTTGTTGTCATAAAGCTCGGCAATTTCGTTCTCGACGCCGAACTTCCAGAATATCGGCATGCCTTCCTTATATTGCTTGACCTTGGAGGAATGCCCGGGCGCCAGAGTTTTCATGAAATCGCGCGCAGTTTGGAAGGCATCCTCGCCCTCGACCAATATTTCCTCGATAGTGTCATCATAAAGATCGCGGATGGTTCTTTTAACCAAATCGCCTTCCTCGTGGATCAGCGCCGGAGCTTTGGAGGAAAGCGTCTTTTCCTTGACGCCGTCCCACAATTTGCTCAAATAATCGTAATCGCGTTTTATGTCCGCCTTGCTGGCGCTGAGACCCGCGGTGCGGATTATCATGCTGGTGCCAGGGGGCATATCGAAACTGTCGGCGATCATTTTCAGCCGCTTGCGATCGTCATTATCGGCGATACGCCGGGAAACCCCGCCCTGGCGCTCGGAATTCGGCATCAGGACGATATATCTTCCGGCGAGCGAGATATAAGTGGTGAGCGATGCGCCCTTGGTGCCGCGCTCTTCCTTTATCACCTGCACCAGCAGAATCTGGTTGCGCTTGATTACTTCCTGGATTTTATAACGGCGGTAGAGATTGGATTTTTTTGTGCCTTCGTGCGGCTCTTCGCCGATTACATCCACTTCCTGCTCGCGCTGGTAATCATCATGCTCATGATCATCATGATGATTTTCGGAATGGCCCTGGGATTCCTCATACGCGGGTTCGTTGGGCTTATCCGATGAGGGAATCTGGTAATAATCCGGGTGGATTTCGGAAAATGGCAGAAACCCTTGCCGGTTGCCGCCATATTCAACGAACGCAGCTTGCAGCGAAGGCTCGACGCGCGAAACCTTGGCCAGGTAGATATTACCTTTTATCTGTTTTTTGGCAGAACTTTCAAAATCGAAATCATGTAGCCGTGAGCCGTCGGTCACCACCACCCGCACTTCTTCCGGGTGGACCGCTTCGATCAAAATACGCTTGGACATTATTAAACTCCTGAATGATATTTCCTGCGGCCTGACGTTTAGGCTGGTTAGGCTTGTTGGCCGCATTTTGTGAGAATTGATGGAATAAAGAGGCAAAAGCCAGGCTTGTCGGCACCAGGAGGGCTATCAACATTTCAATTATGCGAATATCTTGCAGCATGTTTCCTTGAATTCCTGTCGGCTTGCTATTTTCCTTGGGCGGTAATTATCGAAATAAATCAAGTAATTACCGGGTTAATCAATTAGAATGATGTTATCGCATATTTTCGGGTGGAATGCAAAAGAAAATTGCCTGCCGCTGGAAATCGTTTATGGTAGCGGCATGAGGGTATTATTAATCATAACCGGCAGCATCGCGGCGGAGAAAATACCAGATTTGCTTCATAAGCTTAAAAGCAACGGCCATAGCATCACCTGCGTTTTAACCCGTGCCGGGGCAGAATTCATCATACCGGATTCGCTAGAGCGGTTAACCGGCAATAAAACATACACCGAGCTTTTCACCGGGGATGATGGGAAGGAAATGGGTCATATCCGGCTTTCCCGTGAGGCCGATCTAGTGGTGGTAGCCCCGGCGACTGCCGACATCATGGCCAAAATGGCTGCCGGGCTGGCCGACGATCTCGCCAGCACCCTTCTTCTGGCTACTGATAAGCCGGTAATGATCGCCCCGGCAATGAATGTCCGCATGTGGGAAAATAAGGCGGTACAGCGGAATGCGCTAATCCTCAAACAGGATGGCGTGCTTTTCATCGGCCCGGAATCCGGCGATCTCGCATGTGGTGAGGAAGGCTGGGGCCGAATGAGCGAGCCAAAACAAATCGCTGATAGGGTAGAAAAGTTTTTCAAAAGAAAAGATGCTCTTAAAGGCCTAAAAGTCTTGGTCACCGCCGGTCCTACCATCGAGTCCATAGACCCGGTACGGTATATAGCCAACCGCTCATCGGGAAAACAGGGCTATGCGATAGCGGAAAGCCTGGCTGCTGCCGGCGCGGAAGTCACGCTGGTAACCGGCCCGACGTCATTGCCGAAACCGCATGTTGCAAAAATCATCGAAATCGAATCTGCGTCGGAAATGCTGGATGTTGCCTTAAAAAATCTTCCGGCCGATATTGCGGTAATGGCTGCTGCCGTTGCCGATTGGGGAATTAAAAATCCGGCGAAAAATAAAATGAAAAATATGCCGGAACTGAAATTCACTGAAAACCCTGACATCCTGGCTGAAATTTCCAAGAACAAAAAAAAGGCGAAATTGGTAATCGGTTTCGCCGCCGAAACCGAAAATCTTTTAGGAAACGCGAAGAAAAAATTGCTGGCAAAAAAATGCGATTGGATTCTAGCCAATAATGTCGGCAGCAAAAAAGTTTTTGGGAGCAATGAAAATAAAATATTATTCATCGAACGTGCGCATAGTGAGCAATGGCCGGAAATGAGTAAAATTGAAGTCGCGGAAAAGCTGGTCGAAAAAATTATCAACACACTAGGAAGGAAAAATGAAAAATATAAAGTTATCAGTAAAGCAACTGCCTAACTCCTCCGGCATCCCCCTTCCCGCCTACGCTACAGAACATAGCGCCGGGCTTGATTTATGCGCGGCGGTGGAAGGAGAAATCACATTGCATCCCAGCGAAAGAAAATTAATCCCGACCGGCATAGCCATTGCTTTGCCCGATGGCTATGAGGCGCAAATCCGCCCGCGCTCGGGACTCGCGCTTAAAAACGGCGTCACCGTTTTGAATACCCCCGGCACTATAGATGCCGATTACCGCGGCGAAATCCAGGTAATTCTAGTCAATCTCAGCAAGGAAAATTTCTCGATCACGCGCGGCATGCGGATTGCGCAAATGATAATCGCGCCGTTTATCCAAGCGGAATTGCATTCTGTCGAAACTCTGCCTGATTCCAAGCGTGGCGGAGGTGGGTTTGGCTCAACGGGGACGTAACATTACTCTTCAAACCGCTTGAATATTTCTTTCAGCTTTTCGATCTCACGCTTCCTATCTTTGGTTTGCCCTGCTGTAAAGGCATTGGTCACACAAGAGCCAAGATAGGTTTCAAGTATATTGCCCTCAACCGATTTGATAGCGGCTCTTGCACCGCGAAGCAGAGTTAATATCTCCGGGCAATACCGGCGTTCCTCGATCATACGCTTTGCCCCTTCCAGTTGGCCGATAGCGCGGTTTAAGCGGCCTAATTCATTGCCGTGATAAGGATATTCGCAACAATCGGGATTGGAAGTTTTTTTAGTCTTTTTTGTCATGGTTTTACCTATAAATATGGCGCGATGAATGCAAAGAAGAATCCAGTAGCGTACATAGCTAGAGAAAAATAAAACACTCCAAGGCTGATTTTCCGGGTTCTGTCGCAAGCTTTTGCCATAGCGGGATCAATAGGGCAAGGAGCGTTTCGGCTCATATAGCGGGAAATGCCCGATATAGTCAGCATAATACCGGCGAAAATAAAAAGCGGGATTTTATGCACCGATAGCCAGATTAATTGCGGCACCGTGCTAACTAACCCGATTAAAGCCGCACCAGCACCAAGCGATACGAATAAAGCTGGAAGAGCACAGCATATTAGGGTGCTGAAAGAGCCAAATAGCGCAACTGTATGCAGTATCTTTTTCATTATTTTACCCTCGATATGCCAGTAATTTGATAACCGGCATCGTTTATCAATTTAGTTATCGTTGCATCATCCAGCTTCTGATTTGGCTTAGTGTTAATAGTCACCAGCCTATTATCAAGATCGACATTCACTTGATCTACTGCCGATTGCTTCTTAAAAGTCTTTTCAATGCCGGTAGCGCAGAAGGCACAAACCAAACCATTCACCGAAACCTTAATCGTATCGGCAAAAGCAACACCGGAAATAAAAGTGATAATCATTCCGGAAATCATTATTAATTTTCTCATATATCTTCCCCTAAAACTGTAATTCCCAATTAAACATTAGCCTGTTGTTGCTGCTGTATCCGGCCTCTATCAGTGAAGTTTTGTAAAAGAACCGCACCAGCGGCGTTACTACAAACTTATCGTTTTTGTTCGGGTGGTCATCAACTTGCAGCATGAACCAAGTCGCTACGTCGTTATAATTCGCCGCGTAAGGGGCATAGCCTATCCTGGCCCTCTGCCATATAGAACTTTCGATACTATCTGCATACATGGCGCGAATTTCGTAAGAAGTGAAAACCCGGCGGGTTTCATAATCAGCTAGAAAATCGGTCCAGGCTGCCCCCTTGTTTTTGCTTCCATCTATCGCTACACCAGCTCCGGTGGAATTAAAAATATTCGCTTGTCCATCCGGCAAATTCCAGCGCTTAATTAAGCTGTTAAACTCCGGGCCGTGTTCTGAATATAATCTACCGTTTTCCTCCCATTTGTCATACCAGCCAACGGCAAAATTGGGAGTAATAGTATAATCCGCTGATATGGTATGCCCGGTTTCGTCATTCTCCTGCATTACCATAATCCCATTTACATAAGAGATAGGCTTGGCCTCAGCCATCGTAGCGGCAAGCGCCACAATAACTGGAATAATGAAAAAACACCGGTGCCAACGTATACCCATACAGGGTATATTATATCCCTATGGGATATATGTCAATGCATCACTTTTTTCTGAATTTCCGATAAAAGTAAAGGCTCGTTAGTACCAGCCCGGCCGGAAAACTCCATACCCTCCAACCCGAACTGCAACCCAGCCAGCCGCGAATAAAGCCCACCCGCGGCGAACAGCTGCTGGTGGCTTCCCTCCTCCTCGATTTTTCCTTCGTTCAACACCAATATGCGGTCAGATTTCAAAACGGTCGCCAGCCGATGCGCGATTATTATCGTCGTGCAGTTATTCATCAATTTTTCCAGAGCCAGTTGCACCATCTGCTCGTTTTCGGCATCAAGCGCGTTGGTGGCTTCATCGAGTAATAGGATTTTCGGGGCCCGCAGAATCGCCCGCGCGATGACGATGCGCTGCCGCTCACCGCCGGAAAGGCGCACGCCTTTTTCGCCCAAATAAGTATCGAACCCTTGCGGCAATTTCATGATGAAATCGTATGCCATCGCGGCTTTCGCGGCGGTGATTATATCAGCCTCCGAAGCCCCTTCCCTGCCATATGCAATATTTTCCCGCGCGGTGCCGGAAAATATAAACGGCTCCTGCGAAACGATGGCAAACTGCGAGCGCAGCGATTTCAACTGTAAATCTTTTTCATCGATTCCGTCGAATAAAACCTTGCCGTAGGCCGGATCGTAAAACCTGAGCGCCAACTGGAAAATCGTGCTTTTCCCAGCACCAGACAATCCGACAATGGCGATTTTCTCTCCTGCCCGGGCGCGGAAATTAACGTTTTTGAGCGCTGGTTTATCCTTCTTGCTCGGGTAAAAAAACGTCACGTCGCGGAATTCCAATTCGCCTTTGGTATTTTCCGGCAGGGCTATCGCATCGGCACTATCCTTGATTTCCGAGCGGGTGGAAATGATGGCAGCTAACCCTTCCGTCGCACCCAATGCGCGCTGTAATTCGCCGACGACATCGCTGATGGCACCAAGCGCCCCGGCCAGCATCACCGCATAGAATATGAAGGCGGAAAGCCCACCCGCCGAAAGCTCCCCAGCCAATACTTCATGCCCGCCGATCCACAGCACCAACCCAACCGCCGCGAAGGTAAGCAGGATGACCATTGCGGTGAGACCTGCACGCATTTTTATCCGGCTCTGCGATGCAGAGAGCGCATTTTGCAGATAACCCTCGAATTTCCCGGCCTCCAGCTCCTCGCGGCAATAAGCCTGGACGGTTTTATATGAACTCACCGTTTCCTCAATATGCGAAGAAATATCGCCAATTTTAAGTTGCGTCGCCGCCGAGAGTTTCCGTACTTTCTTGCCAAGAATTACTATAGGCAGAACCGCCAGCGGCACTATCACCAGTACATATAGGGTGAGTTTTGGGCTGGTGACAAAAAGCAATATCAGCCCGCCGATGAAGGTAAGCCCGTTCCTGATTACCTGGGAAAAAACCGTGGTGATGAGCGATTGGATCAGCACCGTATCGGTAGTAAGCCGCGAAATTATAGCGCCGGTTTTCTCGGTCTCGAAAAATGCCGGGGAGAACGAGACCAGGTGGCGGAAAACGTCGCGGCGGATATTGGCCACCACATTATCACCAATGCGGGTGATGAGGTAATAACGGCAATAAGCGGCGAGCGAAAGCATGGCGGCCGCGGCTAGCAACAGCAGCAGCGCGTGGTCGAGCATTCCAGAATTTTCACGGGCAAAACCCTGGTCGATGAGCAATTTTATCCAATGCCCGAAACTTAAAACCGCACCAGCAGAAACCAGCAGTGCCAACAAAACGCCGGCAAGCTGCAATTTATATTGCTTGAAATATGATAATAAAAATTTCATCGGTTTTTCGTTATACCCGCTAATTCCTTCCGCAGCAAATTTTCCAGCTCTAGCCCACCGGAGGAAACCCATTTCCCTCCATCATAGAAAAAATGCGCCGCGCCGCTAATGGGCGAAGCCAGCCATATCTGCCGCATCGGCGCATGCTTGTTTATTACATATTGCTTGCTAGAGGGAATTTCTATATTCAATATGCCGTCTATGTATTCAACTTCCAGATCACCGGTGGAATCGGCTTTTTCCAGTTCGGCGGCCAGTTTTTCCAACGTGGCATCGGCTAGACGATGAAAATCCGTTTCTTCCATAATAATGAAACCTAAATCTAATGGCTGCCAATAAAAAGAAAAGGAAATTATCAAACCTGGAATTCGTGCTGAAATGGTCGATCGTTTCGGCGGTTATCCTAGCGCTTCTCTTCTCGGTGATGCTGATTTATTATTCCACCGACCTGCCAAGCACCGCGAAGCTGGAAGAAAATAACCGGATTCCCGACATCAAAATCGTAACCGTTGACGGCCAGCTCGTCGCCAATTACGGCGAAGCGCACGGTGCAACGCTGCAATATCAGGACTTCTCGCCATACCTTGTTCAGGCGGTGATTGCCACCGAAGACCGCCGGTTTTTCGAGCATTTTGGCATCGACATCATCGGCCTTTTCCGCGCCGCCGGTGTGAATTTCATCGCCCATCGCGTCGTCCAGGGCGGCTCAACTATCACTCAGCAGCTCGCCAAAATCGTGTTTTTCACACCAGAACGCACCATTAAGCGGAAAATCCAGGAGATGATCCTGGCGCTCTGGCTCGAACATAAATATTCCAAGCAGGAAATCCTGGCGATGTATTTGAACCGGGTCTACTTGGGCGGCGGAAATTTCGGCGTCGATGCAGCAGCACATAATTTTTTCAGTAAAAGCGCTTCCGAATTATCCTTAAGCGAAGCGGCAGTGCTGGCGGGCCTGATCCGCGCACCCAGCCGTTATTCGCCGACCAGCAACCCTGAACTCTCTGCACAACGGGCGAAACAGGTTCTGGCCAACATGGTCGATGCCGGTTACATCGACCTGGAAAAAGCCGTGGAAGGGGAAAAAGACCTAAAACACGAAGGCCATGTCACATCCGGCAATATGTATTTCGCTGAATGGGTCGCCGAGCAAGTGCCGCTTTATCTCGGCCTCCAGGTTTCTGATATAATCGTCAAAACCACCATCGATCTGCGGCTGCAAAAAGCTGCTGAGGAAGCGGTCAAAAAATCCCTGGATGAAAACGGCGAGAAATTGAAAATCGGGCAAGGAGCGCTGGTGTCGCTAGCTCCTAGCGGCAAAATTCTCGCCATGGTAGGCGGCAGGAATTATAAAACCAGCCCGTTCAACCGCGCAACCCAGGCGCAAAGGCAGCCCGGTTCGTCATTCAAACTTTTCGTCTATCTTGCCGCTTTCGAGCACGGCCTTTCACCCGACAGCACCATGATAGACCAGCCGGTGGATATCGAAGGCTGGGCACCGGAAAATTACGAAGAAAAATTCCTGGGCGAAGTTACACTCAGCGAGGCTTTTGCCCTATCGCTGAACAGCATCGCCGTGCAGCTCGGACAGATCGTTGGCATAGACCATGTGATAGAAATGGCCGAGAGGCTGGGCATTACATCGAAACTCATGGAGATCCCAAGCGCTGCGCTCGGTACCAATGAGGTCAACCTGCTGGAACTCACGCAAGCCTACGCCGCAGTCGCCAATAACGGCTATAAAGTCCAGGCCTACGGCATCGAGGAAATCGACGATACTCAAGGCACGGTATTATATAAGCGTGGTCAAAAGGAACCGGAGCAGGTGTTGGAAAAAAACACGGTTTATAAAATAAATTCAGTGCTTTCCGATGTGGTAAACCGCGGCACCGGACAGGCCGCCAAGCTGGGTGAACGCCACACGGCCGGGAAAACCGGCACCAGTCAGGATTACCGCGATGCCTGGTTCCTTGGATTCACCCCACAAATCACCACTGGCGTCTGGGTGGGTAACGATGACGACACGCCGATGAAAAAAGTCACCGGCGGCAAAATCGCCGCACCGATCTGGAAGGAATATATGACGGTTGCCATGGTAGGATTGCCGGTGGAGGAAATTCCTACATCAGCCGGGTTCCTGCGCGAACTTATACCAAATGCGCCTTATGCGCCAGAATCAGGAACCTACACCCCCGCAGCCCCGCTGGAACAATATCCACATAAATCCTTCTGGGATAAGCTGTTCGGAAGGTGACAACCCGAGCAGAATAAGCTTGTGCGCTAGTTTTTCGACTGACTCTTTTTTATAAACCCAGCAATCCCCTTATGGGATTTTGTATAAAACAGCTGGCGCCTCCTATCAATATTCCGCATACAAATGCCGATAGGCTCAAGAGCGAAAATCTGCCGATTCCTTCTATAATCCTTTCTTCCATAGAGTTTTCTGCTTCTATATTTAATTTTGCGCTCACGGCGATTATACCTCTAAACAGCAAATAATTCACTAACATTTTAAGCTAATTTTAAGATTCTTTTTATTATTGATGCAACCAATTGATAATACTAAATAATTATACTGTACCCTCCTGGTTAAAATCGGTGGCTTATAACCATCAGCTCGGAAAGTCAAATAAGTAGATAACGCTTGCTTTTCCCGGAAAATAATAATACAAGACCTGTCCCTTTACTTTTACAGGCGCAGCATGGCTATAGATTTGGCTGCCTGCCCGCCATCACTATAGAATCTAAGGAGGATAAAATGCCTCTGAAGCGTCGGTTTTTATTTTATCAAGGTCGTGCATATCCAGTTGTCAGGTTACAGTTAACAGACTTCTGTCAACTGGCAACTGTTAACTGTCAACTACTTCAGCGCCGCTTTTGCCTTCTCCGCTATTGCTCCAAAGCTTTCCGGCGAGGATATGGCGAGATCGGCCAAAACCTTGCGGTCAAGTTCGATTCCGGCCTTCTTAATGCCGTTCATGAATTGCGAATAAACCAGGCCGTGCAAGCGCGCCGCGGCGTTGATGCGCTGAATCCACAACGAGCGGAAATCGCGCTTTTTGGCGCGGCGGTGGCGATAGGCATAGCGGAGGCCCTTTTCTACTTTCTCTAGGCCGACGCGATAGCAATTTTT